>NZ_JBITDT010000021.1:101671-102029 GCF_044454415.1 Micromonospora sp. NPDC051543
GGCGGGGCCCCCGGCCCTGCCGCTCCACCGGGCCATAAACACACTCTTTTTCACCCCCCCCAAACCCAATCGGGGGCGCGCCCCCCCCCCCCCCCCGCCCTTCTCGCACCCCCTCCCACCCTCCGCACCCCCTCCCACCCTCCGCACCCCTCCCACCCGGCCTCCCGCGCCCGGCCCCGGCGCAGGCCCGGCCGGCCCGGCTCGGCCCACATCCCGGCCCCACCCGGGCACGGCCGTCCCGGTCTGGCCCCACATCCCGGCCTGCGCCCACCTGACCCGGGGTGGTGGTGCGGGTGGGGGTCCGAAAACGCCCCCCTGTACAAGACCACGGGTAAGAAACCCGGGGCGCGCGGGGGCA
>NZ_JBITDT010000022.1:0-17255 GCF_044454415.1 Micromonospora sp. NPDC051543
ATCGGCAAACACCGCTCTCCCTTTTGCTGGTAAGGCTCTTGGCCCCCGGCTGCGGTTGGGGGGGGGGGGGCCCCCCCCCCGGCCCCCCCCGCCCCCGTTGCCGTCCCGACGTAGGTGACTCTGTCGGGTGGCCGACAGCACGCGCAGTGGCCTGTGGATAACCCCGCAGATCCTGTGGACAAGGCTGGATACGGCCCCGGCCGCCTGTGGACAACGATCGACCGAGCGCATGGATGCGGTCACGATTCGTCACCATGAGTCGTACGCCGCTGCCTCGTCCCACCCTGCTGCCCGGCCTCAGCCGGCTCTGGCGGGATCGGCACACCCTGCAGATCGGCCTCGGCCCCGGGCCCGCCGTGCTGGTGGAGCTGACCAATCCGCGCACCGCTCACCTGCTTGACCTGCTCGACGGCACCCGCAGCGAGCGGGAAGTGTTGACCGAGGCCGGCGCCGCCCAGGTCGCCGCCGACGACGCTCGTACGCTGCTGGACGCCCTGCGCGCGGCGGGCCTGCTGGTGCCGGCGCACACCCTGCTCCCCCGCGACCTGGCCGGGCCGGTCCGGGCCCGGCTCGCCGCCGAGGCCGGAGCGTTGGCGCTGGCGGCAGCCCGGTTACCCGGCACCCCGGCACAGGTCCTGCGCCGTCGGCGGGCGGCCCGGGTGCTGCTCACCGGCGGCGGGGCCCTCGGCGGACCACTGGCGCTGGCACTGGCCCAGGCCGGCGTCGGCCAGGTGATCCCGCACCTCAGCGGCCCGGTACGACCGATCGACCTGATCGGGACGGGCATTCCCGCAAGCGAGTTGGGCCGGCCACTGGCCCCGGCGATCCGGGCGGCGGTCGACCGCGTAGCGCCGGGCACCGGCACCCACCCGGTCCGGGCCGCCCGGATGGATCTGGTGATCCAGTTCGGCGCGGACCGTCCGCCCGCGCTGCTCGCGGCCGGCCTCGCCCAGCGCCGCCAACCGCACCTTATGGTGACCGTCCGCGAGGGCGTACCGGTGATCGGGCCGCTGGTCCGTCCGCCAGCCGGGCCGTGTCTGCGCTGCGTCGAGCTGCACCGGGCCGACCGCGACCCGGCCTGGCCAGGGCTCGCCGCTCAGCTGGCTGCGGCGCGGCCGGTGATCGCCGGCGCGACCGGCACCCTGTTCGCGGCGATCGGATACGCGGTGGCGGAGGCCCTGGCGCACCTCGACGGCGGGCAGCCCGAGACGCTGGGGGGCGCTGTGGAGATCTCCGGCGCGGGCCGGTTCCGACGCCGGGGCTGGCCGCCGCACCCGGCGTGCGAGTGTTCGCGGAGCCGGGCGTACGCACCAGCCCGGCCGCACGGCAGCAGCGGGGCCCTCCGGTCGGTAACAATGGCGAAGTGACCGACATCCCGCGCCGGGCCGTTTCCCGGACCGCCAAGCTCGCCGCTCTGCCGCTCGGCTTCGCCGGTCGGACCGTCCTCGGCATGGGTAAGCGCGTCACCGGGCTCGCCTCCGACGTCATCTCGGCAGAGATCCAACAGCGCACCGCCGAGCAGTTGTTCAGCGTGTTGGGGCAGCTCAAGGGCGGAGCGATGAAGTTCGGCCAGGCGTTGTCGGTCTTCGAGGCGGCTCTTCCGGAAGAGATCGCCGCGCCCTACCGGCAGGCGCTGACCAAGCTTCAGGAGGCTGCGCCGCCGCTGCCCGCCGCGAGCGTGCACAAGGTGCTGGCCGAGCAGCTCGGCCCGGACTGGCGCGACCGGTTCGTCGAGTTCAACGACACCCCGGCCGCCGCGGCGAGCATCGGGCAGGTGCACCGGGCACGGTGGCGGGAGCCGGGGTACGGCCCGTCCGGCGAGCCGAACAGCCGCGACGTGGCGGTCAAGATCCAGTACCCGGGGGCCGGTGACGCGCTCCTCGCCGACCTCAAGCAGCTCTCCCGCCTCGGCGGGATGTTCCGGGCCATCCAACCGGGCCTCGACGTCAAGCCGCTCCTCGTCGAGCTCCGCGAGCGGATCACCGAGGAGTTGGACTACGAGCTGGAGGCCGAGTCGCAGCGCGCCTTCGCCGCCGCGTACGCCGACGACGACGAGATCTACATCCCGGGGGTCGTCTCCGCGTCGCCCCGGGTGCTGGTCACCGAGTGGGTGACGGGCACACCGCTGGCCGACATCATCCGGGACGGCAGCGAGGAGCAGCGGGACGAGGCCGGCCGGCTGATGGCCACGCTGCACCTGTCCGCACCCCAGCGGGCGGGTCTGCTGCACGCCGACCCGCACCCCGGCAACTTCCGACTCCTGCCGGACGGCCGGCTCGGGGTGATCGACTTCGGCGCGGTCGCCCGGATGCCGGAGGGCACGCCGGAGCCGATCGGCCTCATCGCCGGGCGGGCGTTGCGCGGGGACGCGGACGGCGTGGTGGCGGGGCTGCGGGACGAGGGGTTCATCGGGGCCACCGACGAGATCGACGCCGAGGGGGTCCTCGACTTCCTCCGCCCGATGCTGGAGCCCATCGCCGCCGACGGGTTCCGGTTCACCCGGGCCTGGCTACGCGCCGAGGCAGCCCGGCTGGCCAGCCCCCGATCCCCCACGTACCAGTTGAGCCGGAAGCTCAACCTGCCACCGTCGTACCTGCTCATCCACCGGGTGACGCTCGGGTCGATCGGGGTGCTCTGCCAGTTGGAGGCCAAGGCCCCGTACCGGAGCATCCTGGAACGCTGGCTGCCCGGCTTCGCACCGGTCGCCTGAGAACATGAGGAAGGGCGGGTGCCGGTCGGCACCCGCCCTTCTGCGCGGGGTGGTACCAGTGCCTGGCTGATAAGAACTGGCCGGCCTGCGGCGGAGTCCGTCCTTATCAGCCAGGCACTAGAGAACGCCCAGGTCGCGCGCCGACTGGCGACGGCTGTTCATGGCGACGGTACGGGCGGATCGGGTTGCCTCAGTGCTCGTGGTGGTACGACCGGCCTGAGGCCGGCGCATTCGAGCCCTGGTCAGCGCTTCGTGGAGTAGTTGCATCTCGTAGGCGCCACTCGGAACGTTCAACATCGTCTTCTCACTCACTGCCGGTGTGACACCGGCGTCGTTGGAACTGGTCGGGAACATGTCAGGCTGCCAGCCGGACCGCGCCTCGCACCTCGGACAGCCCACTGGCCGCCAGGCGCGCCTCGGCCTCGACCCGGAGCGCGGCGTCACGAGCGACGTCCTCCTTGCGCGGACGGCCACGGGGCCGCTTGCGCGGAACGACCGCGCCACGCTCGAAGATCTCGCCGCCCCAGACGCCCCACGGCTCCGCTCGCTCCACCGCCCCGGCCAGGCACTCGACGCGCAGCGGGCAGTCCCCGCAGAGCGACTTGGCCAGCTCGAGCTCGGCAGGCGAGTCGGAGAACCACAGGTCGGGGTCGAACTTCCGGCAGGGCAGGTTCGCCTCCAACTCGACGCTCACGTCGATGGGGGCCAACGCCAGACTCATCTCCCGGTCACCTCTCTCTCACTTCGATCTCGTGGATCGCATTCCGACGTACTTACGGCGGGGCAAAAAACTGAGGCCGCGGATCCCGGTAATCGGGTTCCGCGGCCTCGAGGTGAGCCGGTGTCTGAGATTCAGACCGGTCTACCTCGAGGTGGAACGCCGCGGACATCCGTACGCTTCTTGGCGCCATCGATGCCCATGCCCGTGAAGCCACTGGTCCCCTCGACTCCGGCATTCGGCGCGACGGTCAGGATCAGCTCGGCCTGAACCTGGTGCACCTGCGGAGCCCACGGTCGAGTGGCCACAAGAGCCACCCGGACAGCCGACTTCGGAGCGCAGACAGACGGCATCGCCGCCAGACGCTCATAGGTGAAGATCTTCACGGGTGCCACCTCCCTCACGTTCCTCGGATCGACTGGACCAACCCTCGTGAGCAGCCGGAATGGCGCCGCTCGCGTGGTGTGTCCTGAGGTTATTCCTCGCCTGGGCGCGAGGGCAAACGAATTTACGACGAGATTTCGAAAGTTTTCTCCGGGCAGACGTCGTCCACCGCCGCGCCCGCCACGAGCGCCAGCACCGACTCGCCGTAGAGGCCGAGTTTGCGGGGGCCGATGCCGGCGATCGCGATCAACTCCTCCGGCCGGCCGGGCCGCCGCTCCGCCAGCGCGGTCAACGTGGCGTCGGTGAACACCACGTACGCCGGGACCTTCTGCGCGCCGGCCACCCGCTGCCGCCACTCGCGCAGGCGTTCGTGCAGCTCGTCGTCGATATCGGACGGGCAGGTGGGGCAGCGGCCGAGTTTGCGGTCCGGGCCGGCGAGCAGGGTGGCGCCGCAGATCCGGCAGGACACGATCTGCGTCCGACGCCGCTCGGGTCGCCGGGTTCCGCCCGTGGAGGCGCTGGCCCGTTCGGTGCCGCCGGAGCGGTCCAACTGAGGCAGGAACCGCGAGGGCCGCCGGGCCCGTCCGCCCGGCGACCGCGCGGCGGCGTACGACAGCCAGAGCCACTGCCGGGCCCGGGTGATCCCGACGTACAGCAGGCGGCGTTCCTCCTCCACCTGCTCGACGGTCTTGGCGTACGTGGTGGGCAGGGTGCCCTCGGCGAGGCCGACCAGGAAGACGGCGTCCCACTCCAACCCCTTGGCCGAGTGCAGGGACGCCAGGGTGACCCCGTCCACCGTCGGCACGTGCTGCTGCGCGGCCCGACGGGCCAACTCCTCGGTGAAGTCGGTGAGGGTGACCGGGCGCTCCACCGACGCGGCCTCGCCGATCGGCACCAGCTCGGGGGTGGCCGCGTACTCCTCGGCGAGCTGGACCAGCGCGGCCAGCGCCTCCCAACGTTCCCGGGCGGCGCCGCCGGCCGGGGGCGTGTCGGGCGCCCAGCCCACGGCGGTGAGCGCCTCGACGACGGCGGTCGGCAGCGGGGTCTCCCCGGGGATGGACCGGGTGGCCGAGCGCAGGGCGACCATGGCCTGACGGACCTCGGCGCGCTCGAAGAAGCGCTCGGCGCCCTGCACCACGTACGGCACGGCGGCCTCGGTCAGCGCCTTCTCGTACGCCTCGGACTGCGCGTTGGTCCGGAACAGGACGGCGATCCCCTTCGCCGGGGTGCCGGCGTCGATCAGCGACCGGCAGCGCGCGGCCACCGCGTTGGCCTCGGCGGGCTCGTCGGTGAAGATCCGCAGGTCGGGTTCCGGCCCCGGGGGCCGCTGCCCGCTCAACTCGAGTCGCAGCCGTGCCTCGGTGCCGCGCGCCTGCGAGATGACGGCGTTGGCGAGCCCGACGACCTGTGGGGTGGAGCGGTAGTCCCGGACGAGTCGCACGACGGTGGCGTCGCGGTGCCGGCGCGGAAAGTCGACCAGGTAGGCGGAGGTCGCCCCGGTGAACGAGTAGATGGTCTGGCTGGCGTCGCCGACCACGGTCAGGTCGGTACGGCCGCCCAGCCAGGCGTCCAGCAACCGCTGCTGGAGGGGGTTGACGTCCTGGTACTCGTCGACCACGAAGTGCCGGTACTGGCCCCGGACCTGTTCGGCGACGTCCGGGTGTTCCTCGATGCCCCACACCGCAGCCCGCAGCATGTCCTCGAAGTCGATCACCCCGTTGGAGCGCTTGAGCTGCTCGTACGCGGTGAACACCTCGGCGACCTTCGCCGGCTCGTGCGGCGTGTCCCGCAGCGCGCGGGCCGCGGCCACGACGTAGTCCCCCGGCTCGACCAGCGACGACTTGGCCCACTCGATCTCGCCGGCCAGGTCCCGCGCGGCAGCCCGGTCGGCACGCATGCCGACCCGCGCGGCGGCGAGGGTGACCAGCCGCACCTTGCTGTCCAGCAGCTCGGGCATGGCGCGACCGGCCAGCAGGCGGGGCGCGAAGTAGCGCACCTGGCGCAGCGCGGCGGCGTGAAACGTCCGCGCCTGCACGCCCTGCGCCCCGAGCAGCGTGAGACGGCTTCGCATCTCGGCGGCGGCGCGGGCGGTGAAGGTGACGGCGAGCACGTGCCGGGGGGAGATCTCACCGGAGAGCGCGCGGTGGGCGATCCGGGAGGTGATCGCACGGGTCTTGCCGGTGCCGGCCCCGGCCAGGATGCACACCGGGCCGGCCGGCGCGGTCACCGCGGAGCGCTGCTCCGGGTCCAGCCCGGCGAGTACGCCTTCCGACGCTGAGTGAACCCCCACAACCAGGAATCATCTCAGCTCCCCCGAGTGTTGTAGCGGACAGCCTCGGCTTGATCGGCAAGCCGACGGCCAGAGCGGTTGGAGGATCCGATCATGCTGACGATGTATTCCACTCCCTGGTGCGGCTACTGCCACCGGCTGAAGTCGCAGCTCGACCGGGAAGGCATCGGGTATGAGGTGGTCGACATCGAGCAGGACCCGAAGGCCGCGGACTTCGTGATGAGCGTCAACGGCGGCAACCAGACGGTGCCGACGCTCCGTTTCGATGACGGCAGCGCCCTGACCAACCCGTCGATCGCGCAGGTCAAGCAGCACCTGGCGACGCTGGGCGCCTGACTGGCAGGCGTAACGACCCTCGACGAACGGCCACCCCCGCGGGTGGCCGTTCGTCGTGTCCGGCCTCGCGTCAACGCCGGAACGGCCGCCGGGTGGCCACGGTCACCGAGCTGTCGATGCCGCCGTCGAGTGGGCGGCGTGGCCCCGGAAGGGCCGGCGGTGTGCGCGTCACGCCGCCGGACGGCGCGCTGAGGTGTCGGCCCCGCCACAGGTAGACGCCGGCAGCCAGCGTGGCCACCCCGACCAGCACGAACAGGGCACGGTAGTCCAGGACGCCGACCAGCAGGGCGCCCGCGCCGATGGAGAGCGCCTGCGGCCCGCTGACCAGCGCCTGGGTGGCCGCTGCCACCCGTCCGACCAGGGCGGGGGGCGTACGCCGCTGGATCAGCGTGTGTAGACCCACCATCGTCAGCGGCAGCGAGACGCCGGCCAGCAGCACCGCCCCGAACCCGAGCGGCAGGTCGGGGTACGCGAGCGCGAGCGCCGCCGGAGCGAAGAACGCCACCCCGGCGGCCAGGGTGCCGACCTCGCCGAGTCGCCGGACCAGGGCCGGTGAGCAGATCCCGCCGCACAGCCCGCCGACGCCCTGCACCATCACCAGCACACCCACGAACGCGGCGTCCCGGTCCAGCCCCTGGTCGACGTACGCGAAGATCAGCGACTCGCTGAAGCCCATCACCAGCGACCCGAGCCCGTAGCCGACGAGGGCCCGGCGCAGCGCCGGCTCACCGGTCAGATGTCGCAGGCCGGCGCCAAGCTCGGCGGGCCACCGCAGCCGTACGGCGGGCGGCGGCTGTGCCGGGCTCGGCACCGCGGTCACCACCACGGCGGCGGTCACGAAGCCGAGCATGCCGACCCCGGCCAGCGCCCACCCGCCGAGCGCCGCGTAGAGCGCCGCGCCGACCAGGGGGCCGACCAACCGCAACCCCTGGCGTACGGTCTGCAGCACGCCGTTCGCCTCGGCCAGCAGCTCCACGGGCACCAGTTGCCGGATCAGCCCGCTGAGCGCCGCGCCGAGCGTGATGGAGGACAGGCCGTACAGGGCGGCGACCAGGTAGGCGCGCCACACGTCGCCCGCGTCGCGGACGGTGAACAGCGGTACGAGCAGCACCGCGGTGACCACGTTCGCGGCCACGAAGAAGGGCCGGCGCGGGTACCTGTCGACGAACCATCCGACCAGCGGCGCCATCGTCATCGGGGCGACGACGGCGAAGATGATGCCGCCGGCCAGCCCGTCGGAGCCCGTCAGGTCCTTGACCCAGATGGCGAGCGCGAGTAGCAGGATCGACTCGGCGGTCATGCTGGCCAGTAGGCCGCCGAACAGGAGACGGAAGTCGGGGCGGCGCAGGACGGTGCGCATGGGTCCCTCCGGCAGGGTGGTGTGCCCGGCTGGGCGCGGTCGATGAGGCTGGGACCGCGGGTCCGTCATCGTCCGGCGTACCCGTGGTCCATTTTTGGCAAGACACGCCCCCGCCGGAACCTCCGACACCGGTCGCGCCGTCCATACTGACCGTGGGGGGCGAATTTCATACAGTTACCGTCGCGTCTGCGGCGGACGACGGGAAAGAGGACACTGTGCCTCCTGCCGCACCCAGCCCAATCATGCGTCGTCGACGGTTGGGCATCGAACTGCGCAGTCTGCGTGAGATAGCAGGCCTCACCGGCGACCAGGTCATCGAGCGGATCGGCTGGGCGTCCGCGTCCAAACTGTCCCGCCTTGAGAACGGCCGTAGTAGACCGGACCCGCAGGACGTCAGCGTCCTGCTGGACCTCTACGGCGCCGACGCCGCCGCGCGCGAGGAGTTGCTCGGGATCGCCGGTGAGGCCGGCGACATGCGCGGCTGGTTGAAGAACTTCCCGGTGATGACGCAGCAGCAGCGGAGCTGGGCCGAGCTGGAGGCGGGCTGCGCGGAGATCTCCGAGTACAACCCGGTGCTGGTGCCGGGCCTGCTGCAGACCGCCGGATACGCACGGGTCCGACTCCAGTCGGCCCGTGGGGTGAGCGAGCGGGCCGGCGAGCCGGAGCCGGCCGACGAGCTGGAGACCGAGGTCAAGGCGCGGCTGGCCCGGCAGACGCTGCTGACGCGCGAACCGCACGCGCCGACCTACACGGCCGTGCTGGAGGAGGCCGCCCTCGGCCGTCGGTCCGGGCCGCCCGAGGTGCTGCAGGAGCAGTTGCACCAACTCTGTGAGTTGGCCCTGCTACCGAACGTGACATTGCACGTGCTTCCGCGGGACATTCAGGTGGGCGATTGGTACCTTCCGCCGACTGCCTTCTCCCTCTATCGGTTCGCCGATCCGCTCGATCCGGAGACATTGGCCATCGAAGGGGGGTTCGTCGACGTCATGTCGACCGAGTCAATCACGCTAAATCGCTATAAAGTAGTGTTCGAGTGGCTATGCACGGCGGCACTAGACGCTTCGGACACCCTCTCCTGGCTGATCGAGGCGACGGGACGGCCGACCGGGGCGGCACCCGCATCCACAGTGGCGTTCGGACCGGCAACGGCGCCGACCCAACGTCGCCGTGATTCGGGACGACTGACGGATCGGTGATCCACGGGGGACCCTCCGTCGGGGCGTGCGGCACCACTCGTCCCATCGGATCGGTTCACATCAGGAGCAGAACCATGAACGACATCCACCACACGCCGTCCGTCTCCGCCAGCTTCCTGGCGGACGCCCCGTGGCGTACCAGCACACGTAGCCAGACCTCCAACTGCGTGGAGGTCGCGCCGCTGGGCACCGGCCCGTCGGCGGTCGCGCTGCGCGACAGCAAGGACCGGGGCGGCCCGGTGCTGCTGTTCAACCGGGCCGGTTGGCTCGGCTTCATCGCTGGGGCGAAGACGGGCCAGTTCGATCTGAACTGATCCTCCAATGTGGGGCGGGGCCGTCGGCACAGTGCCGGCGGCCCCGTCGTCGTATCCGCCGACGGCCCCGCTGACCAGGCATCCGCCGATCGGACGAGGCTCGAAACCAATAGGCGCGTTTCACTTGCTGGGATGAACACGGGGCGTAACATGACCCACGAGAACGTGGAACTTCCACACACCGGCTCATCCGTCGCGGTTCATCCGGAGACCCTCATGCGGTTCCTGATCGTTCGCACCGACATCCGCACCGTCGCCGACGGTGACATCGCCGCCGCCTGGGCGGACGGCCACCGCCTCCGCGACGAGACCACCACGCCCGAGCCGCGCCGGCAGACCGTGCACGCCGAGGACCGGGAGGCCGCGCTGGTGCTGGCCCGGGCCCTGTCCACCGTCGGCGCGGTGCGGGCCGGCAAGCAACGGGTCAAGGTCCTGCCGCTCAACGAGCCGCAGCCCGCCTTCCGACGCAGGCCCGGCCGCACCGGCACCTGACCCACCAGACGTCCGCCGTGGTCGGCTCGGCTCCCCCGCCGCGTCATTCGCTCCCACCGACCACGGCGGCCCGTGTTCCCGGCCTGTGACCGTCGCGGCAACGGCGGCCACGGGCCGGGACCGTGCTCAGCGCCCGGCGTCCACCCACCCGTCCAACCAGCGGTGGATGAGGAACAACGCGATCGACGACGGCGGGGGCAGGATCAGCTGGGCCCCGTCTCCCACGTCCACGGCCCGCCCCGCGCACGCCGCCCCGATCTCCTCCCGGGTGAACCACCGGGCGTACGCGATCTCGGACGGGTCGACCCGCACCGGGTCGGACGGGTCGGCGGTGGCCAGGAAGCCCAACATCAGCGAGCCCGGGAACGGCCAGGCCTGGCTGCCGACGTACCCGATCCGCTCGACCGCGATGCCCACCTCCTCGCGGACCTCGCGCAGCACGGCGGCCTCGGCCGACTCCCCCGGCTCGACGTAACCGGCCAGGCAGGAGTAGCGCCGCCCACCCGGGGTGCCCGGCCAGCCGGCGTTGTTGCCGAGCAGGCAGCGGCCTTCGGGGCCGTCGACGCCGTCGTGCACCAGCACGATCATCGCCGGGTCGGTACGCGGCCAGATCCGCCCACCGTTGCGATCCACCCGCGACCAACCGGCCTCGTCCATGACGGTGGGCGCGCCGGTCGCCGACGAGTAGCCGTGCCGGGTGTGCCAGTTCAGCAGCGCGAGCGCGGTCGTGAAGAGGCCGGCCTCCCGGTCACCCAGCAGGTGGCCCACCTCCCGCAGGTTGACCGCGCGGGTGCCTGGCAGCTCCGGCAACGGGGCGTCGACCGCGAACACCGGCACCCCGTCCGGTTCGACACCGAGGAACATCGCCGTCGAGTCGGCGCCGGCCGGCGCGTCGGCCGCGCCGAACAGCACCAGCGTCGGAGGCGACACGTCGGTACGCGCGAGCGTCCGCCCGTCGTTGGTCGAGTCGAGCAGCAGCACCCGGCCGCGCAGCCACGCCTCGGTCAACCACTGCGCGTCACCCCGGCGGTGCGCGGCCCGATCCAGCGTCGAGCGCGCCAGCGGTGGCGCGCCCTCGCCGCTCACGGCTGCACCGGCTCGGTGTGCACGGGCGTCAGCGCGGTCAGCCCCGGGGTGATCCGCTCGGCGTCGCCGAGCACGACGACCACCGCCCTGGCGGGCGCCAGGTAGTGGGCGGCGGCCCGGGCAACGTCGTCGACGGTCGCCTTCGCGAGGCGGGACGCGTACTCGGCCAGGAAGTCCAGGCGCAGGCCATTGCCGGCGTACGCGCTGGTCAGCGCCGCCAGACCGGCCTGGGTGGACATTCCGAGCTGGAGGGTGCCCAGGGCGTACTGGCGGGCCTGCTCCAACTCCTCGGGCTTCGGCGGCAGCGAGGCCAGCCGACCCAACTCGTACGTGGTCTCCAGCAGCGCCGGACCGGTGACCTCGGTGGCTACCTCGGCACCGGCGACCAGCACCGATCCGGCCACCGAGTGCTCGATCACCGAGTGCGGGCCGTACGTGTAGCCCTTGTCCTCGCGGATGTTCTCCACCCAGCGGGACGAGAAGTAGCCGCCGAAGATCAGGTTGGCCAGTTGCAGCGGCGCGTGGTCCGGGTCGGTACGCGACACGGCGGGCAGCGCGACACGCAGCGAGGACTGCACCGAGCCGGGCCGGTCGACCAGCAGCAGCGGCCCCGGCGTCAGCGGCGGGGTGGCCGGCAGGGTGGCCGTACGCCCGGCTCCGGCCCACTCGGCCAGCGCCCGCTCGGCCGCGTCCAGGGCCTTCTCCGGCTGCACGTCGCCGACCACCACCAGCTGCGCCCCGGCGGGGTGCACCCGCTCGGCGTGCAGACTGCGCAGTGCCGCCGGTCGTACGGCACGGAGCTGGGCCGGCTCCGGGGTCTGCGTCGCGTACGGGTGCCGCCCGTAGATCCTCTTCAGGAGCGCTTCGCGGGCCAGGTGCGACGGTTGGCTCTGCGCGACCTGGATCCGGTCGATGAGCCGGTCCCGCTCGGCGGCCACCTCGTCGTTCGGGTAGCTGGCCCCGGTCAGCACCTCCGCCAGCAACTCCAGCATCCGGTCCAGGCCGGTGACCAGCCCCGCGCCGGAGATCATCAGCCGGTCCGGGTCGACGCCGGCGGAGAGCCCACCGCCGACCTTCTGCAGCTCGGCGGCGAGCTGCACGCTGGTCATCGACTCGGTGCCGGAGAGAATGGTCTGGGAGAGCATCGCGCCGCGCGCGAGGTGGGCGCGGCCGAACGGCACCCAGAGCCGCAGCTCGACCAGGGGCACCGCGGGCCGGCGTACCGCGATGACGGTGAGCCCGTTGCTCAGCGTCCGCTCGGCCGCCTTGGGCACCTTCAGCTTGCGGGTGGGCCCGAGCGGGGGGAGCGTACGCGGCCCGACGGTGGCGGTGGTCGTGGTCGTCACTGTGTCACCTTCGTTCGCGACTGCGGGGCTCGCAAAACCGGCTCACTCCTCGCGCTCACCGTGCCACCTTCGTTTTGCGACTGCGGGGCTCGCAAAACCGGCTCACTCCTCGCGCTCACCGACCGACTCCGGGGATGACCTCGACGCTCGCGCGACGTTCCGGGCGCAGGGTGGCCGCGGCGGCCCGGACCTGCTCCTCGGTGACGTCGCCGACCAGTCGGGGCAGGTCGTTGAGCAGGCCCGGCTCGCCGCGTTGCTGCTCGAGGACGGCCATCCGCAGCGCCCGGCCGAGGACCGCGTCGGTGTCGCGGAGCAGGTGGGTGGCCATCCGAGCCTGGGTGCGGGCCAGCTCGCCGTCGGTCAGCCCGTCGGTGGCCAGCCGGTCCAGCTCCTCGTCGATGGTGCGCAGCACCTTGTCCACGTCGCCGCCGGGCGGCAGGTGCGCCTGCAACAGCAGCGCCGTGGGGTCGCGGACGTCGAACGGGTCGCCCATGAAGCCGAGGTAGCCACCCAGGCTGGTCACCGTGCGGTCGCGCTGCACGAGGCGTTCGACCAGGCGGGACGCTTCGCCGTCGGTGAGCACCTCGGCCAGCACCACGTACGGCAGGTAGCCGGCGAAGTCGCCGACCGGGTCGGGTACCCGCCACGCGCCGGCCACGGCCGGCAACGGCGCCAGGGCATCCGTGTACGAGCTGCGCCGCTCGGCGGTCAGGTCGGGCTCGGTGAAGTCGGGTCGTCGTGGCGCGGGGCGGGCTGGCACGTCGCCGAAGTGCCGGGTGACCAGCTCGGTCGCCTCGGCCACGTCGATGTCCCCGCTGACCGCCAGGACCGCGTTGCCACTTGCGTAGTAGTGGCGGAAGAAGTCGGCGGCGTCGGCGACGGTGGCCGACTCCAGGTCGTCGAAGGAGCCGTAGCCGTCGTGCGCGTTCGCGAAGGTGTCGAACATGACCGGCGGCAGGGTCAGCCAGGGGAAACCACCGTACGGCCGGCTGAGCACGTTGACCCGGATCTCCTCCTTCACGACGTCGACCTGGTTGCGCAGGTTCTCCTCGGTAAGTCGGGGCGCCCGCATCCGGTCCGCCTCGAGGAACAGCGCCCGTTCCAGGGCGTTGCTGGGCAGCGTCTCGAAGTAGTCGGTGTAGTCCAGGTGGGTGGAGCCGTTGAACGTGCCGCCGGCGCCCTGCACGTGCCGGAAGTGGGCCAGCTTCTCCAGGTTCTCCGAGCCCTGGAACATCAGATGCTCGAAGAGGTGGGCGAAGCCGGTACGCCCCTGGGGCTCGGAGCGGATGCCGACGTCGTAGACCACCGCCACCCCGATCACCGGGGCGCTGCGATCGGGGGTCAGGACCACCCGCAGGCCGTTGTCGAGGGTGAACCGCTCGACCGGATACTTCGTCGCTGGAATTCTGGATCTCCGCGCCGCCACGGGATCGACCCTAGCGCGTCGGCACCCCCGCCACCGGCGACCTCCGCGCAGCCGCTGCCACCGGCTTGGGAGGCCATCCATTTACCACAGCAAGACAGTAGGAAATGCCGACATAACTGAGACGCCCCTTCCCGGTATGTGGATGCCCCTTGACGCTGCCCGCAGCCTGGCCCAGTCTTCCTACCAACTAAGTAGGAATACTGCGGATTGGATGGACGATGAGACGCCTCCCCCTGCGCCGGTTGGTCACCCTGGCCACCCTCACCGCTCTCGGCGCGGCGACCCTGGGCACCACCGCCGCGTGCGGCGACGACAGCGAGGGCGCGGGGGCCAGCTCCGGCCCGGTGACCCTGCGGCTCGGCTACTTCCCCAACATCACCCACGCGCCGGCCGTCGTCGGCGTGGAGAAGGGCATCTTCGCCGAGAAGCTCGGCGCCGACGTCAAGCTGGAGCCGAAGACGTTCAACGCCGGGCCGGCCGCCATCGAGGCTGTCTTCTCCGGCGCGCTGGACGCGACCTACATCGGCCCGAACCCCACCGTCAACGCGTTCTCCAAGTCCAAGGGTGAGGCGGTCCGGGTCGTCTCGGGCGCGGCCTCCGGAGGCGTGGCGCTGGTCGTCAAGCCCGGCATCAACGGCCCGCAGGACCTCAAGGGCAAGAAGGTCGCCACCCCGCAGCTCGGCAACACCCAGGACGTGGCCGTCCGCTACTGGCTCAAGCAGCAGGGGCTGACCACCACCAAGGAGGGCGGCGGCGACGTGAAGATCGTGCCGCAGGAGAACGCCCAGACGGTGGAGACCTTCAACTCCGGCGCGATCGACGCCGCCTGGGTGCCCGAGCCGTTCGTGTCCCGGCTGGTCAACGCCGGCGGCAAGGTGCTCGTCGACGAGCGGGACCTGTGGCCGGACAAGAAGTTCGTCATCACCAACCTGCTGGTCAGCACCAAGTTCCTCAAGGCGCACCCGGACGTCGTGCAGAAGCTGGTCGACGGCCAGGTCGCCGCGAACGAGTTCGTCAACAGCAAGCCGGACGAGGCCCAGCAGGCCATCTCCGACGCGATCGGCAAGATCACCGGCAAGCCGCTGGACCTCAAGCTGATCAAGCAGGCTTGGCCGACGTTGGAGTTCACCAACGACCCGATCGCCACCTCGCTCAAGGCCGGGCTCGACCACGCCGTCGACGTCAAGCTCACCGAGCCCGTCGACCTCAAGGGCCTGTACGACCTGACGTACCTCAACAAGTCGCTCAAGGCCGCCGGCAAGCCCGAGGTCACCCAGCCATGACGTCGACCACGACGACGCCGCAGAGCGCGACCACCGCGGTCGCGCTCTCCGGCGTGACGAAGGTGTACGGACGCGGGGCGAACGCCGTACTGGCCCTGGACGGGGTCTCCCTCGACGTCGCGCCGGGCGAGTTCGTCTGCCTGGTCGGCGCCTCCGGCTGCGGCAAGAGCACCCTGCTCAACCTGGTCGCCGGTCTGGACCGGCCGAGCGGCGGCACGATCGGCATCGCCGGCGACGCCCACCCGGGCCTGATGTTCCAGGAGCCGGCACTGTTCCCGTGGCTGACCGTCGAGGCCAACGTGGAGGTGCCGCTGAAGCTGCGGGGCCTCTCCCGCGCCGAACGCCGCGACCGGGTCGCCGAGCTGCTACGCACGGTGCACCTGGCCGAGTTCGGCCGCAAACGCCCGCACGAACTGTCCGGCGGAATGCGCCAGCGGGTCGCGCTGGCCCGCACCCTGGCCCTGGACACGCCGGTGCTGCTGATGGACGAGCCGTTCGGCGCGCTGGACGCCATGACCCGCGACATCCTGCACGACGAGTTGGAGCGCATCTGGTCCGAGCGCCGGCTCTCGGTCCTGTTCGTCACGCACAACGTGCGCGAGGCCGCCCGGCTGGCCGACCGCATCATCCTGCTCTCCAGCCGCCCCGGCCGGATCATCTACTCCACCGAGGTGGACATCCCACGGCCACGACGGATCGACTCCCCCGAGGTCGCCGCCATCGCCGCCGAGGTCACCGAACGACTCCGTACGGAGGTGGGCCGCCATGGCCAGTGACACCCTCACCAGCTCGGCGCGGAGCGACGCGGAGATCACCGGACTGGACGCGCTGGAGATCGCCGGTCGGGAGAAGGAGGTCTCCCGGGGCACCCGACTGTGGGCGTCCACCTGGCCCAAGCTCGCCGCGCTGGCCATCGCCATCCTCGCCTGGCAGCTTGTGGTCTGGTCGGGCTGGAAGCCGCCGTACTCCCTGCCCGGCCCGTTGGTCGTGGGCCGTGAGCTGATCACCCAGGCCCAGGGCCCGCAGCTCTGGGAGGGCCTGCTCACGACGCTGCGCCGAGCGGCCGTCGGGTACGTCTTCTCGGTCGCGGTCGGCCTGCTGCTGGGCCTTGCGGTGGCCCGGTCCACGGTGCTGCGCGCCGCCATCGGCTCGATGATCACCGCGTTGCAGACCATGCCGTCGATCGCCTGGTTCCCGCTGGCCATCCTGCTGTTCGAGTTGAGCGAGAAGGCCATCTTCTTCGTGGTGGTGCTCGGCGCGGCGCCGTCCATCGCCAACGGCGTGATCTCCGGAGTGGACTACGTCCCACCGCTGCTCCTGCGCGCCGGCCGCAACCTGGGCGCCCGTGGGCTCAACCTCTACCGGTACGTGATCGCGCCGGCCGCGCTGCCGGCGATCGTCGCGGGCCTCAAGCAGGGCTGGGCGTTCTCCTGGCGGAGTCTGATGGCCGGCGAGCTGATCGTGGTCGGCATCTCGCAGACGTCGCTCGGTGCGCAGCTCACCTACTCCCGGGAACTGTCCGACGCGCCGTGGCTGCTCTCCACGATGATCGTCATCCTGGTGCTCGGCCTGGTCGTGGACGCCGCGTTCGGCGCGGCGGACAAGGCGATCCGACGTCGCTGGGGCGTGCTCGACCAGGCGGGCAACTGAGCGGTGTACGTCTCCGCGCGCAGCGACTACGCGCTTCGGGCGATGCTCGCCGTCGCCGCCGCCGCACCGGGCGGCGACGGTGTCGGCGAGCTGGTGAAGGCGGGCAGCCTGGCCGAGGTGCAGGAGATCCCGCTCAGCTTCCTCCAGGGCATCCTGCTCGACCTGCGCCGCGCCGGCCTGCTGCACAGCCATCGCGGCGCCGATGGTGGGTACGCGCTGACCAGACCGGCCACCGAGATCACGGTCGGGGACGTGCTGCGCGCGGTCGGTGGGTCGCTGACCACCGTGCGCGGCCTACCGGCCGAGCGGGCCGGCTACCACGGGGTGGCCGCCGGGCTCACCGACGTCTGGCTGGCGGTGCACGGGGCGATCGCCACCGTCGTCGACAGCACCACCCTGGCAAACCTGCTGGCCAACAACCAAACCCGAACCGCCCCCTGAGCCCGCCCGCGCCCCCGCCGCCGCCGCCCCGCGATCTTGCACTTTCTGCGGCGACAAAAAGGGACGTAAAACAGCGAATTAACAACAGAAACTGCAAGATCGGCGCGACCGGCGCGACCGGCGCAACGGGCGCGCGGCGGTGGGGGGGGGGGGGGGGGCGCGCCCCCCCCCCCCCCCCCCCCCCACCCCCCGCCGCCGCCCCACCCCCGCCCCCCCCCCCGCG
>NZ_JBITDT010000022.1:17263-95572 GCF_044454415.1 Micromonospora sp. NPDC051543
AATAATAAAAAAAAAAACCCCAAACCGCGCGGCCCCCGCCCCCCCGGGCCAACGGGGGGCGGGGGGTGGTGGGGGGGCGGGGCCCCCGCCGCCCCCACCACACCTCGTACCGATCCTGACCGGGCCTGCCCCTCCGCCGGCGCCGGTCGGCCGGTCGCTGCTCAGCCCCGGTGCTCGACCGTCGGGCCGGAGCCCGGGTCGCCGGGACTGCGCAGCTCCACCAGACCGGCGGGAGCGTTGCCCGCCGTGGTGGCATGCCAGGGGCCGAAGGCCGCGAGCATGGCGAGGAGCAACCCGGCGAGCCCGACCGCGACCACCAGGATCAGTTCACGCAGCGCCCCCGAGCCGGCTTCGCCCACCATTGCCGCTCCTCCCCCGTGCCGGGCCCCCGCCCAATTCCCCCGCTGGTCAGCTTCGACCACCCGGGGGCAGGGCACAGTCGGCCAGCCGACCCAACGGAGGCTGATTACCGATTCAACCGAACGGTCAAGTGGCGGGAAGCCGCACGGAACGAACCGACCCGCCCAGCCGAAGCGGGACGGGTCGGTGTCGTGCGGAGAAGATCAGACCGTACGCGGGCGGCGCGGGCGGCGGGACCGGCCCGACGCCCGGTGCGCGGAGCGGGGCGCGCCGTCGGCGGCCGAGCCACCTGCGGCCCGTCCCCGGTTGGCCGCGGCCTGCGGGACGGCGATGGTGACCGGCACACCGGAGGGCTCGCGGGCCCCGGTGACCCGGGCCAGCGCCTCGTCACCGGGACGCACCTGGAACGACTGCGGCCGGATGCCGGCGGTGGCCATCAGCCGGGACACGTCGCGGCGCTGCTCGGGCAGGACCAGCGTCACCACCGAGCCGGACTCGCCGGCACGGGCCGTCCGACCGCCCCGGTGCAGGTAGTCCTTCGCCTCGGTCGGCGGGTCCACGTTGACGACCATGTCGAGGCCGTCCACGTGGATGCCGCGCGCCGCCACGTCCGTGGCGACCAGGGCGGTCACCTGACCGTTGCGGAACTGCTCCAGGATGCGGGTGCGCTGCGGCTGGGACTTGCCGCCGTGCAGCGCGGCGGCGCGTACACCCTTGGAGAGCAACTGGCGGGCGAGCCGGTCGGCGCGGTGCTTGGTGCCCATGAACAGGATGGTGCGGCCCTCGCGGGCCGCGATCCGGGCCAGCGCGTCGGGCTTGTCGAGCGCGTCGACGTGCAGCACGTGGTGGGTCATCGCGGTGACCGTGGCGGTGCCCGGGTCGACCGAGTGGGTGACCGGGCTGCTGAGGAAGCGGCGGACCAGCCGGTCCACACCACCATCGAGGGTGGCGGAGAAGAGCATCCGCTGACCCTGCGGGGCGACCTGCTCCAGCAGCTTGGTCACCTGCGGCAGGAAGCCCATGTCGGCCATCTGGTCGGCCTCGTCCAGGACGGTGATCTCGACCTGGTCGAGCCGGGCGTCGCCGCGGTTGATCAGGTCGTGCAGACGACCGGGGGTCGCCACGACCACCTCGGCGCCGGCGCGCAGCGCGTCGGCCTGGCGCTGCAACGACAGTCCGCCGACGACGGTGGCGCAGCGCAGACCGACGGCGCGGGCGTACGGGGCCAGCGCGGTGGTCACCTGCTGAGCCAGCTCACGGGTCGGCACCAGCACCAGGGCCAGCGGGCGACCCGGCCGGGCCTTACGGCCGGCGGTACGCGAAAGCAGGGGAAGCCCGAAGGCGAGCGTCTTACCGGAGCCGGTACGACCCCGGCCGAGCACGTCCCGACCGGCGAGCGAGTCGGGCAGCGTGGCCGACTGGATCGGGAACGGCTCGGTGATGCCCTGCGCGGTCAGGGCGCTCAGCAGCGCCGGCGCCAGACCGGTATGGGCAAAAGACGGAATAACTGTGGTCACGCAGAAGCCTTCCTCGACGCGGCACGTGTCGAGGGAGGGCGCCGAACTCGGCGCTGTCACCGGCGTAACAAGGCCGCCAGGACTCACAAGCACGAACCGATTAGGGTACGGGCCGGCCCGCCGCCGAGCCGCCGCCCGCGTTGAGCGGGTCGACGGCGGGGCGGGCCGGTCCCGTCACCGTCACACCCGGAGGGCGCGACGGGTACTACGAACCGATCCGAAGATCAGAGCGGACGGATGTTCTCCGCCTGCGGGCCCTTCTGGCCCTGGGTCACCTCGAACTCGACCCGCTGGTTCTCGTCCAGGCTCCGGTAGCCGGAGGACTGGATCGCCGAGAAGTGGGCGAAGACGTCAGCGCCGCCGCCGTCCGGGGTGATGAAGCCGAAGCCCTTGTCAGCGTTGAACCACTTCACGGTGCCAATAGCCATGTGTTTCGTCTCCTTGACGGAACGTCGGACGCGCACTTGTTGCGCGCCCGAAGAGGAGCGCTCCGCGCGGGGATGCGCGAATCGCCTGTCGCTTCTGGTCGCCCCGCCCGGAGAACTCCGGACACAACAAAGAGCGCCTGGGGCCACAATCCCGCCAGGCGCACACAGAGTCTCTGGTAACCAAAACTGCAACCCGGTCAACGTACCACGGATTTCCCCGTCGTGGTCAAACTTGGTCGGAATCCACGGGCAAGTGGGCGATCATGGCGGTGAGCCCGGTCACGTCCAGCAGATCGGTCGGACGGACGGTCGCCCCGTCCCGCACGTAGTGGAACGCCGCGCCCACCCGCTCGACGTCGACACCGGCCAGCTCGGCCCAGGCCAGCCGGTACACAGCCAACTGGACCGCCGCCACCTGGGCCGCCGTGCCGGTGGGACGCGCGCCGGTCTTCCAGTCGACCACGTCGAACCGCCCGCCCGGGCGGGAGAAGACCGCGTCCATCCGCCCCCGGACCACCACACCCGCGATCACCGTGGCGAAGGGCACCTCCACCTCGACCGGCACCCGGTCGGCCCACTCGCTGGCCAGGAAGCGCTCCTGAAGCTCGACCAGGGCCTCGTCCGGCGCGGCGTCCGCGTCCGCCGCGCCGGGCAGCTCGTCCACGTCGAGCAACCGGTCGGCGCCGAAACGCTGCTCCAGCCACGCGTGGAAGGCGGTGCCCCGGCGGGCGTACGGATTCGGCTCGGTGGGCACCGGGCGGCGCAGCGTACGGGCCAGCGCGGCCGGGTCACGCCGCAACGCCACCAACTGGGTGACGCTGAGCTGCCCCGGCAGGGCCACCTCGACCGCGCCGGAGAGCCGGGTCAGCTCGGCCCGCTCGGCCAGCAGCAGGTCCGCCTCCTGCCGCCAGCGCGCCACCTCCGGGTCTGCGGTCTCGACCGTCTCGGCGTCCGACCCGGTCGACGGCAGCGCACCGGCGAGCGCCGGCCCGACCGGACCCGGCAGCGCCGACGCCGGACCGTCGCTCATCAGCCGGCGGACCAGTCCGGCCGCCTCGGCCAACGCCGGCCGGCGGCCGCCCAGCGGGTCGGCCGGCCACTCCGCGCGGAGCACCACCTCCGCCGTCGGGTTCGTGGCGTCCGGGGTGGGCTCCGGCGTCCACGTGTCGACCAGGTGCCCGGTGCCGCCGTCCAGGCAGGCGTCGTACACCTCGCGCAGGAAGACCGACGGACCCCGCGGTCGCTTCGTACCCTCGCCCCACCAGTACCCGGAGCACAGCAGCAGCCGGCGCGGCCGGGTCACCGCGACGTACGTCAGCCGGCGCTCCTCCCGCTCGTCGTGGGCCCGCCAGGCATCGGTGAAGTCGGCCACCGCCCGGGCCACGGCACGCTGGTCGGCAGCCTCGTCGAGCGCCAGCTCGGGAAGCCCGTCGGCGTCCCCCCGCAACGGGAACGGCAGCACTCCCAGACCGCCCAGCCAGTGGTCGGAGTTGCGGACCGGACCGGGCCACGACCCACGGCACAGCCCGGCCACCGCCACGACGTCCCACTCCAGGCCCTTGGCGGCGTGTGCGGTGACCACCTGCACCGCGCCCTCCACGACCTCGACCTCGCCCGGGGCCAGGCCGCGCTCCTCGTCCTCGGCGGCGGCCAGGTAGGACAGGAAGCCGGAGAGCGTCGCGCCGGGCGTCTCACCGCTGAAGCGGGCCGCCACGTCGGCCAGGGCGTCCAGGTGACCCCGCGCCAGCCCGGCGTCGCCCGCGCCGTCGCGGCCGGCGCGCACCGCGACCTCCACATCCAGGCCGATGGTCCGCTCGATGTCCGCGATCAGATCCGGCAGCGCCTGGTCCAGGCGGTAGCGCAGCAGCGCCAACTCCATGCCGTACGCCCGCAGCCGCGCGAACCCCTCCGCCGAGTACGCCTGCGCCGGCCCGAGATCGGCCAACGCCTCCACCAGGGTCGCCTCGTCCAGCAGGTCGGGGCTGATGTCCGAGTCCTCGTCGGCGGCCACCTGTTGGCGGGCCTTCGCGATGCCCCGCGCCCGTCGGTGCAGCGCCACCAGATCACGCGGTCCGATCCGCCACCGGGCGCCGGTGAGCAACCGCAGCAGGGCGGCCCCGTCGGTCGGGTCGGCCAGCACCCGCAGCGTGCACACCACGTCCCGGACCTCGGGAGTGTCGAGCAGGCCACCCAGCCCGACCACCTCCACCGGAAGGCCGCGCTCGCGCAGCGCCGACTCGATCGCCGGAATCTGGCTACGGACGCGGACCAGCACGGCCGTCGTCGGGCGCTGCGCCACCGGGATGTGCTCGGGCGCGGCGCCCGGCATCCGGGCCGCGCCACGCCACGCGGCGAGCACACTGTCGGCGATCCACGCGGCCTCGTCGGCGTACGTGTGCAGCAGCGCGCAGTGCACCGTGCCACCGGCCGCCCCACCGGGGCTGCGATGCGGAATCGGGTCTCGGACGGTCAGCGCGGAGCGCAGCTCCGGAACCCGGGCGCCGGCCGCCCGCAACGGCGTGGACAGCGCGTTCGCCACCCGTAGGATCTCCGGGCGGTTACGCCAACTGGTGGTCAGCCCCAACGCCCGCGCCGGCTCGCCGTCGGACCGCGCGAACTCGGCCGGGAACCGGTCGAGAGTGCCGGCGCTGGCACCCCGCCAGCCGTAGATGGACTGGCAGGGATCACCGACCGCGGTCACCGGGTGCCCGCCACCGAACAGCGCGTTGAGCAGCACCACCTGCGCGTGGCTGGTGTCCTGGTACTCGTCGAGCAGCACCACCCGGAAGCGGTCCCGCTCGATCTCGCCGACGGCCGGGTGATCCCGTGCCACCCGGGCCGCCCGGGCGAGCTGGTCGGCGAAGTCCATCGCCTCGAAGTCGAGCTTGCGCCGGGCGTACGCGCGGACCAGCGGCAGCAGGCGCAGCCGGGTCTGTTGCAGGGTGAGCGCCTTGCGCACGTCGGCGTAGACCCGGCCCGGTCGCGACTGCACCTCGGCGAAGAACCGACCGGTCCAGGCCGCCAACTCGTCCGGGCCGACCAGGTGCTCGTCCAGCTCCCCGGCGAGCGCCAGCACCGCGTCGGTGATGGTGCTCGGCATCCGGTCCACCTCGGACATGTCGCCGTCGTAGTTGCGCACCAGCAGGTCGACCAACTGCCAGCGGGACGCCTCGGTGAGCAGCCGGGTCGACGGCTCGTAGCCGGCGCGCAGACCGTGCTCGGTGACGATCCGCCCGGCGTACGAGTGGTAGGTGGAGACGGTGGGCTCACCGGCGAGCGGGTCGCGGTCCTGCCGGCCGACCCTCCGGATCAGTTGGTCGAGCCGGGTACGGACCCGGTGCGCCAGCTCACCGGCCGCCTTGCGGGTGAAGGTCAGCCCCAGGATCTGCTCCGGGCGCACGTACGAGTTGGCCACCAGCCAGACCACCCGGGCGGCCATCGTCTCCGTCTTGCCGGACCCGGCGCCCGCGACCACCAGCAGCGGCTCCACCGGGGCGGCGATGATCTCGGCCTGTTCCCGGGTCGGCGCCGGCAGCCGCAGCAACTTGGCCAGCTCCACCGGCGTGTAGCGGGGTCCGGAGTCCGCGAGCCGGGGTGTCGGCGCGGGACCCGCGCCGAACAGGGTGGGCTGGGTCATGAATTCTCCGGGGGACGGACGGTCGGCGGCTCGACCACCTGGCGTCCCTGCCCGGAGACTGGACAGCTGGTCCGCACCGGGCAGACCCGGCACTTCGAGTTGGCGACCGCCGCGAACGTGGCGGCTGCCATCGTATCGGCGGTCCGCCGGACCAGCGCCGTCGCCCAGCCGGCCGCCGGGCCCTCCCCCGCCGCGGCCTGGTTCTGCTCCCGGGCGTCCTTGGCGGAGGTGCCGAGCTGCACCAGCGCCGCGCCACCGGACTCGTCGCCGAACTCGGCGAACGCGCCCGCCTCCACCGCAGCCTGGTACGCGCCGAGCTGCGGGTGCTCGGCCAGTTCGCTGCCGGTGACCGCGGTGGACTTGCCGGTCTTGAGGTCGATCACCACGAGCCGGCCGGCCTCGTCGACCTCCAGCCGGTCGACCCGCCCGGTCAGGTCGACCGGGCGCTGCGGATCGTCCAGCCGGACCGCGAACTCGTGTTCGATGGCGAGCAGCCGACGCGGGTTGGTGGCGAGCCAACGCAGCAGCTTGTCGACCATCGCCTCGGCGCGCTCCCGCTCGGGGCCGGCCATCCACCGGGCGGCCAGCTCGATCGCGTCGAACCGGGCGGCCACGTAGTCGAGCAGTGCGCCCCGGTCGGCGCTGGCGTCCTCGGCGAGCATCGCGGCGGCGTGCACCAGGTTGCCGACGCCCTGCGCGGTGCTGGTCGGGCCGCTGCCGCCGTGCCGTTCCAGCAGCCAGCGCAGGCTGCACCGCAGCGCGCTCTCCATCGCCGAGGGCGTGACCCGCACCGGCGCGCCGTCGTCGACCAACGGCCGGTCGTCGGAGAGCGCCCGCAGCCCCCACCAGTCGTCGGGGTGCGCGCCGGGCACTCCGGCGGCGGCGAGCCGCGCCAACTCGGCCGCCGCCGCGCGCCGCCGGGCCGCCGGCGCGGCCGGGTCGATGATGGCGGTACGCAGCTCGGCGACCAACGCCGGCAGGGTGAGCGCCCGTGGCGGCCGGGTGACCGGCAGCCCACCGGGCTGGTCCGGTTCGTCGTCTCCATCGGCCAGACCGTCACCGCCACCAACGGCCGCGGCGGTACCGCCGTTGCGTGCCCCGCCGTTGCCGGTCGCGTTGGCGGCGACCACGCTGTCGTCGGTCGTGCTGGTGCTGGTCGCGTCGGCGGCGACCGCGCTGGTGCCGGCCGCGCTGGTGGTGAAGGCGGCGTCGGTGGCGGGCCCAGCACCGGGCGGGCCGGTGCGCGGGCCGGGCGGACCGGCTGGGCCGATGGGCGGCGTCGGCGCGTCGGGCGGACTCGGCGGAGCGATCGGGCCCAGCTCGTGCAGGAACCGGCTGGGCTGCTCCTCATGGTCGTCGCCACCGACCGCCGCCGACGCCACCGCGCTGACCAGCAGGCGGTGTCGGGCCCGGCTGATGGCGACGTGGAACAGCCGGCGCTCCTCGTCGAGCAGCGCCGAGGTCTGACCCACGACGTTGGCGGCCCGGGCGCCGCCGACGGACCGGCCGGCCAGGACGTCGACCAGCCGTTCCGACCCGAGCAGGCTGCCGCGCAGGCGCAGGTCCGGCCAGATGCCCTCCTGCACGCCGGCGATCGCCACCAGGTCCCACTCCAGGCCCTTCGCGGCGTGCGCGGTGAGCAGTCGTACCGCCGCGCCCCGGTCGGCGGTCGGCGCGATGGTGTCCGCCGGCAGGTCCTGGGCGAGCACGTGGTCGAGGAAGACCTCGGTGCGCGCGCCCGGTAGCCGGTCGGTGAAGCGGGCCGCCGCGTCGAAGAGCACGAGCACGGCGTCCAGGTCGCGGTCGGCCGCCTCGGCCCGCCGACGCCGGGCCAGGTCGCCCTCGCCGGCCACCGGCCGCCCCTGGGCGATCGCGCCGGCCCAGCGTTCGGCCAGGCCGCTGGCATCCCACACCTCCCAGAGGACGGTCTCCGCGGTGGCGCCCGGTTGGGCGGCGGCGTCCCGGGCGGTGGCGAGCAGACCGGCCACCGCCTGCGCCGGCTCCGCCCACCGTCGGTCGATGGTGGCCAGCTCCGTCGGGTCACGCAACGCCTCGACGATCAGCTCGCCGGACGGGCGGCGGTCGCCCCCGGCCAACGCCAGGGCGCGCAGCCCCTGCCGCAGCCGTCGTTCGGCCAGCGGGTCGGCGCCGCCCAGCGGCGAGTGCAGCAGCGCGACCGCGGCCTCCTCGTCGAGCCGGTCCGGTTCGAGGGCGCACCGCAGCAGCAGCAACAGCGGCGCCACCGCGGGTTGCAGGTGCAGCGGAAGGTCCTCGCCGTGCACCACGGTCGGGACGCCGGCGGCGTGCAGCGCGCGTCGCAGGGTCGGCAGTTGCAGGGCGGTGGACCGCACCAGCACCGCCATCCGCGACCACGGCACGCCGTCCAGCAGGTGGGCCGAGCGCAGCATGTGGGCCAGCCAGGCGGCCTCGCTGGTCGCCGACCGGAAGGTGTGCACCTCGACCACGCCGGCCGGGGCGTCCGGAAGCGGACGCAGTCGGCGGTGCGCCGTCGGGCCACGGAGCCGGCGGCCCAGCCGGGCCACCGCGTCGAGCAGAACCGGCCCGGCCCGGTACGACGTGCTCAGCAGCACCTGCGCGGCCGGCGCTCCGGAGGCCGTCCGGAAACGGTGCCGGAAGGTGGACACTCCCGCCGGGTCGGCACCCCGGAAGGCGTACGTGGAGGAGTCGGGGTCGGCGAAGGCCACGAGCGGCTTGCCACCACCGGCGATGACCGAGAGCAGTTCGAGTTGGGCGGGATCGGTGTCGGCCAGCTCGTCGACGTACACGTGGGCGAGGCGGTGGCGCTCGGCGGCCAGCAACTCCTCGTCGTCGCGCAGCAGACCGGTGGCCGCCCGGACCAGCTCGGCGGGGTCGTACGCGATCGAACCCCGGTTGCTGACGTCGCGCAGCGCGAGCACCTCGACGTACTCCCGCAGGAAGCGCGCGGCGGCCGGCCAGTCGGCGCGGCCGAGCTTCTCGCCCAGCCGGGCCAGGTCGCCCGGACCCACACCGCGTTCGGCGGCGCGCATGAGCAGGTCACGCAGTTGACCGGCGAAGGCCCGGGTGCGCAGTGCCGGCCGCAGGTCGGTGGGCCAGCCGACCGTGTCGTCCTCGGGCGCCTCGCCCACCGCGTCGAGCAGCTCGCGGATGATCAGATCCTGCTCGGGGCCGGTCAGCAGGCGGGGTGACGGCTCGCCGCGCTCGGCGGCGGCGCGACGCAGCAGCCCGAAGGCGTACGCCGGGAAGGTACGCACCAGCGGCTCCCGCAGCACCCGGTAGCCGTCCTGCGCGACCCGGGCCTCGATGCGCTGGCGCAGTGCGGTGGCGCCCCGGCGGCCGAAGGTCAGCACGAGGATCCGTTCCGGGTCGACCCCCTCGGCGATCCGGGCGGCGACCGCCTCGACGAGGGTGCTGGTCTTGCCGGTGCCCGGGCCGCCGACGACGAGCATCGGCCCGTCGGTGTGCCCGACGATCTCGGCCTGGACGGGATCGGCGTGCCAGCGCGGGCCCGCCGACCCGGTCGGGTCGGCCGCGACGGCGAGGACGCCACCGTCACCCGGCGCGGTCCCGTCCCCCGGCGCGGTCCCGTCCCCCGGCGCCGGCCCTCCGGGCCGCCGCACCAACCGGTACGACTGCATCACCAAATCCCATCACCTCCCTACGACAGCAACCCCATCCCACGCCGCCACGCCGATCGTGAAGGTGGCGGCACGACACGCCGACGGCCCTGCCGCCACCCTCACGACCGACGAGGTGGCCCGGAGTCAGGGTAGGTGGGACTCCAGCGCCTTCAGGGCCTCGGGGACCGTGGTGACCACGGTCAGCAGGTCGAGGCCGGCCGGTTTGAGGAAGTGCTGGTCGGTGATGGTGTGCAACCAGTCCAGCAGGGGGCGGTAGAAGCCGTCGGCGTCGATCAGCACCATCGGCTTGGTGTGCAGCGCCAGGGTGGCGGTGGTCCAGACCTCGAACAGCTCGTCCAGCGTGCCGAGGCCGCCGGGCAGGGCGAGGAACGCGTCCGACCGGTCGATCATCAGGGTCTTGCGATCGGCCATCGAGTCGGTGACCAGCAGTTCGTCCGAGGCCAGGTCGGCGACCTCCAGGTCGACGAGCGCCTGTGGGATGACACCCACCGTGCGTCCGCCGGCGGATCGGGCGCCGTCGACCACCGCGCCCATCATGCCGACGCAGCCACCGCCGCTGACCAGGGTGTGCCCGCGCCGGGCGAGCTCCGCACCGGTCTCGGTGGCGAGGTCGAGCCAGCGTTGGTCGAGGGTACGGGAGGAGGCGCAGAAGACGCAGACGGCGGCCATCAGTCCTCCCGGGGCCGGTCGGCGGCCTGCTCGGCGGCGGCCTGCTGGTCGGCGCCGGTACGCGCCACGGCCTCGTCGCGGACCGCGTCCTGCTCGGCGGAGAGCGCCGCCTCGGCCTCGACGATGTGGCGGACGGCGGCGTTGACGTCGTCGGTGAGGCAGATCAGGTCCAGGTCCACCGGGCCTATCTTGCCGCTGGCGGCCATCGTGTCGCGCAGCCAGTCGAGCAGTCCCTGCCAGTAGGCCACCCCCATCAGCACGACCGGGAACCGGGTGACCTTGCCGGTCTGCACCAGGGTCAGCGCCTCGAAGAGCTCGTCCATGGTGCCGAACCCACCGGGCAGCACCACGAACGCCTGGGCGTACTTGACGAACATGGTCTTGCGGGCGAAGAAGTAGCGGAAGTCGATGGCCAGGTCGACCCAGTCGTTGATGCCCTGCTCGAACGGAAGCTCGATGCCGAGCCCGACGGAGAGCCCGCCGGCCTCGGTGGCGCCCCGGTTGGCGGCCTCCATCACGCCCGGCCCGCCGCCGGTGATCACCGCGTAGCCCGCGCGGGCCAGCGCGCCGCCCACCTCCTCGGCCAACCGGCACTCGGCGGTGTCCGGACCGCTGCGCGCCGAGCCGAACACGCTGACGGCCGGCGGCAGGTCGGCGAGGGTGTCGAAGCCCTCGACGAACTCGGAGAGGATGCGCAGCGCGCGCCAGGCGTCCTTGGTCTTCCAGTCGCCCCGTCCACGCGAATCCAGCAGCCGCTGGTCGGCGGTGCTGTTCGGAATGGCACCCCGACGCAGCGTGACAGCGCCCCGGTGCCGCTCCTGTCCGGGACCGCGGCCGGCCTCCCGCCCGTTGTTCTGGCTCATGCAGCAACCGTAGTGGAGCGGCACACCGTCGGGGTCCGGGGCGGGGAGCCGGAGAAATAGTTCGCGATCAAGGGCAACTATTTGGCTTCCCCGTACGTCTTACTATTCGCATACCGGGTATGCCCGGGCGCGCGCCTTCGGGGGAGGAGACAGCGTGATCAGCAACAGCGAGATGATCCGGATCCGTCGACAGATGCAGCGACGGATCCGAGACGTGGTGGCCGAGCGCCGTCGCATTCGCGCCCTCGATCCCGCCTTCTCGCCTGCCGCCGCTGGATCCGGAGCCGACCAAGAGGTTCGCGCCGCCGACAACGGGCCAGGCTGACGCGAACCTCTTGGTCACCGGCAACGAAGGTGACCGGGATCAGGCCGGCGCGAGCCAGCGGTGCAGCGTCGCCGCGCCGTCACGGATCTTGCTGATCTCGACGTGCTCGTCCCGGTGGTGGGCCAGGTTGGGGTCACCCGGGCCGAAGTTCAACGCCGGAATCCCCATGGCCGCGAACCGGGCCACGTCCGTCCAACCCAGCTTGCCGATCGGTGCGGCGCCGACCGCCGCCAGGAACTCCTTCGCCGGGGCGGCGCTGAGCCCGGGCGGGGCGCCCGCGATCGAGTCGGCGAGCCGCAGCTCGAAACCGGCGAACACCTCACGCAGGTGCGCCTCCGCCTCGGCCGGGGTCCGGTCGGGGGCGAACCGGTAGTTGACCTCGATCTCGCACAGGTCCGGGATGACGTTGCCGGCCACCCCACCGTTGATCCGTACCGCGTTCATGCCCTCGCGGTAGTCGCACCCCTCGATGGTGACCCGGCGGGCCTCGTAGGTCTGGAGACGCCGCAGCACCTCACCGGCCCCGTGGATGGCGTTCACACCGCGCCAGGAGCGCGCCGCGTGCGCCCGCTCACCGGTCGTCGTCACGATGGCGCGCATGACGCCCTGACAGCCCGCCTCGACGATGCCGTACGTCGGCTCCAGCAGCACCGCGAAGTCCGCCTCCAACCACTCCGGGAACGCCTGGGCGACCAGGTTGAGCCCGTTGTACCGGGACTCGATCTCCTCGGCCTCGTAAAAGAAGTACGTCACGTCGTAGCGCGGCTCGGGCAGCGTCACCGCCAGGTGCAACGCGTAGGCGGTGCCGGACTTCATGTCGGAGGTTCCGCAGCCGTACATCAGGTCGCCGCGCATGGTCGACGGGAAGTTGTTGTTCAGCGGCACGGTGTCGAGGTGCCCGGCCAGCACGACGCGCTGCGAGCGACCCAGGTCGGTACGGGCCATCACGGTGTTGCCGTGCCGGTGGGTACTCAGGTGCGGTACGCCCCGCAGCACCTCTTCGACGCAGTCGGCGATCGCCTTCTCGTTGAGGGACACGGACTCTATGTCGACCAGAGCGCGGGTCAGCTGCACCGGATCGGCGAGGACCTCGGGGGTCAGCGGGTTCTCCATGGTTCGCACGGTACCTTCAGGTCTGTCAGCGCGAGGAGCGAGCCGAGGCCGGCCTGGCCGCGACCGAGAGGGTTAACAGTGACGTCCGCAGATTCCGCTTGGGGCATCGGCCTGGCCACCGTCACCGCCGACGGGCAGGTGCTCGACACCTGGTACCCGACCGGCAAGCTGGGCCTGGGTGAGCTGCCGCTGATCGCCGGCGAGGACAAGTCGGACGTGCTCGACCTGCCGCCGGGCGCGCTGGGCGACCGGCCGCTGCCCGGTCTGCGTACCGTGCAGGTGGTCACCGTCATCGGCTCGCTGGACGACCCCATCAAGGACGCCTCCGACGCGTACCTCCGGTTGCACCTGCTCTCCCACCGCCTGGTGCGGCCCAACCAGCTCAACCTCGACGGCATCTTCGGCAAGCTGGCGAACGTGGCCTGGACGTCCGCCGGGCCGTGCCCGCCGGAGCGGGTGGACGAGCTGCGGGTGATCGAGCGGGCCGCCGGCCGCCACCTGTCGGTGTACGGGGTGGACAAGTTCCCTCGGATGACCGACTACGTGGTGCCCTCGGGTGTGCGGATCGCCGACGCCGACCGGGTGCGCCTCGGCGCCCACCTGGCCGCCGGCACGACGGTGATGCACGAGGGCTTCGTCAACTTCAACGCCGGCACGGTCGGCACCTCGATGGTCGAGGGGCGGATCGTGCAGGGGGTGCTGGTCGGCGACGGCTCCGACGTCGGCGGTGGCGCCTCGATCATGGGCACCCTCTCCGGTGGCGGTACCGAGAAGATCAGCATCGGCGAGCGGAGCCTGATCGGCGCGAACGCGGGTGTGGGCATCTCCCTCGGCGACGACTGCGTGGTCGAGGCCGGCTGCTACATCACCGCCGCCTCCAAGATCACCCTGCCGGACGGCCGGGTGGTCAAGGGCCGGGAGCTGTCCGGCGTCGACGGCCTGCTGTTCTGGCGCAACTCGGTGACCGGCGCGCTGGAGGCCCGGCCGCGCACCGGCCGGGGCATCGAGCTGAACGCCGCCCTGCACGCGAACGACTGACGTACCCGCCGGGGGCGCGGCGCGCGGCCGCCGCCCCCCCCGGGGGGCGCCGCCGCGCCGGCGGGACGCCGGGATGATCCGCTGCGGCACCCAGTTGGCGGCGGGCTGCCCCCTGGCAGCCCCGCGCCGGGCGCGCGGGGGCGGGGGCCCCCCCCCCCCCCGACGGGGGTGCGCCTCAGCGCAGGCGGTACGCCTGGATGATCCGCTGCGTCACCGTGTTGCCGGCGGTGTCGCGGGCGCTGGCCCGCAGCGACACGTAGCCGGGGCCGGCCGGATGCCGCAACAGTGCCGACCAACCATCGGCCGAGGTGCGAAGCAGCTTCGCCCTGGCCCAGGTCTTCCCACCGTCGTACGAGACGTCGACGGTGAGCCCCTGGACCCCGGCGGCCGGAGCCCCGGGCTGCCGCTGCACCTGCACCGGTACGAGGAAGCTCCGCCCGGCCGGTGCGCTGCCGTCGACGCGCAGCGGCGGCGCGAAGCGCACCGCCATCAGCGGCAGGCGGGCCGGCGTGTCACCGGCGACGTGCCGGGACCGGAAGGTCCAGCTCGACTCCACCTCGGTGCTCAGGTCGGTGAAGCTCCGCTTCGACGACGTGACGAGCCGGTAGTCCGCCTTACCCGGTGGCACGGCGAACTCTCCGTAGCCGGCGTACTCGCTCTCGCCGACCAGCTTGCCGTCGCGCCAGAGCTCGGTGTGCTCGCTGTCGCTCAACGAGCCGCCCGGGTGACCGGCCGCGTCGCTGAAGATCGGCATGTCGACCACGATGGTGTCGCCGGCCCGGGTGACGCTCTGGTGCGGCCAGCGCGGGTTCGGGAAGGAAGGCCCGAACGGCGCCTGGTTCCAGATCTCCTGGACCGTCCGCCCGGCCCGGTACGCGGTGGGGACGGAGAGGAGCACGGCCTGCGGGTTCAGCCAGCCCTCGTCGTCGTCCCGGGTGCCGAAGTAGATGTCCGACTCCCACTGGACGCCCCGGGTGTTGTAGTACTCGACCCGCTGACCGGGCACGCTCGTGGGCAGGACCAGCGTGGAGCCGCCGACGTTGTACTCCAACACGGGGTACACGGAGCGCTCGGCGTCCATGCCCGCGTAGCCGCCGAGGAACCGGTGTACGACGGCGGCCAGGTCGCTCCGGGCGTAGTCGCGGACGAAGCCCGTCGGCATTCGGCCAGGGATCGCTTCGGCCAGCGCGTACAGGTACGGGCTGTCGGGCGTCCCCGGTTTGATCCACTGGCTGCTGACGGTGGAGACGAACTGGTCGGCGGAGACCGTCTTGCCGAGCTGACCGCTGGCCAGTCCGGTGAAGGTGTCGGCCCAGAGTCCGATCCCGTACCCACTGCCGTCCGCAGCCGTGAAGTTGCCGCTGACATCGATCAGTTCCGGGGCGGCGTCACGGTCCGGAATGGTGGTGCGGACCGGCTTGGCCCGCCGGGCATCCACGACGACCCGGGTGTCCCGCTCGATCGTCAACACGGGCTGCATCAACAGCGACATCCCGCGCTGCGCGTCCTCCGGCCCGGGCTCGAAGACCAGGCCGCTGAGGCCGTAGTGCCCCTTGGGCACCCGCACGGTGGCCACCCCGTCGGAACTGAAGAGGTCCCAGGCGGCGAAGGTGTCCATCCCGACCAGCGCGCTCCAGTGGTCGGCGGTACGCGCGCCCGCGCGGTTCAGGTGTTCCACGGTCAACGTGTAGCTCTCCACCTCCCGGTGCACGGCCAGCGGCGTGACGGCGACCGCCGACCCCGCCCGGGCCACGATCCGGCCGGTCCAGTAGCCGTCGGCGTCGCCGATCCGGGTGTCCGTGGTGACGGTCGTGGCGGCCGTGCCACCCGCCGGCACGGTGAGCTGGCTGGCGCCCAGTTGGAAGAAACCGGCCGGCAGCGCTCGACCGCCCGGGCCGGCGCCCTCGACGCTCAGGTCCACGGTGACCGGGGTCGGACCGTCGTTGCGCCAGGTCACCGTACGGGTGATCGGGGTGTCGTCGTTGTGCGGCCAGAGCGCACGCCCGAAGGAGACGCTCACCGGGTCGGTGGTGAGCTGCTGGGTGATCGCGTGGGCGACGTCGACGCGCCCGGCGCCCTGCTGGTAGGCGGTCTGCTCCGGGTGCGGCTTGGCGGCGGCCATCAGGGTGGCCTTGAGCCGGTCGGCCCGCCATCCCGGGTGCTGCTGGGCCAGCAACGCGGCCGACCCGGCAACGTGCGGGGTGGCCATCGAGGTGCCGGAGAGCGTGACGTACCGGTCCCCCACCGGATCACCGATGACGCCGTTGGCGGACTTCGCCGCGACGATGTCGACGCCGGGGGCGGTGATGTCGGGCTTCAGCGCGTCGTCACCGATCCGGGGCCCCCGGCTGGAGAACTCAGCCAACTCGTCGTCGCGATCCACCGCGCCCACGGCGAGCCCGGCGTCCGCGCTGGCCGGGGAGCCGACCGAGCCGTCCGAGCCGTCGTTTCCGGCGGCGAGGACGAACAGCGTGCCGGTCTGCGCGGTCAGGGTCTGCACCGCCTCTTCGAGCGGGTCGACCTCGGGCGTGTCCCAGCCGCCGAGGCTCATGTTGATGACGGCGGCCTTCTTCTCCACGGCGGCCCACTGCATGCCGGCGAGGATCGCCGAGTCGGGGCAGCCCCGGTCCTCACAGACCTTGCCGTCCAGCAGCGTCGCGTCCGGCGCCACACCCCGGTAGCGGCCGTCGGAGGCCGCGCCGGAGCCGGCGATGGTCGAGGCCACGTGCGTGCCGTGGCCGACGGTGTCCCGGGCGTCGGCGACCTCGGTGAAGTTGCGCGCCTCGGCCACCTTGCCGGCCAGGTCCGGGTGGGTCGCGTCGACACCGGTGTCCAGCACGGCCACGGAGACGCCCTTGCCGGTGAACCCGGCCGACCAGGCGGCGGGCGCCCCGATCTGCGGCACGCTGTGGTCGAGGGCCACCCGTCGACGGCCATCCAACCAGATTCGCTCGACGCCCCCCGCAGCGCCGAGCCGAGCCGCGCTGGAGCCGGTGCTGACCGCCGCCCAGACCGCGCCGAGGGAGGACTTGTCGCTGCTGAGGGCGGCCCCCTCGATCGCCGGCAGGTCGCGGACCACCCGGGTGCCGGGCAGCGCGGCCGGGGCTCGCCGGGCGGCATCCGTCGAGCCGTACGACACCAGCAGCGGCAGCGTCTTGCGGTGGGCGTCGTCGTAACCCGCCTCGATCAGCCCGGTGACGTCGAAGAGCCGCCGGTCCACCCGACCCGAGCGCAGCAACGGCAGCGCGTCCGTCGGCAGCACCGAGAGGCGTCCTCTCTCGCGCTGAAGCAGGAACTGCACGCCTTCACGGCCGGGGCCGGGCTGGGCCGAGGCGCCGGATGCGGTGACGGTGACGCGGTCACCGGTGATCAGTGTGACGGTGGTCGAGCGCTCGGGGCTGGCTCCGGGCGCTGTGGACTGTCGGTCGGCGCCACCGGATGGGGCGGGCGCGGCGGGCGCGGCTGAGGCCGGAGCCGGCGCGGCGAGCGCCAGCACTGACACGAGGCCGAGAGCGGCCATTCTTCTTCCCTGGTGCAACGTTTCCTCCTGGTCGTGCGTCTTGATTGATAGGAGTCGCATTGACAACCCAGAATTGCATACCGAGTATGCAAAAAGAAGTCGAAAATACGACGAACCTGCCACGGGACACCGCCCCCCGCCGGCATCATCGACCGGTGACCTCCATGAAGGACCGGATGCTGGCCGGTGAGCCCTACCTCGCCGACGATCCCGAACTCGTCGCCGACCTGGACCGGGCCGCCCGCCTGATGGAACGCTTCAACACCAGCTCAGCGGCCGACCCGGCGGCCCGGCTCGCGGCGCTGCGCGACCTGCTCGGCGACCTGGGCGACGACACCTGGGTCCGTCCGCCCTTCTACTGCGACTACGGCTGGAACATCCGGATCGGGCCGCGCAGCTTCGTCAACTACCACGCGGTCTTCCTCGACGTCGCCCCGATCACCCTCGGCGCGGACGTCCAGGTCGGACCGAACGTGCAACTGCTCACCCCGACCCACCCGGTGCAACCCGGCCCACGCCGCGACAAATGGGAGGCCGCCAAGCCGATCACCATCGGCGACAACGCCTGGCTCGGCGGCGGCGCGATCGTCCTGGCCGGAGTCGCGGTCGGCGCGAACACCGTCGTCGGCGCGGGCGCCGTGGTCACCCGGGACCTACCCGCCAACGTCGTCGCCGTCGGCAACCCGGCCCGACCGGTCCGCGAGCTCGACTAGTCCAGCAGGCGGACCACCAGGTCGGCGTGCACGGCCGTCGGAGTGATGAGAGCCGCGTTGGCCTCGTCGCTGCCCAGCGCCCAGATTCGGGCCTCGTCCCGCGAACGCCCGTACGCCTCGTGCCGGGCGGTCAACCGACGCTGACGCAGCTCGGCCTCCAGGTCGAGGAACCACACCTCGTGCAGCAACGTGCGAACCTCCTCCCAGGGAGAGTCCGGCACCAGCAGGTAGTTGCCCTCGGTAACCACGAGACGGACCGACGGCGGCACCTCGATGGCACCGGCCACCGGCTCCTCCACCTCCCGGCGGAACTCCGGCGCGTACACCGAGGTCGGCTCCAGCCGACGCAACCGGCGCAGCAACGAGACGTACCCGTTGGCGTCGAAGGTGTCGATCGCGCCCTTGCGGTCGGCGCGGCCCAGCCGTTCCAACTGCGTCTGGGCCAGGTGGAAACCGTCCATGGGCACCAGCCGCGCGCTCGCCCCGACCTCGGCGACGATCCGCTCGGCCAGGGTGGACTTCCCCGCACCGGGCGCCCCGGTGATGCCGAGCAGTTGTCGCGGGCCGGCGTCGGCCAGTGCACGCGCCCGCGCCACCAGCTCGTCGATGGCCAGCACCCGGGCCGGCGGCATCAGTCGAGCACCGGTTCGCTGATCGTGAACCGCGCCTGCACCGCCGCCTGCACGGTCTGCGGTTGCGGGTCCAACTCCAGTTCGGGAACACCACCGCCGGCACCGCCTCCGGCGTACGCCGCGCGGGCGAACATCGGCCGGTCGGCCGGACCGGCGTCGGCCAGCTCGATGAGGGCGGTGACCCGGGCGCCCAGCGCCTCGGCGTACTCCCGGGCGCGCAGCAGCGCGTCGCCGATCGCGGCGTGCCGCGCCTCGCGGTACGCCGGACTGTCCGGGCGCAACTCCCACCAGGGGCCGGACACCTCGACCTGATCCTGGTCGGCGAGCCGGAGCATCAGCTCACCGAGCGCGGTGAAGTCGGTGACCGTCACGTTGGTGGTGACGCTGCCGAGCCAGCCCACCACGCGTTCACCCGAGCGCTTGGTCTGCGGCCGGACCCACAGGTCGCCGGTCTCCCGCCGGGCCACCGCCGGCTCGGAGCCGTCCAGCAGCACCCGGACGGCGGCTGCCCCCTCGGCCAACTGGGTGAGCGTCGCCTCCCGGTCCCGGCCGCGCGCCGTCACGGTGACCCCGAACCGGGCCAGCTCGGGCGGCACCTCCCGGGTCGCCTCGCCGCGTACCTGCACCACCGGGCCGTCCGTCGCCATGGCTGTCAGCCTAGGGCCTGTTTCATGAGGGCGGCTGGCCAGTCCTTGTGAACCAGACCCTAGTCAGCCAGCGGCAGCAGTGCCGGGTAGGAGACGACGTCCGGACCGACCCGGCAGCCGGTCAGGTGGCCGCCGGCAATACCCAGTTCGCGCAGCCAGGCCACCTCGACGGTGTGGTCGCCGTCGGCCGGGAACTCGCGGTCCGCCGCGGCGAACCGCCGATCCCGCAGCGCCGAGCGCGCCGCGCCGGCCTGCGCGTACCGGGCGGTCAACCCCGTCGCGTCGGCGGACCGCAGCGCGTCCGCCAGCTCATCCAGGAGTACGCGCACCTCGTCCAACTCGTCCAGCACCCGCTCTCGGTTGCCGAGCAGCATGTTGGCCGTCCGCTCGGCCGGCGTCCCGGCGACCCGGGTGCCATCGGAGAAGCTGCCCGCGGCCAGGGCCAATACCGCGTCGCGCAGCGGCGACCGCTGCGTCGCACCGGCCAACGCGCCGGCCAGCAGGTGGGGAACGTGCGAGGCGAGCGCGGCCACCGAGTCGTGCGTGGCCGGGGACATCGGCACCACCCGGGCGCCGAACACCTCCACCAGGAGCCCGGTGAGCCAGCGGAAGGCGAGCGTCGCCGCGCCCGGCGCCGGGCAGAGCACCCAGGCGGCGCCCGCGAGCAGCGTCGAAGAGGCCGCCGCCAGCCCGGCGGACTCCGCGCCCGCCATCGGATGCCCCGGTACGAAACGATCGGTGAGCCCGAGCCGGTCGGCGGCCTCGGCCACCTCGACCTTGGTGCTGCCCACGTCGGTGAGCACACAACCCGGCGCGGTCAGCTCGGCCACCTGCGCCAACGTCCGGGCAAGGGTGGGCAGCGGGCCGCAGAGGAAGACCAGATCCCGACCGGCGACGGCCTCCTCGACGGTGTCCGGGGCCGACACACCACACGACCGCATGCGCTCCCGGGTGGCCGGATCGGGATCCCAGCCCGTCACGTCGAGGCCCGCGTCGCGCAGCCGCAACAGCACCGAACCGCCGATCAGGCCGGTGCCGACGACCGCCACCCGCGTCCGGGCGTACGCCCCGCCGGCCGCGGGATTCCGGTCGTCCGCCTCCGGGCCCGACCCGGCGGCCTCGCGGCGTTGGTCACTCGCCTCGCGGCGTTGGTCGCCCGCTGGCGTGGCGGCACCGGCGTCCGGCGTCGGGACGGTCGTGCCGTCGGTCATCGCCGGACGCCCCGGTCAGGCCCGCAGCCGGCCGGCAACCGCGGCGACGTGCTCGTCGGACTCGGTGAGCGCCACCCGCACGTACCGCTGGGCGGCGGGGCCGTAGAACGCGCCGGCCGCCACCAGGATGCCGCGCCGGGCCAGCCAGTCGACGGTCTGCCAGCAGTCCTCGTCGCGGGTGAGCCAGAGGTAGAGGCCCGCCTCCGAGTGCTCGATCGTGAAACCAGCCTCGGTGAACGCGGCGCTCAACACCTCGCGCCGGGCGCGGTAGCGCTCCCGCTGCTCGACGGCGTGCCCCTCGTCCTGCAGGGCGGCCACCATCGCGGCCTGCACCGGCGCGGGCACGATCATTCCGGCGTGCTTACGGACCTTCAGCAGCTCGGCGACGAGAGCCGGATCGCCGGCCACGAACCCTGCTCGGTAACCGGCGAGGTTGGACCGCTTGGAGAGCGAGTGCACGGCCAGCACACCGGTGTGGTCGCCACCGCAGACCTGCGGAGACAGCACCGAGACCGGCTCGGCCGACCAGCCCAGCGGCAGGTAGCACTCGTCGCTGGCGACCACCGCGCCACGTTCCCGGGCCCAGTCGACGACCTTGCGCAGGTGCGCCGCGGGCAGCACCCGGCCGGTCGGGTTACCGGGCGAGTTGATCCAGACCAACCGGACCCGCGAGGTCGGCCCGACCGAGGTGAGCGAGTCGGCGCGGACCACGGTCGCGCCGGCCAGCCGGGCACCGTCCTCGTACGTCGGGTAGGCGATCGACGGCACGACGACCACGTCGCCCGGGCCGATGCCGAGCAGGGTGGGCAGCCAGGCGACCAGCTCCTTGGAGCCGATGGTCGGCAGCACACCGAGACCGTCGACGCCCGCGCCACAGGCCCGGGCCACCCACGCGGCGATGGCGTCGCGGAGCGCCGGGGTGCCGGCGGTCAGCGGGTAGCCCGGCGCGTCGGACGCGTCAGCCAGCGCCTGACGGATCACCGCCGGGACCGGATCGACCGGCGTACCCATGGAGAGGTTGATCAGGCCCTCCGGATGCGCCGCGGCCAGGGTGGCCGCGGCGTCCAGGGTGTCCCAGGTGAACTCGGGTAGCCGTGCCGAGACCGGCGCGGGCCGGTTCAGTGGCCCTCGCCGCGCGGCGGCTGCGCGGCGACGAAGGTCGCGTCCTTCTCCACCTTGCCGATCTTCGAGGCGCCCCCGGGCGAGCCCAGGTCCTCGAAGAACTCGTAGTTCGCGCCGGTGTAGTCCTTCCACTGCTCCGGGACGTCGTCCTCGTAGAAGATCGCCTCCACCGGGCAGACGGGCTCACAGGCACCACAGTCGACGCACTCGTCGGGGTGGATGTAGAGCATCCGGTTGCCCTCGTAAATGCAGTCGACCGGGCATTCCTCGATGCATGCCTTGTCGAGCACATCCACGCACGGCTCGGCGATGATGTAGGTCACCGGTCTTCTCCTCCGCAAGACGCGCCGCGATCTCCCGCGACGGTAAGAGCCTAGTATCTCGCCGGGGAGGGGGTCGATCGTGCTCCGACAGCAGGATGTGGGACATCGGATCGTAGTACGCCGGATTGTGGGGATTCGCGAAGGCCGCCCGCTGTTCAGCGACGCTCTCGGCGAGCTGGTCGAGCTGAGCGAGACCCATCTCACCCTCGCGACGGCGCAGGGCCCCCTACGTGTCCCGGTGGCGCAGGTGCACCGGGCGAAGCGGGTACCGCCGACCCGCCGGCCGACGGCCGCGGCGGTGGTGGCGCTGGAACGGGCCGCCAACGAGGCGTGGCCCGCCCCGACCCGAGGCCGACTCGGTGACTGGCTGCTGCGCTCGGCCGAGGGCTGGACCGGCCGGGCCAACTCGGCCCTGCCCATCGGCGATCCCGACCGGCCGTTGCCGGCGGCCGTGGACGCGGTGGAGCGCTGGTACGCCGAACGGGGTCAGCCCGCGATCATCAACACGCCGCTGCCGCTCGCCGCGCCGGTCGGCGCCGAGCTGGACGAGCGCGGCTGGACCACGCGCCCACCGACCCTCGTCCAGACCGCGCCCCTACCCGTCGACGCCCTCGCGCTCGGTGGGCCGGGCGTCGCGGTCGTCGAGGTGGCGACCGCGCCGAGCGAGGACTGGCTCGCCATCGCGGCCGGCCGCAAGGGCGGCCTACCGGATGCCGCCCGGCACGTGCTCACCGCCGTGGACCAGGTCCGCTTCGCCCACGCGTACGTCGACGGCGCGCTGGCGGCCATCGGCCGGGCAACGGTGACCGGCCAGGGCCGGTGGCTGGGCCTCAGCCTGATCGAGGTGGTGCCGGCCGCCCGCCGGCAGGGGCTGGCCCGCCGCGTGCTCGGCGAGCTGGCCGCCTGGGGCGTGTCGGCCGGCGCGACCCACGCGTTCCTGCAGGTGGAACAGCGCAACACCCCAGCCATCGCCCTCTACCGAACGCTGGGCTTCACCACCCACCACACCTACCTGACGCGCGTCGCCCCGAGCCCGCCCCCGCACCGCCCCCCGAGCGTCGATCTTGCACTTTCTGCGGCGACATAAAGGGCATCTGCCCTCATATCGACAACCGAAAGTGCAAGATCGACGAGAGGTTCCGGGTTGGCGTCAGCGGCGGACTACGCGGCGGGGCTTGGCGGCCTTGGTCTCGGCGTAGCGCTTGAGCTGCTGCGAGCGGTAGTCGAGACCGAGGGCGGTCGCCACCAGGTAGCCGCCCAGCACACCGAGGCCGGTGGCCAGCAGGTAGAGCCAGATCTGGGCGAAGAACGTCCCCGCGCCACCGGCGAACGGGCTGTGGCCGACGACCAACGGCCCGACCAGGACGGTCAGGGCCACCGCGATCACCACCACGACGGCCACGTCGGCCGCCCAGACGGCCAGCGGCCGGACGCGTCCCCAGCGGAAGGCGACCACGGCCAGGGCCAACCCGATCACCACGAACATCACCAGTGAGACCCGGTCGGCCGCAGCGTCGTCGCTGTCGAAACCGAATCGGGTGACCAGGCGAGCGACCACGTTGACCGCGAAGAGCCCTCCCGCGAGCACCCCGATGGTCCGCCACCGTCTGTCCATCGCACGACCTCCTGCCGTACGCCCCGTTCGCGGGGCCGCTTCCCTGGCAGGAATATCTACCACTCGTAGCTGTGTGACGTCACCAGCCGCCCAGCGTCGGTGGCGGGGCGAGGACCTGCCGGAAGCCCATCACGGCGAACGTCATCGCGCCGGCCACGATCATCGCCAGGCCGACCCAGTTGTCGCCGGCCAGCAGCAGGTCGCCCTCGGTGGTGCGGATGGCCGCCACCGCCATCAGGGCGAACCACGGCACCGCCGGCAGCGCCACCGCCCAGCGACGGCCGACCACCTCGTGCGCGAACCAGCTCAGCAGGATGTTCGCGCCGACGGCGAGCAGCGCCGAGAAGCCGATGAGCTGCCCGCCGACCCGGACGGTGGCGAGCAGCAGCTCCAGCACCCCCGTCACCACACCGGCCACCACCACGACGATCGCGCCGGCCACCCGTAGGCCCAGGTCCAGCAGACGCGGCGGCGGCCCCGCCGGTGGCGGGGCGTCCTGATCGTTCACGACCGACATCGGCGCGGCGGGCAACGTCACCGGAGACCGGCCGCCGCGACCGGGGAGCGGTCCGCGTCGGCCACATCCGGCAGCCCGGCGAAGAGGTCGTCCTCCCAGCCGTACGGGCCGAAACCCGGACCCTTCGCGCCGACGGCGAGGGTGAAGAACTCCACACCCATGAACTCGCCGCCGAAGTTGCCCGCGATCGAGTAGAGCCACGAGGTGGCCGGGATCTGGGTGCCGTGCGCCCGCATCGCCGCCTCCTTGGCCGCGTGCTGGTCGGTGCCGTCGATCCGGGCGGCGATCTGCTCGTCCGGAGTGCCGAAGGGCAGCTCGGCCAGATCCTGGATGCCGGCGAACGGATTGTCCGAAGATTCGGCGAAGTGCGACATGCCGGCCTCCAGCACGCTGAGCGGCATGGCCGTCCAGTAGACCTTGGCCGGGGCGCAGCCCTCGACGGCGGCCAGCTCGACGGCGCGCATCGCCACCCGGTGCGCCTGGATGTGGTCGGGGTGGCCGTAGAAGCCGTTCGGGTCGTAGGTGATCAGCACCTGCGGGCGTACCTCTCGCATGATCTCCACCAGGTGCCCGGCGGCCTCGTCGAGGTCGGCCTGCCAGAAGGCCCGGGGGTGCTCGTTCGTCGCGAGGCCCATCATCCCGGAGTCGCGGTAACGACCGGCGCCGCCCAGGAAGCGGTGGTCAGCGACGCCGAGCGCCGCGCAGGCGGCCGCCAGCTCCGCGATCCGGTACCCGCCGAGCTGGTCGGCCTCGGCGGCGGCGAGCTGCGCGAGCGCCGGTACGTGGATCTCGCCCTCCTCGCCGAGCGTGCAGGTCACCAACGTGACGTGCGCGCCGGCGGCGGCGTAGTGGGCCATGGTCGAGCCGGTGCCGATCGACTCGTCGTCAGGGTGCGCGTGGACCAGCAGCAGGCGGCGGTCGGGCAGCGTCGTCACGACGGTCACTCTAACCGGCGGTACGGCCCGGGAGTCGTTGGACGCGTCCGCCCAGGTCGGCCACATCACGCCCGGCGCGGCTCTACGATTTGGCCTGTGGACTTTCCGGAGCTGGCCGCCCGTACCCGCCGGTTCAGCCACGGCGCGCCCCGCGCTGTCTCCGTGGCCGCGGAGGGCTCCCGGGTGATCTTCCTGCGCTCGGCCGGGCCGGAGGATCCGGCGGACGCGCTCTGGCTGCTGGACGTGGCGACCGGCGAGGAACATCTCGTGGCCGACCCGGCTGCCCTGCTGGGCGACGACGGCGACGTCCGGGCGCTCAGCCCCGGCGAGCGGGCGCTGCGGGAACGGCTCCGGCTCAGCGCCGCCGGCATCGGCTCGTACGCGTTGGACGCCGCCGGCCGGGTGGCCGTGTTCGCGCTGGCCGGCCGCCTGTTCCGGGCCGACCTGGTGCACGGCGACGTGGTGGAGGTGGCCACCGTCGGTCCGGTGCTGGACCCTCGACCCGATCCGACCGGCGAGCGCCTGGCCTACGTGACCGACGCGGCCGAGGGCGTACGCCGGGGTGAGCTGCGGGTGATCGACGCCGACGGTGCCGACACGCTGCTGGCCGGCGAGGACGCGGGCGTGAGCTGGGGGTTGGCCGAGCACATCGCGGCCGAGGAGTTCGGCCGGTACCGGGGCTACTGGTGGGCCCCGGACGGGCGCATGGTGCTCGCCGCCCGGGTGGACGAGTCCCGGCTGGAGCGCTGGCACCTGCACGACCCGGCCGAGCCGGGCAGTCCGCCGACCGCCGTCGCGTATCCCCGGGCCGGCGGCCCGAACGCCGAGGTGAGCCTGCACCTGCTGGACCTCGACGACGGCTGGGTCGACGTGCACTGGGACCGGGAGACCTACCCGTACCTGACCGGGGTGAGCTGGGGTGAGGGCAGCCCGCTGATCACCGTGCTGCGCCGCTCGCAGCAGCACGGGCTGGTCCTCGCGGTGGACCCGCGTACCGGTGAGACGCAGGTCCACGCCGAGCTGGCCGACCCGCGCTGGGTGGAGCCGATCGCCGGTACCCCGGCGCACCTGCCCGACGGCCGGGTGCTGGTCGGGGGCGAGTTGGCCCACGACGGGTACGACGCGCGGTGCCTGTTCGCCGACGGCACGCTGCTCACCCCACCCTCGCTGTACGTGCGGCGGGTCGTGGGTCGGCTGCCGGCCGTCAGCGGTCCCGCCGACCTGCTGGTGGAGGCGAGCGACGGCGAGCCCAGCGAGAAGCACCTGTTCCGGGTCCGTACGACGATCGGCGGCGGAGTGGACGCCCGCCGTATCACCACCGACTCGGGCTGGCACACGGCGGCCGTGGGCGGGGACGTGCTGGTGGTCGGGACGGCGTCGCTGGACCACGCCGGGGTGCGCTGGATCGTGTCGCGCGGCGGTCAGGAGTTGACCGAGCTGCGGTCGCTGGCCGCCGAGCCGCCGTACTCGCCCCTGCCGCTGCTGGAACGGGTGACCGACCGGCGGCTGCCGACGGCGGTGCTCTACCCGGACAATCACGTGACCGGCCGGCGGCTGCCGGTGCTGCTGGACATCTACGGCGGCCCCGGGCACCAGGAGGTGGTGGCGGCGCGGGCCGCGTGGTTGGAGCGGCAGTGGTGGGCCGACGCCGGGTTCGCGGTGGTCACGATCGACAACCGGGGTACGCCGGGAGTGGCGCCCTCGTTCGAGAAGGCCATCCACCGGCGGCTGGCCGACGTGATCCTGACCGACCAGATCGACGCGTTGACCGCGCTCGCCGGCAAGCACCCGGACCTGGACCTCGGCCGGGTGGCCGTCCGCGGCTGGTCGTTCGGCGGGTGGCTGGCCGGGTTGGCGGTGCTGCGGCACCCGGAGCTGTTCAAGTGCGGCATCGCCGGCGCCCCGGTGACCGACTGGACGCTGTACGACACCGCGTACACCGAGCGGTATCTCGGCCTGCCGGAGGACGGCATGGACGTGTACGCGCACCACTCGCTCGTCGAGTTGGCCGCCGAGCCGGTCACCGGTCCGGACCAGGCCCGCCCGCTGCTGCTGGTGCACGGCCTGGTCGACGACAACGTGGTGGCCGCGCACACGCTGCGGCTGTCGGCGGCGCTGCTGTCCACCGGCCGGCCGCACGCCGTGCTGCCGCTGACCGGCGCCACCCACATGGCCGCGAACGGCACCGCCGAGCGGCTACTTCCGCTGGAACTGGAATTCCTGCGTACTCACCTGGGGTGAGCGGCGGAAACAGAAGCGACCCCCGTTCCGACGCTGCTGCCGGAACTGGGGTCGCTTTGTAGCGCGGACAGGTCAGTGCTTGGGGCTGGGACCGAACCGGTTCGCTCCGGGCGTGCCGTCCTGAACGAGGAACACGATCAGGACGATGGCGCCCACGATGGGCACCAGGCCGATCAGCAACCACCACCCCGTCTTGTCGGTGTCGTGCAGGCGTCGCACCGCGACAGCCAGCGACGGGAGCAGCAGCGCCAGGGAGGCGATGAGGCCGATAAAACCGCTGGACGAACCGTCCACGAAGGTCAGTCCCAGTGCGTTGTCCAGGACCGAGGCGACGATGCTGACAAGGACGGTGAACAGGACGAACCACCAGTACTCAGAGCGGCGGGCCCGACCTGTGAATCCGACGTACTGGCTGAGCACCGATTTGACGGCGGCACCGAAGGACATGGCTATCTCCCGTTGTGTGAGGGGTTTTCGAGATCAACGCGAGGGCAGCCAAACAGACCGATATGACACGGTCAACGGCCGAGCAGCCGAACAGCAGTGGCTGGAGCGCCTGACCTCCGGCGACCTCGTCGGCTACAGGCTCCCCGACTCCGGCCAGTGGGACCAGTGTGTGTTCGGCCGCGCTTGGGGTGCGTAGCGGGTGCGATCGCCGGTCGCCAGGACATCGGCGATCTGGCGGAACGTCTCGGACTGGCCTGGACGTGAGCCACCAGCCAGGTCAGGGTGGTGCCACTCGTCCAGCCGCAGAATCTCGGGCAGGTCGACGGGGATTCGGCGGCGTAGTTCCCGTTCGTTCGCCAGGAGAAGCTCGCGGTGACGCGGAACAAGCCGACGCAGTACGTCGATGAGATCCTCACCTGATTCGCCGGCAACGGCGATGTCTTGACCGCGGAGCACCAAGGGACCGCCCCGGTACGTCTCCGGCTCCTCCGGATCCTCTATCTCGTCCCAGTTGTCGACCCGATCGAGAAAGTCGCCGTTGTCGGCGCCAGGTTCGCCGCTGGTCAGGCAGTTGCCGAACACGAAGAGCACGTCGGTGAGGTTGCCGGCCCGTGGCGAGTAGCCGATCGTCTCGACAATGAGAGCCCACCGCCCCGCGTCCCGATAGCCGTGCAGCCGGGCGTCGACGGCGTAGGAGTAGCCGTTGTCGAGGTCCGGAAACCGGAACTCTTTGGCTGCGGCGTCGAGTTGTTCGAGGATGTCGGCCGAGCGCACAGCCGGGGTCATCGTGTCCCGCCCTCCCAGACCGACCCGCTTCCCATCGCACAGCAGGCCGGTGACGATGCGTTCCTTGGCATAGCCGTCCAGTTCGACACGGCCGCATCGTGTCACCTGTTCCGGCTCGCCGGTGGGCGCCCCACGCCCCGGATCGTCACAACATCAGGGTTGTTGCTGCTTCAGAGGCTCGGCAGGCGGCAACATCAGGGTTGTTGCTGGCTACGGGCCCAGCACGCACCGCCATCGGCGTCGTTGCCGCGTCGATCAGGGAAGATCGCGCCGACTCGGCGGCCATCGGTCAGCCCGCCACTCGTGCCAGGTCGTGAACCCGGCCGGGGGGTCGTCGAGAGGTTCGGAGCCGTCGAGTTCGCCTGGCGTCGGGACGTCCATGCGGGTGGCCCACTCGGCGAGTTCCTCGTCGGACATGGGCCACGTCGTGTGGGGCACATCCGCCTGGCGCTGATCGAGCCGCACACGCTGCTCGGCCGGGGTGAGTTCGAAGTAACGCAGCTCCACCTCCGCGCCGAGGTCGGCCGCGGCCTGCCGCAGAGCGGATCGCTCGTCCCGACTCCAGAGGCCGAAGTCGATCACCACGTTGTTGCCGAGTTCGAGGGCGCGCAGCCCGATCTCGATGAGCCGCCCCTCGATCACGTCCGAGGCCGCGGGCGGATTCTCGGCTCCGTAGAGGGCCTTCACCCACTCGTCCTTGGTCAGCCGAAGCGCCTTCTGCTCGACCTCGATCGCCCGGGCCGCAGTGGTCTTTCCCGTACACGGGAGCCCCACCGTCAGGAACAGTGTCGGTCGCGTCATCACAGCTCCCATCCGGTCAGCGTGCGCGGGTCTCCCAGACCGGCTGCTGCGGCTCGTCATTGTGCACGACGAAGTCGACGTGATCGGCCGGGCGCACGGTGTCGAAGTAGAGCTGTTGAGCGGGGATGTAACGCTCCCGCCAGCGCCGTTCGACCTCGGCCCGGGAGGACACCCGCCGCTCTCGGATCACGGCACGGTCCACCGTCGTCTCGATCGCTGTGGAGACGAGAATGCGCAGCTCCCACCGATCGATCAGTTCCGGGCGCATGAGGAAGACGCCGTCGAACACCAGCACGGCGTCGGCGGGGGCCGTCCTGCTCGGCGGGGACAGCACGGTATCCGTGGGTCTGTCGTACACCGCGGGTTGGAAGCCCCGATCGCCGCCCGGTCCGAGGGGATCGAGCAGAACCCGGTTCAGCGCCGCCCAGTCGTGGGTGTCGAAGTAGCAGCCTTCGGCCGAGTACTCGCCGCGCGGATAGCGTCGGGCCCGGGGAAAGAGGAAGTCGTCGATCGTCGCGCGGATGACGTATCGGCCCTGACTCCGCAGGACGACGGCGAGCTCATCGGCGAGGGTGGTCTTGCCGGTGGCTGGTGGACCGTCGACGGCAACCCGTACCGGGTGTGCGACATCAACGGACCCGATCGCCTCGGCGAGACGGCCGAGCAGCTCCACGCGGCGCGACCCCGGCCGCTCCTCACTCACCGCAACTCGCAATCTTGGACAGTTTCGTCAGCACGTAACGAAACTGTCCAAGATCTGCCGCCAAGGCTTCACGCTAGTCGTCCTCGATGCGCCCGGTGGCGGGATCGACCATCGCCAGGAAGTCGCGGATGTTCTCCCGGTGTTCGTCGAGCGACAGGCCGAGAGTCGGACCAACACCGAATCCGTAGCCGGGGTTCGGCCCGGTGAGCCACGTGTAGTCGGTGCCGTCGCACTCGTTCGGGCGCAGGGCGAACGTCTCTCCGTCGACGTCGACCGTGACTGAGGTCGCGTCGTCCGTAGGTACGGGGCGCAGACCTGGTACGGCGTTCCGATCGACATCGCCGTCATCTGGGTAGATCGGCTTCACCTGGCCATCATCGCGCGGGACTCGTCACGATAGGCGAGATCGGCTACGGTCTCTGCAACAAACTCATGTGACGACGCGGGGGCCACCCTGATCGTTGAACCGGCGCCTGCCCGAGCCGGCCGTCACATCACGGGAGGACAACGTGTCGGATTATCCGAAGATGATCGTCCCGGTCGACCACATTGAGCCGGTGCCTCGCCGGATCCGAGCCTTCCTCGGCGGCGAGCAGGTCCTGGAGACCACGCGGGCGTTGTACGTGTGGGAATGGCCGTTCTTCCCGCAGTACTACATCCCCGTCGACGACGTGAATCGCAACCTGTTGATCGAGGGCGAGGGCACCGAGGCGTCCCGGCGCGGGACCGCGCGGCTGCACGGGCTGCAGGTTGGCGAGACGATCCGTCCTTCGTGCGGGCGGTTGTACGGAGACGACGCGCTCGCCGGGTTGGCGGACACGATCCGGTTCGACTGGGCAGCCATGGATGCCTGGTTCGAGGAGGACGAAGAGGTCTTCGTGCACCCCCGCAACCCGTTCTCGCGGGTGGACGCAGTGCGTTCCACCCGCAGCGTCAGGGTGGAACTGGAAGGGGTCGTCCTGGCCGAGTCGACGTCGCCCGTGATGGTCTTCGAAACCGGTCTACCGCCCCGTTACTACCTCAACCGGACCGACGTGAACTTCCGGCACCTCGTGGCGTCGGCGACGAGGACCGCCTGCCCGTACAAGGGCCAGACCAGCGACTACTGGTCCATCCGCCTCGATGACCAAACCCACCCGGACCTGGCCTGGTCGTACGACTTCCCGACCGCCGCACTCCTGCCGATCGCCGGCCTGATCGCCTTCTACAACGAAAAAGTCGATCTCTTCGTCGACGGCGAGCGACTGACCCGGCCGGCAACGCCCTTTCACTGAACCAACTTGACGCCGCACCCAATTGATCAAAATCCGGCAAGGTCCCCGCCCGACGGCGTTGTCGGGCGGGGACCCTTGTCTTTCCGCGGTGTGACCTACGGCTTCACGTACGCGTTGACGAACGCCGGGTAGCCGAACACGCTGGAGACGAAGACGCCGCCGGCCTTGGAGCCGTACACGTGGTACGCCACGTCGACGTAGAGCGGCACCACGGGCGCGTGCTCCTTCATGATCCGCTCGTCCAGCTTGGCCCACTCCGGGCCCTGCTCGGACGGGGCGAGCGCCAGGATCCGGTCCATCTCGGCGTTGATCGTCGGGTCGTTGAAGTAGGACTGGTTGCTGTTGCCCTCGGCCTTGATGCTGCGGCCGTCGTACAGCACCGGCAGGATCGCCGCGCCGCTCGGCCAGTCCGCCGCCCAGTTACCGATGTACAGGTCCCACGGGTTGTCCTTCTTCTTGATCTCGTCGAGCTTCGCGTCGTCGGAGATGTTCCGCAACGTGATCTTGAAGCCGGCGCGCTCCAGGTTGGCCTTGAGCTGGGCGCCCTGCTGCTGCTCGGTCGAGTTGTCGGCGACACCGAGGACCAGCTCCGGAGTCTGCCCGCCGAGCAGCTCCTTGGCCTTGGCGACGTCGCCGTTGGGGCCCGCCGGGTACGCCTCGTACGCCTTGTAGCCGATCGTGGCCGGCGGCATCAGCGTGGTCAGCGGGGCGGCGACGTTCTGGCCGCCGAGCGCCTTGACCATGCCCTCCCGGTCGATGGCGTAGTTGAGCGCCTGGCGGATCTTCAGGTCCTTGACCCGCTGGTTGTTGATGACGAGCTGGTTCGCGCTCGGCGTCGGCGAGAGGATGCTGCGCGACTTCAGCGCGGCGTCCCCGGCCACCTTGGCGACCAGCGAGGCGGGTACGGCGTTGAAGGCGAGCGCGCTCTGGTCGGCGCCGTTGTCGGCGATGACCCGGTTGTTGGCGGCGTCCGCGGTCGGGCCGAAGCTCCAGACGAACTGGTCCGGGTACTGGTGCCGGACCGGGTCGGTGTTCGGGTCCCAGTTGGTGTTGCGGTCGAGCGTGATCTGGACGCCGACCTGGTTCTTGGCGACCTTGTAGGGGCCGGACGAGAACGGCTGCTTGTCCAGGTCGATGCCGGTGTCCTTGTCCGGGGGCAGCGGCGCGGTGGTCGGCAGCGACACGGCGAACGGCAGGTCACAGCGCGGCTTGGCGAACTCGAACCGCAGCGTCTTCGCGTCCGGCGTGGTCAGGCCGGGCGGCAGGGACGTCTTGTTCTTCTTGAAGTCCCACTTGGTGTCGAACTGCGGGGTGTCGGCCAGCCACTCCTGGATATAGGTGGGGCCACCGGAGAGGTCGGGGTCGAAGGAGCGGGCGATGCCGTACGCGATCTCCTTGGAGGTGATCGGCCGGCCGTCCTCGAACTTCACCCCGTCCTTGATGGTGAATTCCCAGACCTTGCAGTCGTTGTTGACGTTCTTGCCCGGCGTCTCGGCGAGGTCACCGACGAGGACGAGGCCGCCCTTGCCGTCGTCCTTCCAGGTGGTCAGGTAGCGCGCGAAGAGCGGGTTGGTCATGAGACCGGCGAACGAGTACGTCCGCTGCGGGTCGAGGTGGGAGATCGGCGACTCCCGGATGATGGTGAAGGTGCCGCCCTTCGCGGCGCCGCTCACCTCGGCCGCCGGCCCCTTCGAGTCCTTGGGGTCGGTCGCGATGACCCCGGTCTGCTGCCGGTTGTTGTCCACCGTGGTGCCCTCGCCCGTGTTCTTCGAGCACGCACCCAACGTCACAACCAGAGCGATCGCGCCGCCTGCGGCAACCGCCACGCGTGGTCGCATGAAGTACCTCCTTCACCCATGTGTCGTGCGGTTCCGTCGGGGCGGGAACCGCCGACGTCCCGAGGATCGTAAGGAAGAAAACCTACAAGTTGTGTAACAGTTGTCGATAAATTCCGCCAGCAGCCACGCGCGGGACGGCGCACGGCTCAGCGCAGCCGCACCCGTGGGTCGATGGCCGCGTACAGCAGGTCCACCAGCACGTTCGCCAGCACCACGAAGACGGCGGCGATCAGCACAGTCGCCATGATGGTGGGCAGGTCGCCCGAGCGCACGGCGTCCACCGCCGTACGCCCCAACCCCTGGATGCCGAACGTCGTCTCGGTGATCACCGTGCCGCCCAGCGCCCCGCCCACGTCCAGCCCCGCGATGGTCACCACCGGGGTGATCGCCGCGCGCAGCGCGTGTCGCCCGTACACCTTGGGTTTGGCCAGGCCCTTGGCCCGCGCGGTCCGGACGAAGTCCTCGGACAGCGTCTCCAGCATCTGCGCCCGCGACAGCCGGGCGTAGATCGCCGAGAACAGGAACGCCAGCGCCACCCAGGCGAGCACCAGCCCACTGGCCCACTTCGCCGGATTGTCGAACAGGGACGTGTAGCTGGGCACCGGCAGCCACCGCAGGTTGTAGACGAACACCAGCAGCAGCACCGCGCCCACGAAGTAGAGCTGCAACGACGCGCCGGTGAGCGAGAAGCCGATGGCCGCCCGGTCCAGCCAGGTGCCCCGGCGCAGCGCCGAGACCATGCCCAGTCCCACCCCGAGCAGCAGCCAGAGGATCGCCGCCGGGATCACGATGCTCAGCGTCACCGGCAGCACCCGGGCGATGGTGTCCGAGACGGCCTCGTTGGTGACGTACGACCAGCCCAGGCAGGGCGCGTCGCACCGGCCGCCCTGGGCGCTGCCCAGGTCACGACCGGTGACGATGCCCTTCATGTAGCCGGCGTACTGGCTGATCAACGGGTCGTTGAGGCCCAGGTCGTCGCGGACCCGTTCCAACCGCTCCGCGTTGCAGTTCTTGGAGCAGATGCTGCTCACCGGGTCGCGTGGCAGGGCGAAGAACATCAGGAACGTCAACACGCTCACCGCGAACAGGGTCAGCGTGGCGGAGAAGAGTCGCTTGATCAGGAATCGCGCCATGTTTGTGACCCCTACCGGGACGACTTCGGGTCGAGCGCGTCCCGCAACGCGTCGCCGAAAAGGTTGAAGGCGAACACCAGCGCGAAGATCGTGATGCCCGGGAAGAACACGTACGCCGGGTCGGTCTGTAGGAAGTCCAGACTGCGGTAGATCATCCGGCCGAAACTCGGCGTCTCGTCGCTGAGGCCGACGCCGATGAAGGACAGCGCGGCCTCGCTCGTGATGAACTGCGGCACCGCCAGGGAGAACGACACCAGGATCGGCGCCCAGATGTTCGGCAGGAGCTGCCGGAAGATGATGTGCCCCAACCCGGCGCCGCTGGCCTTGGCGGCCTCCACGAACTCCCGCTCGCGCAGCGCGATCACCTGCCCACGTACCAGTCGGGCCGTGCTGGTCCAGCCGAAGATCGCGAAGACGGCGATCAGCACCCCCACCCCGAACGCGGACGACACCTGCCCCCGCTCGCCGTAGAAGCGCAGCGTGATCGTGGGGGTGAGCGCCAACGCGATGATCAGGAACGGCATGGCCAGGGTCAGGTCGGTGATCCAGTTGATCACCGCGTCCAGCCAGCCGCCGAGGTAGCCCGCCAGCGCGCCGAGCGCGATGCCGATCGCGGCCGTGATCAGGGCCGCGGCGAACGCGATGAACAGTGACGTACGCAGCCCGTAGATCAAGCGGATGAAGATGTCCCGGCCCAGCCCCGGCTCCAGGCCGAACCAGTGCTCCCCGGTGACCCCGCCGACGTAACCCAACGGCATGCCGAACCCGTCCAGCAGGCTCTGGAACTGCTCGCGCGGCCCGACGCCGTAGACCATCTCGATCAACGGGGCGGACAACCCCAACACCATGAAGAACACCAGGAGTACGCCGCTGACCACGGCCGTGCGATCGCGGCGCAGCCGCATCCAGGCGAGCTGACCGGGCGAACGACCGACGACGCCCTTCACCTCCGGTCCGTCCGCGTCCGAGCCGGACTCGATCTCGGCCAGCGCCACACCCTCCACCGGGGACAGGCTCACGACGACACCTCCTCGATGATCGGCGCCGCTACCTCGGGGCCGGCGCTGCCCGCTTCCCCTTCGGGGCGGGTGCTGCCTGCTTCCCCTTCGGGGCGGGTGCTGCCTGCTTCCCCTTCGGGGCCGGTGCTGCCCGCTTCCCCTTCGGGGAAGTGACACGCGGTGGCCTGCCGACCCCCGTCGCGCGGCGTCAGCGCGGGCTGCTCGGTGGCGCAGACGTCCTGCGCCTTCCGGCAGCGGGTACGGAACCGGCAGCCCGACGGCGGGTCGAGCGGCGTGGGCACGTCACCGGTCAACCGGATCCGGCCCGCCGGACCGAGCTGCGTGACGTCCGGGATCGCCGAGAGCAGTGCCCGGGTGTACGGATGTTGCGGGCGCTCGTAGATGTCCTCCCGGTCGCCGATCTCCACGATCCGGCCCAGGTACATGACCGCGACCCGCTGACAGAAGTGCCGGACCACGGCCAGGTCGTGCGCGATGAACACGAACGCCAGCCCGAGTTCTCGTTGCAGGTCCCGCAGCAGGTTGACGACCTGCGCCTGGATCGAGACGTCCAGCGCGCTCACCGGCTCGTCCGCGACGATCAGCTTCGGTCGCAGCGCCAACGCGCGGGCGATACCGATGCGCTGGCGCTGCCCGCCGGAGAACTCGTGCGGGTACCGGTTGTAGTGCTCCGGGTTCAACCCGACCAGCTCCAGCAGCTCCTGCACCCGCGCCTTGATCCCGCCGGGCGGCTTGATGCCGTTGACCTGCAACGGCATCGCCACGATCCGACCGACCGTGTGCCGGGGGTTCAACGACGCGTACGGGTCCTGGAAGATGATCTGGAGTTCCTGCCGCAGCGGGCGCAGCTCGCGCCGGCCGGCGTGGGTGATGTCCCGCCCGTCGAACTCGATGCTGCCGCTCGTCGGCTCCAGCAGCCGCACCAGCATCCGGCCGGTGGTCGTCTTGCCGCAGCCCGACTCTCCCACCAGGCCGAGCGTCTCGCCGGGGCGCACGTCGAAGTCGAGCCCGTCGACCGCCCGCACGATGCCGGTCGCGCGCAGTCCCTGCCGTACCGGAAAGTGCTTGGTCAGCCCGCGGACCCGCAGCAGTGGTTCGTCGCTCATCGGGCCACCCCCACGGATGCCACGTTCTCGGCGTAGATCGCCGCACGCTCCTCGGCGCTCAGGTGGCAGGCGACCAGGTGGCCGTCGCCGCCCGCCGGCCGCAACTCGGGCACCTCGACACGGGACCGGTCGCCGACCCGGTCGTCGTAACGGCAGCGCGGGTGGAAGGCGCACCCGGACGGCAGGTTGATGAGGCTCGGCGGATTGCCGGGGATCGGCACCAGGTCCGCGTCCGCGTCGCCGTGCAGCGACGGCACGCTGGAGAGCAACCCCCAGGTGTACGGATGCTGCGGCGAGCGGAGCACCTGCTCCACGCTGCCGTGCTCCACGGCCCGCCCGCCGTACATGACCAGCACCTCGTCGGCGACCTGGCCGACCACACCGAGGTCGTGGGTGATCAGGATGATCGCGGAGTGGAACTCGGCCTGGAGGTCGGCGAGCAGGTCGAGGATCTGCGCCTGCACCGTGACGTCCAGCGCGGTGGTCGGCTCGTCGGCGATCAGCAACGCCGGGTCGTTGACCAGCGCCATGGCGATCATCGCCCGCTGGCGCATACCGCCGGAGAACTCGTGGGGGTACGCATCGAAGCGACGGGCGGGCTGCGGGATGCCGACCCGGTCCAGCATGTCCACCGCCCGCTGGCGGGCCGCACGCCGACCGACCTTCGGGTGGTGCACCCGGTACGCCTCGGCGATCTGCCGGCCGACGGTGTAGTACGGGTGCAGCGCGGACAGCGGATCCTGGAAGATCATCGCCATCTCCCGGCCGCGCAGTCGGCGTACCTCCTCCTCGGGCAGACCGACGAGCTGCCGGTCACCGACGGAGATCTCCCCGGTGATCGTGGCCCGCTTGGGATCGTGCAGACCGAGGATGGCCAGCGACGTGACGCTCTTTCCGGAGCCGGACTCACCGACGATGCCGAGCGTGCGCCCCCGCTCGACGGCGAAGGACACCCCGTCGACCGCGCGCACGACGCCGTCGGAGGTGTCGAAGCGGACCCGCAGGTCACTCACCCGCAGGTAGGGATCCGAGCTGTCCACGGCACCTCCCTCAGTGACGAAGAGAACTTACAACAATGTCCAGAGGGTGAAAATAAGCTACAAGTTCGGCACGTGTCAGCGGGCCCGAGCGTAACGAGTCCGCATCAGCCCCGCACCCCGTCACCTCGCGCATCCATGGCCCCGGACGCACGCGAAGTGCGATCATTGGACCCGCAACCAGCAGAGGCTGCCCGTGGCACGAGGTGGAGGTGACGATGACCGCGGCGGTGTTCAACCACGAAGGCCCGTGGACCGAAGAGGACTACCTCGCCCTCGGCGAGACGCAGCAACGCGTCGAACTCTTCGACGGGAGCCTCCACGTGACCCCAGCCCCCACCCCCCCGACACCAGCGCATCTCCCGCAGGCTCGGCAACATCCTCGAAGCAGCCACCGGACCCGCCGGCCTCGAATTGCTGGAGGCGGTGAACGTCCGACTCCGGCCCGGTCGGATCCCGATCCCCGACCTCGTGATCACCGGTCCGATCGACTTCGACGAACTCAACGTCGAAGCGTGTGACGTGCGGTTGGTATGCGAGATCATCTCACCGAGCAACGCATCCACCGACAAGGTGTTGAAGATGCACTACTACGCCGCCGCCGGGATCGGGTGGTATCTGTTGGTGGAACAGGAGACCGGTGCGCTGCGCCTCTACCAGCGCCAAGGCGGCCACTATGTCGAAGCAGCGGCCGCGAAGCACGGCGAGGTGCTGGAAATGACCGAGCCGGTGCGGGCAACGATCCGGCCGGAAGAACTTCTTCCCTGACGGGCGTCGGTCCGCTGCCCTAGGGTCGTCGCATGACCGAGTTCGACGCGGCCACCGCCGCCGTTCAGGCCGCTCTCGACGCGGGCGCCCGGTACGCCGACGCGCGGGTGATGCACCGCCGATACGAGTCGATGACCGCACGCAACGGCGACGTGGAGGAGTTGACCCAGGACGAGAGCATCGGGCTCGGCGTCCGGGCGCTGGTCGGCGCCAGCTGGGGCTTTCACGCCGTACCCGATCTGTCGGACGCCGCCGCCCGCGACGCCGGCCGGCGCGCGACCCGGACCGCGATGGCCAGCGCCCGGGTGCCCGGCCCCGCCGTCGACCTGGTCGCGGTCGAGGCCGTGACGGCGAGCTGGTCCTCGGACTGCCGGATCGACCCGCTCGGTGTTCCGCTGTCGGACAAGGGCGACCTGCTGGTCGGCGCGACCCGCACCATGGCCGAGCACGGCGCGGACCTGGCCGAGGGGCTCTACCAGATCTGGGACACCGCCAAATGGTTCGTCTCCAGCGAGGGTCACCGCATCGACCAGCGCATCCGTGAGTGCGGCGGCGGCATCTCGGCCACCTCGATCGGCGACGGTGAGACGCAGCGGCGGTCCTGGCCCAGTTACCGGGGGCAGTACGGCACCACCGGTTGGGAGCTGGTCGATTCGCTCGACCTGGCCGCGCACGCCGCGCAGATCGCCGAGGAGTCACGGGCGCTGCTCACCGCGCCACCCTGCCCGGCCGGCGAGACGGATCTGATCCTCGGCAGCGAGCAGTTGGCCCTGCAGATCCACGAGTCGGTGGGCCACGCCATCGAACTGGACCGGATCCTCGGCTGGGAGGCCGCGTTCGCCGGCACGTCCTGGCTGGACCTGGCCCAGCTCGGCTCGCTGCGCTACGGCTCCGAACTGATGAACATCACCATCGACCCGACGATCCCCGGCGCGCTGGGCAGCTTCGGTTTCGACGACGAGGGCTCCCCCGCCGTCAAGCGGGACGCGGTACGCGACGGCCGGTGGGTGGGGGTGCTCGCGGGCCGCGACTCCGCAGCCGTGGCGGGTCTCGACTACGGCGGCAGCGTACGCGCCGACGGCTGGGCCCGGCTGCCGATGGTGCGAATGACCAACGTGGGCCTGGAACCCGGTCCGCACACCCTGGAGGAGATCATCGCGGCCACCGACGACGGCGTGCTGATGGACCTCAACCGCTCGTGGTCGATCGACGACAAGCGGCTCAACTTCCAGTTCGGTTGCGAGATCGGCTGGGAGATCAAGAACGGTCGGCGGGGGCGGATGCTGCGCAATCCGACGTACACCGGGATCGGGCCGCTGTTCTGGCGTTCGATGGACATGCTCTCCGGCGAGACGGTGCCCTGGGGGACCCCTAACTGCGGCAAGGGCCAGCCGGGCCAGATCGGGCACACCGGCCACCCGGCCGCGCCGGCCCGCTTCCGCAACGTCCGGGTGGGGGTGTCCGCGTGAGCGCGAGGAGTGAGCCGGTCTTGCGAGCCCCGCAGTCGCGAACGAAAGGTGGCCCAGCGTGAGCGCGAGGAGTGAGCCGGTCTTGCGAGCCCCGCAGTCGCGAACGAAAGGCGGCCCAGCGTGAGCGCGAGGAGTGAGCCGGTCTTGCGAGCCCCGCAGTCGCGAACGAAAGGCGGCCCAGCGTGAGCGAGTTGGAGCTGGCGGGGCAGGTCGTCGAGTTGGTCCGGCGGCTCGGTGGTCCGGCCGTGCAGGCCGAGGTGGTGGCGACGCGGGCGGATCTGGCGCTCACCCGCTTCGCCAACTCGGCCATCCACCAGAACGTCTCCGAGTCGACGGTCGGCGTCCGGCTGCGGGTGCACGTCGACGGACGCACCGTCGCCGGCAGCGGCAGCATCGTCACCCCTGACGGGCTGCACGCGCTTGTCGAGCGGACCTTGGCCGCGACACGCCTCGGTCCGCTCGACCCGGGATGGCCGGGCCTGGCGCCGCCCACGCCCGCGCCGGTCGCGCCGCCCGTCGACGAGGCGACCGCCCACGCCGAGCCGGACCAGCGGGCCGACCGGGTGGCCGCGTTCGTGGCCGCCGCCGGCCCTCTCACGACGGCGGGTTACTGCCGTACCGCGCACCGCTCGTCGGCGTTCGCGAACTCGGCGGGGCACAGCGCGTACGGCCGGTCTGCGGAGGCGGCGATGGACGGCATCGCCCGCCGCGACGGCGCGGACGGCGTCGCGCGGCACAGCGCGGACCGGCTGTCCGACCTCGACGGGGCCGAGTTGGGCGCGCATGCCGCCGCGAAGGCGCAGGCGGCAGCGGATCCGGTCGAGTTGCCGCCGGGGCGCTACGAGGTGGTGTTCGAACCGGCCGCCGTGGCGGACCTGTTGCAGAACCTGTCCTGGTACGGCTTCAACGGCAAGCGGTACGCCGAGCGGCAGTCCTTCGCCGAGCCGGGGGCGGCCCAGTTCGACCCGCTGGTGACCCTGGTGGACGATCCGCTCGGCGCATCCGGACTGCCGTTCGACGCCGAGGGCACCGGCCGGCGGGCGGTGACCCTGGTCGAGGCGGGCACCACGCGGGCCGTCGCACACGACCGGCGGACCGCCGCCGACGCGGGCACGGAGTCCACCGGACACGCGATCGCGGGCGGCGCAACGTGGGGCCCGATGGCCCGCAACCTCCGACTCTCGCCTGCGGCGGCCGGCCCGGCCAGCACGGTGGGCCGGACCACCACGGGCACGGCCGCCGGCGCGGTGGTCGACGCGGACACGGCGGCGCTGGTCGCCGGAGTACGACGGGGGCTGCTGGTCAGCGACCTCTGGTACACCCGCGTGCTCGACCCGAAGAGCCTGGTCGTCACCGGGTTGACCCGCAACGGGGTGTGGCTGATCGAGGACGGCACGGTCGTCCGGGCGGTCCGCGACCTGCGGTTCACCGAGTCGTACCCCCGGGCACTCGGGCCGGGCGCGGTGCTCGGGCTGGGCTCGGCGACGGTGCGCCAACCGGACCGGGTGGACGGTGCCTGGTGGGCGGCGCCCTCGGTGCGGCTGGCGTCCTGGCACTTCACCGGAGGCGCGTCGGGCTGAGGACCGCGACGGTCGGCTCGCCTCGGCGTTTCACCAGGCCAGACACACGGGACACTCCCTTGCGCGGACGGCTCGCAAAGATCGGCGTAACGTGTGTCACTTAGCTGCGTCGGTCGATCCGGCGTGGTCGTTGGTGTGCGCATGACGTGGCAGCGGGTGCGGGTTCGCCGGTCCGCGTGCCGACCGGAGACAGCAGCCCGCCCGTACGGGCCCGTCGAGGAGACGACTCGAATGACTTCAACGGCAACGAGGCCGCGGGGGGCGCGGGCGCGCGCCGCCATCACGGCGAAGACGTTGCGTACCGACCGATGGTGGTTCGCCCCGCTGATCACGGTGATCGGGCTCGGCGCCTGGGTGGCGTACGCGACGGTCCGGGTGTTCATGCACAAGTGGTACTGGGTGGACCAGTTCCACTACCTGACCCCGTTCTACTCCCCGTGCGTGACCGACCGGTGTGTCGAGCAGGCCTCGCACTTCGGCCGGTTCCTGCCCGGCTGGTGGATCATCCCGGACGCCGCGCTGACCCTGCCGTTCCTGCTGCTGTTCCGGCTCACCTGCTACTACTACCGCAAGGCGTACTACCGGTCCTTCTGGCTGTCGCCGCCGGCCTGCGCCGTCCCGGACGGTCACAAGGAGTACGGCGGGGAAACCCGTTTCCCGCTGCTCGGTCAGAACCTGCACCGCTACTTCTTCTACGCCGCCGCGATCATCTCGCTGATCAACACGTGGGACGCGATCCTCGCGTTCCACTCACCCAAGGGCTTCGGCTTCGGGCTGGGCAACCTCGTCCTGCTGCTCAACGTGGTGATGCTCTGGGCGTACACGATCTCCTGCCACTCCTGCCGGCACATCATCGGCGGCCGGCTCAAGCACTTCTCCAAGCACCCGGTGCGCTACCGCGCGTGGACCTTCGTCTCGGCGTTGAACGTCCGGCACATGCAGCTCGCCTGGATCACCCTCGGCACCCTCGCGCTGACCGACTTCTACGTGATGGCGCTGTCGGCCGGCTGGTTCAACGACCTGCGGTTCATCAACTAAAGGGCCCCTGACATGACCACTACCACTCGTATCGAACGACACCACTACGACGTCGTCGTCATCGGGGCCGGCGGCGCCGGTCTGCGCGCGGCCATCGAGGCCCGCCTCGCCGGCAAGAAGACGGCGATCATCTCGAAGTCGCTGTTCGGCAAGGCGCACACGGTGATGGCCGAGGGCGGCGCCGCCGCCGCGATGGGCAACGTGAACAGCCGTGACAACTGGCAGGTGCACTTCCGCGACACCATGCGCGGCGGCAAGTTCCTCAACAACTTCCGGATGGCCGAGCTGCACGCGAAGGAGTCGCCGCAGCGGATCTGGGAGCTGGAGACGTACGGCGCGCTCTTCGACCGTACGAAGGACGGCAAGATCTCCCAGCGCAACTTCGGTGGGCACGAGTACCCCCGCCTGGCGCACGTCGGCGACCGGACCGGCCTGGAACTGATCCGCACCCTCCAGCAGAAGATCGTCTCGCTGCAACAGGAGGACAAGCGCGAGTTCGGCTCGTACGACGCCCGGATCAGGGTCTTCTCCGAGACGACCATCACCGAGTTGCTGCTCGACGGCGACCGGGTCGCGGGCGCGTTCGGCTACTACCGCGAGTCCGGCGAGTTCATCCTCTTCGAGGCGCCGGCGGTGGTACTGGCCACCGGCGGTGTCGGACGCTCCTACAAGGTCACCTCGAACTCCTGGGAGTACACCGGGGACGGCCACGCGCTGGCGCTGCGCGCCGGGGCGACGCTGATCAACATGGAGTTCCTCCAGTTCCACCCGACCGGCATGGTCTGGCCGCCCTCGGTGAAGGGCATCCTGGTCACCGAGTCGGTCCGGGGCGACGGTGGTGTCCTCAAGAACTCCGAGGGCAAGCGGTTCATGTTCGACTACGTCCCCGACGTCTTCCGCAAGCAGTACGCGGAGACCGAGGAGGAGGCGGACCGCTGGTACACCGACCCGGACAACAACCGGCGTCCACCGGAGCTGCTGCCCCGCGACGAGGTGGCCCGCGCGATCAACAGCGAGGTCAAGGCCGGTCGGGGTTCCCCCGCCGGCGGTGTCTTCCTGGACATCGCGAGCCGGCGCTCGTCCGACGAGATCCGCCGCCGGCTGCCCTCGATGTACCACCAGTTCAAGGAGCTGGCCGACGTCGACATCACCTCCGAACCGATGGAGGTCGGGCCGACCTGCCACTACGTGATGGGCGGCGTCGAGGTGGACCCGGACTCGGGTGCCGCCTTCGGTCACGTACGCGGTCTGTTCGCCGCCGGTGAGGTGTCCGGTGGCATGCACGGCTCCAACCGCCTCGGCGGCAACTCCCTGTCCGACCTGCTGGTGTTCGGCAAGCGGGCGGGTGGGCACGCGGCCAGCTACGCCGACGGGCTGTCCGCCCGGCCGAAGGTGGCCGTCGACGCCGTCGAGGCCGCCGTGGAGACCGCCCTCGCCCCGTTGCAGCGGGACACCGGCGAGAGCCCGTACACCCTTCAGCAGGACCTCCAGGCGGTCATGGGGGATCTGGTCGGCATCATCCGGCGCGAAGGTGAGCTGGCCGACGCGCTGGTGCGGCTGGCCGAGTTGCGCGAGCGGGTGGCCAAGGTGAGCGCGGCCGGTGGTCGGCGCTACAACCCGGGCTGGCACCTCGCCCTGGACCTGCGCAACATGCTCGTCGTCTCGGAGTGCACCGCGAAGGCGGCGCTGGAGCGGCAGGAGTCGCGCGGCGGGCACACCCGCGAGGACTATCCGGCGATGGAGCCGAAGTGGCGGCAGGTGAACCTCGTCTGCTCCCTGGACGGCGACACCGTGCAGCTGACCCGCAAGCCGCTGCCGAAGATGCGGCCCGAGTTGATCGGCCTCTTCGACCGGGCGGAGCTGGCCAAGTACCTCACCGACGAGGAGCTCGCCGACTTCGACGCCCTCGTCGCCGACGCTGGAGAGGCGGACAACCGATGAGCGCGAAGCGTCAGTTCCGGATCTGGCGGGGCGACGAGACCGGCGGCGACCTGCAGGACTACATGGTCGAGGTGAACGAGGGCGAGGTCGTCCTCGACGTCATCCACCGCCTGCAGGCGACGGATGCGCCCGACCTGGCCTGCCGGTGGAACTGCAAGGCCGGCAAGTGCGGCTCCTGCTCCATGGAGATCAACGGCAAGCCGCGGCTGGGCTGCATGACCCGGATGTCGACCTTCGGCGACGACGAGACGGTCACGGTCACCCCGCTGCGGACCTTCCCGGTCATCCGGGACCTGGTCACCGACGTCTCGTTCAACTACGAGAAGGCGCGGGAGACGCCGGCGTTCGCCCCGCCGGCGGACGTCGCGCCGGGCGACTACCGGATGCAGCAGGTCGACGTCGAGCGCTCGCAGGAGTTCCGCAAGTGCATCGAGTGCTTCCTGTGCCAGACGGTCTGCCACGTGATCCGTGACCACGAGGAGAACAAGCAGGCGTTCTCCGGGCCGCGGTACTTCATCCGGGCGGCCGAGCTGGACATGCACCCGCTGGACGCCCGGACCGACCGCAAGGAGTACGCACAGGCGGAACAGGGCCTCGGTTTCTGCAACATCACCAAGTGCTGCACCGAGGTCTGCCCCGAGCACATCAAGATCACCGACAACGGGATCATCCCCATGAAGGAACGCGTCGTCGACCGCAGGTACGATCCCCTTGTGTGGCTTGGTAGCAAGATCTTCCGTCGGGGCGAGACGCCCCAGACCAGCGTGACCACCGCCCGTCAGGGCTCGGCGAACCTGCCGGGTACGAGCCGAGGTGGCGTGCACTCGCACGCTGGTGGCTCGCACGACCCGCAGGCCGAGGCGCAGGCGCAGAGCGGCGTCAACTGGGATCGCGAGGTCCCCCACCCGACCGCGCCAGCGGTCGACGACCGGGGCCGGCTGCCGCTGACCGAGCTCACCTTCGACCGGCCCGCCGCGCCGTCGCCCTTCGGCGACGACGTGACCTTCCCGCTGCCTCCGGAGCACCTCAACTTCGCGCACCCGGACCAGGACGACAAGCACTAGCAAGACCACCGGATACGGGGGCTGTCGGCGATGCCGACAGCCCCCGCCCCATTCCCCCACCCCCACCCTTGCCCTTGCCCTCACCCCGTTGATCATGAAGTTATTGCCCTTCCTGCCGGCGTGTCGTGGCAATAACTTCATGATCAACGGGGTGAGGGGCAGGGGTGGGGGCCCGGGGGGGTTAGGGGTTTTTTAGGTGGGGGCGTAGGGCGGCCACGATGGGGGCGTCGGCGGGGAGCCAGGTGACCGAGTCCAGTTCGTCGGCGGTCAACCAGCGCAGCGCCTGGTGCTCCAGCGCCTGCGGCTCGTCACCGTGGAGCAGGCGTGCGGCGTACACCTTCAGCACCGACCGGCCATGGGCCATCCGGACGTTGCGGCCGACCCGAGCACCGATCTCGACGCGTACGGCCAGCTCCTCGGCGCACTCCCGGATCAGCGCCTCGGTCTCAGCCTCCCCCGGCTCGACCTTCCCGCCAGGGAACTCCCACATGCCGGCCACCTCCGGCGGGGCGGAGCGCGCACAGGCGAGCACCCGTCCGTCCCGGATGATCGCCGCTCCCACGATCACCTTCAGGTCCCGTCGCTGGGCCTGCCCGCCACCATTAGCCCGTTCGGTCTGCACGGGCGTCCAGGGTGCCAGATCAATCGGCGGTTTGGGTACCGACACCGTCCGCTAGGCCAATAGAACACGGAAGTGTGGGCGTGGACACCCCTACCGAGCGACGACAGACTAGAAGGCACCGACAAGACACGGGATGGCGACGATTTGGCCACAAGCCGGCAACGGCGCTTGGGGGGTGCGGTAATGCGCGTGCTGTTCAGCAGCCGAGCCAAACACGACTACCTTTCCGACGCGTTGACCTTGCTATCTGGTTGGACGCGGGACGGTGAGCAGATCCGGCGCACGCTGGTGATCGACGATACCCAACACGCGGCCCTGACTGAACGGGTCAAGGTCGTGGCGGACGCCCTGCACCTGCGTCCCGAGATAAGCCGCCGGTCCGACAGCACCCTGATCCGGGTGGGGCACGGCAACGGTGATCCCTTGACCGAGGGTGAGGTCCTGCTGGCCGCCCGCATCGAGGACGCCTACCGGGCGGTCACCGAGTCCTGACGAGCCGGCGCGTTGGCACCGGTTTTCTAGCCTGGATCGTATGGCGAACATCGCGTACGACCGCAAGGAGCAGGTCCAGCAGATCGAGAGTGGGCTGCTCGACGGTGAGCAGATCATCGCCGTCTACGACGCCGTCGGCACCGGCACCGGGTTCATCGGGCTGACCGACCGGCGCGTGATCATCCAGGACCGCTCCTTCGTCGGTAAGCGGTATGCGATCACCAGCATCCCGTACTCGAAGATCACCAGCGTGAGCGTGGTTAGCAACAAGTCCTGGGGTGGGTCGTTCTTCTCCACCGGCGCGATCGCGATCCACGTCGGTACGCACACCTACGAGGTGGAGTTCCGCGGCGCGCAGAAGAGCCACCACGTGCACAACGTGATCCTGCACCACATCTCCTGACGATCTCCTCGACCGGGAGCCCGGCGGGCGTAAATGCCTTGCCGGGCTCCCGGCGTCTCTGGTGTCCTCGGTGCACCGCCACGCGAAGGGAGCAGTGCCATGCCCAACACGACGAAGTCCCCCCGACCGAACGTCATCCGACTTGAGGAAACGAGGCTTCGTGAGCAGAACTGCTCCGCAGAGGACGCGCGTCACTGAGCACAACCCCGGAGGCCGCTGATGTCGGTCTTCGACGATCCCGGCCTCTTCGGCCGGCTGTGGGCTGCCGGATACGACAGCCCCGGCAACCCCGACCCGGCGCCCGCCGTGGACTTCCTGGCCGATCTGGCCGACGGCGGTCCGGTCCTGGAACTGGCGATCGGCACCGGCCGGGTCGCACTGCCACTTGCCGAGCGCGGCCTCAGCGTGCACGGCATCGAGGCGTCCGAGGAGATGCTGGCGCTGATGCGGGCCAAGCCCGGTGGCGACCAGATCCCCACGGTCGTCGGTGACATGGCGGACGTGGGCGTGCAGGGCCCCTTCCGCATGGCGTACCTGGTCTTCAACACGCTGTTCAACCTGGTGGACGCCGAGCGGCAGGCGGACCTGTTCCGCAACGTCGCCCGGGTGCTGTCGCCCGGCGGGGCGTTCGTCATCGAGACGTTCGTTCCCGACGAGCGCGGTTTCGACGCGGACGAGCGGATACAGGTCCGCGAGGTGACCGAGGACTCCGTGACGATCCGAGTGCACCGGTACGACCGGCCGGCGCAGCGCTTCATCCGCCAGACCATCACCTTCGACGACAACGGCGTGCACCTGAAGCCGTTCGCGATGCGGTACGCCTGGCCGCACCAGATCGACGAGATGGCGCGACAGGCGGGCCTTGCGCTCACCGAGCGGTACGCCGACTGGCACCGGCAGCCGTTCACGACGGAGAGTCCGTCACACATCTCCGTCTACCGAACGCAGTAACGGTCGGTCGACTCGGGTTCCGCGGAGACGTCCACGGGGGACCCGAGTCGATCCCGACACCCGAACGGAGCGCTTCCGCGCTGGGCTGATTCTGCTGGCAGCAGTACCTGCTGGCGGATGGCGTCGATGCCCGGTCGACTGCTCTCATGCCTCGTCTTCCGCGTACCTCGCCGTACTGGCCGGTGGTCAGTCATCCCCTGCTGCGACGCGTACTACCCGGGTTGGCCGTGTCCGCACTCGGCGACGGCATGGCCGTGGTCGCGGTGCCCTGGCTGGCCCGTCAGCTCGCACCGACCGGTCAGCGCGGTCTCTGGATCGCGGTCGCCGTCGCCGCGTACACCCTTCCCAGCGCTGTCGGAACGGTGGCCTTCGGTCGGCTGCTGGGCGGGCGCGGCGGCGCCCAGCTCGCCGGGTGGGACGCGATCCTGCGGGCCGCCGCGCTCGCCGCGATCCCGATCGCCTACCTGACCGGCACGCTGACGATCGGGCTGTACGCCGTCCTGCTCGCCGCGTCCGCCCTCCTGCACTCGTGGGGTTCGGCCGGACGGTTCACCCTGATCGCCGAGTTGCTGCCCCAGCGACACCATCTGCCGGCGAACGCGGTCCTCACCACCATCTCCGGCTTCGCCACCGTCGTCGGCCCTCCGCTGGCGGGCATCCTCATCGGCTGGGTGGGGTCGGTGTGGGTCATCGCCGTCGACGCCGCCACGTTCGCGGTGCTGGCGCTCACCTATCGGCTCGCGCTACCCGCCACCGGAACAATCCGTCGGTACGAGCACAGCGCCCCACGCACCGCGGGCTTCGCGTTCATCCGCCGTCAGCCCACGCTGCTGGGCCTGCTGGTGCTGAGCGTCGCGTTCTTCTTCCTGTTCGGCCCGGTGTACGTCGCGATGCCGTTGCACATCACCGACGACCTGCACGCGTCCGCGACGCTGCTCGCCGCGTACTACACCGCTTTCGGCATCGGTGGCCTCCTCGGCGGTGTGGTCGCCGGCCACCTCCGGCACTGGCCGCTGCGCGCGACGATCATCGGGATCGTCATCGGGTTCGGCGCGGCGATGCTGCCGCTCGGTGTGGGAGCGCCCGTCGTCCTGTCCCTGCCCGCGTTCGCCCTGGCGGGCCTGATCTGGGCACCGTACATGTCCACGTCGATGGCGCTGTTCCAACGCAGCGCGTCGACCGAGCAGCTGCCCGCCGTACTCGCCGCGAACAGCGCCGTGCTTGTGCTCGCGGTGCCTCTGGGCACCATGCTCGGTGGCCCGATGGTCGGCGCGATCGGGCCCCGGCCGACGCTGCTCCTCAGCGGTATGGCGATTCTGGCGCTCGGGCTGGTCGCGGCCGGGTTCGCCACGCTGCGGCGGAGCACACCAGGTACCGTCAGAATGCCGCTCCGGTCCAGCTCGCGGCCCTGGCGCTCACAAGGCGAGCGCGAGGCCGAGGCCGATCAACACTGACGCGGCGGCGCCGGATCGTGTAACCCGTGCGGCCCCGACGGCGGCCGTCGGCGACCGTCAGAGTCGGCGGGCGCGAAGGACACCGGTCAGCATGGGCAGGGTGAAGTCTCCTTCGGCGGTCTCGGCCCTTCCGGCGAGGAACTCGCGGATCCGGTCGAGCGTGGCCGTCCGCTCCGGTTCCGGCATGACCAGCAACCCGGCCCGGGTGGCGAGCGTCGCGACCAGGGAGTCGGCGCTCCGGCGCTGCCCGTGGGGGAACTCGGCCTGCTCGGGCGTACCGAACTGGTCGGCAATTCCGTTGCCCGGGCTGAGCAGGCCTGCCGTCGCCGCGCGCCAACTGCTCCGGGTGTCGCGCGGACCGATGGCCGCGCTGCCGCTGACCCCTTCGAGGGCGGCCACCCAGTCCACCCGGTCGTCCATGACGTTCCACAGACCGGCCAGGACGCCGTCGGGCGTCAGGACCCGGGCGATCTCCGGCCCCGCGACGGCCATGTCGAACCAGTGCAGGGCGTTGCCGGCCAGCACCGCGTCGACTGACGCGTCCGGCAGGGGGATCGCCTCCGCGCTGCCGGGAAGGGCCCGTACGGTCGGCAGCGCGCGACCCAACTCGGTGAGCATCGCCGGGTCGGGCTCCACCGCCACGACGTCGACACCGAGAGCGACCAAAGTGGCGGACAGTTTGCCGGTGCCGGCGCCAAGGTCGAGGACTCGCGAGCCGGGCGCGTGCTCGAGCACCCACCGCGTCGCGGCCGACGCGTAGTCCGGGCGATGCCGGTCGTACGCGGACGCCGCCGTACCGAACGACGAGCTGAGCAGCATCGATTCCACCGTCCTTTGTATGTCGGTGTCCACATCATCCCCGGTTCCTGGATGTCGGGGTGTCCCAGCCGACCGGACACCCCGACATCCAAGACGCCGGAGGCGCAGATCGGCCGTGGTCAGCAGCAGCGTGAGCCGACTCCGCTGGCCACCGGCTCGGTGTCGGTCGCCCTGGTGAGCGTGTCGGCGTCGGCCTTGACGGTGTAGACCTCCCAGCGCTCGTCACCGGGGCCGCGTACCCAGACCTTGTCCTGCAGGGCGTAGCAGCACTCGGTGTCGTTCTCCTCGAGCGTGATCAGGCCGGCGTCGGTGAGGCGCCTGGTGGCGGCGGTGACGTCGCCGGTGCTGAACACCTCGACGCCCAGGTGGTCCAGCGCGGTGGGCTGGTCGGCCTCGCCCTCGATGAGGACGAGCTTCAGCGGCGGGTTCTCGACGGCGAAGTTGGCGTAGCCGGGCCGGCGCTTGGCCGGGTCGACGCCGAACAGCTTCGAGTAGAACGCGATCGAGTTTTCGAGGTCGGACACGCGCAGAGCGAGTTGGACGCGGGACATGGGAATCCTCCTGCTGGGGCAAACCGCTGTCTAGACGGATTTCGAAGCAACCCCACCGTTGTAGCCTGATTCGATGTCTGTCAAGGTAGACGAGTGTCGAAACAGAATCTGCCGGTCGTGGACCTGCAAGCGGTAGCCTGCTGCGCGCCGCTGGCCGTCCGTCCGATGGACGCCGAGCAGGCGGCGGTCGTCGCGCCGATGTTCAAGGCCCTCGGTGACCCGGTCCGACTGCGACTGATGTCGATGATCGCCTCGGTGCCGGAGATCTGCGTGTGCGATCTGACCCCGGCGTTCGACCTGTCCGGGCCGACCATCTCCCACCACCTGAAGGTGCTGCGAGAGGCCGGCCTCGTCGACTCCGAACGTCGTGGCACCTGGGTGTGGTACCGGGTCGAGCCCGAGGCGTTCCGCCAGCTCGGCGTGCTGCTCGACCTGCCCGCCGCTGCTCCTGCCACCCGGTGAACCGCACCCTCATTCGCCGGGCCTCGGCCGAATTCGCCGGCACCGCGCTCCTGGTCGCCGCCGTCGTCGGGTCCGGGATCGCCGCGGCTCGCCTCTCCCCCGGTGACGTCGGGCTCCAGCTATTGGAGAACGCGATCGCCACCGCATTCGCGTTGGGCGCGCTGATTCTCGTGTTCGGGCCGGTGTCCGGCGCGCACCTCAACCCCGTCGTGTCCGCCGTCGACTGGTGGCTCGGCCGCCGCGCCGGCACCGGCCTGACCGTCCCCGACCTCGCCGCCTACACCGCCGCGCAGGTCACCGGAGCGGTCGCCGGATCCGTGCTGGCGAACCTGATGTTCGACCTGCCGGCGGTCACCTGGTCACACACCGAGCGCGCCGGCGGGAACCTGTGGCTCGCCGAGATCGTCGCCACCGCCGGCCTGGTCGTCCTGGTCTTCGCCCTAGCCCGCAGCGGCCGGACCGCCACCGCGCCCGCTGCCGTCGGCGCCTACATCGGCGCGGCCTACTGGTTCACCTCGTCCACCTCGTTCGCGAACCCCGCTGTCACCATCGGCCGGACCGTCACCGATACCTTCGCCGGCATCGCCCCCACCTCGGTGCCCGGCTTCGTGGTCGCCCAGTTCGTCGGCGGCCTGGTCGGCGTCGCCGCGCTCGCCGCCTGGTACCCCCGAGACGGAGACGTCGCTGACGATGTCCTCGTACCCCACCTCGCCGAGGAGACAGAGGCCCGATGAGCGACAAGCCCAGCGTCCTGTTCGTGTGCGTGCACAACGCCGGCCGCTCGCAGATGGCCGCCGGCTGGCTGCGCCACTTCGCCGGCGACACCGTCGAGGTGCGCAGCGCCGGCAGCGAACCCGCCGAGACGATCAACCCGGTCGCCGTCGACGCCATGCGCGAGGTCGGCATCGACATCACCGACCAGACCCCGATCCGACTCACCTGGGACGCCGCCGAAGCCAGCGACGTCATCGTCACCATGGGCTGCGGCGACGCGTGCCCGGTCTTCCCCGGCAAACGCTACGAGGACTGGAAGCTCACCGACCCGGCCGGGCAATCCATTGATGTCGTCCGCGAGGTCCGCGACGACATCAAGGGTCGCGTCCACGCACTGCTGCGAGAGCTACGCCCCTGACGCCGCCAGCCACCGCGCAGGCAAGGCCCGACAGCTACATTGTCGCCACCAACACTGCCGATCATGGGGGCGTCGTGGCCAGAGACGATGATGGAGCGGCCCGCGGAAGGAACGCGGTCAGGAGCCTGTTCGCCATCGGCAGTCTCAGCGGGATCGCTCTGATTGCCATCGTGGCGCTCGTCGTGCTCCTGTGCTGCGCCCCCTGCCTCTGGTACCGGTCCCTCTCTCCCGACCTGCCCTTCAATTGAAAGGGTCCCCTCGACCGACGGAGGTGCGGACATTGCAGCGGAACTGAGGGCCGCTGCCGCGTTATGGGCGTGATGCTGTCCGACACCTGCTCAGAACGCGTCTCGGGCTGCCATGGTCGTTCGCTGCGAACGCCGGGGCGGGCCAAGCTGGACGATCAGGTCTTCTTAGCCGAGCAGCAGGAGCAGCCGGGCTCGCACCCGCAGGCGTCGACGTGGTCACCATGGACGACAGGTGAGTTCGCGCTGCTGACGGGCAGCGCACAGCACGAATTCCCGCGCCACGCCTCGCGCCCCTCCTTCAGCGCGATCGCCGCGATGACGAGCGCAGCCAGCGGATCAGCCCAGGACCAGCCGAAGAGGCTGTTCAAACCAAGGCCGACGAGCAGTACGGCCGACAGGTAGGTGCAGAGCAGAGTTTGTTTGGAATCGGCCAGCACGGACCGAGAACCCAACTCACGCCCAGCGCGTCGCTGCGCGTACGACAGCGCCGGCATGACGAGGAGCGACAGGGCGGCCAGGACCAGACCGACCGAGGAATGCTCGGCCTCGCCACTACCAGTGAGCGCGCGGACCGACTCGACGGTGACGTAGGCGGCAAGCGCGAAGAACGACACCGCGATGACTCGCAGCGCGACCCATTCCCGCGACTCGGGGTTGCGGCCGGCGAACTGCCATGCCACCGCCGCCGCAGAGGACACCTCGATCACCGAGTCCAGGCCGAAACCGATCAGGGCGGTGGAGTCGGCGGCGGCACCTGCCGAGATCGCCACAACCGCCTCGGCCACGTTGTAGGTGATCGTCGCCGCCACCAGAAACCGCACCCGCCGAGCCAGCAGCGCGCGACGCGCCGCGAAGCTGCCGGACTGGACCTGCAACAGCGGGCCGGGCATCAGCAGCAGCCCTTCTCGTCGGCGTCGACGCACACCGTCGGGTCGACCGTCAGGACGAGATCCAGCAGGTCGCCGAGAGCATGTGCAAGCCGCGCGTCGGTCAACTCGTAGCGGGTCCGCCGCCCCTCGGGGACCGCCACCACCAGACCGCAGCCGCGCAGGCAGGCGAGATGGTTGGACAGGTTCTGCCGACTCGTCCCAATCAGGTCGGCGAGCTCCGCCGGATAGCCCGGGGCGTCCCGCAGCGCCAGCAGCAGTCGCGCTCGGATGGGATCGGACAACGCGTGGCCGAAGCGGGCCAGCGCCTGCCCGTGTGTCAACGCTTCCACTCGACCACAGTACAGCCGAGGCTGAGTTCATATCCAGCTGTACTCAGCCTGCGTCCAGGTCGTGCTGGCCTCAGCGTGCCGGACCTCGCCGTTACGCAATGCTACGGTGACGCCATGTCTGCGGTGCCCGAGTGGATGCGGCCGCCTCGCCTTGAGGGATGGTTCGCCGATGACCTCGATCATCTCCCCGAGGCTCCCCGTCACACCGAACTGATCGACGGAGCGCTCGTCTTCATGATGTCTCCCCAGCGGGCCTGGCACAGCCGAGTCGTCTCCGCCCTGTTGTTTGCCCTCGCGGAGCAGGCGCCAGCGGGCGTCGAGGTCGAGCGGGAAATGACCATCCGACTCGACCCGCGGAATCGTCCCGAGCCCGACCTCCTCGCCACGACTGCGCCCTACTACGACCCCGATCGCACGTTCTACACGCCCGATCAGGTGCTGTTGGTCGTCGAGGTGGTCTCGCCGGAGTCGGCTCACCGTGATCGGACCGTGAAGCTGCGGAAGTACGCGGAGGCGGGCATCGCGAACTACTGGCGGGTCGAGGAGGAGGGTGCGCCGGTGATCCACACCTACGAGCTCGACGGACCGACCCAGTTGTACGCGCCGACGGGGATCCATCGCCACGAGCTACGCCTCACGACACCATTCGCGATCAAGATTGACCTCGACAGGCTGGTGCCCGGACGCAAGGGATGATCCGAGCAGCGCCTCTCACGGTGCAGGACGGATCCGCACTACACGTTGAAGCGGAACTCCACGACGTCGCCGTCCTGCATGACGTACTCCTTGCCTTCGATGCGGACCCTGCCCGCCGCCTTGGCCGCCGCCATCGAGCCGGCCTCGACCAGGTCGCCGTAGGAGACCACCTCGGCCTTGATGAAGCCGCGCTGGAAGTCGCTGTGGATGACACCCGCGGCCTCCGGCGCGGTCGCGCCGGTCGGGACGGTCCAGGCCCGGGCCTCCTTGGGGCCGGCCGTGAGGTACGTCTGGAGCCCGAGCGTACGGAAGCCGACGCGGACGAGCTGGTTGAGGCCGGGCTCGTTCTGGCCGATCGACTCCAGCAGCTCGCGGGCCTCCTCCTCGGGCAGGTCCACCAGCTCGGATTCGATCTTGGCGTCCATGAAGACAGCCTCGGCGGGGGCGACCAGGGCACGCAGTTCGTCGAGGAACGCCTCGTTGGCGAGTTCGGCCTCGTCGACGTTGAAGACGTACAGGAACGGCTTGGTGGTGAGCAGGTGCAGCTCCCGCAGGTGCTCCAGCTCGATCTTCGCGGCGGCGGCCCCGGAGTAGAGGGTGGTGCCGCCGTCGAGCACCTCGATGGCCTGCTTCGCGGCGGCGACCGCGGCGGCCCGGTCCTTGCGGAGCTTGGCCTCCTTCTCCAACCGGGGCAGCGCCTTGTCCAGGGTCTGCAGGTCGGCGAGGATCAGCTCGGTGTTGATCGTCTCGATGTCGTCGGCCGGCGAGACCTTGCCGTCGACGTGCACGACGTTCGGGTCGGAGAAGGCCCGGACGACCTGGCAGATGGCGGAGGCGTCGCGGATGTTGGCCAGGAACGCGTTGCCCCGCCCCTGCCCCTTCGACGCGCCGCGCACCAGGCCGGCGATGTCGACGAACGACACGGGAGCCGGCAGCACCTTCTGCGAGGAGAAGATCTCGGCGAGCTTGCCCAACCGCTCGTCGGGCAGCCCGACCACGCCGACGTTGGGCTCGATGGTGGCGAACGGGTAGTTCGCCGCCAGCACGTCGTTCTTGGTCAACGCGTTGAACAGCGTGCTCTTGCCGACGTTGGGCAGGCCGACGATGCCGATGGTGAGACTCACGACGAGCCAGCTTACGCCGGTGCCGAGCGGGCCGGTCCACGCGGCTCCGATTCCATCGGGCTGAACGCGGCCCTGGTCGCTCCTCTGCGCGTCTGCCAAGGTGGCAGACGTGCCGTCGTTGCAGTTCCTCATCATGGTCGACGGCCCGCTGACCGCGGCGGAACTGCTCGACCTGATCCGCGCCCGGCTGCCCGACGCGAAGCCCTATCGCCGGGACTCGGTCGACGTCCGGGGCAACCTGCTGGAGATCAACACCAACGAGGGCGCCGACCCGCGGCTCGCCGTCACCGACGAGGACGGCTATCTCTACTTCCGGTGGCGGGTGGAGGTGACGCCGACGGACCGGTCGGTCGACGAGGCGCAGCAGATCGCCCTGGCCCGGGAGCTGCTGCGGGCGATCGACGGGCAGCAGGCGCGGGCCACCGTGTGCGCCGCGTTCGAAGATCGGGTCTGACCGGCGCTCACCGGAGCAGCCGGGGCGCGATGACCTCTTCCCGCACACTGCCGTCGGCGCGACGACTCACCTCGTACGCCGAGACGCCCTCGCGGTCGGCGACCGCCTCGACCAGCCGGGTCCCCCGGTAGACCAGGCCGACGCCGTCGTCGGTGCAGTGGCTGGTCGGCAACGTCCCGTCGCCAACCAGCTCGTGCATCAGCGGCCGGCGCTGACTCTCGCTGTCGTAGTGCACGCCATTGCCGTACGGCAGCCAACCCAACGCCTCCGTGTAGGCCCGCAGACGGGGCCCGAAGCTGTCGGTGGCGCCGCCCACGTGCCAGCAGATCGAACCGGCCGAGACGCCGGCCAACACCACGCCGGCCTGCCAGCACTCGTGCAGGATCTCGTCCAGCCCGTGCACCCGCCAGACCGCGACGAGATTGGCGACGCTACCGCCGCCGACCCAGATCACATCCTGTGCGAGCAGGTGGGCTCGGACGTCGTCGACGTTCGGCATCGGGAACAGCGCCAGGTGCGACAGGCGGAACCGCGTGTCGGCGAACGCCCCGTAGACAGCGGTGAACGAGGTCGGCTGGTCACCGACGGCCTGCCCGAGGTGGCAGATCCGTGGCTGCGGACCGGCCTCGGCCAACTCGGCGGCCAGCTCGAAGACCGGGCTGGGACGCAGGTCGGACGGCCCCAGGTCGCCACGGAAGAAGCCCATGCTGGTGGCGAGGATGGTGGGTTCACTGGCGGGCATGAGCGATCCTTCCGTCGGTGTGCTGTGCCCAGCATCCTGCCGTAGTCGATCATTGTTCAAGGGCTGTCGGCATTCGGGCGCGTCGACCTGCCCGACCTCCGTCGATCGGTCGGCGCGGCGTCGGCGCAACCCGCTCGCCCGACGCGGCGTCGGCCCGACCCGCTCAGCCGGCGCGGCGTTGCCGGGGAATGAGAGCGGGCCGCGTGCTGGCCGGGTCGGCGGTGACGCTCGACGCGCCCGACGGGGATGCCTGCGGATCGGGCCGGCGCCTCGCCGCCGTGGCCCCGGCGGGAGGTTCGATCTCGGCGGGCAGGTCGTCGAACGGCCGCTCGGACGCGGGCAGTTGCGCGCACGCGGCGCGGGGCAGGGTGAACCGGTCCGCTGCCGCCGGACCTGCGGACATCGACTCGCGCAGCATCCAGCGCACCTCGTCCGCCGTCCAGCCGAGGCTGGGCCGGGCCGCGATCTCCCCGATCAGCCGCCGGCCGACGGTCGTGTCGTCGTCGTAGAAACGCATGCACCGGTGATGCGTCCACATGCCGAGCGCCCGCAGACCGGCCTCGTCGAGCGACCGGGCCAGCCGGCCGCAGGCGGTGTCGGCGAACGGCTCCGTCTGGTCGGTGGACCGGTCCCGTTCGATGGCGCCGACGGCGGCCGGCGCGACGGCCCGCATCCGACGGTAGAAGGACTGCACCACGGCGCGGGGCAACGGCGGAATCGAGCCGTGTGTCGACGCCGCCACCCAACCCGCAACGCTCGCCATCGCCGCCCCCCTTCTTGAGTTGGTGGCGAGACGTTACCCGGGACGACCGACACTCCCGGGCGGAAATCCCCCACCCCTCCCTCTCCGCCCTGGTGATCAAGAGGTTCGCGTCACGGTGCACGGCGTGTCGTGACGCGAACCTCTTGATCACCGCAAGAAGCGGGGAAGCGCGACGGGGGTGGACACGCTCAGGTCTGATTTCCGCCAGCCGGTGGCTTGAGCAGCGGGGCATCATCGGTGGCGTGGAGATGGACTTCGAACGGTGCTACCGGGCGGTGGACAGTCGCGACCAGAGGTTCGACGGCTGGTTCTACACCGGCGTGACGTCGACCGGGATCTACTGCCGGCCGTCCTGCCCGGCGGTCACGCCGAAGCGGCAGAACGTCCGGTTCTTCCCGTCGGCCGCTGCCGCCCAGGGCGCCGGGTTGCGCGCCTGCCGCCGCTGCCGGCCCGACGCCGCGCCGGGCTCGCCGCAGTGGGACGTCCGCGCCGACGTGGTGGGCCGGGCGATGCGGCTGATCGCCGACGGGGTGGTCGACCGGGACGGCGTACCGGGGCTGGCCGCCCGACTGGGCTACACCGAACGGCACCTGCACCGGATGCTGCGCGCCGAGATGGGGGCCGGGCCGCTCGCACTGGCCCGGGCCCAGCGCGCGCAGACCGCGCGGATCCTCATCGAGACGACCGGGCTGGGGATGGCCGAGATCGCGTTCGCCGCCGGCTTCGGCAGCGTGCGGCAGTTCAACGACACGGTCCGCGAGGTGTACGCGAGCGCCCCCTCGGAGCTGCGGACCGCTCGCGGCCGACACCTGGCGGCAATCGGGGCGGGGACGATCACACTCCGGCTGGCGTACCGTCCACCCCTGCACGCCAACGCGCTGCTGGACTTCCTCGCGCTGCGCGCGCTGCCGGGTGTCGAGGAGGTACGCGACGGGACGTACCACCGGGGGTTGCGGTTGCCACACGGCCCCGGCCAGGTGGCCCTGACCCCGGCAAACGGGCACGTGGCGGCGACGCTGCGCCTGACCGACCTGCGCGACCTCGCGCCGGCGGTGGCCCGCTGCCGGCGTCTGCTCGACCTCGACGCGGACCCGGAGGCGGTCGACGCCACGCTGGCGGCGGACCCGGCCCTGGCCCCGGCGGTGGCGGCCGAGCCCGGCATCCGCGTCCCCCGCGCGGTCGACGGTTTCGAAATGGCCGTACGCGCGATAGTGGGCCAACAGGTGTCGGTGCGCTCCGCGAGAACCACCCTGACCCGCCTGCTGGCCACCCGCGTCGATCATGAAGTTGTTGCCACCGACGACGGCGTGTCGCGACAACAACTTCATGATCAACAGGGTGAGCTGCGGGGGTTTCTCACGCCGGAGGAGGTTTTGGGGATTCCGGATGCGGGGTTCGGGATGCCTCTGCGGCGGCGGGAGACCATTCGCGGGCTGGCCCTCGCCGTCGTGAACGGGACTGTGGACCTCGCGCCGGGGGGTGACCGTCAGGACACCAGGCGGCGGCTGTTGGCGCTGCCCGGGATCGGGCCGTGGACCGCCGACTACCTCGCCATGCGCGCCCTCGGTGACCCCGACGTCCTCCTCGACAGCGACCTCGCGATCCGCCGGGGCGCGACGGCCCTCGGCCTACCCCACACGACCCTCGACGCGCACGCCGAACGGTGGCGCCCCTGGCGGTCCTACGCCACGATCAGACTCTGGAGAGCCGCATGAGCATCGACAGCACCGTCCTGACCACCCCGACCGGTCCGCTGAGCATCCTCGCCGACCACGACGGTCAGGTCCTGGCGGCCGGCTTCACCCCCGACCCGGAGGCGCTGCCGCCCCTGATCCACCCGAGTCTGCGAGCGCCGGTACGGCAACGCGCCGACCTCGGGCCGACCACCCTGGCCGTCCGGTCCTACCTGGACGGGGATCTCGCCGCCATCGACTCGGTGCCGGTACGGCAGCACACCGGCGGCGAGTTCATGGCGTACGCCTGGCGGGTGCTGCGGGACGTGCCGCCGGGCGCGCCGGTCACCTACACGGGGTACGCGGCGCTGGCCGGGAGGCCACCCGCGGTGCGGGCCGCGGCGGCCGCCTGCGCGCGTAACGCCGCCGCGCTCTTCGTGCCCTGCCACCGGGTGCTGCGTACCGACGGGAGCCTCGGTGGCTACCGCTGGGGGCTGGACGTGAAGAAGTGGCTTCTCGGTCATGAGCGGCGGTTGACGGCAAGCTGACAACTACACGGGCACCCAATGACGCTACCGTCGGGTAGTGCCTGTGGAGAGCGACGGCGACCGGGCCGCCCCGGTCGCCGCGGGCCGCCACCCCGTGCACAACCTCTGGCGGCTGCGCCGCTACCTGCGCCCGTACGCCACCGAGTTCGTCTGGTTGCTGGTCGCCGGGCTCGCCGGCACGGCCGCCGGGATCGCCGTACCCCTGGTGGTGCAGCACGTGGTGGACGGGCCGGTGGCCCGCCACGAGCCCGCGGGCCTGCTCCAGCTCGGTGGTCTGGCGCTGCTGCTCGGCGTGGTCGAGGCGGTGCTCATCTTCATCCGCCGGTGGGTGCAGTCGTCCTCGGCGGTGGGCATGGAGGCGGCGCTGCGCGCCGACGTCTACGCGCACCTGCAACGGCTGCCGGCCAGTTTCCACGACCGTTGGCAGTCCGGCCAACTGCTCTCCCGGATCACCAGCGACCTGTCGGTGATTCGCAGGTTCCTGTCGTTCGGTGTCTTCTTCCTGGTGCTCAACCTGACCACCTACGTCGTGGTGGTGCTGCTGCTGATCCACCTGCACGCGGCGCTCGGGTTGCTGGTCGCGGCCAGCGCCGTGCCACTGCTGCTGATCACCCGCCGGTTCGGTCGGCACTACCACACCGCGTCCCGGCGGATGCAGGACCAGCAGGGCGACGTGGCGACGCTCGTCGAGGAGACCGCGCAGGGTCTGCGCACGATGAAGGCGTACGGGCGGGGGCCCGAGCTGGCCGCCCGCTTCGCCGACGGGGCCCGGACGCTGCACGACACCGGCGTGGGCAAGGGCCGGCTGCTGGCGAACACGGCGGCGCTGCTCGACCTGGTGCCCAACCTGACCCTGGGCGTGGTGCTGGTCGCCGGTGCCGCCGCCGCCGCGCGGGGCGTGCTCACGCTCGGGGAGCTGGTGGCGTTCGCCAGCCTCCAACTGATGCTCATCTGGCCGGTGCAGTCGCTCGGCTGGATCATCGCCAACGGGCAGGAGGCCGCCACCGCCGCCGACCGGGTCCAGGAGGTGCTGGACACTCCACCGCAGATCGTGGACGCTCCCGACGCGCTCACGCTCAGCCGCGACGAGGTCCAGGGTCGGCTCCGCTTCGACGGCGTCGCCTTCCGCTACCCGGGCGCGGCCACGGCCGTCCTGGACGGGATCGACCTGACCATCGAGCCGGGCGAGACGCTGGCCCTGGTCGGCGCCACCGGCTGCGGCAAGAGCACCCTGCTCTCGCTGGTGCCCCGACTGCACGAGGTGACCGGCGGCCGGATCACCCTCGACGGGCACGACCTGCGCGACCTGCGGCTGGCCTCGCTGCGCCGGCTGGTCGGGGTGGCGTTCGAGGAGCCCACCCTCTTCTCCATGTCGGTGTGGGAGAACCTCACCCTGGGCCGCCCGGACGCCGACGCCGACGAGGTCCGCGCGGCCCTCGCGCTGGCACAGGCCGATTTCGCGTACGACCTGCCGTGGGGCCTGACCACCCGGGTGGGTGAGCAGGGGTTGTCCCTCTCCGGGGGCCAGCGGCAGCGGTTGGCCCTGGCGCGGGCGGTGCTCGGTCGCCCGGCGCTGCTGGTGCTCGACGACCCGCTGTCCGCCCTCGACGTGCACACCGAGGCGCTGGTGGAGGCGGCGCTACGGCAGGTGCTGCGGGCCAGCACCGCGCTGCTGGTGGTGCACCGGCCGTCGACGATCGCGCTGGCCGACCGCGTCGCCCTGCTCGACGGTGGACGGATCGCCGCGATCGGCCGGCACTCGGAACTGCTCGCCACGGTGCCCGCCTACCGGGCGTTGCTCGCCGCCGAGCCACCGGCTCACCCCGGAGCCGCCGAACCACCGGCTCACCCGGGAGCCGCCGAACCGACACCCGCGCAACCGGCCACCGCCGTCCACCCGGCCGGAACCGGGCCCCGGGGTATCGGGCCGCCGGGGCCCGGCGCGTCCACCTCGGACGGCTGGGGCCTGGTGCGCTCGTGACGACCCCGGAGCAGGCCGATCCGTCTCCCGGTGGGGAGCCGGACCTGGCCCGCTGGCGGGGGACGGCCACCGACCCGGAGGCCGACCGGAGCCGGGCCGAGGAGAACACCCCGGCGGCCGTCGCCCGGCTGCGCCGGCACAGCCGGGCCCTGCTGGCCGACCTGCTGCGCCCGCACCGGGGGCGACTCGCCGCCGCCGTCGGTCTGCTGCTCGCGCAGAACGCCGCCGCGATGGCCGGCCCGTACCTGGTCATGGTCGGCATCGATCGCGCCATCGCCCCGCTGCGCGCCGGGAACGCCACCCCGCTGGTCGCGGTGGCCGGGGCGTTCGCCGCCGCCGCCGTGACGGAGTACGCGGCCCGCCGGGGCTTCCTGACCCTCTCCGCCCGCATCGGCCAGGCCGTTCTGCTGGACCTGCGACAGCGGGTGTTCGGGCACTTCCTGCGACTGTCGGTGGGCTTCCACGAGCGGTACACGTCGGGTCGGATGGTGTCCCGCCTCACCAGCGACCTGGACAGCATCGCCGAGTTGGTCGACGGGGGAATCGACAGCCTGGTGCTCGCCGCGCTGTCGATCCTGTCGGTGGCCGCCATCCTGCTCTGGCTGGACCTGCCCCTGGCCGCGGTGACGCTGCTCGCGTTCCCGTTCCTGTTCTGGCTCTCCCGCTGGTTCGCCCGGGCTTCGGCCACCGCCTACCGGCGGACGAGGGAGGCCGTCGCGCTGGTCATCGTGCACTTCGTCGAGTCGATGCGGGGCATCCGTGCGGTGCAGACGTTTCGTCGGGAGCCGCGCAACCAGCGGATCTTCGTGACGCTCGGGGACGACTACCGGCGGGCGAGCCTGCGCGCGTTCCGGCTGATCGCCACGTACTCGCCGGCGATCAAGTTGATCGGCAACCTCACCGTCGCGGTCGTGCTCTGTTACGGCGGGTGGCGGGTGCTCGACGGGCGGACCGAGATCGGCGTGCTCGCCGCGTTCCTGCTCTACCTGCGACGCTTCTTCGAGCCGATGCAGGAGCTGAGCCAGTTCTACAACTCGTTGCAGTCGGCGACGGCGGCGCTCGAGAAGCTGGCCGGGGTGCTCGACGAACGGCCCGGCGTCGCCGAGCCGGCCCGGCCGGTGCCGCTGCCGCGCGGCCCCGGTCACGGCGAGCTGACCTTCCGGGGCGTCTCGTTCGGCTACCGAGCGAACACCCCCATCCTCGCCGGACTGGACCTGCGGGTGCCGGCCGGGCAGACGGTCGCGCTCATCGGGCCGACCGGCGCGGGCAAGTCGACGATCGCCAAGCTCGTGGCCCGGTTCCACGATCCGGACGCTGGCACTGTCCTGCTCGACGGGATCGACCTGCGCGCGGTGTGCGACGCCGACCTGCGCCGCGCCGTGGTGCTCGTGACGCAGGAGAACCACCTGTTCAGCGGCACGGTGGCGGAGAACATCCGGTTCGGCCGGCCGGGCGCCGACGATGCCGAGGTACGGGCCGCCGCGCAGGCGATCGGCGCGCACGAGTTCATCGCCGCGTTGCCCGAGGGGTACGCCACCCAGGTGCACCGGCGCGGCGGGCGGCTCTCCGCCGGCCAGCGACAACTGGTCGCGTTCGCCCGGGCGTTCCTCGCCGACCCGACCGTGCTGATCCTCGACGAGGCGACGTCGTCGCTGGACGTACCGACGGAACGGCTGGTGCAGCGCGCGCTCGGCACCATCCTGCGGGACCGGACGGCGCTGGTGATCGCACACCGGCTCTCCACAGTGGAGACCGCCGACCGGGTGCTCGTCGTCGACGGCGGGAACGTCGTCGAGGATGGCCCGCCGGCCGTGCTGGTCGGGTCCGGCGGCCGGTACGCGGCGCTGCACCAGCAGTGGCGCGACTCGCTCGTGTAGGACCGGCGATCTGCAACTCCGTGGCCCGGCACTCTGCTGATGCCTACGATCGGCAGATGACCGATACGGCGAGGACGGCCCGCGCCGGCGTTCCCGAGCGTCCAAATCTGGACGGGCTCGAGGAGCGCTGGGCGCAGCGCTGGCAGGAGGAGGGCACGTACGCGTTCGACCGGGGCAGGCAGCGGGCCGACGTGTACTCCATCGACACCCCGCCGCCGACCGTATCGGGCGAGCTGCACATGGGGCACGTCTTCTCGTACACGCACACCGACACCGTCGCCCGCTACCAGCGGATGCGGGGCAAGGCGGTCTTCTACCCGATCGGCTGGGACGACAACGGGCTGCCCACCGAGCGTCGCGTGCAGAACGTGTACGGGGTGCGCTGCGACCCGGCGTTGGCGTACGACCCGGTGTGGCGGCCGCCGGCCACCCCGGTCGACGACGCCGCCCGCCGCGACCCGATGCCGATCTCGCGGCGCAACTTCATCGAGCTGTGCGAGCGGCTGACGGTCGCCGACGAGCAGGTCTTCGAGGCCCTCTGGCGGCGGCTCGGGCTCTCGGTGGACTGGTCCCTGACGTACACGACGATCGGCCGGGTGGCCCGCGCCACCAGCCAGCGGGCGTTCGTGCGCAACCTGCGCCGGGGTGAGGCGTACCAGGCGGAGGCGCCGACACTGTGGGACGTCGGCTTCGCCACCGCGGTGGCCCAGGCCGAGCTGGAGGACCGGGAACGGCCCGGCGCGTACCACCGGCTGCGGTTCGCCGGGCCCGGCGGGCGCGAGGTGCTCATCGACACCACCCGGCCGGAGCTCCTGCCGGCCTGCGTCGCGCTGGTCTGCCACCCCGACGACGAGCGGTACGCCGACCTGGTGGGCGCGACCGTGCGCAGCCCGCTGTTCGACGTCGAGGTGCCGGTGCGCGCCCACCCGCTCGCCGATCCCGCGAAGGGCACCGGCATCGCCATGGTCTGCACGTTCGGCGACCTCGCCGACGTGACCTGGTGGCGGGATCTCGACCTGGACACCCGGGTCGTCATCGGCCGCGACGGCCGGCTGGTTCCGGAGCCGCCGGCCGGGGTGCCCGCGGCGCCGTACGCGGGACTGGCCGGGCAGACCGTCAACGGCGCGCGCCGGGAGATCGTCGGGATGCTGGCCGACGCGGGTGACCTGGTCGGCGAGCCGCGTCCGGTGACCCACCCGGTGAAGTTCTACGAACGTGGCGACCGGCCACTGGAGATCGTCTCCACGCGCCAGTGGTACCTGCGCAACGGCGGACGGGACGCCGAACTGCGGGCGACGCTGCTGGCCCGGGGCGCGGAGCTGCACTGGGTGCCGGCGCACATGAAACACCGCTACGACAACTGGGTGGGTGGCCTGACCGGCGACTGGCTGGTCAGCCGGCAGCGCTTCTTCGGAGTGCCGGTGCCGGTGTGGTACCGGCTCGACGACACTGGCGAGCCGGACTGGTCCCACCCTCTCACGCCGGACGAGTCGGCGCTGCCGGTCGACCCGTCCAGTGATCCGGCACCCGGTTTCGACGAGTCGCAGCGCGGGCGGCCGGGCGGCTTCATCGGCGACCCGGACGTGCTGGACACCTGGGCGACGTCGTCGTTGACGCCGCAGATCGTCGGCGGCTGGGAGACCGACCCGGAGCTGTTCGCGCAGGTCTTCCCGATGGACCTGCGCCCGCAGGGGCAGGAGATCATCCGGACCTGGCTCTTCGACAGCGTGGTCCGTTCGCACTTCGAGCACGGGGTGCTGCCCTGGCGGGACACCGTGCTGTCGGGCTGGATCCTCGACCCGGACCACAAGAAGATGGCCAAGTCCAAGGGGAACGTGGTCACCCCGCTCGCGCTCCTCGAGCAGCACGGTTCGGACGCGGTGCGCTACTGGGCGGCCAGCGGCAAGCCCGGCATGGACCTGGCCTTCGACCCGGCGCAGATCAAGGTCGGCCGCCGGCTGGCCACCAAACTGCTCAACGCGTCGAGGTTCGCGCTCGGCCTGGGCGCCGCGGACGCGCTGCGCGCGACCGCGACCACCCCGCTGGACCGGGCCATGCTCGCCGAACTGGCCACGGTGGTGAGCGCCGCGAGCACGGCCTTCGACGGGTACGACCACACGGCCGCCCTCCAGGTGACCGAGGCGTTCTTCTGGCGGTTCTGCGACGACTACATCGAGTTGGTCAAGGAACGGGCGTACGGCACCGGAGCGGCGGCCGACTCGGCGCGGGCGGCGCTGGCCTCGGCGCTGTCGGTGCAGTTGCGGCTGTTCGCCCCCGTGCTGCCGTACGTCACCGAGGAGATCTGGTCGTGGTGGCGGTACGGGTCGGTGCACCGCGCGCCCTGGCCCACCACCTACGAGGTGGCCCGCGCGATCGAGGGGACGGGCGAGCCCGCGCTGCTGCGGCTGGCCGGGGACGCGTTGGGCCAGGTGCGGCGGGCCAAGTCGGAGCGGAAGCTGTCGATGAAGGCGGAGGTGCCGCTGGCCGAGGCGCTGGGGCCGGCGGCGATGCTGGAGCAGCTCACCCTGGTCGCCGACGACCTGCGGGCGGCGGGCCGGATCGGCAAGCTCGACCTGCTGCCGGACCGCACCCCGGAACTCGTCATCGCCTGCGCCTTCTGACCGGGTCCGCCGCCGCCCACCCCCCGGGGGCGGCGGCGGACCGGCCGTCACCAGCCGCGCAGGAAGCGCAGGCCGAGCAGGAAGGCCACCACGGAGGGCCCGACCAGCAGGGTGATCGCCTGGAGCCGGTACGGCATCCGGTGCCGGGCCAGCTCAGCGGCGTTGCCCAGCACGATGACCCCGGCGAGCATCATGAACGCGCCCCACCAGCCCGTGCCCAGGTGGATCACCCGGGCGTGGAGCAGTTGCAGGGTCACACCGACCAGCGCGCCGGTCAGCGCGAGCAGCGCCACCGCGCGGTGCAGACCACGGGCCAGCGGGTGGCCCGCATGCCAGCCGTACGTGCCGGCCACCGCCAGGCAGGGCAGCACCACCAGCAGTGGCCAGCCCTTTCCCATCGCACCGAACATCAGCAGCGCGCCCACCACGAACGCCAGCGCCCCGACACAGGCGACGACGTAACCGGCGAAGGCGCGACCGCCGCCGCGGGCCAGCAGCGGGCCGCCGCTGGCCGCGATCAGTGCGGCCGGGATCAGGATGAAGCCGGCCCACCAGTGGAACCGGCCGCTGCCCTGGGCGGCCGTCGCGACCGTCGCGGACGCGAGGCCGGCAGCGGCGAGGCTGATCAGCCACGCCCGGCTACGGCGGGAGTACGGGTCAGCCAAGGGTCTGCGCTCCGCTTCGACAGTCACGTCCACCAGCCTCGTGGGTGGGACCCGCCCGGTCCATCCGGCCAGCCCTACCCGTCGCCGGAGGGCTGGCCGGACTCCGCACGCCTCAGCTCGTCTCGCCGGCCACGCTGAACGAGCGCAGGCGGTCGATCGCCAGCACGGTGAAGCCGACGCTCACCAGCGCGGTCATCACGCCGGCCACCGGCACCGACACGCTGGTCTCCAGCAGCCCGCTGGGGGCGAGCCGGTCGGCGAGCGCGATCACGTACTGCTGGATGGAGAGCACCTTCGTGCCGCTGACGAAGTTACCCAGCAGCCCCTCCCAGATCAGCACGTAGACGAGGCCGAGCAGCACCGGACGCCGGGTGATGAGGCTGAGCGCGAGGAACAGCGCCGAGTACGCCAGCGCGCCGAGCGCGGACGCGGCGGCGAGCGCCAGTCCGAGGCGTACCGAATCGGCAAGCACGCCCGCGACGTAGAGCGGCACCGCGACGGTGGCCGCGGTGACCCCGGTGGCGACCGCGAGCTTCGGCAGCACGATCTGCCAGCGCGGCAGCGGCTTGGTGAGGATGTGCACGACCGTGCCGTCGTCGATCTCCGCGCCCAGCACGCCCGTGCCGATGATCAGGGCCACCACCGGCAGCACCACCGCCAGGCCGAGGCCGACCAGCACCGGCGGGCCCCACTGGCGGGGGTCCACACCCAGCGAACGGCAGAGGACGGCCAGGCCGAGCAGCACCAGCGGCAGAGGGAGGAGCAGCAGGAACCGCCGCCGGCCGAACAGCCCGCGCGCGGTGATCCAGGTAATCGTCGACATGTTCTCAGCCTCTTTCGTTCGTGACTGCGGGGCTCACTCGCTGCGCTCGTTCACTCCTCGCACTCACATCAGGCCTCCACCAGGTAGGAGAAGACGCTCTCCAGGGACTCGTCGGACGGCACCAGCTGACGCACCCGGATGCCCTGGCGCAGGGCGATCCGGGGCAGCGCCCGGGTGAAGGCGCCGTAGTCGCCGGCGCGCACGGTGAGGCCGGCGCGGTCCAGCTCGACGCCGCTCACCGACGGCTCGGCGATCAGGGCGACGGCCAGCGCCCGGTCGTCGGTCGAGCGCACCGCGAAGACGTGCGGCCGGTTGGTCATGAGCCGGCGGATGGTCCGGAAGTCGCCGGAGGCGGCCAGCCGGCCCGCCACCATCACCTGCACCGTGCCGGAGACCTGCTCGACCTCCTCCAGGATGTGCGAGCTGAACAGGATCGTCCGGCCGGAGTCGCCCAGGGAGTGCAGCAGATCCATCATGTGCAGCCGCTGACGCGGGTCCATCCCGTTGAACGGCTCGTCGAGCAGCAGCACCTGCGGGTCGTGCACCAGCGCCGCGGCCACCCGCGCGCGCTGTCGCATGCCCTTGGAGTACGTGCCGATCCGGCGGTCCTGCGCCGACTCCAACTCCACCAGGTCGATGGCGCGTCGGGCCGCCGCCGCCGGGTCGGCCAGTCGGTGCAGCTTGGCGCTGGCGAGCACGAACTCGTACGCGGTGAGGAAGCTCTGCACCGCCTCCCGCTCGCTGACCAGGCCCAGCCGGCGGTAGACGGCCGGGTTCCGCCAGGTCGGCTCGTCGTCGAGGGTCACCGTGCCGCGCGACGGGGCGAGGAATCCGGCCATCATGTGCAGCAGCGTGGTCTTGCCGGCGCCGTTCGGGCCGAGCAGACCGGTCACCCCGGGGCCGAGGGTCATGCTGATGTCGTTGACGGCCACCACGTTGCCGTACCACCGGGACACCCCGGTCAGGCTCAGGGTGCTGCTCATCAGGAGGCGACCTTCCGGTAACGGGCCAGCAGGAGGGTGGTCGCCCCGGCGACCAGCAGCACCGCCACCAGGGCGTAGACCGGGCCGAACCCACCGATCGGCAGGCCGCCGTCCTGGTTGTCGGGGACCAGCAGGTCACCGAGCGACCAGACGCCCACCCCCTGGACGAGGGTGGTGGGCGAGGCGAGCCCGGCCAGTTCGTTGGCCGTGCGCGACGGCAGGATGCTCAGCGTGCCGACGATTGGCGTGGTCATCAGGAAGACGGCGACCACCCCACCGGCGGCGAACGCGCGCTTGCCGGTCAGCGACGCGACGAGCAGCCCCACCGAGGCGAAGACCACCGCCCACAGCCCGGCGTAGAGCAGGCCGGGGAGCAGGTCGAGCAGCTCGTTCCAGACGCCCTTCAGGCCGTCCTTGGTGGTGAACGCGGCACCCAGGAACATGATCAGCTGCGGGCCACCGAGCAGCAGCCAGAGGCCGGTGACCAGCGCCAGCAGCTTGGCGATCGCGTAGTCGGCGCGCGGCAGTGGGCGGGAGAAGTAGAGCGGCAGCACACCACTGCGCAGGTCGCGGGAGACCAGCTCCGGGGCGGCCACCGCGACGAAGAACAGGACCAGCCAGCTCATCGCGTCGGCGAACTGGGCGTACGTGGCGACCGGTTCACCGAGTTGGCTGCGTACGGCGGCCAGGGCCACCGCGACCAGGGTGACGATGCCGATCACCAGCCACGGAAAGATCTTGGCCTTGGCGCTGCGGCCGAGCCCGAAGATGGTGCGCAGCCCGTGCAGGTAGAGCGCGCCGAAGACGTGCCGGCGGCCCAGGCGGGGGCCCTCGTAGCGCTGGTAGCCGATGTCGTGGATGACGCCGCCCGGCGCGGACCGGACGACGGATGACGGCTCAGGCATGGGTGAGCTCCCTCGTGGCGAAGAGTTCGGCCACCCGGTGCCGGCGCTGGTCCAGCCGGTGCAGCGGCAGGTCCAGTTCGGCGACCGCGCCGAGGATCAGGTCGTAGGTGCTGTCGTCGGCGAGCGGTACGAGCAGCAGCCGGCCGTCGCGCGCCACCGGCAGGTCGAGCGCGGCGAGTCGGGCCGCAAGCTCCTCGGTGCCCTCGCTGACCTCGACGGCCAGCACGTCGGTGGCCGAGGTCATGGCGGAGATGTGATCGGCGCGCAGCAGCCGGCCACCGTCGATGGCGATCAGCGTGTCGCAGATCCGCTCCACCTCGCCCAGCAGGTGCGAGCACACCAGGACGGAGATGCCGAACTCGGTGCCGATCCGGTGCACCAACGCCAGCATGGCGTCCCGCCCGGCCGGGTCCAGACCGTTGGTCGGCTCGTCCAGCAACAGCAGGTCGGGGTCGTGCACCAGCGCCTGGGCCAGCTTGACCCGCTGCTTCATGCCGGTGGAGTAGCCGCCCACCGGCCGGTAGCGCTCCTCGTAGAGCCCGACGTGACGCAGCGCCTCGGAGGCCCGCTCACGGGCCACCGTGCGCGGCAGACCACTGATCCGCCCGAGGTGGGTGACCAGCTCGGCGGCGGACAGGTCGGGTGGGAGGCAGTCGTGCTCGGGCATGTAGCCGACGCGGGCGCGGACCGCCGCCGGTTCGGTGGTCGGGTCGATGCCGAGCACCGAAACCTGCCCGCTCGTCGGGGCGATCAGGCCGAGCAGAATCTTGATCAAGGTGGATTTGCCGGCGCCGTTCGCCCCCACCAGGCCGATGATCCCGGGCTCGACGGCGACGGTGAGGTCGGTGAGCGCGGTGACCCGACCTCCGTACGTCTTGGTGAGCGACTGGGTCGCGATCAGTGTCACCAGGCCAGCGTAGGGAGTCGATGCCCCAGGTCGACACCGGCGCGCCCCCGGCGCTTCCCTGATCCTCGCGGCGCCGTACCCCTAGGGTCTGTTCCGTGCGGCGGTTGCAGGTCGGGTGAACGTTTGCGCCGGTCCTGCGCTCACCCAGACCCCGCCGCCGGAAAGTCCACTCCGGGGTGGCACGATTCACTTCCCGTTCACCGGGCAGTGTTCCGGGGGATATTCGACCGCCGACGCGGGAAGGATCGTGATGGTCGAGGTTGGCGTCCCCAAGGTCAGTGTCGTGGTGCCCGCGTACAACTGCGGCCCGCACATCGAGAAGCTGGTGGCCTCGCTGCTGAAGCAGTCGCTACCAGCCGACGAGTTCGAAGCGATCTTCGTCGACGACGGATCCACCGATGGCACGGGCGCGAGGCTGGACCGGCTGGCCGCCAAGCACCCGCACATCCAGGTGGTGCACATCGAGAACTCCGGCTGGCCGTCGCGCCCGCGCAACGTGGGCATCGAGCGGGCCCGAGGCGAGTACGTGTTCTTCGCCGACGACGACGACTGGTTCGCCGACCAGGCGCTGGAACGGCTCTACGACTGCGCGAAGAAGTACGACGCGGACCTGGTGATCGGCAAGATGGCCGGGCACGGGCGCGGTGTGCCCCGGGAGCTGTTCCGCAAGAACCGCTTCGACGCCACCCTGGAGAACGCGCCGCTGATCGACAGCCTGACCTGCCACAAGCTGTTCCGTCGCGCCTTCCTCGACGAGCACAAGCTCCGGTTCCCGGAGGGCGGTAAGCGGCGGCTCGAGGACCATTCGCTCGTCGTACGCGCCTACTTCGCGTCCCGCCGCACCTGCGTGCTGTCCGACTACACCTGCTACCACCACACCCAGCGGCCCGATGCCAAGAACGTCACCGCGGCCCGGCTGGAGCCGGCGAGCTACTTCGCAAGCGTGCGCGACGCGCTCGACGTCGTCACCGCCCACACCGAGCCGGGGCCGCTGCGCGACCGGCTGCACCGGCGCTGGCTGCGCAACGAAATGATCAACCGGCTGCGCGGCAAGCGGCTCCTGGACGCTCCCGAGGACTGGGTGGAGCAGGTCGCCGTCGAGGCCCAGAAGATCATCCAGGAGCGGTTCGCCCCCGGGGTCGCGGCTGGACTGCCGCCGCTGCAACGGGCCGTGGCGTACCTGGTCGAGCGGGGGCGGATCGCGGACCTGCGGCGGCTGGCCACGTGGGAGTCGGGCATCGCCGGGCACGCCAGGATCGACGCGCTGGAGCCGGACGGGCACTCCGTCACGGTGAGCGTGGCCGCCGAACTGCGCTCCGCGGACCAGCCGATCGGCTTCCGCTCCGACGGCGAACGCGACGTGCTGGTGCTCCCGGTCGACGAGGTCCCCTCCGACGTGCTCGACTCCACCGCGCAGGTCCGTAAGGCTCGCCTGGACGTGGTCGCCCGCCGCCGGGAGACCGGCGACGAGATCTTCCTGCCGGTGAAGTTCCAGGTCGAGCGGGTCGCCGAGCCGGGCGGCGCCGACACCGTCCATCTCGTGCACCGCGCCACCACCACTATCGACTTCCAGGCCCTCAACGGCGGTCGTACGCGGGGTAGCTGGTTCCTCAAGGCACGGATCACCAACGCCGGATGGACCGAGGACGCGCGGCTGCCGCTGCTCTTCATCTGCCCGGCCGACGGCGCGACGCCGAGGATCCGTGACGAGCGGAAGGTCTGGAACTGGCTGCGGTCGGCGGTGGGACGCCGGGTCCGTCGCTGACCCGACCGCGCACGTCGTGGAGTGGCGGCCTCGACCGATCGGCGGTCGGCTGCGAAACTGTGTGCCGTCAGCGAGTGGGGGGTGTGGATGAGCAACGGCTGGGTGCTGCCCGACGAGGTGCTTCGGGACGCGCCGGCGTACGCGCCGCGTCCCGGTGAGCTCGCGGATCTGGAGCTGCTGCTGACCGGCGCGTACGCCCCCCTGACCGGCTTCATGACGCGTGCCGACCTGGTGTCGGTGAGTCGGCGCGGCCGGCTGGCCGACGGCACACCGTGGCAGGTGCCGGTGACCCTGCAGGTGCCGGCCGCGCTGGCACAGGGCTTCGACCCGCGCGATGAGGCCCGACGCGCGCTGGTGCTGACCGACGCCGAGGGCGCGCCGGCTGCCGCCCTCCACGTGGCGGACGTCTGGCCGGTGCGCGAGGGCGTCGCGGGCCTGGGTGGCCCGCTCCGGCGGCTCGGCGACGGCGCCCAAGGCCCGTTCCAGCGGCTGCGACGCAGCCCCGAGGAGGTTCGGGCGCTGCTTCCCCCGGGCCGGGTGCTCGGAGTCATCGCCGACCGTCCGCTGCACCGGCCACAGCTGGCCCAGATCGCGCACGCCGCCCGCACCCTGGCCGCCCACCTGCTCGTGATGATCCCGGTCGGCGAGGGCGGTGTCGGTGGGCTCGCGCCGGAGGCGCTGGTGCGTACGATCTTCGCCGCCCGCGACCGGATGCCCCCGGCCACCCTGGTGGCCGTGCCGCTGTCGCACCGCCGCGACGAGATCAGCGACGCCCTGCTGCGGGCCCGCGTCTCCGCCGCGTACGGGGTCACCCACCTGCTCTCCACCGGGGAGATGCTCTCCGGGGCGGGCCTGCGGGTGCTGGTGCCGCGCGAGTTGGCGTACGACAACCGGGACGGGCAGTGGCGCTGGCGGGAGGACATCCCGCCGCGTAACCGGCGTCTCGCGCTCACCCAGGACGAGATCGACGACCTGCTCGACCGCGGCTTCCCCCTGCCCGAGTGGCACACCCCTCCGGCGGTCGCGAAGGAGTTGGCCCGGGCTCGGCCGCCGCGCCGGCACCGGGGGCTCGTGGTGTTCCTGACCGGCCTCTCCGGCTCCGGTAAGTCCACCATCGCCCGGGGGCTGGCCGACGCGTTGCGGGAGAACGGCGACCGGTCGGTGACCCTCCTCGACGGCGACGTGGTACGCCGTGAACTCTCCGCCGGGTTGAGCTTCAGCAAGACCGACCGGGATCTCAACGTCCGTCGGATCGGGTGGGTGGCGGCCGAGATCGCCCGGCACCACGGCATGGGCATCTGTTGCCCGATCGCTCCGTACGCGGCGGCCCGTGCGACGGCACGGGAGATGGCCCTGGCCGCCGGGGCGGGCTTCGTGCTGGTACACGTCGCGACACCGCTGGAGGTGTGCGAGCAACGGGACCGCAAGGGCCTGTACGCGCGGGCCCGCGCCGGTCTGCTGACCGGGATGACCGGCATCGACGACCCGTACGAGGAGCCGACGGACGCGGACCTGGTGCTGGACACCTCCCGCATGAGCATCGCGGAGGCGGTGCAGGCCGTACTCGATCATCTGACCGAGACCGGCTGGGTGGAGTTGAAGATCCAGTCCGCCTGACCGTCGCCCTGCCCCCTTTCCTTCCGCCGGTTCCGGGCACGCGCTAGTGTTCACCTTTGTTGGAACACGTTCGACCGCGTGAGAGTACGTGGACCCCTGGGAGGCACGGCGGATGCTCGCACGGCAGCGGCAGTCGGCCATCCTCGATCGGGTCCGGGCCACCGGCGGTGTCCGGGTGAGTGACCTGGCGACCGAGTTCGGCGTCTCCGACATGACCATCCGGCGCGATCTGGAGGCGCTGCACGAGCGCGGCCTGCTGGCCAAGGTGCACGGCGGAGCGACCGCGGCCGGCACCAGCTCGACCGACGAGCCGGGCTTCCACGCCAAGTCCGTCCGGCAACTACCGGAGAAGGCCGCCATCGCGGACCGGGCCGCGGCGCTGGTCCGGCCCGGCGCGGCGGTCGCCCTCTCCGCCGGCACCACCACCGCCGAACTGGCCCGCAGGCTGGTGGAGGTCCCCGGTCTGACCGTGGTGACCAACTCACTGCCGGTAGCCGAGATCCTGCACGCCGGCGGTCGGTCCGACCAGACGGTGGTGCTCACCGGCGGCGTCCGGACACCGTCGGACGCGCTGGTCGGACCGCTCGCGGTCGGGGCCGTCCGCCGGCTGCACCTCGATCTGCTCTTCCTGGGCGTCCACGGCATCACCGAGCGGGCCGGCTTCACCACCCCGAACCTGATGGAAGCCGAGATCGACCGGGCGCTGGTCGCCGCAGCGGACCAGTTGGTGGTGCTCTCCGACCACACGAAGTGGGGCACGGTCGGCATCTCCTCGATCGTCGAGCTGGCGGCAGCCCACGTACTGGTCAGCGACGAGGCGTTGCCTCCGACCGCGCGACGGGTACTCGGCGAACAGGTGGGCCAACTGATCATGGTTAAGGCGACGAGGGCGGGCCGCGCGACGCGCACGCCGACGAGTGAGGGGACGGCGCCGTGAAGCGCACCGCGATCAACCTGGCCGACGGCCGGGAACTGATCTACTTCGACGAGAACGACGACGCCGTCCGCGACCAGGCGGACCGCCGTGATCTGCCGCCGCCACCACCCGCGTCGCAACTGCGCTACGACCCGCTGACCGACGAGTGGGTGGCGGTGGCCGTGCACCGGCAGACCCGTACGTTCCTGCCGCCCGCGAACGAGTGCCCGCTCGACCCGTCCGAGGGCGACCGGCTGACCGAGATCCCCGCACCGGACTACGACGTCGTGGTCTTCGAGAACCGGTTTCCCTCGTTGAGCGGCCGGGTCGCCGACGAGCCCGGCGAGATCACCCCGTTCACGCCGGTCCGACCGGGCCAGGGCCGGTGCGAGGTGGTCTGCTTCACCTCCGACCACAACGCCTCGTTCGCCAGCCTCCCGCCGCGCCGCGTCCGTACGGTGCTGGACGCGCTCGCCGACCGGACCGAGGTGCTCGGCGAACTGCCCGGGGTGGAGCAGATCTTCTGCTTCGAGAACCGGGGTGTCGAGATCGGCGTCACGCTGCACCACCCGCACGGGCAGATCTACGCGTACCCCTTCGTGACGCCGCGCACCCGGGCGTTGCTGGCCGCGGCTCGCCGGCACGCCGAGCGCACCGGCGGGGGCAACCTGTACGCGGACGTGCTGGCCGCCGAACGCGCGGCCGGCGACCGCGTCGTCACCGAGAACGAGCACTGGACGGCGTTCGTGCCGGCGGCGGCCCGCTGGCCGTTCGAGGTGCACGTCGCGCCACGGCGCGTGGTGCTGGACATCCCGGCCCTCGGTGACAGCGAGCGGGACGCCTTCGGGCCGCTCTACCTGGATCTGCTGCGCCGCTTCGACGGGCTGTTCGACATGCCGATGCCCTACATCGCGGCGTGGCACCAGGCGCCGGTGCGCATCGACCGCGAACTGGGCCACCTGCACCTTCAGCTGTTCAGCATCCGGCGGGCCAAGGACAAGCTGAAGTACCTGGCCGGTTCCGAGTCGGGGATGGGCGTCTTCATCAACGACATCTCCCCCGAACGCGCTGCCGAACTGCTGCGCGCCGCCTGACCGGGCCCGTCGGCCGTACGGGCCGGGTAACAGGGCGCGGGGGGCCCGGGACAGGGCCCCCGCAGGGAAGGGACGGCTGGCTGTGCGCGACACAGCCGGGAAGGCTGGCTGATCGGCACGCAGACCGCGGTCGACCTCGGTCAACCTTCTGGACGCGACTGGCATCTCGTCCACCCTGGTCAACGAGACGTGCCGGGCCGGGGTGACGCCGCACGCGTGTCGCCCGCCAGACACAGCGGAGCCCGCCGGCGGGTGCCGGCGGGCTCCGGTGCTGGTGCTGTCGGATCAGGCGGAGAGCCGGCGGGCCAGGTTCTCGTCGAGCGCGTTCATGAACTCGTCGGTGGTCAGCCACGGGGCGTCGCGCGAGATGAGCAGCGCGAGGTCCTTGGTCATCTGGCCGCCCTCGACGGTGTCGATGATGACCTGCTCCAGGGTGTTGGCGAACTCGGCGACCGCCGGGGTGCCGTCCAGCTTGCCCCGGTGGGCGAGGCCCCGGGTCCAGGCGTAGATCGACGCGATCGGGTTGGTCGAGGTCTTCTCGCCCTTCTGGTACTGCCGGTAGTGCCGGGTGACCGTGCCGTGCGCGGCCTCGGCCTCGACGGTACGACCGTCCGGGGAGAGCAGCACCGAGGTCATCAGGCCCAGCGAGCCGAAGCCCTGCGCGACGGTGTCGGACTGCACGTCACCGTCGTAGTTCTTGCAGGCCCAGACGTACCCGCCCTCCCACTTGAGCGCGGCGGCGACCATGTCGTCGATGAGCCGGTGCTCGTAGGTCAGGCCAGCGGCGTCGAACTCCGCCTTGAACTCGCTCTCGAACACCTCGGCGAAGATGTCCTTGAACCGGCCGTCGTACGCCTTGAGGATGGTGTTCTTGGTCGACATGTAGACCGGGTAGTTGCGGTCCAGGCCGTACCGGAACGAGGCGCGGGCGAAGTCCCGGATCGACTCGTCGTAGTTGTACATGCCCATGGCGATGCCGCCGCCGGGGAAGTTGGCGACCTCCATCTCCATCGGCGTGCCGCCGTCGGCCGGCGTGTAGGTGATGGTCACCGTGCCCGGGCCCGGGACGACGAAGTCGGTGGCCTTGTACTGGTCACCGTGGGCGTGCCGGCCGATGATGATCGGCTTGGTCCAGCCGGGGACCAGGCGCGGCACGTTGGACATGATGATCGGCTCGCGGAAGACGACGCCGCCGAGGATGTTGCGGATGGTGCCGTTGGGCGACCGCCACATCTTCTTCAGGCCGAACTCCTCGACCCGGGCCTCGTCCGGGGTGATGGTGGCGCACTTGACGCCGACGCCGTGCTCCTTGATGGCGTTGGCGGCGTCAATGGTGACCTGGTCGTCGGTCTCGTCGCGGTACTGGATCGACAGGTCGTAGTAGTGCAGGTCGACGTCGAGGTAGGGCAGGATCAGCTGCTCCCGGATCTGCTTCCAGATGATCCGGGTCATCTCGTCGCCGTCGAGCTCCACGACCGGGTTGTTTACCTTGATCTTCGCCATCGGCCGGCGCTCCTCTCGGGGGACACGTGCTCAAGCAGTACGAGCGTACTGCAATTGGGCCGGCAGCCCCCAGCCGGCCTCGACCGACCGGTGAAACCGGGCTGCACGGCACAGCAGTTCCCTGACACGATCGCGCGATGCCACTGAGCCGCACCCTCGGGTCTATCACGATCACCGCGCTCACCGACGGCGAGGGCGCGTTCTTCCAGCCCCGCGACGAGGCGTTTCCGCACGCCACGGCCGCGCACTGGGCGGAGGCCGACCGCCGCGACCCCGGTTCGGTCACCACGGACGGGCAGTGGTGGCTGCCGTTCCGCAGCTTCGCGATCCGCTCCGGCGACGGACCGGTGACCCTGGTCGACGCCGGAATCGGCCCGACCGACGCGCCCGCCGCGAGCTGGGCGCCGGTGCCCGGCCGGCTACCCGCCGAACTGGCCGCCGCCGGCATCGACCCCACCGACGTCGACACGGTCGTACTGACCCACCTGCACACCGACCACATCGGCTGGGCGGTCACCGGCACACCCGGCCGGCCGTACTTCCCGAACGCAAGCTACCTGCTGCAGCGCGCCGAGGTGGACGCTGCCGAGTCACTCAACCCCGAACTACCGGCCGGCCTGATCGCGCCGTTGCGCGCCGCCGGCCAGCTCCGGGTGGTCGACGGCGACACAGACCTCACCCCGGGGGTACGACTGCTGTCCACCCCCGGACACACCCCCGGCCACCAGTCGGTGCTCGTGACGGTGGCCGACGAGCGCCTGCTGGTCACCGGCGACCTCCTGGTCCACACGGTGCAACTGGTCGACCCCACGCTGGCGTACGTCCATGAGGAAGACCCCGACGAAGCCCGCCGTTCCCGGGAAACCACCCTGACCACGGCAAACCCCACCCTGCTGGCCACCCCCCACCTAGGCACCCCCTTCACCCCCCACCCCTAACCCCGCCCCAGCCCCAGCCAGCCCCCGCACCCCGACCCGGCCCGTCCCGCCCAGCCCAGCCCACCCGGCCCGACCGCCCCGACCGGCCCCGACCGGCCCCGACCGCCCGGCCGCCCGGCCGACCCCGTCGATCATGAAGTTATTGCCTTCTCCCTCGGCGTGTCCGGGCAATAACTCCATGATCGACGCGTGGATCGGGCTGCGGACCCGGCGGCGCCCCCGGGTGAACAAGGGGTGGGGGAAGCAAAGGGGGGTTGGGGTCGGCAACACAATGTTAAACCGGGGCGGGG
>NZ_JBITDT010000023.1:0-83512 GCF_044454415.1 Micromonospora sp. NPDC051543
CTACCAAGCCACCACCAACATCAACATCATCAGCCCCGACCCTTGACGACCACACCAAACGCCTAACTGAACGGCGTTGCATCTAGATGACTCACCGGCATCAGGCTGATCAGGGTGTTGTCGCCGTCGGTCGCTTGGCGCGGCGGTCGCGAAGACGCACGGCGCCGCACTGCTTCGGCCGGTGGAAGCAGCGTTCGACGACGGTGCGCCGTTCGTAGAGCTGTTGTCGAACGCCGGTGGCCGGCCGCGACCACCGGCGTCGAGAGTCCCCGCGCACCTCCGGGGGCGTCAGCTCAGCAGCCGAGCCGCTTGGTCGACAGGGCGATGTCGTCGATCCAGAGGTCGAACTCACCCGGCGTCGTGCCGCCCTGGTAGAGCTGCCAACCGATCTTCACCGTGTCGACGGTCGGCAGGACGAAGGGAACGTCGTTACCGCCGTGGTCATTCGTGGAGGCGGACAGCTCCGGGTTCGCCACGCCGTCGATCCACACGGCGACGCGGTTGTCCGCCGCGTCGATCTTCCATTCGAAACACTGCCAGGTGTCCTCGACGACCGGGGCGGACTCCCGCCAGTTGGTCCAGTCGCCGGTGGGACCGCCGTCGGCGCCGATGCCCCAGAACGTTCCGGGCACGGTGGGGGCGTACTGGCCACCGATCGGCCGCACGACCTCCGCGCTACCGCTACCGGTCGCCTCGACCAGAGTGAAGTGCGCCCAGTCCGGGGCGGTGGGGAAGGCGTCGACGCGTAGGCGCATCCGGCCGTAGAAGCGGTTGCCCGGCGCGGCGAAGTCGTCGACGCGCAGGAAGGCACGTCCGTTGTCGACCGTGTGGACGTGCAGCACCTGGTTGCCGCGGCGAGCACGTTCGACGGTGAGCGTGCCGTGGCGGGTGTCGACGCCCCAGTTCACCGTGCTGGCCCCGCCAGCGGGCAGTCGCTCGAAGTCCTCACAGAAGAGCAGGCCACGGGGGCATGAGGGCCGGGACGCACCCGACGCCCCGGCCGGAGCGCTGCCGACTGTGGTGCCGAGGATCAGGGCGGCGCTGAACACCGCGAGAAGTCTGCGCATGGTCGTTCTCCCTATCGACGAGGTGCGGTACGCGAGGACTGTCACTTCGGTCGCGTACCGGTCCGACCACGACGGCGCCCGGGCCCGGAGCGGGTGGCTCCGGGCCCGGTCAGCGTCCCGACGCGGAGGGATCGGTACGCGTCGTCGGTCATCAACTGGCGCAGGAGAGACCGCTGGGTGCGGTGTTGCTGCTGCCGTTGACCAGGAAACCGAAGGTGGTCGAGGCGTTCGCGCCGAGAGACCCGTTGTAGTCGACGTTACGGACGCTGACCGTTCCGCTGGTGCCGGTGTTGATGCCATTCCAGACATTGGCGATGCTCTGCCCGCTGGCCAGCGTCAGCCGTACGGTCCAGCCGCTGAGGGTGGCGGAGCCGTTGTTGGCCACCGTGACCTCGCCCTGGAAGCCACCGTTCCAGCTGTTGACCATCCGGTACGTCGCGCTACAGGCACCCGGCGGAGGCGTCGTCGGCGGAGGCGTCGTCGGCGGAGGCGTCGTCGGCGGAGGCGTCGTCGGCGGAGGCGTCGTCGGCGGAGGCGTCGTCGGCGGAGGCGTCGTCGGCGGCGTGCCCGGCACGGTGGTGGAGGCGGCGTTGAGCGCGTTGAGGACGGCGGTGTACGCCGCCTTGGGGTTGCTGTTGCGGTCGAAGAGCAGCGGGTTCTCGCTACCGCGCCAGGAGTCGCTGTCCCGGATGCCCCACGTCGTGATGCCGACGCAGCGGGGGACGTTCATGCAGGCCTGGGTGAGGCCCTGGTACTGGCTGGTCGAGGCGTTGGTGACGTCGGCCTCGGTCAACGCCACGTCGACCCCGAGGGCGGCGAAGCTGGACAGGGTCTGCTGGAAGTTGCCGGGCAACGAACTGCCGCCGGTGAAGTGGGTCTGCAGGCCCACACAGTCGACCGGTACGCCCCGGGACTTGAAGTCCCTGATCATGTTGTAGACGCCCTGGGTCTTGGCGTACGTCCAGTTCTCGATGTTGTAGTCGTTGTAGCACAGCTTCACGCTCGGGTCGGCGGCGCGCGCGGTCCGGAACGCGACCTCGATCCAGTCGTTCCCGGTGGACTGCAGGTTCGACGACCGCCGACTGCCGTTCTCGGCGAAGGCCTCGTTCACCACGTCCCAGTACGCGAACTTGCCCTTGTAGTGGGCCATGACCCCGTTGATGTGGCTGATCATCGCGTTCCGCAGGGCGCTGCCGCTCAGGCTCCCCCAGAACCTCGGCTGCTGGGCGTGCCACGCCAGGGTGTGACCACGGAACCGCATGCCGCGCTGGGTGGCCCAGTTGTAGATCGCGTCACCACGATCGAAGTTGAACTGGCCCGGGTTGGGCTCGGTCGCGTCGGGCTTCATCTCGTTGACGGCCGTCATCATGTCGAACTCACGGCTCGCGATGTTCAGGAAGCCCGAGTCGTTGAGACGGTCCGCCCCCATGGCGGCGCCGAAGTACCGGCCGCTGCGCTCGGCGGCGGCCTTCAGGGTGGTCCCGGGCGATCCGGGGAGGTCGGCGCGGGCGAAGGTCGCCACGGCCATCGAGGACACGGTGATCGCCAGGGCGCAGGCACCACCCAGGAGCAGTCTGGCGGGGCCCCTGGTCCGGTGCTTCGGTCGAGCGGGTACGTCGTTCATCTGTGCACTTCTCCTCGGTGTTTCGTCTGGTCCGTTGCCGACTCGGGGCACGGAACCGAGGAGCACCGCTCGGCCGACGACCGGAGCACCGCGCTCGCCACTGGACCAGCACGCCGCAGGTGACGCCGAGCCGGCGTAAACCCCGCCGCGCCCGAAATCGGTGGCCACCGCCGGCTGCCCGGCCCGCCCGGTGGATGGCGAAAACTCCGCGCCGCACGCCCTGCGGAGTAACACTGCCCTGCCGCGATGCTATATCGAATCAGTTCGATCTGGACAGCCGGCGACCGACGACGGTGGCGCGCGCGACCAAGGACCAGCGGGTTTGGCATCGACCCGGGTCGATGTAGTGTGGAAACGCTCCCACACCACCTCCACCCACCTGATCGAGGAGCCGAACATGCAGCGACGGCGACATCGTCCGGCCACCATGCTGGCCGGCCTGCTCATCCTGACCCTGTCCGTGCTTCTGTCACCACCCCCGTCGGTGGCCGGCACATCCCACGCCCCCGCGACGCCACTCAGCGAGCTGACCGTGGTGTCCGAGCGGGTGGCGTTCGGACTGCAGCGCCCGATCGCGATCACCGGCCTGCCGGACGGTCGAATGTTGATCGCGGAGAAGAACGGCACCGTCCGGGCGTACCACCCCGCCACCGGCCTGGCGGCCGATCCGGTGCTCGACCTGACCGCCCGGATCGACACGTCCGACAACGAGCGCGGCCTTCTCGGCATCACGCCCGCACCGAACTTCGCGCGCACCGGGATCCTCTACGTGGCCTACACGAGCCTGCCGGCCGGAGCGCTGACCCTGGCGCGGGTGCCGCTCGGCGCCCCCGATCGGCTGCAGGTGCTGCTCACCCAGGAGCACGCCGAGTTCGGCAACCACAACGGCGGGCAGGTGGCCTTCGGCCGCGACGGCTACCTCTACTGGTCCACCGGCGACGGCGGAAACGCGAACGACCCGTTCAAGAGCGGCCAGAACCTCGGCACCCTGCTCGGCAAGATCGTACGGATCGACGTCAACCGCAGCTGCGGGGGCAAGCCCTACTGCGTACCCGTGGACAACCCCTTCGTCCGCACGGCGGGCGCGCGGCCGGAGATCTGGGTCTACGGGCTGCGCAACCCGTGGAAGTTCTCCATCGACCCGGTCGACAACTCACTCTGGATCGGCGACGTCGGCCAGGGCCTGATCGAGGAGATCAACCACATCCGCCCGTCGCAGCGTGGCGCGAACCTCGGCTGGTCCTGCAAGGAGGGCACGCCGGTCTTCGACCAGACGCAGTGTCGGCCGGGCGTACGGCTCACCGACCCGGTCGTCGAGTACGAGCACTACCTGACCGAGAACTGCTCCATCATCGGCGGCCTGGTGTACCGGGGGTCCGTCACACCGGAGGCGCGGGGGACCTACATCGCGAGCGACTACTGCTCGACCCGCGCGTTCGCCGTGCGTCCCAGGTCCACGGGTGGCTACGAGTCCGCCGAGATCGGCACCTTCCCCACCCAGCCGACGGCGTTCGGCGCGGACGTGAACGGTGAGCTGTACGTGCTCAGCGACCTCCCGGGCTGGCTGAGCAAGGTGCGGTTCGAGCGGGTCCAGCCCACCCCGACCGCCGGTGTCCGCGTCGGCTAGAACCCGGCATCGGCGACACCGCTGTGGGGGGGGGCCGCCCCCCGGGGCGGGGCAACCCCCCCACCAAAAAAACCAACACAACAAGCGCCCAAAACACCGGGTAGAATCTCGCCAACCGGGGGCCGGGCGCGGGGGGTGGGGGGGCCCCCCCCCCCCCCCGGCGGGGGGGCCCCCCGCCCCCCCCCGCGGGGCCCCCCCCCCCCGGGGCGGGCCCCCCCCCCCCCCCCCCCCCCCCCCCCCCGCCGCACTCGGAGAACCACGTCCGATCAGCGCGCAACTGGCCCTGGTTGACTGCCCGCTCTCGGGCCCGGGAGGACGACGCGTTCATGGCCGGGGATCCCGTGCAGTCGGGTACGCACCACCAGCTCGTGCAGGGCCTCCACGGCCACCGGGTCCGCGCGCTCGGGCAGCATCGAGGAATCCCGGGCCGTCTCCAGTTCGGCGCGCAGTCGCGGCACGTCGATGGCGAGCCGCGCGGCGGCGTCCGCGGGGAGCGGGCCGTGCTCGGCCTCCCGTTTGGCGGCAATGAGATCCGGTACGTACGCCAGTTCCGTACCGAGCACACCGAGGTCCGAGGGTCGCCCCCGGCCGGTGGCTGCCGTACCCGCCGCGGCACGGCACCCACACCGCCGGTCAGCGGTTCTGCTTCGCCTGGCAGGACACGCAGAACTGCGCGTGCGGAAGGATTTCGAGCCGCTCGGCCGGGATGTTCTGTCGGCACTTCGCGCAGGTCCCGTAGGTGCCGGCGCTGATGCGGCTCAGCGCACCGGTGATCTGCTCGATGTTGCGTCGGGTGGCCACCAGCAGCGCGGCCCGGTTGTGGGCCTCACTCGGGTCGCCGGTGTCCGCGTTGAGCTCGGTCAGTTCCCGAAGCCGAGCCGTCTGCGTGGCGAAGTCTTCCGCCAGCGAGGCTCGCAGATCAGCCAGCCAACGCTTGTCGACACCTCGTTGATCGACGCTCATGGTCCTACCTCTGCTTTCGAAGGGTAAAAGAAAAAGGCCGAAGCTGGATAGCTTCGCCCTGGCGGTCGTCCCGTGATGCAACGATTCCGCGGGGGGCCTCGGCCGGTTCGCGCCGGGCTCGTCAGCCACGACATGGGCGCGATGCGCGGCACGCGGACAACCGGCACCCGCATGTCGACCATCCGGCACGCCGCCATCGCCACGTGGGCAGCCCCGATCGCCGCCACACCGGTGACGGCAGGAGAGCGGAACGTAACCGAGGACATGTCTCCACCATAGGCGGCGCCCGCGGCGATGCCAACGCCGGACGAACGGCCGTCCTCACGCGCGCTGTGGGTGACGGGTCACTCCTCCGGCGCGATCAGCCGGTCGTCCGTGACGTCCCGGACGATGATCGCCTCCACCGGGCACGAGTTGGCGGCGTCGAGGACGACCTCGGCCGGGGAGACGACGTCGGCCAGCGGCGCGGACACGCCGTCGACAAGGCGAAAGTGCTCGGGCGCGGTGCCGGCGCAGATGCTCGTGCCGATGCAACGACCCGGGTCCACCCCGACCCGCCAGGCGGTGCTCACCAGGCCACCGGCATGCTGAGCAGGCCCCGTACCAACATGCCGCGCTTCCACTTCAGCTCTGCCTCCGGTATGGCGAGCCGCAGGCCGGGCAGACGGGTGACGAAGGTGCTGACGGCTACCTGCAACTCCATGCGGGCCAACTGCGCGCCGACGCAGTGGTGTACGCCGTGCCCGAAGCCCAGGTGCGGTTTCTGCTCGCGATCGAAGTCCAGCCGGTCCGGGTCGGCGAAGAGCGTACCGTCCCGATTCGCCGACGACAGTGACCCGAGAACCGGTTCCCCGGCCCGGACCAGCACCCCGCCGACCTCGACGTCCTCCTTGGCGTACCGGGCGAAGGAGGAACCGACGCCGAGCGGCACGTACCGCAGCAGTTCCTCGACCGCGGCCGGCACCAGCGACGGATCGGACCGCAGCCGCGCGAGCTGGTCCGGATTGTGCAGCAGGACGTAGACGAAGTTGGGGATCTGGGTCACCGTCGTCTCGTGACCGGCCGCGAGCAGCCCTGCGGCCAGCTCCACCAGTTCGGTCTCGCTGAGCCGATCCTGGTTCTCGTCGCGGGCCCGCACCAGCGCGCCGAGCAGGTCGTCGATCCCCGGGTCGCGGCGGCGCTCGGCGACCAGGCCACCGATGTAGCCCCAGAGATTGTTCAGGTACTCCTGGATCGTCTCCAGAGGCAGTGAGGTGGTCGAGACGATCGCCTCGGACCAGATGTGGAAACGGTCGCGGTCCGCGTACGGGACGCCGAGCAGCTCACAGATCACCTGGATCGGCAGCGGCGTGGCGACGTGCTCCACCAGGTCGGCCGGCGGACCGAGCCGGAGCATGTCGTCGACCAGCGAGTCGGCGATCTCCTGGGTTCGGGGTCGCAGCGCTTCCACCCGACGTGCCGTGAACGCCTTGGCCACCAGCCGACGCAGCCGGGTGTGATCGGGCGGATCCATGGTCAGCATGCCGCTGTACTGCTGGCGCGCGGTGAGCCGGGGCTCGTCCCGATCGACGGCTGGCGCGCGACCGAACCGCACGTCGCCGAGGACCGTACGGACGTCCTCGTACCGGGTGGCGAGCCACGCCTCCTCCCCGTACGGGAGCTGCACCCGGGTCATCGGCTCGTGCTCGCGCAGTTCCCCGTAGGTCGGATCGACGACGAGGCGGTCGGGCACACCGAACGGGTACGACCGCGCGGGCGGAACGGTTCGGCTCTCGGTGCTCTGCGCGCTCTCGGTCATCCGGCTTCCCTTCGTCGAGACGGCATGATCCGCAGGCCGGTGCCACATTCGCAGCGGCTTCGGATCGCCTACGCCCAGGGCATGGATCAACACACCCCTACGCATCGTGACGTTTCAATGTCGGATCGTAGCGAGACACCTCGATGATCGCCATGAAGACCGATCCGCGTCCGTACGCACAGCCGTGCTCGCAGCGGATCGCTCGCGGCAGGGTGCAGTTTCCTGTACGGACCGCGGACCGTAGCGGTGGCAGGGGCGTGTGTCAGCGACCCCGGTCCTGGCCGAGAAAGCACGACAGCAGTTGCCGGAACTCGTGCGGGTGTTCGACCGCCGGCACGTGCCCGCATCGGCCGAACACGTGCAGACGCACGTCGGCCAGATGTTCGAGCAGGGGCCGGGTGGCTGCCTCGATCGGAGTGACGCGGTCCTGGGCGCCGTGCACGAGCAGCACGGGGACGTGGATCGCCGCCAGCGTCTGCGCGGTGAGGGTGAGGTCGTCGACCCATCGTGCCCTCGGTGGAGGGAACAACGAGGCGTACGCGGACGCCCCGTCCCGCATCGCCGCCGCCCGGGCCTCGACGGCCGCGGCGGTCACGAGAGCCTGGTCGAGGAGGAGGCGGCTCAGCATGTCCCGTGCCCCGAGCGGGCCGGCGGGGGCGGCCCAGACCGCGTCGAGATCGGCGGACAGCGGCGCCCCCGGAGCGCCCATCGTGGAGACCGCCACGACATGGGTCACCCGCTCAGGGCGTGCCGCCGCCAGCGCCAGCGCCACCGCGCCACCCATGGAGTGACCCACCACGGCGTAGGACTCGATACCGAGAGCATCCATCAGGCCCGCGGCCTGCTCGGTCCAGAGCCGGAGTCCGCTCGGCGAGCCGGCCGGCACGGGCGTACGGCCGAACCCCGCCTGGTCGGGAGCCACCAGGTGCCAGGACGTACCCAGCGCCTGCGCCGTCGATGCCCAGGCGCCGGACCCGGTCGTGCCGGGTCCGGAGCCGTGCAGCATCAACACCGCGGGCCCGGCGCCGCTCTCCAGAACGTGGACGGGTGAACCGTCGACCGCGACGGTCCGAAGTGCTGTCACCGGGGCAGGCCGGGTGTGCTCACGCCGAGGCGGAGCTGACGGACTTCGAGAAGACCTCCATCATCGCCCTGCCGAACTGCGGCATGTCGGGCCATCCCCGGCAGGAGACGAGGTTGCCGTCCACGACGTCGGGTGCGTCGATGACCGTCGCGCCCGCGTTCTCCATGTCACCGGTGATGGGCGGGAAGCACGCCGTCTTCCGGCCCTTCAGGAGCCCGTACACCGCTGGCACCTGCGCGCCGTGGCACACCAGAGCGATGGGCAGGTTGCGCGCGAAGAAGTGCTCGGTGATGCGCCTGACGTCGGCGTCGACGCGGATCCACTCGGGGGCGCGTCCGCCGGGGATGATGAGGGCGTCGTAGCGCTCGACGTCGACCTCGGCCCAGGGCACGTCGACCGGCAGCTTCCGCCCGTTCTTCTCCACGTAGGCGTCGGAGTTGGGGTCGAACTCGTGGATGACCAACTGCACGTCACGCAGCGTCCGGGACGAGACGTCGACGTCCCAGCCGCCCTCCTGCACGCGGTAGTAGGGATACATGGTGTCGAGTTCCTCGGCGGCGTCGCCGGTCAGGAGCAGCGCTCTGGGCACCTGCTTCTCCTCGCGTCTGGTGGCGGGTGGTGGAGATCCAATCCGATCCGATCCGGTGGCGATAGCATTCCTCGACCCGGCCCACCCGTCAAGCCTCTACCGCCATCGATTCCGCGTCCGTGACCTCGTCGAACAATCGTCGAAAGCGGTCGCCGGAGCGCAGGATGTGCCGACGCATCGCGTAGGCGGCGGCGTCGGGGTCACGCGCGGCGATCGCGGCCACGACGTCCTCGTGTTCGGCCATGGCCAGGTGGGTGACCTGGGCGTCGTGGTGCAGCCGGAAGAGGTGCACGTGGCTGTGCAGACGGGCGAGCGCCTCCCGGATCACCTGGTTCTCCGCGCTGAGGGCGACCAGGTCGTGAAACGCGGCGTCGCGGAGCCCGAAGGCGCCGTACGCCGCGGGCCCCTTGCCCCCCTCCAGCTCGGCCATCTCCTCCAGCATCCGTCGCAGGCCGGCCACCTGGTCCACCGAGGCGCGCTCGGCCGACCGGCGCGCCGCCGCGGGCTCGAGCAGCAGGCGGACCTCGAGCATGTCCTCGAACCGGTGACGGGTGATCTGGGGAGGGATGCGGTAGCCGGCGTGCGGCACCCGCACGACCAGCCCCTCGGCCTCCATGCGGTTCAGGGCGTCCCGGATCGGTGTCTGGGAGACTCCCAGCTCTCGCGCCAGGACGTCGATCGTGACGCGCGAGCCGGGCTCGATCCGTAGCGACATCAGCTGCCCGAGCAGCGTGTCGTACACCTCGTCGGCGAGCCGGCCGCCCGATCTTCCCACCGGCATTCCTCCCGTCACGGCCTTGCGGCCCCGCGCGATCATCGCTCCGTCGTCCATCGTGACGTGAGGTCCCTTCTTGCGCCGTTGCGACCTGTTGACATCAGTCACAGCGCTGCGGCATGCTGACGCCCCCACCAGATCGTATAGGAAAAGTGGCGGATGATCTTCATTCTCCACCTCGCGGCGCAGTTCTGACGCCGGCCCTCACGACGGCCCGGCGCCACGCCCAGAAAACCCAGCAACCGCTCGGCGAAGCACATAGCGAGGCCCTAGAAGTCCCCATCCAGAAAGCAGGCATAACATGCGCGCTCAGAAGCGAATAGGACGGATGCCCGCTCCCGGCCGCAAGGCACGGCTGGCGACGGCGGCCATGCTGCTGGTGGCCACGACCCTGGCGGCGTGCGGCGGCGACAAGGACGACGACGCGAAGGCGAGCGCCCCCAAGGCGCCGGCGGCCGTCCCGGAGCTGAGCAAGGACCCGCTGACCCTCAGCTTCATCTGGTTCGACTGGCCGCCCGCCCAAGCACTGGAAGCCTTCGCCAACGCGGAGTACAAGAAAGAGCGGCCGAACGCGACCATCAAGGTCAACACCGTGCCGAACGCGAACTGGCACGACGCGATGTTCACCCAGTTCGCCGCGCGCAAGACCGACTTCGACATCGCGATCCTGGACTCGCAGCACATCGGCGAGGCCGTGACGAACGGCAACATCCTCGACCTCACGGACTTCGTCAAGAACAACATCGAGGTGCAGGCCTACGACCCGTACCTCCTGGCGGCCTACGGTCAGTTCCCTCAGGCGGAGACCGGCAAACGCGACGAGAACGCCAGCCTGTACGGGCTACCGCTGCTCGGCGACACCTGGACGATGATCTACCGCAAGGACCTGATCGGCGACAAGCCGCCGCAGACCTGGGACGAGATGATCTCGGTTGCCGCGAAGTGCCAGGCGGACAACCCCGGCGTGAGCGGGCTGGCCTTCCACCAGGCCAACGGCTCCGACGCCGCAGCCGTCACCTACAACACGGTCAACGGCGTCTACGGCGGCAACCTCTGGGACCCGAAGGCACGCAAGATCCAGGGCGTCCTCAACGACGCGGCGGGCCAGGAGGCGATGGACGTCCTGGTCAACAAGATGAAGCCGCTGACCGCCAAGGGCTCCGGCAACTGGTTCATCGACGAGACGAACGCGGCGGTCGCCCAGGGCAAGGCGTGCATCGCGTTCAACTGGATCGCGGCGAGCGGCGGCCTGCTCGACCCCAAGCAGTCGACGCTCGGCCCCACGCGGGAGAAGATCCTCGACAAGCTGGGCTTCGCCACCCTGCCGACCCAGAAGACGAACCTGGTCCCGCTCGGCGGGATGGGCATGCACATATCGGCCTACTCCGGCGCGGCGAACCAGGCGGAAGCCCTGAACTTCATGAAGTGGTTCGAGCGGGCCGACATCCAGAAGAAGTGGGCCGCCGCCGGTGGCGTGCCATCGCGTACCGACGCCATCCAGTCACCCGAGTTCCTCAACGCCGGGCCGTTCAACAAGGTGTACGCCGACTCGGTCCCGCGCATGCGGGACATGTGGAACGTGCCCGAGTACGCGCGCCTCGTCGACATCGAGAACACCAACGTGAACGCGGCCCTCAACGGCGCGAAGAGCCCGAAGGACGCGCTCGACGACATCGCCAAGGAGCAGCAGAGCGTGCTCGACTCGAGCAACCGCAAGGGCGGCGGCGGGCTGTGAGCGACGCCCCTTCGACGACCGAACACCCCGGGCAGGTGGCGTCCGCGACGCCACCTGCGCCGGGTCGGTCCCGCCGGCTGAGCGACCGTGGGCTCGCCGTGGCCTTCATCTCCCCCTCGCTCCTGCTGTTGCTCGCCATGTCGGTCTTCCCGCTGCTGTGGTCGTTGTACCTGTCCTTCACCGACTACTCGGCCACGCGCGGGGGTCCCGCCGAGTTCGTCGGGTTCGGGAACTACACCGCGATCCTGACGTCGGCCCAGGTCCACACGAGGGCCCTGACGACTCTGGTCTACGTGATCGGCGCGGTCTCCCTGCAGACCGTGCTCGGTTTCGGCATCGCCTACCTGATCTCCCGACGCACGCGCGGGCGCGGAGCGCTGACCACCCTGTTCCTGGTCCCGATGATGCTGTCACCGGTCGTGGTCGGGTTGTTCTGGCGCTTCATGCTCGACGCGCAGTTCGGCGTGGTCAACAGCATGCTCGGCTCGGTCGGCCTCGGGCAGGTGGAGTGGCTCACCCGGCAGCGGACGGCCCTGATCTCGCTGATCGTGGTCGACACCTGGCAGTGGACGCCCTTCATCATGCTCATCGCGCTCGCAGGCCTCAGCGCGGTGCCCAAGTACCTCTACGAGGCCGCCTCGATCGACCGCGCGTCCGAGTGGTTCAAGTTCCGCACCATCACCCTGCCGCTGGTGTGGCCACTGCTGCTCATCGCCGTGATGTTCCGGGCCATCGAGGCGTTCCGGCTGTTCGACCTCGTCTACATCCTCACCAACGGAGGCCCGGGGGTCTCCACCGAGACGTTGTCGTTCCACATCTACAAGGTCGCGTTCCTGGGCTTCAACACCGGAACCGCGTCGGCGTACGGAATCCTCATGGTCCTCGTCGTCATCGTCCTCACGCAGCTCTACCTGCGTTATCTGAACAAGCTCAAGGAGGACTGATGGCCGTCTCCGTCGACGAGGCCGTGTCCACCGGTCCGGCCGGGGACCACACACCTCCCGCGCGCCGCCCCGGCGGCCGGGGCCGCTCCGCGGTGGAGGTCGTGCTGCTGACCGTGCTGGCCGCCGTGATGCTCTTTCCGGTGCTGTGGATGATCGAGACGTCGATCAAGGAGAACCGCGACGTCTACGCCATTCCGGCCAAGTTCTTCGACTTCGCCGTCACGTTGCAGCACTACAAGGACGTGTTCGTCGCCCAGGGCGACGGTCGTACGCCGGTGTCCGTCAGCTTCCTCAACTCCTTCGTCGTCGCCGGCGCCTCCACGGTGCTTGCCACCGTGCTGGGAGTCCCGGCGGCCTGGGCCTACTCACGCTTCGCCGTGAAGGCCAAGAAGGACCAACTGTTCTTCATCCTGTCCACCCGCTTCATGCCGCCCGTGGTGGTGGTGATCCCGATCTTTCTCATGTACCGCCAGGTCGGACTCATCGACAACAAGATCGGCCTGATCCTCATCTACGCCGCGTTCAACGTGCCGTTCACGATCTGGATGATGAAGGGGTTCGTCGACGAGGTGCCCGCTGAGTACGAGGACGCCGCCATGCTCGACGGCTACACCCGGCTACAGGCGTTCTGGCGATACACGCTTCCCCAGCTCCTACCCGGCATCGCCGCGACGGCGGTCTTCGCGCTCATCTTCTCGTGGAACGAGTTCGTGTTCGCCATCTTCCTCACGTCCAGCGACAGCGTCCGGACGGCCCCACCCGCCATCGCCGGCCTCATCGGCGGCACCACCACCGACTGGGGTCTCGTGGCGGCCGCCTCCGTGGTGTTCGCCCTGCCGGTGCTCATCTTCGCCTACCTGGTGCGCAGGCACCTCATCGCCGGTGTGACGCTCGGGGCGGTGCGACGCTGATGGCGGGTATCGAGGTAACCGCGCTGCACAAGCGCTACCCGGACGGCACGGTCGCGGTCGAACAGGTGGACCTGTCCATCGGCCACGGCGAGCTGTTCGTGATGCTCGGCCCCTCGGGCTGCGGCAAGACGACCACGCTGCGGGCCATCGCCGGCCTGGAGAGGCAGACGTCCGGCGACATCCGCATCGGTGACACGCTCGTCAACGACCTGCCGCCCGCCGAGCGCGACATCGCCATGGTGTTCCAGTTCTACGCCCTCTACCCGCATCTGCGCACCCGCGACAACCTGGCGTTCCCCCTACGTGCCGAGGGACTGCCCAAGCAGGAGGTACACGCGCGGGTCGAGGAGGCCGCCCGGCTGATGCGGCTCGGTGCCCTGCTGGACCGGCGACCGCGCCAACTGTCCGGCGGGGAGCAGCAACGCGTCGCGCTCGCGCGCGCCCTGGTGCGACGACCGCGCGCATTCCTCATGGACGAGCCTCTCACCAATCTGGACGCCGAACTGAGGGCGGACATGCGCACGGAGATCAAGCACCTGCAGGGGGAACTGGGGGCGACGATGGTCTACGTCACCCACGACCAGGTCGAGGCGATGTCACTCGGTCACCGGATCGCCATCCTCAACAAGGGCCGCGTGGAGCAGATCGGCACGCCGCTGGAGGTCTACGACCGCCCGGCGAGTCTCTTCTGCGCCGCGTTCATCGGTTCCCCACCGATGAACCTGATCGACGTGGAGGTGGTCGACGGCATGCTGCACAGTCAGGGCGGGCTGGTCCTCGCACCCCCGTCCGGCCTGCCCCGCGACCGTCGGCTGGTCGCCGGCGTACGGCCGGAGGCGCTGGAAGTCACCGCGCCGGGGACGGACGGCACGATCCCAGCCCGAGTGGTCTCGACGGAGTGGCTGGGCGACGAGATCATCTACGTGGTCGACCACGGCGGCGAGCGCGACGTACGGGTTCGGATGCCACCGACCATCCGTTTCGCCCCGGACGCGAAGGTCGGGCTGCGGCACACCGGCGGAACCCCGGCGGTCTACGACGTGCGCACGGAAGAGCTGGTGGCCTGATGGGAACCGTGGCAGCGAACGGGCTGCGCAAGTCCTTCGGCAAGGTCCAGGCCCTGGACGGGGTGACCCTCGACGTGCCGGACGGCTCGTTCTTCGTCGTGCTCGGGCCCTCCGGGGCGGGTAAGACGACGACCCTGCGGGCGATCGCCGGCCTGGAGAAGCTCGACGCGGGGTCGGTGCACCTGGACGGGAGAGACGCGACCGGTGACGCGCCGGCCGAGCGCGACCTGGCCATGGTCTTTCAGAACTACGCCCTCTACCCGCGACACACGGCGTACGAGAACATCGCCTCACCGCTGCGGGCACGCCGTCGTTCGTCGAGCGAGATCGCCGCCGCCGTCGAGCAGATGTCGAAGCTGCTACACATCGAACGTCTGCTGAAGCGCCGTCCCGCCCAGTTGTCCGGCGGTGAGATGCAGCGGGTCGCGCTGGCTCGGGCGCTGGTCCGCAGCCCACGGGCGTTCCTGATGGACGAGCCGCTGACGAACCTCGACCTCAAGCTCCGCGTCGAGATGCGCACCGAGCTCACCCGCATCCACCGGAGCCTCGGCGCGACCTTCGTCTACGTGACCAACGACCAGGTCGAGGCCCTGTCCATGGCCGATGCGGTCGCGGTCCTCAAGGAGGGCAAGGTGCAGCAGGTCGGGACGCCGACCGAGGTGTACGAGCGTCCCGCCAACCAGTGGGTGGCGGGGTTCGTCGGGAGTCCGCCGATCAGTCTGCTCGCCTGCCGCGCCGAGGGGGATCGTCTGGTCGGCGCGGACGGCTGGACGCTGCCGCGCCCCCGCTGGACCACCGCCGAGGACGGCCGTGCGCTGCTGCTGGGCGTACGCGCGGAGGACCTGTCCGTCGAACAGCGCGGGGACGCGTCGTTGTCGGGAGAGCTCTACGGGCTCGAGCCGCTCGGCGACCGCACGGTGGTCGACGTCCGGGTGGGGACCGAGATCCTCAAGGTCAAGGCACGCCCCACCATCACCGGTACGCCGGGCGAACGACTGTCGGTCACGGTCGACCTGGACCGTGCGCACCTGTTCGACGCGGACACCGGGCTGTCGCTGTCCGAGGCGGGGCGGTAACCGCGCCGACCAGACCGAGACACCTCCGCCCCCGCCCCGACGAGGGCGGGTGACCCGTCCGTCCACGCGCGATCGCTGGGGCACTCCACACAGCACCACGAAGATCACAGGAGGCGACGCAATGAGTGACCCGATGACCGTCCTGGCCCCCGAGCACCGGCGGCTCCGCATCGGCGACGCCTGGCGCGACGCCACGAGCGGGGCCACCTTCGCCGTCGAGGACCCCGCCACCGGCAAGACCATCGCCGAGGTGGCGGACGCCGACGTCGTCGACGGGCTCGCCGCCCTGGACGCGGCGAGCACGGCGATGCCGGGGTGGGCGGCGACTCCACCGCGGAAACGGTCGGAGTTGTTGACCGCGACGTACCGGGCACTGGTGGAGCGGTCCGAGGAGGTCGCCCGGCTGATCACGCTGGAGATGGGCAAGCCACTGGCCGAGGCTCGGGCGGAGGTGTCCTACGGCGCGGAGTTCTTCCGGTGGTTCGCCGAGGAGGCGGTCCGCGTCGAGGGTCGCTACAGCGCCGCCCCCGCAGGCGGATACCGCATCCTCACCGTTCCGAAGCCGGTCGGACCGTGTGTCTTCGTGACGCCCTGGAACTTCCCGTTGGCCATGGGCGCCCGCAAGATCGCTCCTGCGCTGGCCGCGGGCTGTACGACGATCACCAAACCCGCGGGCCAGACGCCGCTCACCATGCTGTTCCTGGCCCGCCTCATGGAGGAGGTGGGCGTGCCGCCGGGCGTCGTCAACGTGGTGACCACCAAGCGTTCCGGCGCGGTGGTCTCGGCGCTGCTGGCCGACAACCGGACCCGCAAGCTGTCGTTCACCGGGTCGACCGAGGTCGGGCGCGTACTGCTCCGGCAGGCTGCGGACAACGTGCTGCGTACCTCGATGGAACTTGGCGGCAACGCGGCCCTGATCGTGTGTGCGGACGCCGACCTGGACGTCGCCGTCGGCGGCGCCATGGTGGCCAAGATGCGCAACATCGGGGAGTCCTGCATCGCGGCCAACCGGATCTACGTCGAGGAACCGGTGCGCGAGGAGTTCACGGCGCGCTTCGTCGAGCGGATGGGCGCGCTGTCGATGGGTCATGGCCTCAACGACGGCGTGGACGTCGGGGCGTTGATCGACGAGGCGTCGGTCACCGCGATCGACGAGCTCGTCGCCGACGCGGTGGATCGGGGCGCCCGGGTGCTGGTGGGCGGCGAGCGTCCGGATGGGCCGGGCCACTTCTACCCGCCCACCGTCGTCGCCGACGTGCCGGACGACGCGCGGATGCTGAAGGCGGAGATCTTCGGTCCGGTGGCGCCGATCATCTCGTTCACGTCCGACGACGAGGTGCTGGCGAAGGCCAACGACACCGAGCACGGCCTGGTCGGGTACGTCTTCACCCGTGACCTGCGGCGGGCGCTGAGGTTCACCGAGGGGCTGGAGACGGGGATGGTCGGCATCAACCGTGGTCTGATCTCGGACCCGTCAGCTCCGTTCGGGGGCGTGAAGCAGTCCGGCATCGGCAAGGAGGGGTCGCACGAGGGCATCCTCGAGTACCTCGACCTCACCTACGCGGCGATCGACCTGCCGTGACCGGCCCGCCGCCCCGAGCTTGCGCCCCGCACATCGCCGCCGACGTTCGAAAGAGGCACCGACATGCTTGAGACCGTCCGCGGACCACGCCAGCTCATCGTCGGCGAAGGGGTCGCGCAGAACATCCCCCGGGTGGTGGCCGAGAGTGGATCGCGGGTCCTCGTGGTGACCGACCAGGTCCTCCTGGGCCAGCCGGGCGTCGCCGAGATCGTGGCCGCCGTGCGGGAGCGGGTCGACGTCGTCGAGGTGTTCTCGGACGCGACATCGGACGTGCCACTCGCCGACGTCGCCGTGGCCGTCAGGGTCGCCAACGAGGTGGAGGCCGACGTGATCCTCGCCATCGGGGGTGGCACGGTGATCGACCTCGCCAAGATCGTCGGCGTCATCCGACGCCACGGGGGGACGCCGCGCGACTTCTACGGCGAGTCGAGGGTGCCGGGGCCGACCCTCCCCCTCATCGCGGTCCCGACCACGTCCGGTACCGGCTCCGAGCTCACCCCCGTATCGGTGTTGACCGACCCGGACCGCGAGCTGAAGGTGGGGGTCTCCAGCGTCCACATCGTGCCCGACTTCGCCATCGTGGACCCCGAACTCACCTATTCCTGCCCGGCGACCGTCACCGCCCACTCCGGCATCGACGCGTTCTGCCACGCCGTGGAGAGCTACACCGCGCGACCTCGGGCCCACGGACCACGCGACCCGGTGGAGCAGGTGTTCCTCGGCCGTAACCCGATCACCGACCACTACGCGCTCCGGGCCGCGGAGCGGATCGCCCGGAGCCTGCGTCGTGCGGTCCGGGACGGCGGCGACCGGGACGCGCGCGCGGACATGTCGTACGGGTCGATGCTCGCCGGGCTCGCCTTCTCGCACGCGGGCAACGCGGCCCCGCACGCCCTCCAGTACCCCATCGGCGCGGCCACGCACACCCCGCACGGCCTGGGCGTCGGACTGCTCCTGCCCTACGCGTTGGACGCGGCCCGGGATGCCATCGAAGACCGGTTGGCGATCCTCGCCGGGGTGTGCGGGCTCGACGTGGCCGACGCCTCCGATGCCGAGGCGGCGGACACGTTCCTCACCTGGCTCGACGGTCTCCTCGCCGACATCGGCATCCCCCGCACCCTGGCGGACATCGGCGTGGCCCGCGCCGACCTGCCACGTTTCGCGGAGATGGCCAGTGGCGTCACCCGCCTCATCCAGAACCACCCGGGTCCGACCGACACCGCCAGCCTGACCGCGATCCTCGACGCGGCCTGGACCGGAGACCGGACCCGACACGTCCTGACTCCGAGCGGAGATGGTGCCGGTAACGGGTAGCCGACGACGCTCGCCGCCGGCTTCCGCGCGTCGAGGACGAAGGCCGGTGCGACCACTACCATGCGAGCGTGGCTCGCGTTGCCCCGGCCCGCAGGCCGTACCCGCTGCTCGTCGCCGTGGCGATCGTGGTGGCGCTCGGCGCGGCCACCGCCTGGACGGTCGGCGACACCCTGGGGCTGAGCCACTCCCCCGCCGCCGTGCCGGGCGAGGAGGCCGTCGCGGCGCCGACGCGGACGCCCGCGCCGGTGCCGCCGTTGGCGTCCCTCGTCGTACCCGACGATCCCCGGCTCACCAGGGCAGCGACCGCCGTCGCCGACGCGGTCGTCTTCCGCGGTCGGCCCCGGCCGGTGCTCGCCCCAGCCGCGACCACCTCCTCGGGCAGCGGTACGGCGAGCGGCGGGCCCCCCGACCCGTCGGCGGTACGCACGCTGCGGGCGGGCGTGCTGGCCGCTCTCCGTGGGACGCCCGAGTCGTACCGGCTCGACGTGCGCGGCACCGAGTTGACGGTCCAGGGCGGTGATGTCGCGGGCGTGGCAGCCGGGATGTACCAGCTGGCCGACCGGATCCGCTCCGGCGTCGAGGCGCTCTCCCCGGCGGACACGGGTCGGTTGGTCGCACCCCGGCTCGGCCTGCGACTGACCGACGCCGGTTCGGTGGGCCGCGAGCCCGACCCGGACGCCTTCGCCGCCGGCGACGACTACAGCCTGAACACCGACGTGGTCGCCTCGGCGGTGCTGCCCCGCGCGCCGTGGGTGGACGCCGACGCGGTGGCGCGCATCGACGCGCAGTTTCGGCAGCTCGTCGACCACTCGCTGGCGCAGGGATACAACGGGATCGTCGTGCCCGGCTTCCTGGAGTACGTCACGTTCGCCAAGGTCGGCGACGGACGCGCCGTCTATCCGCCCGGCGACCCGCACGTCGACCGGGCGCGGGCGATGGTCACGGCATTCGGGCCCGTCTTCCGGTACGCCGAGGACATGGGGATGAAGGTCTTCCTGCTGACCGACATGCTCGCGGTGTCGCCGCCGCTGGAGGCGTACCTGACGCGGACCGTCGGCGGCCTCGACGTGGCCGACCCCCGGCTGTGGGCGGTCTACCAGGCCGGCCTGGCCGAACTGTTCGAGAGCATGCCGTTCGTCGACGGCCTGATGGTCCGCATCGGCGAGGGCGGCGAGGTGTACGCCGAAACCGGCTGGGACTTCTCGTCCCGGCTCGCGGTCACCACGGAGGCGTCCGTACGCGCGATGCTGCGGGCGTTGCTGGACACGGCGGGCTCCGCCGGAAAGGAGATCATCTTCCGGACCTGGACGGTGGGCGTCGGCGCGGTCGGCGACCTGCACACCAACCCGGAGTCGTACGCGCAGGTCCTCGGCGGGCTCGACGACCCGCACCTGATCGTGTCCACGAAGTACACCCTCGGCGACTTCTACAGCCACCTGCCGCTGAACACCACCCTGCTGGGTGGCAGGCACCGCCGCATCGTGGAGTTCCAGGCGCGGCGCGAGTTCGAGGCGTTCGGCTCGCTGCCCAACGACCTCGGCCCGTTGCACCGCCAGGCGCTGCAAGCGTTCCTCGCCGCCAACGCAAACGTCGAGGGTGTCTGGAACTGGACCCAGGACGGCGGACCGCTGCGCGCCGGACCCATGTCGCTGTACCTGCGCGCCGGCTTCTGGCAGCTCTACGACCTCAACACGTACGCCGTCGGCCGCCTGGCGTGGGACCCGCAGGTCGATCCGGCGCAGGTGACGGCGGACTGGGCATACCGCACGTTCTCCGGCGACCCCGGCACCGTCGCCGCGATCGGGCAGGCCATGGCGCTGTCCCGCCAGGCGGTCACCAAGGGCCTCTACATCGGTCCGTACGCCGACCGGTCGGTACGGGCGCTCGGGCTCGAACCACCGCCCATGATGTGGATCTTCGAGTGGGACATCCCGACCGGCGACTCCGCAGCTCTGGACAGCATCTACGCGGTGACCGGCGGCCGCGTCGACGAGGCGATCCAGGAGGGTACGCAGGCCGTCGTGCTGGCCCGGCGCATGCGCGACCTGGTGGCCGCGACCGACCCGGCGACCTGGCGGGACGCCGAACTGCGCGGGCGCTTCACCGCCACGCTCGACTACCAGGTCGACCTGTTCGAGACGCTGAGCGCGTACCGGACCATGGTGCTGCGGCACGCTCAGTGGCTGGACACGGGCGCACCGGCCGCCCGTCACGAGTGGCGGCGGGCAGCGGCGGCGTACCAGGATGCGCGCGACGCGCACCGGCAGCGCTACGGCGCCGACCTGGACCTGCCGGCGTACAACTTCACCGCCGCCGACCTCGGGGCGCAGCGTGCCGACCGGGACCCGGCGATGGCCTGGGCCGCCCGGGCGCTGCTCGCGTCGATCCTGCTGGTGCTGCTGCTCGGCCTGCGCGGTCGCGGGTTCGGCGCGGCCGCCGCGCGCGGGCTGCTGCTCGGCGCGCTCCGGCCGTGGCGGGTCGCCGCGCTGCCGACACCCCGCACCCGGGCGGATCGGCTGATGGTGTGGCTGGTCCCGGCCGTGGTCCTGGTGGCGAGCCGGCTCGTGTTGACCTGGTTCGCCGCGCCGGCACACCTGCTGGTCACCCTCGGTGGATGGGCGCTGTTCGCTCTCGTCGTACGCCTCGTCGTCGGCCGCCGGGATCCGTTCCACCTGTGGGCCGCGCTCGGCGGCGTCGCGCTGCTGCGCAGCGTACTTCTCCTGGCGGCGCTCGCCCCGCGCGGACCCGGCGGCTACTGGTTCGCCTTCTGGACCTCGCCAGGGCTGCGCGCGGCGTACGTCACGGTCGCGTTCGCGGCGTTCTGCTGGCTGTTCGTGGTCACGGCGGTGGTCCTGCGGGACCGCTACGGCCTGCGCCGCGCAAGCGCGGTCGGGCTGACCCTCACCGCCGTGGGCGTACCCCTGGGCGCACTGTCCATCCTGGTCTCGGCGGTGGGCCTGGAACGCGCGCTGACGGTGTGGAACGACCAACTCGCGCTGCTGCCCTGGGGCCTGTCCCGCATCCTCGGCATCACCGTCTACCTCGGCATCCCCACCCAACTCCCGGCATATGCAGCCGCTGCGGGAGTCGCCCTGGCCGGCGTCGGTCTGCTCCTGTCACTTCGCCGCGATTGACGCTCGGATGAGCCTGGTGTCGGCGTTCGTACCGATCTGGGTCCTCACCGCGGTCGGTTACGCGGCCTGTCGCCGGGGCCTGCTGGGCGAGGCGGTGGCGACGGTGCTCGGCCGGTTCGTGTTCCACCTCGCGATGCCGTGCGCCCTGTTCCTGGCCCTGTCCCGAATGCCACTCTCCGGCTTCGCCGGCCGCTCGCTGCTCGCCTTCGGGATGAGCACTGCCACGGTCGTCGGGTTCGGCTGGGTCGGCGCGAGTTGGCTGTTCGGTCGCACGCCCGGCGAACGGCCGATCTGGGGCATGGCCGCCGGTTACGTGAACTCGGCGAACCTCGGCATTCCGATCGCGACACAGGTGCTCGGCGACGTGTCGTTCCTGGCGGAGGTGGTACTGCTACAGGTGCTGGTGGTGACGCCCGTGGTCCTGATCGCCCTGGACCGGCACAGCGACCCGGCCGGGCGGATACGGTTCCGCCGCATCGCCTCTCTACCGGTACGCAACCCGGTGATCCTGGCGTCGCTGCTCGGTGTGGCGTGCTCGGCTGCCGACCTGCGCCTGCCGTCGACAGCCGACGCGTCGCTCACCCTGCTGGCGGGCGCCGCGGTTCCGACCGCCCTGGTCGCGCTCGGCGCGTCGCTACACCGCCCGGCGGAGTCGCGGGCAGAGTCGGGCGACCTGGCCGAGCTGGCCGTGATCGCCACGCTGAAGCTCGTCGCGCAGCCGGTGATCGCGTACGTGGCCGGGCTGGCCCTGCACCTGTCCGCGCCGCAGATGCTCGCCGTGGTGGTGTGCGCGGGCCTGCCGACGGCGCAGAACACGTTCATCTTCGGCCAGGAGTACGGCGTCGGCGAGACCATCGCCAACCGGGCGGTGGTCGTGACCACGACGCTGTCGCTGGGCACCCTGGCCGCGACGGTGGCGCTGCTCGGATAGGCCTGGGGGTACGCGTACCCAGGAGAGCCTGAGTATGCCTGCCGATCCATCGGTCGCCGACGACACAGAGGATGGCTTGCATGCGAAGGACACTGATGATGGTGACGGCCGTGATCCTGGGGCTGGTGTCGGCGAGCGGGCCGGCGGTGGCGCAGCAGCGGCCACGGGGGATCCCGGACCGGGTCATGTTGCAGCCGGACGATCTCGGCGGAGCCGTGCCAGGGCCGGTGGAGGACGGGCTGGTGTGGTCGCTGCTACCCCAGCCGTGCGCGGACACGCCCGTGCCGGGGCCTGTCGTGAGCCGCACCCAGGCGGCCGATCTGGGCACCCGGTTCCGGATCTACGAGAACGTCGCCCGCTACCGCGGCGATGGGGCACGCGCGTACATCACCGAACTGAAGGCGCAGCTCGCCCGGTGCGGGGTGGGTGGCGACGAGGAGGGCTTCGACCCGGTCGCCGAGGACCACCTCGGGCCGGACTCGGTGCTGTTCCTCGGCACCTACGACGAGGGCGACCGCTACGTCGGCTATGTCGCCGTAGCGGTCGGCCATTACGTGGTGGTGGTCATGATGTCGGACTCGTACCTGGGGGCGGCTGACCTGACCACATTGAACGGACTGGCAAGCGCCGCGCGGAACCGGGCAGCTGCGGCGTGACGCTTTCGGAGGCCGGCCCTCTCGGGAGGGCCGGCCTCCGGTCGACACACAGGTCGTGGCGGCGACCACGTCAACAGTCGGTCCAGCGCACCGGGAGCAGTCGGGAGCCGTTGACGGAGCCGACGACGAGGCCGTCGTCGGCGATTTGCCAGGCACTGGTGATCTGTACGTCCGGGATGGCGCCGGGCAGGGTGACGAGCCGGTCGCCGTGATCGACGGCTCGGGTGCCGAGCACCGCGCCCTGACTGTTGACGTCGTTCGGCGAGCCCAGCGCTGGGTGCACGGCGGTGGCCACGCCAGTGCGCAGATCCCAGCGCACCAGGGTGCTCTCCTCGTCCTCGCTGCCGGTGCCGAAGCCGCCAACCGCCCAGTTGCCTCGGGCCGCTTGGACCCGCGCCCACCGGGCACCGGGCACGGTGAGTCGATCGGTCGTCCCGTCGAGATGGCGTACCCAAGCGAATACGGGGGTGCCGCCGACGATGGTGCCGTCGTCGAAGATCTCCGCCGCGCCAGAGTTGGACGGGGCGTCGATCACCTCGACGGTGCCCGGTCGGTCGGCGGGCCAGAGCAGCGGCAGAGCCGTCTCGGTCTCCTCGACGGCGCCGGTGCCGACGATGTCACCGCGCGAGTTGATGCTGTGCACCGAGACGTTGGCGACCACTGGCGGGACGGATAGCCACTCCAGCCGCCCCTGCACATAGCGCCAGGGGCGGTAGACGTCGCCGACATAGGCAGTGCCGATGGCAACGCCATACCTGTTGATGCTGTAGACCTGCGGCTCCGTCTGGAATTCCACGACGGTGAGGCGGGGTTGGTTCCACACCCCGGGCCGCGTGGCCCAGAGCAGCAGCAGCGGCTGTCGATCCTCGCCATCGACTCGGTAGCCGGTACCGACGATGAACCGACCCGTCGGGTCGACCGCCCGAGCGTCGCCATTCAGGTCCCCGGGCAGGGGCAGTGGCCGTAGCGTGCAGGCCGACACGGTTCGCGCCTGCGGCCCGGCCGTCGCGACGCCGGGCAGGCCCAGCGTTGCGATGAGGACGCCAGCGGTCAGACCGGCCAGGAAACCTTTACCAACAAACCGGGTCATCTCTGCCTCCAGTGACGCGCGGTGGTGATGTGCTCACACCAAAGCACGCCGACGTCGCCACCGGAAGTCCTCCGCCGGTAGCTGTGCAGGCCGCCGGGTCGGGGTTGCTGTGCCAGGTCGCGGCCCGGTCCGGATCGACCGGGCCGCGATGGTGATCCCGGCTGGTTGCGCCAGTCTCGCGGTCAGGGCAGCGCCTTGAGGTACGGACCGTGGTTCAGCCGGAATTCCCAGGAGTAGTAGCGGTCCCAGTTGATCGACCAGGTCATGAGGCCCCGGAAGTTGGGATTGGTTCCGCTGCGCGGGTTGTACGCGCCGCAGTTCTGGCCTCGGACCAGGCAGTTGACCGCCTGCTGCACGCCGGCCGGGGCGAGGTAGCCGTTGCCGGCGCTGGTGGAGGAGGGCGTGCCGAACGCGACCTGGTCCTCGCGCAGTGCGGGGAAGACCGCGTTGGCGTTCCCGGCCACGGGGAAGCCGGCCAGCAGCATGTCGGTCATCGCGATGTGGAAGTCGGCGCTGCCCGTGGTGTGGTACTGACCATCGAGCCCGACGATGGGGCCGGAGTTGTAGTCCTGGACGTGCAGGACGGTGAGGATGTCACGCAGCGCGTAGATCACCGGCAGGTACGACCCGGCCCTGGGATCCTGGCCGCCCCAGGGGCCTGAGCCGTAGAACTGGTAGCCGAGCTGCACGAAGAACGTCTCCGGGGCCATCGTGAGCACGAAGCCGCTTCCGTAGCGCTGTCTGAGCTCGCGGATCGCCGAGATCAGGTTCACCACGACCGGGGTGGTCGGGTTGCGGAAGTCGGTGTCGCCGGTGTTGAGGTAGAGGGAGTGGCCCTCGAAGTCGATGTCCAGGCCGTTGAGGCCGTACCGGTCGATGATCGCCGACACCGAGCGGACGAACGTGTCACGGGCGGCGGTCGTGGTGAGTTGCACCTGCCCGTTCTGACCACCGATGGACAGCAGCACCTTCTTGCCCTGCTGCTGCTTGGCGCGGATCGCCGCCGTGAACTGGGCCTCGGTCTCCACATTGGGGCACTCGGCGACCGGGCAGAGCTGGAAGCGGATGTCGCCGGAGGTGACGGAGGTGGGTTCGCCAAAGGCGAGGTTGACGATGTCCCAGTCGTCGGGCACGTCGGCCATCCGCAGGTATCCGGCGCCGTTGGCGAAGCTGGCGTGCAGGTAGCCGATCAACGCGTGCTTCGGCAATCCCGTGTTCGGCGGCGGGCTCGTGGGCGGTGCGGTGGTCGGCGGCGCTGTCGTGGGTGGCGCGGTGGTCGGCGCTGTCGTGGGTGGCGCGGTGGTCGGCGGCGCCGTCGTGGGGGGTGCGCCACCAACGCACGCCGCGCCGTTGAGTGTGCAGTCGACGGGCGAGCCGGAGCCGGTGGCCAGGAAGCCGAACGACGCCGACGCGCCGGGGGCCAGGGTGCCGTTCCACGAGCGGTTGGTGAAGGTGTGCCGCTGCCCGACGCTGCTGACGGTGGCGTCCCAGTACGAGCCGAGGGTGGTGCCGCTCGGCAGGGTGAAGGCCACCTGCCAGCCGGTCATCGTGCTCGACCCGCCGTTGGTGATGGTGTAGCGACCCTCCCAGCCGGTACCCCAGTCGGACGTCTTGGTGAAGACGGCCGTCGGGCCGGCGGCCAGGGCCGGATAGGCGAAGGTCAGGGTCGCCGCGGCGGCGGAGACCAGGGCCGCCAGGGCAGCCAGCAACGGTGTTCGTAGTCTGCGCGCCATCCGGTCCTCCCGAGGGGTGCCCGACCGAGGGATATCGACGGGAGACTAATTATTAGGTTTGTTAACTGAAGATGTCCAGGGGTGGCCGACCTACACCGAGCGGGTGGACCGGCTCATCGGCCGAGGCCTGGTGTGGCGCTCAGCGCCCGAAGCCGACGCGCGGCAGAGTGGACGCCTTCCACCGAATCCGCCGCACCCTTGGAAACGGTCTTCTAGGCTGCGTGGACGGGCCGCGCCGTTCGACGCAGGCGTCGCGTTGGCGCTCTACGGATCGGTTGGGCCGCTCCCCTCGGCGACCTGCCTCCACCATCCCGCCAATCGGCAGGAGAGCTGCCGCGTCGGCCCGTGACACCCCCAGTTCCGCCCTCGGCTTCTGAGCCCGGCTACCGGTGAGGAGCAGCGGTGACCCAGAGCGAACGGCAACGCCCGGAGATTGTCGTGGGACTGGTGGCAACCCCACCGGACCAGCCGGCCCGAGTGGCTGCGAGGCTCGCTGCGGAGCTGGCGAGCGGGCTCAGCAAGCGGGTGAGCGCGGACGTGCGGTGGACCGTCCGGGAGGGCTGGGGGAAGGTGGTGCCGCGCCGCGACGGCGGCGCGGAGGCGCTGCTCGATGATCTTGCTAGGCGGCGCACGGACGACCAGTGGGACGTCGCCATCTGCCTGACCGACCTGCCACTGCATGCCGAGCGGGCACCCCTGGTCGCGCAGACCTCAGCTCGACGGCAGGTCGGCATGATTTCCCTGCCCGCGCTCGGACTGCGTCAGATGCGCTCGGTCCGCGCAGCCGTTCCGGATCTGGTGGGTCGACTACTGGCCGACGCCTCCGACCACCGGGTGCGACCGGCCGACGGGGCACCAGACGAGGCGACACGGCACGTTCCCGCCGTCCGTCGAGTGATCGGCGGGGCGGAGACCGGTGAGCGGCGTTATCTTGCGTCGGGGCTGATCGGCCGGGCACGTCTGTTGACCGGAATGGTCCGAGCCAACCGCCCTGGCCGCGCGCTGCTGGGCCTCTCCAAGCTGCTGGTCGGCGCCTTCGGCACGGCTGCGTTCGCGCTTACCACGGACACCATCTGGCAGATGGGCGATGCCCTCGGCGGACTCCGGCTCACGGTGATCATGGTGCTCGGGTTGACCGCGTTGGTGGCCTGGTTGATCATTGCGCACGACCTGTGGGAGAAGCCCAGCCGCGAGACGCCGGGTGAGCTGGCACGGCTGTTCAACCTGGGTACGATCCTTACTCTCACTCTGGCCACGGCGGTGTCCTACGTGGTGCTGTTCGTGGGAACGGTGCTCGTCGCGGCGCTGCTGATCGACACCGCCGTGCTCGAACAGGTTCTGCAGAGGCCGGTGAATGCCGGCGACTATCTGGCGCTGGCCTGGATCACCAGCTCACTGGCCACCGTCGGCGGCGCGATCGGTTCAGGGCTGGAGAACGAGGAAACAGTCCGAGCCGCCGCTTACGGCTACCACCCCCAACCAAGCGGCTGGCGGGACGAGAAAGGCGGGGGGCAGTCCCACACCGGAAGATAGTCGCGACGGCAGTATCAGCCGATAGGCCCTACAACATCTCCAGCGGCTGCGGGCCGGTAGGTGGCGGGAACGCCACGTCGAGTGCCCTGATGTCGTCCTCGGTCAGGTGCAGGTCGCGCGCTTCCGCGTTCTCCCGGGTGTGTTCCGAGTTGGACGATCGGGGAATGGCCGCGACCATCTCCTGCCTCAGCACCCAGGCCAGCGCGACCTGAGCGGGCGTCGCCCCGTGCCGGGCGGCGACCTCCGCGACCTGGTCGTGGCCGAGTACCCGTCCCTGCTCGATCGGGGAGTACGCCATCACCGGGATCCGGTGTTCACGTAGCCACGGAAGCAGGTCGTACTCAGGACCTCGCCGGGTCAGGTTGTAGAGGATCTGGTTGGTCGCGCAGTCGTTCCCGCCCGCGTCGAGTAGCTCGGTCATGTCGGAGAGGTCGAAGTTGCTCACGCCCCACTGCCCGATGTCGCCGGCGTCGACGAGTTCGGCGAACGCCTCGATCGTCTCCGTGAGTGGATGTGTGCCGCGCCAGTGCAGCAGATAGAGGTCGATGTGGTCGACGCCGAGTCGTTGCAGGCTGCGACGGCAGGCCTGCACGGTTCCCTTGCGGCTGGCGTTTGACGGCAGCACCTTGTCGACGAGGAACACGTCATCGCGTCGTCCGGCAATGGCCTCGCCGACAAGCTCCTCGGAAGCGCCGTCGCCGTACATCTCCGCAGTGTCGATCAAGGTCATGCCCAGGTCCAGGCCAGTGTGCAGGGCGGATATCTCATCCCGTCGCCGCGCCGGGCGCTCACCCAGGTACCACGTGCCCTGGCCGAGCACGGGCATGGTCCGACCGGAGGGCAGTTCGATGGATGCGGTAGGGAGGGTCATCTCGGCCTTTCCGGGCCTCGGCGCCAGTGGTTGTGTGCGTTACCCGCTTCGGAAGGAAGCAGTCCCGTAGGCGACCTTTCTCCGCACTCTGCCTGATCGCGAGCGGGTCGGCCCGTCCGACCTCGATCGGCGTTCGGCGCTGTTTCCCGGTTTCAACGCCGGGCGCCGCCCATCGGACCTGCCGGTCAGGGCTGGTACTGACCACGGGTGCGGGGAAGCCACTGCGGGTGCTGGTCGCGCAGGTAGCAGAGCAGTCCCTCGCGCAGGTCGCACCGCAGGTCCCAGGCGCTGGCGCCGTCGGCGGCCGAGGCCTGCACCTGAACGACCACCGTCTGCGGCGTGGAGTCGACCATCTGGAGCACCCACTGGTCGCGATCCCACAGCGGGGAGGACTCGACCAGCCGGCGCGTCTCCCGTCGCAGGTCGTCCAGGTCGGTGGTGTAGTCGACGTGAATCTGGATCTTGCCGATCACCCGGGACTCGTTGCGCGTCCAGTTCTGGAACGGCCGCTCGGTGAAGTACGTCGTCGGCAGGATGAGCATTCGCTCGTCCCAGAGCCGGATCACCACATTGGTCAGCTTCACCTCCTCGACCCGGCCCCACTCACCGTCCACGACCAGCACGTCGCCGACGTGCAGCCCGTCGGCGAAAGCGACCTGGACACCGGCGAACGCGTTGCCCAGGGCGGTACGGGCGGACAGACCGATCAACGCCCCGACCACCCCCGCCGACGTCAACACCGAGACACCGAAGAGGCGTACCGGCCGGAAGGTGATCAGGATCAGGCCGATCGCGACGATCGTGACCACGGCGACGGTGAGCCGCCGTACGGGGCGAATCTGCGTCCGAGCCCGCCGGACCCGCCGGCTGGCGACCGGGTCACCCGGCAGCCGACTGAACGCGACCGCCTCGGCGACGTGCAACGCCCTGATCACCAACCAGGCCCCGGACAGAACCAGGGTCACCAGCACGGCGTGCCGCAGGTGACGCTGCCACCCGACCGCATCCAACGGCAGCGTGTAGTACAGCGCCGCCACCAGCAGCACCGCTGCCGCCGGCCGCCGGCAGGATCGCCGCAAGGGCTCCAGCAACCACCGGTAACGGCCGCGGGCCACCTGGCGAATCAGCACGCCGGAGATCAGGTCCACGACCACCGCCGCCGCCAGCGCGGCTACTACGATCAACGCGGTACGCATCAGAGGCCGTTCACCGTGATCCCGATGCCACCCTCCCCCGACTCGCTGCCCGGTCCACGTGCCAGCGTCGCATTCCGGGCAGTGGCAGGCAGCCAACATCGGCGAACAACCACGCCTGTGGCAGCCGTCCGACGGCGCTTCCCCGTCACCCGCTCCCCCCGCTGACGGCGGCCATCATGATCAGGGTGCGCCGCCGCCGTCGACTCATCAGTGCGAAACACGCGGTGAGCACCACCAGCTCCACCTCGGCCCACTCACCCGTGACGTCGACGCGGATCGGCCCGCCCAGTGGGCCGGGGAGGCGTACGGCGAGGCGGTTGCCGTCGCCGACCAGCTCACCTCCGCCATGACCGGCCTTCCAGCGGGTCACCCCGCCGGGCCCCGGCACGTGCGACCGGCCCGGGTCGAGCCGCACCGCCACGCCGTACTGACCCTGGGCCGTGAAACCGATGCGTCGGCGGCCGGTCGGCTCGACCGTCCAGCGGCCGGCGCCGGTGCGGATCTCGCCGCACCGCCAGGTCCAGCCGGTACGCAGCGACGCGCGCGGCCCGGTCGCGCCGGAGTCGAGGACGAAGGCCCCGTCCTGTTTGCGTACGGTCAACTCGGTCATCGCGTCGCCCCTTCCGGGCGCGGCCGGGCCAGGCCGAGGATGAGGATGAGGCCGACGCTCAGGTGCAGCAGCGCGAGGGTCGCCTTCGCTCCCCCGCCGACACCACTGGGTGGGCCGACCACGAGCGAGAGCAGCAGGACCACGACCGCGACCGAGGTCCACCAGACGTGGGCGCGGTTGGTGAAGCGGTGCAGCGCCGCGAGCAGCGCCCACCCGGCCAGTGCCGCGACCGTGGTCGCCGCGATGACCGCGCCCATCGTGACCGGCCGGGTCGAGCCTCCGGAGCGGACCGCCAGGTCGACGCCGGCCACCGAGCGCAGGAGCGCGAACTCGGCCACGGCCACCACGACCGCACCGGCCGCCACCGCGGCTCGTCGAAGGAGAGGGTTGTTCGTCATGGCCTGAGTCTGCGGACCGGGCCGGGTCGGACACGTCGGTCCAGACGCCACGACGCGTACGTCCTCCGGCGACCCCGCGTACTACCAAAGGAGGTGGTCCGGCGCGCGGCGGGCCCAGTAGCCTGCGCGATGTGGATGCCGCGGCGTACGAGGTCAGGCGGCCGAGGACGTGGCGTTGCGTCCCGGCCGGCGTGACGACCCTGGCGGTCGGCGTCCTCGTCGCGACCATGCTCTGGTCCGCCACCCGATCCGGCTCGGACGGTCTGGCCGTCCTCGATGTCGCGCTGGCGGTGACCGCTCTGGTGCTCGTTCCGGTGGTCCTGCGCCACCCGCGGGTCGGTGGGGTGCTGGCCGGTCTGCTCGTCGCGCTGTCCGCGGTAGCCACGCCGGTGGCCAGCTTCGCGGTGCTCTTCACCGCCCGCAACCGGCCGTTTCGGCAGGCGGCGGTGGTCGCGGCGGTCGGCGTGGCGGGCGAGGCGGTGCAGGCGTCCTGGCGGCCGGTGCCCAGCCTGCCGTACGGCTGGCGGCTGGTGCTGATGTCGGTCGCGTACGCGGCCCTGCTCGGCTGGGGCACCTGGGCGCAGGCCCGGCACGCGTTGCTGGCGGCGCTACGGGAGCGGGCCCGGCGGGCCGAGCAGGAGCAGGATCGGCGGGTTGGCGAGGCACGCGCGGCGGAGCGCAGCCGGATCGCGCGGGAGATGCACGATGTGCTGGCCCACCGGTTGTCCCTGCTGGCGGCGGCCGCCGGTGCGATGGAGTACCGGCCGGACGCGCCGCCCGAGCGGCTCAGCGCCGCCGCGGGGGTGATCCGAGCGAGCGCGCACCACGCCCTGGACGAGCTACGCGAGGTCATCACCCTGCTGCGCAGCGACGACGCCGAGGCACCGACCGACGCGCCACCTGGACAGACCCTCGCCGACCTGCCCCGCCTGGTCGACGAGGCGCGGGCCGCCGGGCAACAGATCGAGGTCCACGACCCGCTCGGCCCACCGGACGAGATTCCGCCGCCGGTGGGCCGCACCGCCTACCGCATCGCGCAGGAGGCACTGACGAACGCCCGCAAGCACGCCGCCGGTCAGCCGGTCCGGCTGGTGCTCGGTGGGGCACCCGGCTCCGGACTGAGCATCGCCGTGAGCAACCCGACCACACCGGACAGCGGTGCCACCGACAGCGCCGGCACCGGCCTGATCGGTCTCGCCGAACGGGCCGCGCTCACCGGCGGTCGCGTCGCCCACCACGTTGACGCCGCAGGCCGGTTCCACCTCACCGCGTGGCTGCCATGGCCGACGTGACCACGCCGATCCGGGTCATCATCGTCGACGACGATCCTCTCGTACGGGGAATGCTCACGCTGATGCTCGACGGCGCCGACGGGATCGCCGTCGTGGGCGAGGCCTCGGACGGCGCCACGGCGATCACGGCGGTGGACCGGCACCTGCCCGACGTGGTGCTGATGGACATCAGGATGCCCGGCGTCAACGGCATCACCGCCACCGAGCGGCTGCGCCGCCGCCACCGACCACCCGAGATCATCGTGCTCACCACGTTCGACACCGACGAGCACGTGCTACGAGCCCTGCGTGCCGGCGCGAGCGGCTTCCTCCTCAAGGACACCCCGCCCGAGCAGATCAGCCAGGCGGTGCGCGCGGTGGCCGCCGGCAACCCGATGCTGTCTCCGCGCGTGACGCGCCGCCTCATGCAGCGGGTCGCCTCCGGCGCCGAGTCCTACGAGCGGGCGAACGACCAACTGGCCCTGCTCACACCGAGGGAGCGGGACGTCGTGCTGGCCATCGCGCGAGGCCGTTCCAACGCCGAGATCGCCACCGAGCTGCTGATGAGCGTGACGACGGTGAAGGCCCACGTCTCGCACATCCTGACCAAGCTGGATCTTGACAACCGTACCCAGATAGCCCTGCTCGCCCACGACGGCCGGCTCCTCTGACGCGGCTGGACGATTCCGGGTCCAGGCTTGCCTCACCTGCCGTCCGCTTTCCGGGGCCACTCGGTGGCCTCCGGAAGCGTGTCGAAGATGCGGTCCATGGTGTACGGCTCGTACCTCGACTCGGACTCGGCGATCTTGTCCCAGTCGGAGTCGGTGAACTGGAACATCCACAGGGCGTCCAACTCGAAGTCACCATGCCCCTCGGGAAGGTGCGCGAACTCCTGCCTCATGCCCTCGACGTCGAGGCCGGAGCCCGTCATGTTGCCAGCGAGGTGAGAGCGCGCGGCCTCGTCGAGCATGAGCAGCTCAGCTATGGTGTGCGGCACCGGTGTCACTCCCCGGGCCAGCAGAGCGCACAGGTCGATGCAGGTCTGCGCGAGCCGAACGAAGAATTCCGGCGACTGCGCGATCAGCGAGGGCGGAAAGCCGACCGCCGGGCCTTCGTAGCCCCACATGAGGCCCTCCGCCTGATCGATGAGCACCTCCGCCGTTCCGCTCAGCGACTGGTAGAGCGCGGCGGCCCAGCGGGGGCCCACGTCCCAGACCCCACAGGGGCAAGGGTCGTCCTCCTCGTCCAGGCTCTCCGTCACACATCGACACGATCCGCCGGGACCGCACTGGTTGCTGCCGGCGTCATCGTTTCGGCGTTCGGCGTGCGCCGGACAGCCGTCGCAGTAGTCGCACCCATCGGTGGGGCACGGCGCGACGGGAAACAGTCGCGCCCAGTCGATCCGGCCACCGTCCGCCGGCAGGTCGGGGACGTCGAGTTCGGCGACGAACCAGGTGGCGAGGAAATTCCGTTCGTCGGTGTCGTCGACACGCTGCCGGGCCGCCTGCTCGAGCCCGGCCCGAACGCTTGCGGGCAAGCTGAGCCAGAGGCCGGAAAGAGCTTCCTGTCCCCGCTGCGGGGAATTCAACAGGTTGCAGATGGCGACGGCGTGGTGCGGCCAGTCGACGGTCGCGATGGCGTCCAGTTCGTTGCCGTTGCCTTTGTCCACAATCGCCATGACGCGCGACTTGGTGGTGGTGTGTTGGGGCACGAAGGCGATCACTCTTCTGGGCATGACGACTCCTCCCGAGTGCGCATGAGGGCGCGCTGGGTCGATGAAGAAGAATTCGGGGCCGCGCTGGTTGTCTCGGTGCTTCCGTAGACTCCGCTTCGCGGGAAGGTGAAAGTAGCATGCCTGGGCAGGCACAGGGGCCCTCGCCGATGGGATCACCTCTTCGTCAGGCCACGCCACGGAGGCGACGTGTTCATCGACCAGGAACGGTTCTCCTTCTTGGAGGATCTACGCCGCAACTGGCGCGACATCCGCGACGAGTGCCTCGCCCTGGCCGAGGACTCCTTCGAGCCGTGGGTGCAGCGGCACATGTACGGCGCAGGCTGGAGCGTGTATGGGCTGGTCGCGTTCGGCACTCGCATCGAAGCCGCCCTGTCCGCCTGCCCACGCACCGCCGACGCGCTGCGACAGATACCCGGCCTGACCACCGCCGGGTTCTCCCGCATGACCCCGGGCACCAGGATCAAGCCCCACGAAGGCTGGGTGACCACCGTCTACCGTGCTCACCTCGGCCTGGTCGTACCCGACGGTGACTGCGCACTGCGGGTGGGCAACCAGACCCGGCACTGGCGCGAGGGCAGCATCTTCGTGTTCGACGACACGGTCGAGCACGAAGCATGGAACCGCACCGGCGATTCCCGCACCGTGCTGCTGTTCGATTTTCTGCGTCCGGGCCAGTCCATGGACCAGCTCGACGAACTCCCGCCCGAGGTCGCGGCGCACCTACAAGGCCGGAGCTGACTTTCCGTACCCACGTGGGCAGACGCAGGTCCGCGAGCCGACACTTGTGAGCACACACCATCGTCGATACATAATGGGCTGTGTACTGAGCGCCGTTTCAGCGACCAATGTGATCCGCCGACCCGATGGAGGCCCGTCCATGGCGTTGACCCCGGCGACTGGGGGCGGTAGCGGCGAGTCGATGCCACGCTCGCCGATTCAGTCGCCGAGGCCGGTCAATTCCGACGTCGAGTGGGACAGCTTCGACCCGCAGGCGTATGTCCGACACAACTACGCGGATCTGCGGCCTGACGATCGGGAGATCCTCTGCCACATCCGAGACTTCTTCGGCGAGGCGAAGCTCTCCGACGCGCGGTGCGTCGACGTGGGGTCCGGGGCGAATCTGTATCCGGCGCTGTCGCTCCTCCCGTTCGCGAAGGCCGTGGACCTGTGTGAATGGTCGACGTCGAACGTGAACTGGCTGCGCACGCAGGTCGACAGCTACGACGAGCTCTGGGACCCGTACTGGCAGGTGTGCACGGAGCACCCGGCGTACGCGGCACTGGCGGATCCGCGTCGACGACTGGCACAGGTGGGCCGGGTGGTGCGGGCCAGCGTCTTCACCCTGCCGAGGCACGCCTGGAGCGCCGGGACGATGTTCTTCGTGGCCTGCTCCATCTCGGCGGACCAGGCCGAGGCCGAGCACGCGATCGGTCGGTTTCTGGACGCGCTGCGGCCCAGGTCGCCCTTCGCCGTGACGGTCATGCTCGGATCCGTCGGCTACGACGTCGGTCGGCGGAGGTTCCCGGCCGTGGCCCTGCAACGCGCCGACGTGGTGGCCACCATCGCGGCGGGCGCGTACGACCTGGACGTCCACGAGGTACGGCCCAAGCCGCCGCTGCGGGACGGATATGTGGGCATGCTGCTGGCCACCGGCCGTACCCGCGGATAGCGCCCATGCGTGCCGGCGGAATGCGCCGACCTCGTGCTGTCGGCGCAGCGTGGCGGCGGGGCATTCCCCCCGCGTCCGATTGGCCGGATTGCCGACACGCGGCCATCGAAGCCATTCAAGTGCCACTCGACTGGCCCGCTACCATGACGTTGTACGGCACCGTGGATCATCGTGGGCACGGCCATATCAGCGGTTTCAAGTCGACGACTACAACAGACGGCGGTGGATCATGCGGATGCAGCCTCGCCAGGAGATCCTCGACATCTGGCGGGCTACGGTTCGCAGTTGCTGGACGAACGGTGAATGGCACTGGGGTGGCCGAAGTGGTACCAACTCGATCAGCGACGCGGAGCAACTGCTGACCCTGTTGCTCCCCGCGGCCAAGGTCCCCGTGCTGTCACTTGACGACCCGGACCGCGCCGACGAAGAGGTGATCGAGGCGCTCAGCCCGCTCGGCGGCGCGATCGAGATTCCCCGCCGGCTGGTCAGCGTGATGATCGACTATTTCCGGCGGTACACCGACGACGCCGGCACGCCGATCTTCGGCGGCGGCAGTTACCTCACCCCACTGGAGGGTGGTCCCGAGCTCACCGAGGAGCAGCGTTCCCAGGACATCGTCGACTCGTTCGCGGTGTCGGTCACCCTCACGTTGGCGACGATCGGTTTCGTCAAGGTCTACCGGGGGTCCACCCAGCGGCGTGACCTGTTGGCGCAACTGGACGAACTGGAGGCCATGGCGAGCGCGCGCCTCACGGCGGCGATGGTCGGCCTGCTCCGCAGCTTCAGCACCTTCGTCTTCACCTCCACCGACGAGTACGGCATTCGCCTGTGCGACATGGTCAATCAGGACGAGCTACCTCGCCGCGAGCTGGTGGCGGCGCTACGCGAGCAGTTGCGGGACACCATGGCGAGCCTGCGTAGCGTGGTCATCGGTTCGGGTCGGGTGACCGAGGACCTGGACAACAGCGAGATGCTGTTCGAGTGCGGCTGGTCCTGGGGGCTCATCTCCGGGACCGACGAGGTCCCGACCACCGAGCCGATCGGCCGACAGCGTGCGGGCTTCGCGGAGAACGCCCCCTACCTCTACTTCACCGTGATCGCGATGGACGCCATCGAGGACTTGAACTCCGAACGCACCCGGCTGCTCGGATTGCTCAACGAGGAGCAGCAGCGGCTGTCCCGGGCGCTGCAACTTCGGTGGGAGCTCACCCGGACGTACTGGGCGACGGTGGCGACCTTCGGCAACCGACGACGGTGGCCCATCGAGGACATTCCGTGGCGGACGACCGATGGTGACCGGACCGACTACTACACGCTCCAGACGACGTCGCTCGCCGTGAAGGGTCTGCTCGCCGTCGGGCGCGGCGGTGACGAGGAGCTCGGGCGGATCGCCTCGGTACTGGTGGAGCTGGCGCAGCGCGCGCGGATCACCCGGCGGGCGTCACCCGGCGAGTCGGCCCTGTTCGTGCACGCGCCGGGCAAGCAGGTGACCCTGAACGACGACACGTCGAAGCCGATCATGACGTGGAACGTCAACGAGTTCTCCGTGGTGCTGCTACAGCGGGCGGCCGCCGTCGCCGGTCTGCTGAGCAACGCCCGTCGGCGCAGTGAACTGCTCGAGCTGGCCGACGAGGTGTGGGATCACCTGCTGCTGCGGCGCATCCCGGACGGCCGGCACCAGGGGCTGTGGGACCACGCCAGTGGCGCCTTCCCCGGCCTGGCGCCGAAGCCGGACGCGCCCTCCTGGTATCTGACCGTGCGGGTGGCGCAGGCGCTGGTCACCTCCGGTCAGCTGCTGTGGGAGCGACCGTTCCCACGAGCCGGCCGGCTGGCCGACTACGCACAGGATCTCATCGACGAGGCCGAGTACCTGTTCGACCGGGAGTTGATGCGCGGCACCTTCGACGGTGAGGCGATGCAGCGCAGCATGCGCAGCATCCGAGCCAGCCTCGGCCAGGCGCAGTTGCTGGTCGACGAGCGTCCCGGCACGGCAGCCGCGCTGGTGAACACGCTTCTGTTGCTCCTCAACGACGTCGCCACCGGGCAGCAGAAGGCCAGCGAGGGGATCTGAATGCTGGTCTTCGTCACGTCGCACAAGGGCGGCACCGGCCGGTCGGTGACCGCGGCGAACATCGCCTATCGCAGCGCGTTGTCCGGTCACCCCACCTGCTACCTGGATTACGACTTCGGCTCGCCGACCGCCGGCATCACGTTCCAGATCCCGCAGGCCGTCAACGGTGTGGAGGGCGCCGGGCCCAACGGCGGCGGCCTGCACCGATATCTGCGCGGGGAGATCCCGTCTCCGGAGCAGTTGGACGTGTGGGGCACTTCCGAACGTGCCAGCCTGCGGCAGCGGCCCATCGGGTCCGGTCCGCTGGTGCTCCTGCCGGGGCAACGCAACGGTAGCGAGTTCGGTTTCACCAACGACATCGCCAAGCGCTGCGCCGAACTCTTCCTCCGACTGGAGGAGGAGTTCGACCTGACCCTGGTGGACCTCAGCGCCGGCCGGTCGTACGCCAGTCAGATCGCGCTGGCCGCCACCGCGACCTCGACCCTGCGCAAGGTCGCCGTACGCTGGCTGGTCTTCCACCGGTGGACTCCCCAGCACGTCACCGCGGCGGCGGACCTGGCCTTCGAGGCGGGTGGGATCGTGGCCATGGGCAAGGAGTACGGCCACGAGCCGGAGCGGCTACGGGAGTCGCTGCGCTTCATCCGTACGGCGGTGATCGACTCACGTGGCCCCGAGGTCGGCCATCTCGGCCTCGCCCAGCAGGCCTTCCTGCGCAAGTGCGACGCGGAGCTGTCGGAGCTGGCCCGACGACGGGGTGTCGGACGTACGACACTGCTCGGCGTGGTGCCGCTGGATCCTCTGCTGCAGTGGCGGGAGCAGCTGATCTCCGACCACGACGTGCAATCCAAGATTGCCAACGTCAAGACGGTGGACGCCTTCGTTGACCTGACTGAGAAGCTTTTCGACGAGACGGCATGGGACACCGCGTGATCGGTATGGATGTCAGGTTCCAGGAGGCAGCTGCGGTGCGTCGTACAGAGAGCGTGGCGTACTCGCATCTGTCGGTGGAACTGGGGCACTTCTACGCGGAGGACTTCGGCGACGGGTGTGAGGAGCTGAGGCGCAAGTTCGAGCGGATCGCGGACTGGTCGGCCGCGATCCCCGCGTTGGCCCGACGCGGGCTGCCGGCATCCCGGGAGCCGCGAATCAGCACCTGCTTCATGTTGGACGACTACTTCCACCGCTTCGGCACCCCCCGCGAGGTGATCCCGCAGGTGCAGAGCGCTGCGGCGGAGCACGGCCTGACCTTGGACTACGTGGCCCGGGAGTCCAGTTTTGCCCGGCACGACGGCGCCGAGCTGGCCCGGTTGGTGGTCGACACACTGGTGGTGGAACCACCTCGGGGCACCACCGGGAGTCGTCCCCCGTTGAGCGAGTCGGGCTGGCTGTCGAACGGGAAGCGGTCCCCCGGTCACGTCGACGCGCCGGCGATGACCCTGCCGCGTCCGTGGTCTCCGCCGTTGCAGTCCGGCGATCCCCGGCACTCCATCTTCGTCGACATCGAACTCTGGTCCGACGAGCCGGACGCCCGGGTGTGGGCCTGCGCCCTGCTCGCCTCGGTCTGGCAGATGACCCGGCTCGGCGTGCTACGGCATCGGGGCGAGACGATGACCCAACCGCGCCAGCTCGTCGGCGAGCTGCCGACGGACTGGGACCAACTGCCGGCGATCGTCCAGCTCAACCCGGCGGCCGCGCCGTTCTGCGCGTATCGCACGCTGACCCTGATGGGCACCGAGTACCTGCCGGTGGAGCTGGCCGTACGGACCATCCTCGGCCAGGTGGCGGTGCCGCCGGCGGTCGCGCAGCAGGTCGCCAAACGGGCCGGCGGCGAGGGCCTGCAGCTACCCAGTGAGCTGGTCGACCGGCTGAGCTACGTGTTCATCAGCGACTGAGTGCCGCTCAGCGTCCGCACGGCTCGTCGACGGCCATCCGACCGGCCAGGTCGCGAAGCAGCGCCATGTTGCTCACGCTGATCTGGTCCCGGATCCAGTTGACCGACGAGTTCCACTGACGGCTGAAGCCGGGTACCTGCTCCAACTGGTCCCAGATCGGCCGCAGCCGCGGGTGCACCCGCGCGCCCGGCAGCCACAGGTGCAGCAGGTGCTCCAACACCGGCCGCAGCCGCTCGACGTGCTCCTGCCCGGAGGCCGATCGGGTGACCGCGGACTCCACCAGCGAGGACAGGATGGTCAGCAGCCAGTCGTGCAACGCGAGGTCTTCGCAGAGCCCCGCCACGGCCGCCGGCACGTCCTGCGGGGCGAGCACGAGTTCGACCGTACGCAGGGTGGGCGAGTCGACGGTGACCACCGCCGAGACGTCCCGGTTGGGACGCTCGTCCGTCTGCGCGGTCCAGCGCAGCCGGGTGCGGGCGGTGCGCAGGGGCGGGCGCCGGTCCAGCAGGTCGGACATCTGGACACCGTCGAGCACCCTGCCGGTGATCGCCTCCAGGTTCAGCACGTCGGCGTTGTTGCCGTGCAGGAAGCCCGCGCTCAGGTCGGCGACGTCCAGCTTGCCGACCGTCTCGAGGACGCCGGGGTTGGCCAGGTAGTGCGACCACGGCCGACGGCGTTGTCCGGCGACGACGTGGATGACCGAGGAGGCCTGCACGATCCGGCCGCCGGTGATGATGGCCCGGGTGAGGACCGCTCCCACCCCACGTAACTGGCGCTTTCTGGCGCTCGGGAGCCAGCAGTCGACACCGGTGCGGACATCGGGTGACACCGCGTACAGCGATGGACGCCGGGAGGTCAGCACGGCCTCGCCCTCGATCAGGCTGAGCACGTCGGCGCTCTGCTCCTGGGCCAACGCCGTGCTGTGCTGGAGAAGACTGGTGTGCACCTCACCGACCGTGAGCATGGCTTCCTCCGCGACGCTGCCACCGACCCGCGTTCGTCCCCCGTACGCGGCTCATGCTGATTGACGTACACCCCTCGCGAGCGGCACTGACACGGATCCGCATCGGACAACCACAACTCCACGAGTACGCGATTCGACCGCTCGGATCCGTTTCCGTTGGTGGCCATCATAGGCCCGGGGTCGGCGGGAATCCCATGCACGACGGGCGTTCGGAGTGTTCGCGGGTCGGACGGACGTGACAACGACTGATATTTTCAATGATGCGGTCGCCAGCCACCCCCTGGAGTTTGCCGTTCATGAAGGTCTACATTTCGGCCACCCAAAAGGACTTGCTGGAATACCGCGCTGCCGTGCACGCCGTGGCTCGCCGTCTGGAGATCGACGACGTGGCCATGGAGGCGTACGGCGCCGACACCCAGCCGCCGCTGGAGCGCTGCCTCGCCGACGTGCGCCGGTGCGACCTCTATGTGGGGCTGTTCGCCTGGCGCTACGGGTTCCGGCCGCCCGGTCAGGAGTCCTCCATCACCGAGTTGGAGTACCGGGAGGCGCTCGCGGCGGGAAAGCCCTGCCTGGTCTTCCTGCTCGCGGAGGACACACTCTGGCCGGTCGACATGGTCGACCGGGATGCCGACTGGCAGCAGATCGTCGCGTTGCGCGATGAGCTCAAGGAGCGCCACCTCTGCGCCTTCTTCTCGGGCGTGGACGACCTCACCGCCAAGGTGACCGCCGCACTGGCCGACGTACGCAGTGGCAGATCCCCGGCGCGCGAGCCGGCCGACCCGGACACTCATCTGCCGACGGTGGTGCGCAACCAGTACTACAAGCAGTTGTCGCTGCGATACCACGCCGTCTCGGTGGACGCCGTCTCACCGCGTCCCACCATCGGCTACCTCACCGTCGGGCTGCCCAACGTGTTCGTGGAGCCCCGCGTCCACGAGGACGCGCGACCCGAGATGCCGCTGGCGTGGTGGCGTTGGGCCGGGTCCACGCCGGGCGGCGACGTCGGCGGGCTGCCCGGGGTGGTGAACCCGGAGGAGGTGGAGCGGCTCTGGGAGGAGTACGCGGCGAAGGACGAGCTGTCGTTGTTCGACGTGGTGTCCGATCCAGGGCGGCGCACGATCGTGCTGCTGGGCGACCCCGGCTCCGGCAAGTCGGCGGCGGCGCGGTACCTGGCGCTGACGCTGGCCGAGATCTGCGTCGAGCCTCGACTGAGCGCGCTGGACCGGTACCTACCCGTCCTGATCGAGCTGCGCTCCTACGCCACCCATCACGGGGACGGCCGGTGCGACGGTTTGCTCGACTACGTCGGCCACCGCCACCAGCAGGGGCTGGCCGGTATCGACCAGGACGTGCTGGAGGCGTACCTGCGCCAGGGCGGCCAGGCGCTGTTCCTCTTCGACGGCCTGGACGAGGTGTTCGACCCGGCGCAGCGGGAAGAGGTGGCCGCGCAGATCGCCACGTTCGCCAACGAATACCCCGGCGTGCTGACCGTGGTCACGTCGCGGGCAGCCGGCTACCAGCGGCACACGTTCGCCAACGCGGGCTTCGACCACTTCACTCTGGAGGATCTCGACGACGAGCAGATCGCGAGGTTTCTCGACAACTGGTACCGCTACGTGATGCCCACGTCGGCTGCGGAGGCGGAGCGGCAGCGGCGGCAGATCCTCGACGTGGTGAGCAGTTCCCGCGCGATGCGCGAGATCGCTGGTAACCCCCTGCTGCTGATGCTCATGGCGATCGTCGGGCGGGGTCACCCGCTGCCGCGCAACCGACGCCGGCTCTACGCGCACGTGACCGACGTGCTGATCTCCGAGTGGGATGTGACCAAGCAACTGCGCGAGAGCCACGGCGACGTGCCGTCGCTCGACCTGCAGGCGAAGCGCCGGCTGCTGCGTCGCCTGGCGTACTGGATGCAGTTCCGCGAGTCCGGCCCCGCCGGCAACTACATTGAGTCCGACGAATTGGCGCGCATCTTCCGCGACAACCTCGTCGAGTTGTACGGTTTCGAAAATGAGCGGGCGCTCGCCATGGCCTACTCGATGATCGACAAATTGCGGCAGCGCAGCTTCATCCTGGAGCGTTACGGCCTACGACTGTTCGGGTTCGTGCACCGCGCGTTCCTGGAATTCTTCTGCGCCGAAGAGATCGTGGACAGATACGAGCGCGATCCGTCCGCCGCGGGCCTCGATCATCTGCGTTCGCTTTTTCGCGGGCGCTGGGCCGAACCGTCGTGGCGGGAGGTGCTTCGACTGGTCGCCGGCGCCCTGCCCGCCCGGGTCGCCAACGAGCTGGTCACCCTGCTCGCCACCGAGGCCACCCAGCTGTGGCCGCCGCTGAACCTGACCGGGCCGCCGTGGAACCTGGTGCTGGCGGCGCAGTGCGTGGCCGAGGCGCCGCAGCCCGCCGAACTGGCCGGTGCGGGCGACGCCCTGCTGCGCCAGGTCGTGCGCCTCATCGAGCATGGCATCTCCGCCGACGACCCGAACCTGGTGGATCTCACCGAGCAGGAACTGCTGTCCTCCATCCGGACCCTCGGCCCGGGCTGGCCCGGCCGGGAGGTCTTCCTGCACTGGTACCGCCGCCGTGGGGTCCGGACCAGCTGGCGATCCGGCTCTCCCTTCGCCACCAGGATCGCGGCGGTGCTGTCCACCGCCGAGGAGCAGATGGAGGACCTGCTCGTCCGGGAGCTGGGGCAGGGCCGTGAGCGGCAGGCCCGCCTCACGTTGGTCGCCGGGCTGGCCGAGGCCGCTGGCCGCATCGAGGCCAACGGCGGCAACAGTGGCCGATGCCGGGACATCCTGCTCGCCCAGGCGCAGGCCGAGGTCTCCACCGCGGTACGGCAGGCCGCCGTACGCGCACTGGTCGCCCACCTCGGTGCCGGCCCCGATTTCGTGGACGTGCTGTGCGACCTCGCCAACTCTCCCGATCTCGCGGTGCGGGCGCTGGCCGTGCAGTCCCTCGGCACCCGGTCCGAACTCTCCGACGACGTCCGTCAGGTGTTGGCCAGGGCCACCGGGGACACCGCCGTCGCGGTACGGCGAGCCGCCGCCGGAGTGCTCAGCACGCGCTACGCCGACCTGCCGGACGCACCCGAGACGATGCGGCGCCTGCTGGCCACCGACACCGATCCCGGTGTGGTGCAGTGCGTGCTGAGGCGTCTGCTGGCTCTGCCCGAGCACGCCGAGGCCGCGCGAACGACGGCGTTGCGGCGGATCACCGGCGACTCCCCGGACGAGGTCCGACGCTGCCTGCTGACCGGGCTGCTGCCGGAGCGACCCAGTCCGGAGGACACCGAGCTGTTGCTGAAGCTGGCCTGCTCGGACACGTCCGCCCGGGTCCGTGCGGTCGCCGTACAGCGGTTGGCGCTCGTACCCGATCCGGAGGGGCGCTGCAGGGCCCGGCTGATCGACCAGATCGAGCAGGACGAGGAGTCCTCCGTACGGGCCGCCGCGGTCTCCGCTCTGATCGACCGGGACCGCGCCGACGACACCGGGTGGACCGTGGTGGCCCGCTCGGCTCACGTCGACGAGGACGCGACGGTACGCCTCGCCGCGGTGCGCGCGCTGGCCGAGGCCTTCCCCGACCACCGCACCGGGGAGCTGCTGCTGGAGAGCGCTCGACGCGATCCGACCGCGAGCGTCCGGCTCGCCGCGGTCGAACTGCTCACCGGGCGACCGTTGTTCGGCCACGCGACCCGGGATCTGCTCATCAGCCGCGCCTCCCAGGAGCGGGACCCGATCGTCCGGCTACGGGTCACCCGTAGCCTGGCCCGCCTCGCCGACCCACCCGACCTCGAGGTGCGGGAGTGCCTTGCCGAGCAGGTCAGTCGGGACCCCGACCCGAACGTGCTGTGCGCCGCCGCCCAGGCGCTCGCCCGCCACGGCGACGCCCCGGGCCTCATCGAGACACTGTGCCGGCGGGCCCGCCGAGACAGCTACGTCGGCATCCGGTTGGCCGCCGTACAAACCCTCTGTGCGCATGGAAGCCCGGAACTGGTGACCGACGTGCTCCTGGAATGCGTCGAGTCCGACACCGACCCCACCGTGTTCGACGCGGCCGTACGCTGTCTGACCCAGCAGGGCACGGCATCCATGGCGGTGACGCTGCGGCTCATGCGCCGCCTGTCGGACCAGGACCCCGCGATCCGCGCCCGCATCGCCGCCGCCCTCGGCGAGCACTTCGGCACCGACCCGGAGGTCCAGGTGCTGCTGGTCGGGCTGGTCCGCGACGATCCGGCCCTGGAGGTTCGCCGCCGCGCCGTGGAGCAGTTGGGTGCCAGCCTCGCCGGTCGCACGGGGGTACGGGACCTGCTGCTGCGGCTGGCCGACGACGATGACTGGGAGATCCGCCGGACCGCGCTGCTCGCGTTGACCCGTCACTACGACGGGGACACCCGGACCCGCGAGGTGCTCGTGCGGCTCGCGCATCAGGAGGATGACGGCGCGGTGCGGCGGCTGGCCGGGCAGCTGCTGGCCACGCTGCCCGACACCCGACCCGACGACTTTCCGTAACCGAACCGGAGCCGTCGGCACATACCGCGTGCGCGTCGAGCGACAGCCCGATCGACCTCGTCAAATACCATGAGCCCATGACGGATCCGGTCGCCGGCTCGTCCCGCCCGACCGGCTGGAGTCTGCGAGTCCTCTTCGGCTTGATCGGGCTGGCTGCCCTCGTCCTCGGCTACGTCGGCTTCGAGCGCCTGCTCCAAGCCCGCCCGGACGTCGCCCACGATCCGTACGACGTGCTCTACTACGACCTGCAACTCTTCGTCTTCGGCGCCGAACCCTTCCAGAACGCCGGCCCCTACCCGTGGCAGCTGCAGGTCGCCCGGTTCGCCGCCCCGCTGTTCACGCTCCTCGCCGTGGCCGAGGCCAGCCGGCTGCTGTTGGCCGCCGAGAGTCGCCGCCTGCGCGCCCGACGGGCACGTGGTCACGTCCTGGTCTGCGGCGACTCCCAGTTCGCCCACATGCTCGCCGACCGGCTCTTCGCCGACGGTGAACGTGTGGTGGTGGTGCGCTCCGAACCGTTCGGGCCGCTGGAGTACCGGCGGCGCCGGTACCTCGGCGTGGTCGGCGACCCGACCAGCCCCGAGGTGCTGCGTGGCGCCGGACTGCCCCGAGCCCACACCATCTACGCCTGTAGCGAGGACGACGACCGCAACCACGCGATCGCCAACACCGCCAACCGGCTCATCCAGGACCGACGGCAACCACCGCGGGTCTACATCCTGGTCCACGACTCGGAGATGTGTCTGTCCCTGCAGGCCCGACGGCTCGGCGCCGCCGGGTCCAGCCGGCTGCGGCTGGACTACTTCCACGTCGACGACGTCGCCGCACGCGCGCTGCACCGGCACCACCCGCTGCCCAGCGCGGGAGTCCGACCGACGAGGATCCTCATCGCGGGCACCGGCACCTTCCGCCGGGCTCTCCTGGTGGAGACCGCCCGGCACTGGCGCGCGTTCCGCGCCGACACCCCCGGGGGCCACGCCGTGCCGCCCCTGCGGGTGGACGTCGTGGCACCGGATGCCGGTACCGAGATCGCGCTGGCCTCCTCGCGTTACCCGTTCCTGGCGACCGTCTGCCAGTTGACCGCGTACGACCTGGATCTCGACGGCGTCGTCGGTCTCGGCCGCGACCGCTACGACCGCATCTACGTGTGCGCGCCGGACGAGACGAACGGCGTGCAGTTCGTGCTGGACACGCCCGCGCTGTGGCAGGGCGCCGAAAGTGCCGTGTTCGTGCCGGTCTACCGGCAGGCGGCGCTCGCCGCGGCCTTTCACGGCGACTCCCGGCACGACCTGCTCGACGAGGTGCACGGCAAGCTCCGTCTCTATCCGGTGCTCGCCCACGCTTGCGACGCCCGACTGATCGCCGAAGATCTCACCGAGCGGCTGGCCCGGCTGATCCACGAACGGTACGTCCAGGCCCAGCAGCGCGCCGGCGTACGACTCGGCGACGCCCCGGCGATGGTGGACTGGTCACGACTACCCGAGTCGTTGCGGCGGGCCAACCGGGCCCACGTCCAGGACATCGCCGCCAAGCTGTTGGATCTCGGGTGCGTCGTGGCGCCCCGGCACGGTGACACCGTTGACGCCTCGGCCGCCGGGCAGGCCATCGACGACGGGATCGAGGAACTCGCGCGCCTGGAGCACGAGCGGTGGTGCCGGGAACGGCGCGGGGACGGCTGGACGTACGGCGACCCGCGCGATGACGCCCAGCGGCGGCACCCCGCCCTGCGGCCGTGGGAGGAACTGCCGTCCGACGTGCGGGAGCAGAATCGCGAGGGGGTCCGGGCACTGCCCGACGTGCTGTCCGACAGCGGGTTCGAGCTGATCCGGCTGGCACCCCCGGTGCCCACGCAGCGGACAGGCCCGCCGGATGCCGCCTGACCTCGACCCGGTCCGCGTCGGCGTGACCGGGCACATCAACCTGACCCGGGACACCGAACTGCTCGTCGCCGACGCGCTCCGCGTCGAACTGGGCCGGATCAGCGACCGGCCCGTACACGGGGTGACCTGCCTGGCGGCCGGCGCGGACCAGGTCTTCGCGCGAACGATCCTCGACCTGGGCGGCACCTACGAGGTGATCCTGCCGGCCCTGGACTACCGGATCGCGGTCATCAGGCCGGAGAACCGGCTGACCTTCGATGAGCTGCTCGACCGGGCGGTGGCGGTCGTCCACACCGGATACGACCGCTCGGACACCGATGCGTACGTGGTCGCCAACCGGGAGCTGGTCCGACGGGCGCAGCGACTCGTGGCGGTGTGGGACGGCAAACCTGGCCTGCACCCCGCGTCGACGGACCGGACCATCGACTGGGCGCGGCGCCACGGCGTCCCGACCACGATCCTCTGGCCCGTCGGTGCCCGTCGAACGCCCACCGAGGGTTGACGAGCCGGTCCTGCTGCCGATCGACGAAGCACCGGCCACAGCCGCCGTTGGCCCGATAACTGGTCCCACCGGATCGATTGCGACTGGTAGCGTGCGCCGAACATGAAGATCACGGGGGAACCATCGATGAACCGAACTCGACTCGTCCTGACTGGCCTGGCCGTCGTGGCGGCGATCGCGATGTCGGGCTGCGATCCGCAGCCCGAATCGGAGAGCACCGCGACCGCGCCATCCCCGGCGGCCTCAAGTGCCGCCCCGACCGGCAGTCCGGCGACCACCGCAGCCAGCACTCCGGCCAACGACGCGGCCACGGTGAAGGCCTGCGCCGACATCAAGAAGGACATCAAGGACAACGCCACTAAGATCGCCAAGGCCGAGAAGATCGGCCCGCCAGCCGGGCACTTCGCGGTCAGTGCACAGTGGGCCGCCGGCTCGGTGGCGATCCTGGCGCACACGATAGGCGCCAACGACGCGGTCACCACCGCCTCCGAGAAGATCCAGGACGAGATGATGAGCCTGAGCGACGCGTACAACAAGTCCGCCGACGCCAAGCCCAGCAAGAAGGCACTGGAAGCAGCCACCAAGGAGTTGGACACCGTCTGCTCCGCCGCCTGACCGGTTCGACCACGCAATCGGCGGTGACCCCTCACCCGGGGGTCGCCGCCGATTCGCATGTCAGGCGGCCTCCGGCACCCGCATCAGCGGCCTCTTGACAACCCACGGAGGCACCCCCGACGAGCAGCCGGCCCAACCGGGCGGCCGTGATTAACCTCGCAACATTTGCCTCTGACGTCAACGTGAGGTTCTAGCGTGTTGGTATGCGAATCAACGGCTCAACAGCTCTCGTGACCGGTGCCAACCGGGGCCTCGGCAAGGCCTTCGCCGAGGCGCTCCTCGCCCGCGGCGCCACCGTCTATGCGACCGCCCGACGCGTGGAAAGCATCGACATCCCCGGTGCCGTCGCCCTCCAGATGGACATCACGGATCCCGCGTCCATCGAGGCCGCGGCGGCCCAGGTGGGTGATCTCAACATCCTCATCAACAACGCCGGCACCTCCACGAACGCCCCGCTGCTCGGCCCCTCCACGGACAACATCCGCAAAGACTTCGACACCAACTTCTGGGGGACCCTCAATGTCACCCGCGCGTTCGCGCCCAGGCTGGCCGGTGGCGCCATCCTCAACGTCATCTCGGCGTTGAGCTGGTACACCTTCTCCCCCGGCAGCAACGGATACGCCGCCTCGAAGGCCGCGGAATGGTCCCTGACGAACGGCATCCGGCTCGAGTTGGCCGACCAGAAGACTCTGGTCACCGCCCTGGCGCTGGCGATCGCCGACACGGACATGATGGCCGGCGTCGACATCCCCAAGCTCGCGCCCCACGAGGTGGTCAGCCAGGCCCTCGACGGGCTGGAGGCGGGCAAGATCGAAGTCATCGCCGACAAGCCCACCGCCAACGTCAAGGCCTCCCTCTCCCGCGACCCCGCCCTCTTCTACGCCGACCTCGCCGGCAACCTCTTTGCGTGACTCTGCCAGCGGCGGGCCGTCCGAAATGGACGGCCGGCTCAAAGGGCGTACGTCCGACGCGGGGCCGGCTTCCGGTGGAGCCGGCCCCCGGCTGTCTCCGTAGCCTCGCAACGGCCCACGCCTTCGGCCGGATCGCCCGTCAGGCGTCGTAAGCAATCGGTAATCCGGCCCGGTCTGGCCACAATGACGCCCGGCGGCTTGACTCGAACCGTGACCCGCCGTCTTCTTCGCACTCCTGTCACCTGGATCGTCGTTGCCATGTTCGGCATCGGTGTCGCAGGAGCGCTCTACTGGTTCCAGCCTTGGCGGTTGTTCACCGACACGGTCGTGGCGGAGCCCCTTTCCACCACCATCCCGCAGCCGTCTCAATCCTCATCCGAAGTTGCGGATGTTCCGGCCTCGCCGATCGTCCTCGCAGAGGGCACCTTCGTCACACACGAGCACGACACCAGCGGCACGGTCCGGATGGTCCGCAACCCGGACGGCAGTCACCAGCTGGAGATCGACGGGCTGGACACCAGCGACGGCCCCGACCTACGGGTGTGGTTGTCCGACCAACGGGTTCGCACCGGCACCGCCGGCTGGCGGGTGTTCGACGACGGCCGGTACGCGGAACTGGGCAAGCTCAAAGGTAATCACGGTGATCAGGTGTACCGACTGGCTGCGGGAGTCGACCCGGCGGCCTTCCGCAGCGTCAGCATCTGGTGCAAGCGATTCGCTGTCTCGTTCGGCGCCGCGGAACTCGCCGCCGTCCCCTCGTAGTCAGCGGGAGCACGCGTGGCACGGATCTCGGCCAGCCGCAGGAGTGGACCGCGGCGCTGGACAGCGTCCTGCAAGGAGTGATGCCATGCCCAGCATATATCGGGCCCGGACTGTTGTCAGTCGGGCGAAAAGGCCTGTTGAGCTGTGGTTTCGCGGCTATACCCTCACTCGTCGTGATCAACGACAGCTGTTGGACGACAGTCCGGACGGCCACCGACTCCTCCACGGGCGACGACCACCTTCGTACCCCCAGGGTTGTCTACGTCCGTGGCGACCTCTGGTTGGACGGGCCGGCTGGAGACCCGGTCGCGCGGGGCCTGGCGGGTAATCCGGCGGCACCGGTCGACGTGCTCCTGCGGCTGCTCGACAACCACGCCGAGGCCGTGCCGGCAGCATTCCGGCGACGGGCCGACCTACCGCCCGCGGTCGTCGCAGCGGCCATCCGGCACCCCTTAGCCCGAGTACGCGGCGCGATCGCGGCCAACCCCCACGTCGACCCAGAGCTCCGGCTCCGACTCCTGGACGACCCCGAGCGTCGCGTCTTCGAACTCGTCCGTGAGGATCCGGACCTCGCGTTGCCGGATCGCGCCTTCCTGCGGTCCCTTGACCGATTCGTCGAGTACTTCCGGCGGGGCCTCATGACGTCAGACGACCTGCGCGGCGAGGCATTCGAGTTCGGGATTCGCGACCGGCGTGCGGTGCCTGTCGTCGCCACCCACCCGGAACCCCTTGTCCGTGCCGCCGCGGTCGACCTGCTCGGCAACGTGCCCGAGACGTCCCGGGAGCAGTTGCGCGAAACCCTGCGGCACGACGACGTGCCGGAGATCCAGGCGGCGATCGCCCACTTCTACGCCGAGCGGGAACGGGTGCAGGAGCCTGCGGACCTGCCCGGCAACGGGTACGCGTACCGAAGCCTGCTGAGCGACCTGCGGCTCTCGCCCGCGCTGGTCGAGTACGTGCTCGCCGACCGGGACGGCCGGCACGGCGCCGAGTCGATGGCGACCAACCCGAACCTGCCACCGGAGGTGGTCGAGACGTTGTTCGACCACCCGTCGGCAGACGTCCGGTGCGGCCTCGCCCAGCGCGACGACCTGACCCGCTCGCAGCTGGATCGGCTCGCCGCCGATCCGGACGTGTCCGTACGTACCGCCGTCTCCCTCCATCGGGCGCTCAGCGAGATGGACCGGGCGGCGATCGACATCGACGTGACCACCGCACCGTACGACCGCCGGACCGACCTGCCCTGGCACAACCGGGCGGCGCTGCCGTCTCCGCCACTGCCACCACTGGCGGAGTCGGTGCGCCTCGCCGCGTCGGTCAACCCGCTGCTGCGCCGGCGGGCCGCGGTCGATCCGCGACTGCCCACCGACGTCGTCGCCGCGCTCGCAGAGGACTCCGATTCCGGCGTACGCGCCCTCCTCGCCCACCACCATCCGGCCGCACCACCCGACCTGCTGTTGCGGGTGTACCGCGAGCACGAGCACCGCCGATGCGACCGTGGTCGACTGCTGGCTTTGCCAAACTTCCCGACGGCAGCGTTGGCCCGGTTCGCCGACGACCAGGATCCTGCGGTCCGACGGCTCGTCGCCCGCGACCCACAGGCAGATCCGACGCTCATCGACCGGCTCGCTCACGACCCCGACGCCACGGTGCGCCACCCGATGGCGGCATGTCTCCGACTTCCGGCAGAGCGGATCATCGAGCTGCTCGACCACGACGAGCTAGCCGAGTCGGCGGCGGCGAACCCGTCGCTGTCCGTGCAGGTGATGCGAGAGCGAGTTGCCTCGTCGTCCCCCTGACGGTGCTGACGGGTAGCCGACCGTCAGCGGCAGAGGCGGATGTCGTGGCGTCTGGTGGTGCTGCTGGTAGCGGGCAACAATGACCCGATCGGTTCAGGCACAGCGAACAGGAGCAACCGGTGGAGCACTTCGCGGTCGTGGTCGGTGCCGGCTCGTTCAGATCAGATGACGGCGATGCGATCCGGTTCCCCCATCGCTGGACATCCGAGGGCGTGACGGTCGAGGCGGACTTCACCGGGGCGCACCTGTTTCACCTCGCTGCGGCTGGCTGCGTCCTGAACGACGTATATCGGGAGGCAGGCGGACTCGGCATCCGGATCGACGGGGTACGTGTCTCGGCCGAGGGAGGTTTCGACACGCAGACGTGGATATCGAGCGGCATCACCTACCGGGTCGAGTTGAGCTCACCCGCGTCCGGCGACGAACTTGCCATGCTGTTGGATCGTGTCGACGATGTCGCCGAGATACCGCGCGCGATTCGCGCCGGGACCACGGTACGAAGAAGCTGACTCGCCCTACAACACCATTGCCCGCCGCCCCGCGGCGTCGCCGAGGCGTACCTGTGGGGTCAGATCAGGCCATGACGCAGCGCTCTGGTGACGGCGGCCGTGCGGTCGGCGACGTCCAGCTTGCCGAAGACGCGTAGCAGGTAGGTCTTCACGGTGGCCTCGCTGATGTAGAGCTCCCGTCCGATGTCGGCGTTCGTGAGCCCGCGCGCGACCAGGCGCAGAACCTCGGTCTCGCGGGCCGAGAGGGCCGGCGGCGCGGGGTGCCGCACCTGCCGCACGAGCGTGGAGGCGACGCTCGGCGCGAGCACGGTCTCGCCCCGGGCGGCGGCCCGGACCGCCTCCGCCAGCTCCGCCGGTGTGGCGTCCTTGAGGAGATAACCGCTGGCGCCGGCCTCGATCGCCCGCAGGATGTCCCGGTCCGACTCGTACGTCGTGAGCACCACCACGCGGACGCCCGGAACGTGCGTGCGGATCCGCCCGGTCGCCTCGACTCCATCACCGCCCGGCATGCGCAGGTCCATGAGCACGATATCGGGGTGCTGTTCGGCGGTGAGCCGCACGCCCTCCGGCCCCGACGACGCCTCGCCCACCACCGTCAGGTCATCCTCGGCGTCGAGCATGCCGCGCAACCCCATCCGTACGACCGGGTGATCGTCGACGAGCACGATGCGGATCACGCGGGCACCTCCAGCTCGACGACGGTGCCGCCCGTAGGTCCACCATGGACGGTGAGGATGCCGTCGACCTGCTCGGCGCGCGAGCGCATGCCGGCGAGCCCGAACCCATCGAGGCCGTCGGGCGCGAACCCGCGTCCGTCATCCCGCACGACCAGGCGTACGCCCCGATCGCCGTACGCCAGCACGACCTGCGCCTCGGTGGCGTGCGCGTGCCGGCGTACGTTGGTCAGTGCTTCCTGCGCGGCCCGCAGCAGTACCACCTCGACCGGTGTGGGCAGTTCCCGTGGCGCCCCGATCACCCGGACGGTGGCGGTCACCCCGGTTTCTTCGCTGAAGTAGGCGGCTCGACGGCGTACTGCGTCGGGCAGCGACCCCGACGCGAGCGCGGCGGGCGAGAGTGCCGCCACCAGGGCCCTCGCCTCGGCCAGGTTCTCCTTCGCGGTACGCACCGCCAACGCCAGACGCTCGTCGCGCAGCTCCGGGTCGTACGCCTGGAGCAGCGTGACGATGCTCGTGAAGCCCTGCGCGAGCGTGTCGTGGATCTCGCTGGCGAGACGGGACCGTTCGGCGGAGATCCCCGCGTCGTGCGAGAGGCGGGCCACTTCGGCGCGGCTCGCCTCGAGCTCGCCGATGAGGATGCCGCGTTCCACGTTCTGCCGGATCACGCGCATGATCCAGAAGCTGACCCAGATGCTCGCCGTCCCCGTGATGACCGCGATCAGCAGGTCGGTGGGCACCGCTTGCGGCTCCTCGACGAGGTTGACCGCCGGGGTGACCAGGTTCGCGAGGATCGCCAGGACGATCCCGGCGCGCACGTCGGTGAGCTGGAAGATGAGCGGGATGACCGCGAACAACAGCCAGGTCGCGAAGGGTGCGGCCGCCACCGCGACGACGTAGAACATGAGGTACGTCAGCAGGACTGCCCGGGCCGCGCCGTCTGCGGCGCTGCGCCGGATCTGCCGCCGACCGACCGCCACGTGCAGCATCGCCATGGCGGCGATGGCGCCCACCGCCAGCCAGCGACGCCACAGCAGATGATCGTCGATCACGACGGTCGCGGCGGCCACCGCCGCCGCGACCAGGCCGAAGTAGGCGTCCCACCAGAACAGGTATCCGGCGTGCGACTCCCCCTGCCTCAGCGATCTTTCTGGTTCCACCGGAAGGTCACCAGGCATAGCACCAATCCGATCATGGTCCACGCGCCGAGCACCAACGCCGTGCGGCCAAGCTCCCACTGGCCGTTGGCCTCCAGTGCCCTCATGCTGTCGGGCAGAAAGACGTAGCGGAAGCCTTGACTCATCCATTTCACGGGAAAGATCGAGGCCACCACGATCAGCCAGTGCGGCAACTGCGTGATGGGGTGGATGAAGACGCCGGAGATGAATTGCAGCGCGACCACCGGCACGTTGAGGATCGTGCCCGCCGTACGCGCGTGCGTGACCATCGCGCTGACCGCCACGCCGAGCAGCCCGCACGACGCGGTCGACAGCAGGAAGAGCCAGCCGAACGTGAGCCAGTGCGACGCGTCGGGCAGCGGTATGCCGAAGACGAGCGCACCTACGCCGACCAACACGACCACCTCGGCGATGCTGAGCACCAGGACCAGCACAAGCTTGCCGATCAGATAGGCGGCCGCCGGGAGCGGCGTGCCGCGCAGGCGCTTGAGCGTGCCGTCCTCGCGGTCCATCGCCAGCCCCGAACCCATCGTCACGAACGCGGTCGACAACGCGCCGTACGCGATCATGCTGGCGGAATAGACCTGACTCGCGCTGACGCCGCTCCGGTCGTCGCCGCCGTCGAAGATGGTCCCGAACAGCAGCAGAATCATGGCCGGAAACGCGAATGTGAACACCACGGCGGTGCGGTCGCGCAAGAACATGAGCAGCTCGACACGGCCCCGACTCAGACCACCTGCCAGGGCGGACGGAAGGGTGGCCGACGGCAGTACGGCGGTCATTCCACCGCTCCGATCAGGGTCAGGTAGACGTCTTCGAGGGTCGGACGGGTGACCGTGAGGCTGCGCAGGTCGGCGTCCTCGGCGACCAGCCTGCGGACCAGCTGGGTCGGATCGGTCACCTTCTCCACGCGCCGCTCGCCGTTCTCCCGCCAGCTCACCGTCGCGGCGCCGACCGTGCCGCGACCGCCGAGCGTGGCGGGAGTGCCCTCGGCGACGATGCGACCGCCCGCGAGCACCGCGAGCCGGTCGGCCAGTGCCTCGGCCTCCTCGAGATTGTGGGTGGTGAGCAGGATCGTGGTGCCCTCTACGACGAGCGAGCGCATCAGCTCCCAGACCTGCCGGCGCGCCTGCGGGTCGAAGCCGGTCGTGGGCTCGTCGAGAAAGAGCAGATCCGGGCGTCCCACGATGCCGAGCGCCACGTCGACGCGGCGACGCTGCCCGCCGGAGAGCGTACGGATCCTGCTGTCGCGCTTCCGGGCGAGACCGACCAGCTCAATCACCTCGTCGGCCGGTCTCGGGTCGGAATACAGTCCGGCGACGTGCCGTACCAATTCGCGGACCGTGAGGTCGGCCGCGTCGTCGGCGTTCTGCAGGACGATCCCGATCCGCGCCCGCCAGGCCCGCCCCGCGGTGCCCGGGTCCTCGCCGAGGACACGGACATCACCGGCGTCGCGACGGCGGTGTCCCTCAAGTATCTCCACAGTGGTGGTCTTGCCCGCGCCGTTGGGGCCGAGCAGCGCGAAGGCCTCGCCCCGAGCGACTGTGAGATCGATGCCGCGCACCACCTCATGGCCCTGATAGGCCTTGCGGAGGCCGATGGCCTCAATGGCTGTCATACCGTCGACGGTGCCGGTCACGGCCCTTCCCGCGGAACGACCGCTCGACCGTCAGCGGCTGTCCACCGATCGGTGGACAGCCGAGGAGCAGCGGCGAGAACCCGCCGTGCCTGGGGAACTCCTCGGCAGGCGCGAGGTGGACAAGACTGGCGGCAGCGACGTAGGACGATAATCGCGCCGTGATCGATATTCGTTGCTCGGGCTGCGGCCAGCGCTATGCGTCCTATCTGCCGGAACATGCCGACAAGCGCTGCTCCCGCTGCGCCGCCGAGGTCACCTGGGATTCACTTTCGCCAGAGGCGCGGCGAGCGATCGACGACGCCATCGCTCGTGGAGCGATGGCCGGTCTAATCGCGATGCGGGAAGCAGATCCCCCGATCCTGCTGCCCCACGCCATGGACGTACTCCAGCTCCGCTCGAAGGCGGGACCGAGTGAATGACCGGTTGGGGTGCCCGGCATCATCGGCTACGTAGGGAATTGACCGGCTCGAACGCCACCCGACGGCTGCCACGAAGAGGATGACGACGGCGTGTCGCCTCACGTCGTCGAGGAAACTACTCGTCGTACCCCCGGCTTCGCCGGTTGGCAGCAGGGATCATGGCTCTACCACTGCAACGATGGCGTGGCCTTTCTCCGCCCGGCCGGCTGTCGTCAGGGCGAACCTCATCCGGACGCCCTGAACATGCTTCGATGGTGAGCCCACCGCGTACCTGTTCCAGTGCCTGCACTGCGGAATCCACCTCGCGTCCTGGGATATCGGTTGAGCCGCGACGACGCCGACGCACTCAGTCCCCGCTGGGCATGCCTCCACACTCCCACCCTTCGATCTCCCTCTTGCTCATTTCCTATCTACACGATAGGAAAAGTAGGTGACTACCACGGTCCCCGCGCCACCTGCCGCGCAAACCTCGATCGGCGCGCCAACGGTGACCCCTGCCGTACCGACATCGCACGGCGGACGCCGCCGCCGGATCCTGTTCCGGCTGCTCGCCCTCGTCGTGCTCTACGCGCTGTGGGAGATCGCCGCCCGCGCCACCAGCAACCCCACCTTCATCCCCTCGCCCGGTGCGGTGTGGCACCAACTCGTCCAGACCTCGACCACCCACGACGGCATCCGTGGTTACAGCGGGCACCTGCTCATCGAGCACCTCGGGGTGAGCCTGCGCCGCATCCTGATCGGATCCGTCATCGGTGTCGCCGGCGGAGTGTTCCTCGGTGTCGTCATGGGAACCATCGGCTGGATCCGGGTGGTCGTCGAACCGGTGGTCACCTTCATCCGGGCGCTCCCACCCCTGGCCTACTTCAGCCTCTTCATCATCTGGTTCGGCATCGACGAGACACCCAAGCTCTGGCTGCTCTCGATCGCCGCGCTGCCTCCGGTCGCGGTCGCCACCGCGGCAGCCGTCTACTCCGCGCCGACCGGTCTGGTGGAGGCCGCGCAGGCGCTGGGCGCCAGCCGCGCACGGGTGATCCGCGACGTGGTGCTGCCCAACGCGCTACCGGAGATCTTCACCGGGATTCGGATCGCCGTCGGGGTCGCGTACTCCTCGGTGGTCGCCGCGGAGACGATCAACGGCGTACCCGGCATCGGCGGCATGATCCGTGACGCCCAACGCTACTCACAGACCGACGTCGTCGTCCTCGGTCTCTTCGCCATCGGCCTGTCGGGCCTGCTCATCGACGCCCTGCTGCGGACCGCCGAGAGCCGGCTGATCCCGTGGCGCGGCCAGATATAGGAGAACAACCCATGCGCAAGGTGCTAAGCCTCATGGCCGCCGCCACCCTACTGCTGCCCACCGCCTGCGGAAACGGTGCCGCCAGCGGCGGCGGCGACCCGGACCGCAAGAGCATCCGGATCGCCTACCAGGCATTCCCGAGCGGCGACCTCATCGTCAAGAACCAGGGTCTGCTGGAGAAGGCCCTGCCCGACTATCAGATCACCTGGACCAAGTTCGACTCCGGCGCCAGCATCAACACCGCGTTCGTGGCCGGTAGCGTCGACATCGCGGCGATCGGATCCAGCCCGGTCGCTCGCGGGCTGTCCGCACCCCTGAACATCCCGTACCAGGTCGCCTTCGTGCTCGATGTCGCCGGCGACAACGAGGCACTTGTCGCCCGCAAGGGTTCCGGGGTCAGCGACGTGAGCGGCCTGCGCGGCAAGAAGGTGGCGACCCCGTTCGCCTCCACCGCCCACTACAGCCTGCTGGCCGCGCTGGACCGTGCCGGTGTCAAGGAATCCGACGTCACCATCGTCGACCTGGAACCGCAGGACATCCAGGCCGCCTGGACCCGGGGCGACCTGGACGCCGCCTACTCCTGGCTGCCGTCGCTCGACGAGCTCAGAAAGACCGGCACCGTGCTGGTCACCAGTCGCGAGTTGGCCACCGCCGGCAAGCCCACCCTGGACCTCGGTGTCGTCGCCACCGCCTTCGTCAAGGCACACCCGGAGGCCGTGGACGCCTGGCGTAAAGCGCAGTCCCAGGCACTCAACCTGATCCACAACGACCCGGCCGCAGCCGCCAAATCGGTAGGCGTCGAACTCAACCTCAGCCCCGAGGAAGCGCAACGGCAACTCTCGCAGGGCGTCTTCCTCAAGCCCGGGGACCTGGCCAGCCCCGCATGGCTCGGCACGTCGGCAGCCAAGGGCCAGCTCGCCGACAACCTCGTCAGCGCGGCACAGTTCCTCAAGGACCAGCAGAAGATCGACGCCGTGCCGGACCTGGCGACCGTCCAGGCCGCCATCTACACCGAAGGGCTACCGGATGTCCTCGGCTGACCCTGGCGGGACGGCCGCGATCGCCGTCAACGACGTCGAGCACGCGTACGGCGACGTCACCGCCCTCGGTCCGATCGACCTGACCGTACCGACGGGTGAGTTCCTCGTCCTGGTCGGCGCGTCCGGCTGCGGCAAGAGCACGCTGCTGCGGCTGATCGCCGGCTTCGAGCGGCCCACCACCGGCACGGTCCTGACCGCCGGGGTGCCGCCGGTCCCGGGGCGCGGCGCCGGCCTGGTCTTCCAGCAGCCCCGCCTGTTTCCGTGGAAGACCGTCGGCGGCAACATCGAGCTGGCCCTGCGCTACGCCGGGCAGCCCACCGACGATGTCGATCGGCTACTCGCCCGGGTCGGCCTACCCGACGTGGCCAAGCGCCGGACCTGGCAGATCTCCGGCGGTCAGCAGCAGCGAGTCGCGATCGCCCGCGCCCTCGCCGCGGACCGCCCACTGCTGCTGCTCGACGAACCGTTCGCCGCGCTCGACGCGCTGACCCGGGAGCGCCTCCAGGAGGACCTGCGCGCGGTCAGCACGGTGACAGGTCGGACCTCGGTGTTCGTCACCCACAGCGTGGACGAGGCCGTCTTCCTGGGCAGCCGGGTCGTGGTACTCAGCCCGCGCCCCGGCCGGATCGTCCTGGACCTGCCCATCGACCTGCCGCGCACCGGCGTCACGCCGGACGACCTGCGGGGCCTGCCCGAGTACGCCGCGCTGCGAGCCGAGATCGGGCACGCCGTCCGACACGAAGGAGCATCCACATGACCACCGTGCTCGTACAACTCGACCTCGAACCGCTGGGGCCGCACTTCGGTGCCCTGGTGCACGGGTTGAACCTGGCCACCGCCACCGACGACGAGATCGTCGCTCTCCGCGCCGCCCTGGTCGACCGCAAGGTGCTCTTCCTCCGCGACCAGCGCCTCGACGACGACGCTCAGGTGCGCCTGGGCCGCCGGATCGGCGAACTGACCGCGTCGCATCCGGTCGTCGGCGGCGTCGACGAAGCCCATCCGGAGGTGTACGCCCTGGACAGCACCGACAACGGCTTCGCCGACGTGTGGCACACCGACGTCACGTTCATGAAGCGGCCACCACTCGGCTCGATCCTGCGCCCGGTCACCCTCCCGCCGACCGGCGGAGACACCAACTGGGCCGACGCGCAGCTGGCGTACGACTCGCTCAGCGAGCCCGTACGACGACTCGTCGATCAGCTCACCGCCGTCCACGACGGCACCCGCGAGTTCGGCTACTACCTTGCCCAACGCGGGGGCAACGTGTGGGAGGGCCAGCCGGTGTCCCGGCTCGACCCGGTCGAGCACCCGGTGGTCCGGGTACATCCCGAGACCGGCCGTCGGGGAATCTTCGTGAACCCCGGCTTCACCGCACACATCGTCGGAGTCTCCGAGGCCGAGAGCCGGGCCATCCTGGACCTGCTCTACGCACACCTCACCAAGCCGGAGCACATCGTGCGACACCGCTGGCGCCCCGGCGACGTGGCACTCTGGGACAACCGCAGCACGGCCCACTACGCCAACCGTGACTACGGGTCCGAACGGCGGGTCATGCATCGCATCACCCTGCGCGGGGACATCCCCCGCGGACCGCAGAACCACCCGCATCCCTTCGACAGTTGACGATCCCTCACCGGCGCGGGCGTCGTCAGTTCCCCCACTCCTTGGCGAGCAGTTCATACGAGCCGACCCGGTCGCCGTGCGCGTGGGTGATCGTGGTGATCAGCAGTTCGTCGGCGGTGGTGACGTCCCGTAGGACACGCAACCGCTCGACGACCGTCCCGGGCGACCCGACGAACTGGGTGTCCACCCGGTCGGCGACGAACTCGCGGTCCTCGTCGGTCCACGGCAGCGCGGCGGCCTGCTCCGGGCGTGGGAACGGGATCGCGCCGTCACCGCTGCGGATGCTGCGCACCCAGGGCCCGTACGGCGCGGCGAGCCGACGTGCCGTCTCGTCGGTCTCGGCGACGACGACGTCGGCGGAGACCACCACGTACGGCTGGGCCAGCACCGCCGAGGGCCGGAACGCGGCCCGGTAGGCGGTCACCGCATCGAGCACCGAGGAGGGGCTGACGTGGTAGTTCGCGGCGAAGGGCAGGCCGAGCGCGCCGGCGAGTTGGGCGCTCTCGCCGCCGCTGCTGCCCAGCAGCCACACCGAGAGGTCGCTGCCCTCCCCCGGTACGGCGTGCGCGTCCAGACCGTTCTCGTCGGTGTAGTCGCCGCGCAGCAGGGCCAGGACGTCGGCCACCTGGTCGGCGAAGGCCGGCGGCTGCGCGCCCGGTTGGTGCAACAGCGTGTTGGCCAGCGCGAAGCGCGGTGAGGCGAGCACCCTGGCGTAGGAGAAGGGCGGCGGGATCAGCAGTCCGTCGACGACCCGGGCCTCGACCGGCGGCACGTTGCTGGGAGCGGTGAGTGCCCGGGCCGCCTCGACGCGCCGCTGCCCGGAACGGCCGAGTCCGAGGTCGATCCGCCTGGGGTACAGCGCGGCGAGGGTACCGAACTCCTCGACCACCGACAGTGCGGTCCGGTGACCGACCTGGACGGCGCCGGAGCCGACGCGGAGCACGCTGGTGGCCGCGGCGACCTGCCCGATGAGCACGGCCGGCGCCGAGCTGGCGACGCCCGCCGCGAGGTGGTGCTCGGCGAGCCAGTAACGGTGGTAGCCGGACTGCTCGACCCGCCGGGCGAGGTCGACCGTGTTGCGCAGGGCGTCGGCGACGGTGCCGCCGGCGGGCACCGGCGACAGGTCGAGGACGGACAGGGGCGTCGATGGCATGGTGGGTTTCCCGTCTCTATCGGACCGCTGGCGTGGCGGCCAGCGCCGGTGCGAAGGGGCGACTGGGGATTTCTCGCCGCAGCACCGGCGCCACCTCGGCCTGGAACAGCTCCAGGCTCTCTCGGTGCTGCTTGTCGGTCAGCCCGTCGTGATCGGCCTGTAGGTGCATGACCTCGTGGCCGAACTCCTCGTGGTAGCGCAGCACCTTGTCGACGATCTGCTGCGGGCTGCCGACCAGGATGGAGCTGCGTTCGATGGCGTCCTCGATGGTGGGAAAGACGGTCGGCAGGCCGAGCCGCTGGAACGCGGCGACCCGGGCGTCGAAGATCGGCCGGTACCGCTCGATCGCCTCCTGCGAGGTACGCGTCACGTAGAAGCCGGCCGACCCGGCGCCGACCAGGGCGTCGGCCGGGTCGTGGCCGTAGTGGACCCAGCGGTCCCGGTAGTGGCGGATCAACTCGGCGTACGGCTCGATGGGGTTGGTGACGTTCGCGGAGAAGAGCGGGTCACCGTAGCGGGCGGCCAGGTCGACCGACTCCCGACTGGTGGCGCTGCCGTGCCACACACGGATGGGCTGTTGCAGCGGGCGCGGCCAGGTCTCGGCGTCGGTCAGCGACGGCCGGTACGTCCCCGACCAGGTGACCCGGTCCTCCCGCCAGAGCCGACGGAACAGCTCGTAGCCCTCCCGGTTCCGGTCCCACTGGTCCTCGGCGGTGACGTGGAACAGTTGGGCCTGCGCGGCGCCGTTGCCCTTACCGATGATCAGTTCGAGTCGGCCGCCGGAGAGGTGGTCCAGGGTGGCGTAGTCCTCGTACGCGCGGACCGGGTCGAGCAGGCTGAGCGTGGTGACGGCGGTGAAGAGCCGGATGGTGGACGTACGGGCCGCGATGTGGCTCAGCACAACCGGTGGCGACGAGGAGATGAACGGCCGTTCGTGCCGCTCGCCGACGCCGTACCCGTCGAAGCCGAGTTCCTCGGCGAGCACAGCCGTGTCGACCACCTCGCGGAACCGCTCGCTGGTGCTGCGGCGCTGACCGGTGACCGGGTCGGGCAGGTGGGTGATCAGGGTGATCAGCAGGAACTTCATGCGAGGACCGTCACTTCCGGCACGGGGGTCATGGGCGGCGTACCGCCAGGGCGAAGCAGCGCGAGTAGGGCAGGGTGTCGTACGGGGCGAAGACCGGGATCGGCCGGTAACCCGCCTGCTCGTACCGGCGGATCGCGTCGGGTTGGCGGTCGCCGGTCTGTAGGACGATCCGTGCCGCGCCGAGCTGACCGGCGGCCTCGCGGGCCGCGTCGAGCAGGCTCCCGGCGATGCCGCGCCCCCGGTGGGCGGGCGGCACGTACATCCGCTTGAGTTCCAGGTCGGGACCGTGCCACCGCATGGCGGCGTGCCCGACCGGCGTGGCGTCGGCCGTGTACGCCACGCCGGTCCACGCCACCGAGCCCGGGGTGAGCACCTGGGCCGTGGGCAGGTGGATCGGGTCGGCAGGGCGGTCGGCGTACCGGTGGCGCAGTTCGGTGGTCATTCCGGCCCGCAGGGCCGTGGCGTCCGGGTCGTCCCAGCGGCGGCGGCAGACCGTGACGGGCGTGGTCATGCCGCACCGACGCGGCCGACCGGTCGGGCGGGGCCGAGACCGAGGTGGTCGCGCAGGGTGGTGCCGGCGTACTCGGTGCGGAAGACGTCGCGTTCCTGCAACAGTGGGACGACCTGGTCGACGAACTGGTCCAGACCGCCCGGGGTCAGGTGTGGCACCAGGATGAACCCGTCGGCGGCGTCGGACTGGACGAAGTGGTCCATCCGGTCGGCGACCTGCCGGGGGGTGCCGACGAACGACTGCCGGCCGGTCACCTCGATGATCAGATCGCGGATTCCGAGGCCCTTCTCCTCGGCCAGGGCACGCCACCGGTGGGCGGTGCCGACCGGGTCCGGGTACATGCCGGCCCGGCCCCGGCTGATCGCGTGGGCGCTCACGTCCGGGTCCTCGGCGGGCAGCGGGCCGTCCGGGTCGTACCCGGAAAGGTCCCGGTTCCAGAGCTGTTCCAGCAGCAGGATCGCGGTCTGTGGGCTGACCTGCTGGCGGCGGATGTGGTGGGCGCGCTCCTGCGCCTCGGCGTCGGTGTCGCCGAGCACGAAGGTGACCCCGGGAATGATCTTCAGGTCGTCGGGCTGGCGGCCGTGCCGGGCGAGCCGGGACTTGACGTCCCGGTAGAACTCCTGACCGTCCTCCAGCGTGCCGTGCCGGGAGAAGATCGCGTCGGCGCTGGACGCGGCGAACTCCCGTCCGTCCGGCGAGTCGCCGGCCTGGAGGATCACCGGGTGCACCTGCGGGCTGCGCGGCACGGTGAAGTGCCCGGCGATGTCGAACTGGTCGCCGTGGTGGGCGAACGCGCCGGGATCCGCCTCCGTCACGTACCGGCCGCCGTCGCGGTCTCCCACGATCGCCTCCGCCGGCCAGGAGTCCCACAGCTCGCGGGCCGTCCGGACGAACTCCTCCGCACGCTCGTAGCGCAGGGACCGGTCGAGGTAACCGCCCCGGCGGAAGTTCTCCCCGGTGAACGCGTCGGACGTGGTCACGACGTTCCAGGCGGCGCGCCCGCCGGAGAGGTGGTCGAGGCTGGCCAGTTGGCGGGCCAGCTCGTACGGCTCACGGAAAGTGGTGTTCAGGGTGCCGGCCAGCCCCAGGTGACTGGTGACGCTGGCGAGGGCGGCCAGCAGGGTCAACGTGTCCGGACGGCCCACCACGTCCAGATCGTGGATGCGGCCGCGCTGCTCGCGCAGGCGCAGGCCCTCGGCGAGGAAGAAGAAGTCGAACTTGCCGCGCTCGGCGGTGCGGGCCAGGTGGAGGAACGAGGAGAAGTCGATGTGACTACCGGAGTCGGGATCGCTCCACACCGTCGTGTTGTTCACACCGGGAAAGTGCGCGGCCAGAATGATCTGCTTGGGCATCACGGTCTCCAGGGATCAGGCGGTCGCCGCGACGGCGTACCGGCTGGCCGGTCGGGGCAGGCCGAGCAGGTCACGCAGCGTCCCGCCGGGATATCCGACCCGGAACAGACCCCGGCCCCGCAGCGCGGGCACCAACGCACGGGTGATCAGGGTCAGGTCGTGGGGAAGCACGGCGGGTCGCAACCGGAAGCCGTCCACACCCGAGCGCTGCCAGGTGGCGATCAGGTCCGCCAGATCGGCCGCGGTTCCGGTGAAGGTGGCCGCGTCCGAACGGAACTCCTGGCCGTGCAGCTCGTCGAGACGGGCGCCGCGCCGGCGGGCGAGCGTCGGCGACTCGTCGAGCAGGACACCCAGATCGGCGAACACGCGCAGCGGCGGATCGGTCCGGCCGACGACGGCCTCGGTTGCCCGGACCTCGGCGACGATCGCGGCGGCGTGCGCGGCGTCGGTCGGGGTGACGAAGACGACGTCAGCGTGCCGGGCGGCAAAGGCGTACGGCACCGACGAGTGGGCCAACGCGGCCACCACCGGCTGGCCCTGCGGGGAGCGGGGCACGATGGAGGGCCCCTTGACCGAGAACCACCGCCCCACGAAGTCGATGTAGTGCAGCCGTTCCCGATCGACGAAGCGCCCGCTGGCGACGTCCCGGATCTCGGCGTCGTCCTGCCAGCTGTCCCACAGCCGGCGGACCACCTCCACGGCGTCGCCGGCCTCGGCGATGAGGTCACCGACGAGTCGGACGACCTCCGGATCGTCGAGCCGGGCCGGATCCAGCGCAGGAACCTCCCGACGGCCGAAGTGACCGGCCTCGGCGCGTCGGGCGGAGACCCGGGGTCGCCAGCCGGCCCGGCCGCCGCTGACGTGGTCGAGCGTGGCCACGGCGGTGGCGAGATGGAACGGTTCGGTGTGGGTGGTGCTGGTGGTCGGCACCAGCCCGATGTGCCGGGTCAGCGGGGCCAGCCGGGCCGCGATCTGTACCGCGTCAAGGCGTCCGCGGAGCTGGTCGACCCGGCCGTCGGGGCCGTCGGGTCGCGTGGACTGGAGGTCGAGGCTGTCCTCGAAGGTGAGCAGGTCGAGGGTGGCGCGTTCGGCCTCCCCGGCGAGGGCGGCCCAGTAGCGGGCGGTCAGCGGCGCCGACGCGCCGGCGCGGGAGAGACGCCAGGCGGCCGGGTGCCAGCCGAGGCCGTCGAGGGCGACTGCCAGGTGCACGGTCTTCTCGGTCATGGGCGTTCCTCCTGCGGTGGGCCGGCGGCGACGAGCGTGGGCAGCGCGTCGAGCAGGGATCGGGTGTAGTCGTGTCGGGGGTAGGTGAAGACGTCGCCGACCGGTCCCTGCTCGACCACCGTGCCGTCGTGCATCACCAGCACCCGGTCGCTCAGGTGGTGCACCACGCCCAGGTCGTGGGAGATGAACAGCAGCGCGGTGCCGTCGGCGGCGCGTAGCTCGGCCAGCAGATCGAGGACCTGCGCCTGGACGGAGACGTCGAGGGCGGAGACCGGCTCGTCGCAGATGATCAGGCTCGGCCTCGGGGCGATCGCGCGGGCGATGGCGACCCGCTGCCGTTGCCCGCCGGAGAGCCGTCGGGGATGTCGGTCCAGCAGATCCGGCCCGAGACCGACCCGGCGTAGCAGGTCGACGACGTGGTCGCGCCGGTCCCGCCGGTTCACGTCGGGGTCGAGGTTCTCCCCGACCACCTGGCCCACGGTGTAGCGGGGGTCGAAGGAACTCAGCGGGTCCTGTGAGATCAGTTGCAGCCGACGACGCATCGGGCGGCGAGCCCGTTCCCGGACGGCGGACCACGGAGTCCCCTCGAAGGTGACGGTGCCGGCGTCCGGGTCGAGCAGACCGGCGACGATCCGCGCGACCGTGCTCTTGCCGGAGCCCGACTCCCCCACCAGCCCGAGTGTCTCGCCCCGTGCCACCGAGAAGGAGACGTCGCGGACGACGGTGTGCTCGCCGTACCTCTTGGTCAGCCCGCGCGCCTCGAGCACCCGGTCGTCGGGGCGGACCTCGCCCCGGGCGGGCAGGGCCGCCCGGTCACCCACGGTCGTCGCGGCGAGCCGGCGGCCCCGCGACGACGCCGACGGCACGGCGGCCAGCAACTGCCGGGTGTACGGGTGCTCCGGTGCCCGCAGCAGCCGGTCGGTGGGCCCGTGCTCGACGATGCGACCGTCGCGCATGACCAGCACCCGGTCGGCGACCTGGGCGACCACCGCCAGGTCGTGGCTGATCAGCAGCAGGCTCACCCCGGCGGCCCGCCGCTCGGCGAGCAGCCGCAGGATCTGGGCCTGCACGGTGACGTCCAGGGCGGTGGTCGGCTCGTCGGCGATGAGCAGTGCCGGTTCCCCGGCGATCGCCGAGGCGATCAGCGCCCGCTGCCGCAGCCCACCGGAGAGCTGGTGCGGATACTGTCGGGCCCGCCGCTGCGGCTCCGGCAGGTGGACCAGGTCGAGCAGGTGGGCGACCCGGCCGGCCCGTTCCGTGCGACCGACGATGCCGTGGGTGGTCAGCACCTCGCCGACCTCGGCGCCGACCGTACGCAGCGGATCGAGGGAGACCAGCGCGTCCTGCAGGACCAGCCCGGCGAGGCGACCCCGGACCCGCCGCCAGTCCCTTGGGCGGTGCGTCCGCACGTCCGCGCCGGCCAGGTCGAGCCGGGCGGCACGGACCCGCGCGCCCGGGCCGGCAAGACCGACCAGGGTACGGGCGGTGACGCTCTTGCCGGAGCCGGACTCCCCGACGACGGCCACGCACTCGCCACGCTCGACGGTGAAGCTGATCCCGCGCACCGCGGCCACCTGGCCCGTCGGGGTGTCGAAGTCGACGTGCAGGTCCTCGACCGTGACCAGCGGCGCCATCAGCGTCGCCGCCCGTCGAAGCGGGCCTGCCAGTGCCGGCCGACGACGGTCAGCGACACCACCGTGGCGGTGACGGCCAGGCCGGGAACGATGCTGATCCACCAGGCCACGTGGAGGTAGTTGCGCCCCTCGGAGAGCATCGCGCCCCACTCGGGCGACGGCGGCTGGGGGCCCATCCCGAGGAAACTGAGCCCGGCGGCGGCCAGGACCGCCTCACCGAGCCCGATCACGGCCAGCACCGGCAGTGGGCCGACCACGTTGGGCAGCACGTGTCGCAGCACCAGCCGAGGCCGGGACTGCCCGAAGGTGACGGCCTGTTCGACGAAGCCGGAGCGGCGCACGAGAAGCGTCTGACCACGGACCACGCGGGCGTGGTGTGGCAGGGTGGCGATGCCGATGGCGACGATCAGGCTGGCGGTCCCGGGGCCGGCGATGGCGATGAACAGCAGCGCCAGCAGCAGCATCGGAAATGCCGACAGCGCGTCGAAGGTGCGGCTCAGCGCCTCGTCGGCGACCCGGTGCGTGAGCCCGGCGAGCAGGCCGAGCAGCACCCCACCGGTCACCGCGATCGCGGTGGCGGCCACCCCGATGGTGAGCGAGTGACCGGCGCCGTGCACCACCCTCGTCAGGACGTCGCGGCCGAGGTGGTCGGTCCCGAACCAGTGCCCGGGCCCGGGCGGGTTCAGCACGGCGAGCGGATCGGCCGCGAGCGGGTCGTCGGGGGCCAGCGCCGCCGGCCAGGCCGCGGCGACGACCAGCAGGACGAGGTACGCCCCGGCGGCGAGCAGACCGGGGCCCGGCCGTGCGCGTCGGCGTACGGCCGGTTCGGTCGGGTCGACGAGGATGCGGGCGGGCGCTTCGCTGAGCGGGGTGCCCAGGGTGACGGTCATCGGGTCAGCTCCTTCGCAGACGCGGGTCGACCAGCAGGTACGCCAGGTCGGCGGTGGTGTTGACCACGACGTAGCCAGCGGCGGAGAGAGTCACCACGGCCAGCACCACGGGCATGTCCCGGGTGGTGACCGCGGAGAGGGTGACCTGGCCGAGGCCGGGCCGACCGAAGACCTGTTCGACGATGACGGTGCCGCTGATCACGATGCCGAAGACCCAACCGGCCAGGCTGACGGCCGGCAGGACGGCGTGCCGCAACGCGTGGCGTACCAGGACTGTTCGTTCCCGTACGCCTCGGGACCGGGCGGTGAGCACGAACGGTTCGTCGAGGGCCTTGTCGATGCCGTCGCGGAGCACCTGGGCGAGCAGCCCGGCGATGGGCAGCGCGAGGGTGACGGCGGGCAGCACCAACGCGGCGATGCCCTTGTCACCCGACACCGGGAAGAGGCCGAATCGGAACGACAGCACGCTGAGCAGCAGGAGCCCGATCAGGAACGACGGGGTGGAGACGAGCAGCAGTTCGGTGCCGGAGCTGAGTCGGCGCAGCCACGGTCGCCGGTTCCCGGCGGTGGCCACCGCGATGAGCAGGGCGAGCAGCACCCCGAGCCCGGCGGCGGCGACCGCGAGCCTGAGGGTGGGGGCGAGCTGTTCCCCGATCACCTCGGTGACGGGTCGTTGCAGGAGGTACGAGCGACCCAGGTCGCCGCCGCCCAACCGCCCGAGGTAGTCGAGGTACTGCACGATGGCCGGCCGGTCCAGGCCCCAGTCGGCGATGATCTCGGCGCGGATCTGCGGGGTGTCCGCGCCGTCGCCGACGATGTTGTCCACGGTGTCGCCGGGGGCGGCCAGCAGCACCAGGTAGGCGGCGGTGGCCGCGACCCAGAGGACGACCAGGCCGGCCCCGAGCCGGCGAACCACGGCACGCATGGGTGGACGGCTCATCGTCACTTGCCGATCCACAGGTCGTACGCGCTGGCGGGCACCCCGGCGGTGGGTTCGAAGCGCACTCCGCCGACGCCGGTGCTGGCGGCGATCTGGTCGGCCGGCGCGTACAACGGCAGCAACAGGGCCTGCTCGACGACGACCCGTTGCTGCAGGTCGGCGTAGATGCCGGCCCGCTTCGTCGGGTCCACGGTGGCCTGACCGGCCTCCAGGAGCTGGTCGATCCGGGGATCGTTGACCTGGGTGCGGTTGATGCCGCCCTTCGAGTGCAGCAGCAGGTTCAGTGCCGCCCCCGCGTCGGTGTCGGCCCGCGAGTTGTCGAAGACCTCGTACTCGTTGCGCTGAATGGCGTCGGTGGCGGTGCCCTGGTCGACGAGCGACACCTTCAGATCGATGCCGGCGCTCTGCTTGACGGCCGCCTGCACGGCCTGCGCGAGCACGTCGCGTCGGTCGCGGACGTAGGGCGCGGACTGTACGAGCCGTACGGTGAGTCGTTTGCCGGCCTTCACCCGGTAGCCGTCGGCGTCCCGCGCCGTCCAGCCGGCCTGGTCGAGCAGGCTGTTCGCCTTGGCGGCGTCGCCGCTGTACGCGCTGCCGTCGAGGCGCTTGTCGTACAGCGGGCTGGATGGGCTGATCACGCTCCAGGCGCGAGTGGCCGTGTCCCGGTAGACCGACCGCAGCACGGTGTCCACGTCGATCGCCTCGCGGAACGCCTGGCGGACCCGCAGGTCGTCGAAGGGCGCGTGCGAGGTGTTGAAGTAGTAGGAGTAGGCCGAGCCGGAGTTGAGCTCCCGGGTCAGGCGCAGCGCCCGGTTACCGGTGACCAGCGGCTGATCGGTGGCGGGCACGCCCTCGATGACCTGCACCTGGCTCGACGAGAGAGCACCCACGCGCACCGCCGACTCCTTGAGGAAGCGGTAGGTGACCTCGTCGAGGTAGGCGGGGCCGGTGTGGGCGGCGGTGGGCGGCGCCCAGTCGTAGCCGGGATTGCGCCGGTAGTGCAGCTCCTGGCCGGCGACGTAGCGGTCCAGCACGAACGGTCCGGTGCCGACCACGTCGACGCCGCCGGCCTTGAGGTTCTTGGCCTCGCGCAGCGACTTCGGGGAGATCTGGGCGCCCTGTGGGGAGGCGAGGAAGTCGAGGATGAGCACGTCGGGCCGGGTGAGGGTGAGCCGTACGGTGCGCGGGTCGACGACCTCGACGGCCTTGAGGTTGCGCAGTTGCACGGCGGCGACGGCGGGGGCGTACCCGGGTTCGCGGAGTTTGTCGATGTTCGCCTTCACCGCCGCGGCGTCCAGCGGCGTGCCGTCGGAGAAGGTGACGCCGTCGCGCAGTGTCAGGGTGTACGACAACCCGTCCGGAGTGACCTGCCACCCCGCGGCCAGCCACGGCGCCAGCTTGCCCTGCTTGTCGTAGGTGAGCAGGGACTCGAAGGTGTTCCAGACCAGCAGTCGGGCCTTGGCCTGTGCGTACTGGTGCGGGTTGAGGGTGATCGGCTCGGTCTCCACGGCCCAGGTGAGGCTGCCGCCGGAGCGGGGCTGGCCGGCGGCTTCGGCGGCCGGCGTGGCGGCGGTGGAGCAGCCGGCGACGACGGCGAGCAGCGGTACGAGCGCGGCGGCGGCGAGGGTTCGCAGACGGTTGGCGGGCATGGCGAGGTCTCCTGTCCAGACAGGCGGTACGGGTACGCCGACACGCGGCCCGGCGCGGTGGGCGCGGGTCGGTCACGGTGTCGGTGCTGATGGCTCGGCGGTGAGCCCCACCTCGGCGGGCCGGTGCGGCGGGCCGGTTGGGGGGGTGCCGGTCAGGCCAGACAGGAACTCGACCACACCCGACCGAAGTCGATGTGGCCGCGGATCGTCAGCCGCAGCTCGCTGGACATGAGCCGAGTCCACCCGCCGCGCGGATCGGTGTCAACACATCGGTCGATGGATGTCGGCTATCGCACGCGGGGACGCCGATTCGTTGACGCAATACCTACTAAGGCTATAGGATTTAGAGGGAATGTGTCCGGCGGATCGACCTGGACCCGCAACGGGCCGGGACCGGTCCGCCGGACAAGAGTGACCAGTCGGGCCGCGTCAGCCCGACTCCGGTCGAGGTCCAGACAGGCGACCACGCTGATGCTCCCGACGATCGTCGGGAGCATCAGCTCGATACGGTCAGGCGGCGGCGCGACGGGCCGTGCCGTCCGAGGCGTCCGCGAGGCCCGCGTAGCGACCCCGGTGGTAGAGCAACGGTGAGCCGACGTCGGCGTGCCGGAGCAGCTCCGGCTCGGCCAGCACGATCACGTGATCGCCGACGACCACCCGGTCGACGACCCGGCACACCAGCCAGGCCAGGGCGTCGTCGAGGATCGGCAGCCCGTTCGGCCCGGGCCGCCAGCGGGTCGGCGCGGCGAAGCGGTCGATCCCGCTCGTGGCGAAGGTCTGGGCCACGTCGTGCTGGCCGTGGGCGAGCAGGTGCACCGCCACGTGCCGCGCCTGCGCCAGCGTCGGCCACGTGGACGACCCGAGATTCAGGCAGAACGACACGATCGGCGGCGTCAGCGACACCGACGTGAACGATGTCGCGGTGAAGCCCACCGGCGGCGCGCCGGGGGCGGTGACCACCGTGACGGTGCTGGCCTGGTGGCGCAGCAACCTGCGCAGCGCGTCGGCGTCGGCGTCGGTTGGGTCGTCGGTGGACGAGGTCATGGCGTTCCTCCCGAGGGGTGGCGGCGTGGAGCGCTAGGAACGGGCGGCGGGGTCGGCCGCCAGCCGCTCGTACGGGATCTTCTCGCCGGCCTCGATGGCGACCGGCAGCCGGTTCTCCGCCGGCGGCAGCGGGCAGGTCGCGAAGTCGGTGTACGCGCACGGCAGGTTGACGGCCCGGTTGAAGTCCAGGATCACCCGGCCCTGCTCGTCCGGCGCCCGGACGGCCAGTGATCGGTTGGCCCCGTAGGTGGTGACGCCGGAGGTGGTGTCGGTGAACAGCACCGAGAGGCTGCCGGGCGTCGCACCGTTGAACGCGGTCAGGCTCAGCGGCAGCCCGTCGACGCTGAACTCGATTCGACCGGGCGCGTCGTAGACGTGTTGGAGCCCCTCCACGGCAGCGCCGACCGTGGTCGGTCGGGGACGCTCGAACGGCACGAACCGCCCCTGGAGTACCCACCGCTCGGCGGGTGGGTAGGTGGCGGTGCCCCGGTAGTGCGTGCGCAGCGGGTGGTCGGGACGTCGAGGGCGAAGGATGTCGTACCCACCCCGCCGGGCCACTTCGAGGACGCCACCGTCGATGCCCACGGTGATGCCGGCCCGCTCGGCGATCGGCCCGAAATCGTGCCGCTCCCGGACCCGGTGGCCGTCGACGACGATCTCCTCGTCGTCGGCGACGGTCACCACCGGACCGTCCGTACCGGTGTGCCACGTTCCGGGCACGCCGGGGAACCGCTGGGGCTCCCCCGTGAGCCAGTGCAGTCCGGCCACAGCGAGGAAGCCGTGGCGGTCCGCCCGCGCCTCCTCGTGCCGGCGGTGCCACTCCTGCCAGTCCTCGGCGAATGCCTGGGCCGGCTCGTCGACGGCGGTAGGGGCGGCTGTTGCGGTGTCACTGGTCATGGCGGGACCCTCTCGTTGGCGTACGAGCACTCGGAACGAGGTGCGGAGGTGCCGGACGCGAGCCGGCGGGAGGACAACCGGCGGACAGGGATCGCCTGCTCAGGCCGGAAGGGCGGCCCCGTGACAGAGCTGCGCGGCGACCCGCATCAGGTCGACGACCCGGCGTGAGGTGAACAGCCGAACAAGCAGCATGGGTCGATTTTCCTACCAATCAAGTAGGATTTCAAGTCTTTGGTCGAGCATCCCTGGAGGCGGACGGTGAGTGAAACACCCGTGTCGAGACAGTCGGCGCCACTGCGAAAGCTCGGCTTCCTGACGATCGGTCTGTTCGACGAGGCCGACCCTCGCGCCGGCCACGAGGCGACACTCCAGCTCATGGAGTTGGGCGAGCAACTCGGCTTCGACAGCACCTGGGTACGCCACCGCCACCTCCAGTACGGCATCTCCTCACCGATCGCCGTCCTGGCGGCGGCCGCACAGCGGACCCGGCACATCGAACTCGGCACCGCGGTCATCCCGCTCGGCTGGGAGAATCCGCTGCGGCTGGCCGAGGATCTGGCCACGGTCGACATCCTCTCCGGCGGGCGCCTCAACCCGGGGGTCAGCGTGGGTCCACCGATGCACTACGACCGGGTCCGCCGAGCGCTCTACCCGGACACCGCCGAGGCGGAGGATTTCAGCTACACGCGGGTACGACGGCTGCTCGACCTCGTGGGTGGTGAGCCGGCCAGCGACGTCGAGGGCTTCGAGGGCTTCGAGCAGTTCTCCCGCCGGGTGCAACCGCACTCCCCCGGCCTGGCCGCCCGCATGTGGTACGGCGCCGGCAGCCTCAGTTCCGCTCGCTGGGCCGGCGAGAACGGCATGAACCTGCTCACCAGCAGCGTGGTCAAGGCCGAGGAGTCCACCGACTTCGCCGAGATCCAGCTCTCGCACATCCGGACGTTCCGCGCCCATCACCCGGACGGCGAACAGGCTCGTGTCTCGCAAGGGCTCGTCGTCATCCCCACCGACACCGCCACCCCGACCCAACGTGCCCGCTACGCGGAGTACGCCCACCAACGCACGCCGCGAACGGCGTCACCCCAGGGTCCGGCAAAGATGATGTTCGCCCCCGACCTCGTCGGCCCGTCGGAGCTGATCGCCGAACGGCTGCTCGACAATGTCGCGTTCCGTGCGGTCGACGAGGTTGCGTTCGCCCTGCCCTTCACCTTCACGCCGGCCGAATATGCGCAGATCCTCACCGACATGGCGACCCGCCTCGGCCCCGCGCTCGGGTGGCACCCCCGCCGCTGACGTGGTGTGGGATTGCTGGCGGCCGCGTGCGGGCCGGTCTCTCATCCGTTCGCCGGCACGCGGCTCCAGATGTCGTTGCACTCGGCGCAGACGGCCTCGGGGATCCAGCCGATCCGGATGAGCCCCGCGAAGACCGCACAGCCCACGCAGAACGCGAACACGGATTCGAGTGTCGCCGCCACGATCACCACGCCGAGGACGAGGTATGCCGCGAGGTGCTGCCCGAACCCGAGCGCCAGCACAGCGGCGGTCAGGGTCAGCACAGCGCCGATCCCCTGGGCGAACCGCTTGGGCGGCCCGGCGACGAGCTTGGCCCGCACCGGTAGTCGCGGCGTGATCACCCGCGTGGCGAGCAGGCCGAGCGGGCTGAGTTTGGGGCCGGTGAGCACCCGCGCGACGAACCCGTACGCGATCAGCGCGATGATCCAGGGCTGATCCAGCACGATCGTCGCCGTGGACAGGATGACCACCCCACCGGCGACGAGTCGGGCGGACACCTCGTTCACGGGGTTCGGGAAACTGAACAGCGCGCTGGCCATGGCGGGATGCTACCTACTATTCCCATAGATTGAGTAGCCTATTTCCCCTGGAGCCGACCCGACCGGCTGCGGTGGACGAGCCGCTCGTTCAACCGGCCATCTTGCGCGTCACTCCCTGGCACCCGCGGCGCGCACCGGTGAGGTCCGCAGCAACCGCCGAACCGGCAGGATCGTGGTTACCAGGGCCAGCGCGGTCGCGCCGCCCAGCACCGCGGCCCAGCCCAGCGGTGGGACGTACGGGATCAGCGTGCCGGTGAGCGCATGGACGACCGCGATCAGCGTCATCCCGGCGATCGCCACACCGAGCGTCAGCGCCGTCCCGAGCAGGCCCACCTGTTCGGCTTCGACCATCCGCCGCACCTGCCGTCGGGTCACCCCGGCCAGGCGAAGTACCGCGAGTTCCCGGCTGCGGGCCAGCGCGGCCATGACCATGGCGTTGCCGGCGGCCAGGGCCGAATAGCCGACCAGCACGGTGATGAGCAGCTTGTTGAGCCAGGCTGAGATGGCCAGGTCGCGGTTCAACCGCCCGGTCACGGTGCCGGCGTCGGTCACCGTGCCGAAGGCGGCCAGCCGGTGGTCGACGTCGCCGCTGGTACGCACGAGCATCTCGTCGTAGACACCGCGTTCCTGCGGCAGCAGTACGTCGCCGAAGCCGAGCCCACGGTCGTAGATCGCCACCACGCGCGGATGGACGGGTGTGCCGTCGGCCAGCCAGATCTCGGCCGTCTCGCCGACCTTCCAGCCGGAGGACGAGGCCTGCAGGACCGAGGTGGCGATGGTGCCGTCGGTCAGCTCGGCCAGGCTGCCGTCGCGCACCTTCACGTCGATCGTCGACGTGAGCCCGCTCGGGTCGACCGCCCGGGCGACGACCGGCTCAGCACCGTCGAGGACCCGGACCACCACCGAGGTGTTCCGGACGCCGGTCGCCGCCGCGACCCCGGGGATCTGGCGTACGTTCGCCACCTCCGTCGACGAGATGCCGTGCGGCGCGGTCAGCACCCGGTCGGCCAGCATGCCGTCGCGGCTCTGGGTGATGGTCTGCCGCTGGAGATTGTCCTGGAGGAACCAGACCGAACCGCCGAAGCCGATAGCCAGCACGAGCGCGCTCAGCACGACGGACATCCCGCGTGCGTTGACCCGCAGGTTGGCCGCCGCCAGTTCCCCCGGAGCCCGCCACACCGTACGCAACACCGGCGACATCAGCCGGGCGGCCAATCCGTTGATCCAGGGCGCGAGCAGTGCGACGGCGACCACGAGAAGGTAGAGCATGCCGACCGCTGTGGCCAGCGCGGCCGTGCCGGACAGCCCGGCCGCGAAGAACAGCGAGGTCACGCCGCCGGCCAGCGTGACGAGGCCGGAGACGAGCCGGATCCGGCCGCCGCGAGGTGGTTCGATCGCGGCCTCACCGAGCGCCTCGGCCGGGCGGATGCGGGCGATGCGCCGCGACGCGATCCAAGCCCCGGAGGCTGCCACCAGGACGGTCACCGCGACGGCGGCCGCAGCGGCGACCCCGGCGTCGACGATCGGAAAATCAGCGGGCAGGAAGCCCCGGGTGACCAGCTGGTGGTGCACCCAATGGGTGGACCACAGACCGGCGGGCACACCGAGCACGGCGGACACCAGAGCCACGAGGACCCCCTCGGCCACGACCAGCAGGCGCGCCTGGCGCGGGGTGGCGGCTACCGCCCGCAGCAGTGCCAGGTCCCGGCGACGATGCCGGACCGACAGGCCGATCGTGCCGGCCGCCACCCCGACGATCAGCAGGACCACGTAGCCGCCGAACGCCGAGCCGGCCGCGAGCAGGAACGAGCGCGCCTCGATCGAGTCGGACTGCTCGGCCCAGCCGCGGTCCATCCCGGTGTACGACTCGACACCGGCCTGCCGGGCGAGCCGGTCGATAGCCCCGTACGCGTCCGCCGGGGCCTGAACCTCGACAGCCGACGCGACGCCACCCTCGGCTCCCACCAACCGGACGTCGGTGACGCCGGGGACCGCGCGGATCTCATCGGCCAGCCCGACCGGGACGGTGCCCTCGGGCAGCGGCACCCGCGTGGTGGTCGTGTCGCCGAACTCCTTGGTGGTCACGGTCAGCTCCCGATGGGCGACCACCACGTCGGCCGCCGCGAACTGCACCGGTAGGGGCCGGAACACCAGCGCGGACTGCACGAAGACCGCCAGGGTCATCAGGATCATCACCCCACCGGCCAGGGCCACCAGGGTGGCGATGGCGGAGGCGGGACGCTGCCGGAGCAGACGCAACGCGAGACCGGTCATCGGGTGGCTCCCGTCATGCGCGTCGTGGCCAGCACCTCGGCGATCTTCTCAGCGCCCAGGGGCGGCAGGTCACGGACGATGCGACCGTCGGACAGCACGAGCACGCGGTCGGCGTAGGCGGCGGCGACCGGGTCGTGGGTCACCATCACCACGGTCTGGTGAAAGTCGTCGACCGCCGAGCGCAGCAGAGCCAGAACGTCGGCGGCCGACTCGGTGTCGAGGGCCCCGGTCGGCTCGTCGGCGAAGATCACGTCGGGCCGGACCGACAGTGCCCGGGCGATCGCGACCCGCTGCTGCTGGCCACCGGAGAGCTGGGACGGCCGACGCGACCGACGGTCCGCCAGCCCGACGCGTTCGATGACCTCCGCCAACCATCGCGGATCGGGCCGCCGGCCCGAGAGCTTCGACGGCAACTCGATGTTCTCGTCGACGGTGAGCGCGCCGACCAGGTTGAAGGCCTGGAAGACGAAGCCGATGCGATCCCGCCGCAGTTCGGTCAGCTTGGTCTCGGAGAGCGTGGACAGCTCGGTGTCGCCGATCCAGACGTGGCCCGACGTCGGCCGGTCGAGGCCGGCGGCGGTCTGCAGCAGCGTGCTCTTGCCGGAACCGGACGGACCCATGACCGCCGTGAACGTGCCGCGCGCGAAGCTCGCGTCAACGCCGGCGAGCGCCACGACCGGCTCCCCGTCGGTGGCGTAGGTCCGGCTGACTCCGTCGACCCGGACCGCGACCATGTCGATCATCACTAGGCCTCTCGGTGTGCGCTTTTCGCTGACACCCGAACGCTAGGTCGCCCGGCGGCCAAGATCGCTGAAGCCAGCGGGCGTCTTTCCGGTACAGCAGGCTGTACCTCCAGCGGCGTCCGGCCCGAGCAGTCCGGCCACCAGGGGCAGGGCGACGGCCGCGAGGTGGGTAATGCCGCGGTGAGCGCCCGCAGCGGGAGCGCGGTCGGGAGTTGCCCGCCCGGTCGCCACCAGAGCCGGCCGGACGCCGGGCCGGCTCTGGTGCTTCTTCGCGGGCTTCGCGATCGCGGAGCCGGTTGCCGCCGTGCCGCCCCGCACAGCGGGGCGTCGTCAGGCGGTGGGCGGTAGGACGATGGTCTTACCCGGCAGCTCCCCGGCACCGGCCTGGGCGTGCAGGGCGGGCAGGTCGGCCAGCGCCACTCGCTGAGCGACCTGGATCCGCAGCTCGCCGGTGCTGACACGTGCGGCCAGGTCAGCGAGCTGGTCGGCATCGCTGCGGACGAACAGGTCGATACCGCGTACCCCGCGCTTCTCGTCGGAAGGGGCGGGCATCCAGACGGTGGTGTTGACCAGGGCGCCGCCGTCACGGATCAGCGGCACCAGCGCGGCCAGCTGTTCCGGGGTCACCGGCGCGAGATTCAGGACGAGATCTACCGGTTCGGTCACCGCCTCGGTCACGTCGGTGCTGGTGTGGTCGATCACCTGGTGGGCACCGGCGGCCTTGACCCGCTCGGCACCGCCGGGACCGGCCGTGGCCAGCACCTGGGCACCGGCCTCCTTGGCCAGTTGCACCGCGTACCCGCCGACCGCACCGCTGGCGCCGTTGATCAGCACTCGCTGGCCGGCGGTCAGGTTGCCGTGGTCGAACAGCGCCTGCCACGCGGTCAGCCCCACCAGCGGGAGCGCCGCCGCGTCGGCCAGCGGGACGTTCCTGGGTGCCCCCGTCAAGATTTGCGCGGGCGCGATGACGTACTCCGCGGCCGCCCCCGTACCGGTCATCGGCAAGAAGCCGATGACCTGGTCACCGACGGCGACCTCGTCCACGTTCTCGCCGAGCGCGTCGACCGTGCCGGCGACGTCGATACCTGGGGTGTGCGGCAGCTCGACCGGGATGGGACCCTGCATGAAGCCCGCGCGGATGTTGCCGTCGACGCCGTTGAAGGACGTCGCGGCGACGCGGATCCGGACCTGACCGGGCCCGGGGCTGGGCTGCTCGACGTCCTCGTAGTGCAGAACCTCGGGACCGCCGTACTGGTGGAAACGCACTGCCTTCATCGCTGAACCTGCTTCGGTGAGAACGCCGTCTTGACGTCACTCAATCTGGCCGGAGCCGGTGCGATTATCCTGGGCCAGCTTGGCCCACCTTGATGATGGCGGGTGGGCCGGCGTCGTCGACGATCTCGGCCAGACGCGCCTCGTCAGCCGAGCCCGGCGCCGCGGTGAGCAGCAGAGCCCCCAGGTCGTCGCCCGGGATGGCGAGCAGGCTCCCGACGAGGGTGACGGCGTACCCGTCCGGATGAAGGAACGCGGCACTGCTCTCGTAGGCGGTCACCGATCGCGGCGCGCGCCACACGGTGTCGAACAGGCGGCTTCGGGTCCGCATCTCGTCCACCAGCGCGGCCAGGGACACATCGGCGGGGTACCGCAGGACCGCGGCCCGCAAGCGGGCGACGAGAACCGCCTGATGATCGGTCGCGTCAGCCGCGGACTGCTGGAATCCGTCGAACGGAGCGCAGAACGTCCTCCAGGCGATGTTCCACTCCCACGGGTCCCCGTTGAGATTCCAGTGCCGCAACGCCAGGAACGCGCTGTTCACCGCGACCAGGTTCATCGCCGCGTCGGAGATGAACATCGGGGTGTCGGTGAAGCGCTCCAGCAGACGCATCGCCCCCGGACCGATCTCGTTCGGCACCCGGCCGTCCGCGGCGGCGTACCCGGCCAGCGCGCAGAGCCGCTCGTAGTCGGCCCGCCCGACCCGTAACGCGCGAGCGATGGCATTCACCACACCGACCGACGGATGGCTGCGGCCCTGTTCCAACCGGCGTACGTAGTCCGCGGACATGCCCGCGAGCTCGCCGAGTTCCTCCCGCCGCAGCCCCTGCACCCGCCGACGTCCGACCGGCAGCCCGACCGCAGTCGGCGCCGTACGCTCCCGTAGCTGGCGCACCGCGGCGCCGAACTCGTCCCGTTCCACGGCCCAAGTCTGCCCGTCCGATCCAGCGCACCCGTTCGTCCGTGCCTCCCGTGGAACCTTCCCGGCCTTACCGACCAGCTCTGCGTACCGATCCGGCGCAGCGGCGGGGCACCCGATCGTCACCGGGTCGCCGACCCCCCGGCCGGCATGCGACGCTCAAGGTCCGCAACCAACGGGCCACGCCGGGGGGCCGCCGGACACTACCGCCACAGCCGCACAATCCCTGGCATGACAGCACTGCACCCCCAACCCCACACCCCTTGTGCCCGGAGGAACGCAGACCATGGACCACGCATCCCCGCTCATCCAGGAGCGGAGTGCCCCGCCGGCCACGCTGGTGATCTTCGGTGCATCCGGTGACCTGACCCGGCGCAAGCTGCTGCCCGCGGTAGAGAGCCTGGCCCGGCACGAGCGGCTCCCGGACCAGTTCGCGCTCGTCGGTGTCGCGCGCACGTCGATGACCGACGAGCAGTTCGCCGAGAGCGCACTCGGCGAACACGCCATTGCCAGCAAACGCCAACTCCAGGGCGGCGTGCGGTACGTGGCCGGCGGCTACGACGACCCGGAAACCTACAAGCGACTCGTCGAGACCCTCGACGAGCTCGACGCACAGCGGGGCACGTCCGGCAACCGGCTCTTCTACCTGTCCACCCCGGCCGGGGCCTTCGAGCCGGTGATCAACGGACTGGCCCGAGTCGGGCTCAACCAGCCACGCGAAGGCTCATTCTCCCGCCTGGTCATCGAGAAGCCGTACGGGCGGGACCTGGTCACGGCCCGCGAACTCGATGGCGTCGTGCACAGCGCATTCGACGAGCACCAGGTCTTCCGGATCGATCACTACCTGGGCAAGGACACCGTCCAGAACGTCCTGGCGCTGCGCTTCGCGAACTCGATCTTCCAGCCCATCTGGGATCGCTCCTGGGTCGACCACGTGCAGATCACCGTCGCCGAGACCCTCGGCGTCGGCAGCCGCGGCGGCTTCTACGAGGACGCCGGCGCGATGCGGGACATCGTGCAGAACCACGTGCTCCAGGTCCTCGCGCTGGCACTGATGGAGCCGCCGGCCTCATTCGAGGCTGAGGGCCTGCGCAACGAGAAGGTGAAGCTGCTGCAGGCGATCCGCCTCCCCACCGACCGGGACATCACCGACGCCGCGGTCCGGGGTCAGTACACCCGGGGCGGCACCCGCGAGGAGCTGATGGCCGGCTACCGCGAGGAGGCCGGCGTCGACCCCCTGTCGCGGACCGAGACCTACGCCGCCATGCGGCTCAACGTGGACAACTGGCGCTGGGCCGGGGTGCCGTTCTACGTCCGCACCGGCAAGCGCCTGCCGGCCCGGCTCACCGAGGTGGCACTGCAGTTCCAACGGCCGCCGCACCTGCCGATCCCGACCGATCAGCTCACCGGCCTCGATGCTGACGCGCTGATCCTGCGGATCCAGCCGAACGAGGGCATCTCGTTGCGCTTCGGCGCCAAAGTGCCGGGCCACTCCTTCCGGGTCCGCACCGCCACCATGGAGTTCTCGTACGACCAGACGTTCGTCGAAGAATCCCCGGAGGCGTACGAGCGGCTACTCCTGGACGCGCTGATCGGCGACGCCTCGCTGTTCATCCGCAGCGACGAGGTGCAGCAGTGCTGGAGGATCGTCGACCCGATCATCGACAACTGGGCAAAGGACGAGTCGCCGATACCCACCTACGAGGCCGCCTCCTGGGGTCCGACCGACGCCGACCGGCTCATCGGCCGAAATGGTCGCAAGTGGCGCAACTCCGCGTGACCCCTGCCACGACAGGATAGACGGGTCCGTTAACGAGCACCGACCGCGTCTAGGGCAGGGACAAACAGCATAAATCTCCGCGACCACGCCGACCGACGGGCGGGCCGCCGCCGGCTGCCCGCCCGTCCGCATAACTATGTTGATCAGGAAGAACATCGAGTACGAGCGGTCCCTGCGGCCGTTGGCGCATTGCGCGCGGATCGGGCTGCTCAAGGGCCAGCAAGGCCGTTCCTACGCGCCTGGCGCGGCTGTCAGGCCCAGGCGTGATCGAGGGCCAGCGCCAGCCGCCTGGTCCACTGATCGGCGGTGCCCGTGATGCCGGGACGCTCATCGGTGAAGTTGTTCCAGTCGACCTGCCAGGACAAGGCGGTCTCGGCAGTGAAGTGGTCGGCTTCGGCACCGAGTTCGGGTCGCATGAGCTCGCGGACGAGGGCTCGGTCGACGCTGGTGTGTTCGGCGAGTAGGACCGCGTCGTAGAGGTCCTTGCCCTGCGGGTACCTGTCGGTGGCCAGCCACAGCAGCTTCCACGCCAGCGCCAGCGAGGCGGGCGCGGCCAGTACCGGCTGATCGATGTCAGGCAGCGTCAGCGTCTCTGGTGGGAGGGGAAGCTTCTCACCGAAGACGACGTCGACCTGTACATGGCCGTCGGGCGACCCGGCGTGCTGAACGGGATCACGAGGCGGCGTCCGTCAGCTCGTTCGTACGTCCAGATGGAGGCCTCGGTTGTCCGGTCTGGTTGCAGGCCGGCGCCGGGCGCGGTTCGCAGGGCGGTCTTGATGTCATCGAGCAGTGCGCGAGCGTCGGTGCTGTCGCTGGCGATGGTGTGCGGAGTGACGACGAAGTCCAGGTCGCCCGGCTCGCGGGCGGCGTCGCCGACCCAGGTCGCCATGGTGACGCTGCCTCGCAGGACCAGGTGCCGAGCCCAGGTTGTGGTGGCGATGGCCGCCAGGACGTGATTCATGGCGGCACGCCGGGCGGTGGTCCACAGCTGGCCGGTGGCCTCCACGATGAAGTCGGGCTCTCCGGCGTGGTAGGCGTTCGGGTACTGCCGGAGAGCAGGGTCGAACGCCGCCTTCTGACGCACGGCCGGGCTGACGGGTAGCGGCCGGTAGGTCGGCGGGTAGTTCGGCGAGCCAGCCGGCGCGGACCTCATTGTGTTTTCCCGCTCCCGCGCCCAACCGCTCGCCCTCGGTGTGGGTGAGTCCAGCCAACCGTGGTCGTGGTGCAGGTCGCTGTCGGAGACGACGTACTCCTGCTCCACGGCCACGGGCTCGTAGCCGGCGGCCCGAAGGGTCGCGACGAGCTCGTCCAGCCGCCGCCTGGCCGTGGCGAGCCCGACACCGTGACATCGTTGGTTGACGAACCGTTCCTGCGCGCCGTCCACCAGCTTCCGGCGAGCGTTACGTGACAACCGTGCCCCGTGCGGGGTGACCAGGTCGGTGAGGGCCATCAGATCCGCCACCGCCGTACTGGAAAGCAGCAGTTTGACGTGGTGCTCGAAGTACCGGTCGGCGGGTTCGGCCGCCGCCTGCTCATCCGACTGCGGTACGCCGACGCACCACGGCGCCGCCTCGATCTTCGAACGGCACGGGTGGATCCCTGCCTCGCGCAGTTCGCGTCGCCAATGCCGCACCGCGGCAACCTGATCGGTCAGGGTGCCTCGGCCGGTCAGGGTGAGCATCGGTTGAGAGACGTTGGCGCCACGATCGAGCACGATATGGACGAACTTCAGGCCATGTTGGGCGGCGAACGCCGACAGCTTCTCGGCGTGATGAGCGTAAGCCGTGATGTGGATCTCGAAGTCCCCCGACACCGCAAGCACCGGCGGAGTCTATGGCACGGTCAGCAGGCCGGAAAACGCGATTCCCGCGCGGCATGGTGGGGCGTCGAAGACTTCTCGCATCCCCTACCGTCCCTACCCATGACCCACCCGTACCAGTACCAGATGCCCCAGCCGCCGAAGCGGCGGACGTTGCGAACGGTGTTGATCGTCGTTGGCGTGGTCGTCGTGCTGTGCTGCGGTGGCGCCGGCATCGGCGGCTTCTTCCTGTACAAGGGAGTCAAGGGGGCAACGGATCCGGCGCGGCAGGCCGCCGAGTCGTTCGTCGGCGACCTGGAGGCGGACGACGCGGACGCGGCGTACGGACTGTTGTGCGGCGACACGCGCGTCAGGTACACGAGAGAGGCCTTCGTCCAGGGCGTCGCCAAGCAGCCGAAGATCCGCGGCCACAAGGTCAACGGCGTCAAGGTGTCGACCGTCAACGGCCGCACGTCCGCGACGGTGAGCATGGCCCTGACCCTGGACAGCGGCTTCACCGACCGGCACCTGTTCGCGTTGGTGAAGGAGGACGGCGCCTGGAAGGTGTGCGGCCAGCCGTACTGAGCCCGCGCGCGTCGGGCAGCCGAGGCGGACGTCGGTTCCGCGGTGAAATCGGTTGTCGCACACCGTGGGGTCGCCGACCATGGGCGATGTGAGCCGAAGCCTTCGTACAGATCCCCGGGCGTGTCAGGCGCTCCGTCGCGCTCCGGGTCTGGACCGGCTCCGGATCCACGTACACGCAGCGCGACCGGGATTCGCGCATCCGGCAAGCGGCCGTGACGTTCGTGAGGTGCTGGAGGTCGTCGGGCCCTCCGCCTGGTACGGGCTACGCGTCATCGAGTTGCGGCAGACCGAGGACTTCGACCGCCGATCGGTTCTCTACGGCAAGACCAGAGCAACGGGCCAGATCCTTCTCTACGAACAACCGGCACATGAAGCGGCTCGGTTGCGGGACTTCATGCGATGTGACGTGCTGCTGCACGAGCTTGGCCATCATCTGCTACAACACCGTGCGCGGAAGGTGAGCGGCGTCCAGCGACGGTCGGACCACGAGCGATTCGCGGACGCCTTCGCTGCCCGGTGGAAGCCCATTGTCCAGGCTGCACTGAAAACGACGTAGGTGTACGCCTAGCTGTGCTGTCCAGGGACGTTGGTCAACCTGGTGATGGGTGGTAGGCCGCCGGTGGCGGTGTGGGGTCGGTGGTGATTGTAGTGATGCAGGA
>NZ_JBITDT010000024.1:0-82676 GCF_044454415.1 Micromonospora sp. NPDC051543
GGGCGCGGGCGGGGGCGGGCGGGGCGCGGGCGGGGCGCGGGCGGGGCGCGGGCGGGGCGCGGGCGGGGCGCGGGCGGGGCGCGGGCGGGGCGCGGGCGGGGCGGGGGCGCGGGGATCGCGCACCTGGTGGGCGGACTTTTGTCAGGTGGAGCGAAACTTCTGCTGATCGTGAGGGAGCTTTGCCTTTGTCCATAGTCAAGGGTAGGGTCGCTTTTCAGATAGAGGGTTGCCCATTCGTCGATCAGCCTGCCTGCCGCCCCGCCGGGGTCGGCCGCGGTCCGCCCAGAGGGTCGCCGACCGCGGAATAACGCGTCGTCCACACCGTCCACGCCGGAGCACATCTCCGGCCGGTTCGGCGCGCCCCGGTGCGGGCAGCCGGTTGACCGCTGCCGACGGCACGCCATCCGTCAGGAAGGAACCACCACCATGGATCACCAGGCCAACCGCTCGGAGGCGACCGTGACCTCCGGGCCGGTCAGCCGGCGCGGACTGCTTCGCGCCGCGACCGTCTCCGCCGCAGCTGTCGGCGCCGCCGGGATTCTCGCCGGCCCGGCCAGCGCGGCGCCCGCCGGTGACACCGCCGCTGCGGGCCAGTCCCACGGTCGCCGTCGGGTGCCGGTGGACCGCATCAGCATCCAGCTCTACACCCTGCGCGACCAGCTCGCCGCCGACCTGCCGGGCACCCTCACCGCCCTGCGTCGCATCGGCTACCGGCGGGTGGAGCACGCCGGCTTCGTCGGGCGTACGGCCGCGGAGTTCCGCGCCGCGCTCGACGCCGCCGGGTTGCGGGCCACCTCCGGGCACACCGGTATCCCGCAGCCGTTCGACGCCGCCACCTGGGAACGCGCTCTCGCCGACGCGAACACGTTGGGCTCCAAGAAGATCGTGCACCCGTACTTCGGTCGGGACGCCCAGGGCCGCCCGTACCGGGATCCGGCCATCTACCGTGCCCTGGCTCGGGATCTCAACCAGGCCGGCCGGCTCGCCGAGCGTGCCGGTCTCGACTTCGGCTACCACAACCACCAGTTGGAGTTCGTGCCGCTGACCGACGGCTCGACCGGCTTCGAGATCCTCACCGGGCAGACCGATCCCCGGTTGGTCCACTTCGAGCTGGACCTCTACTGGACCTGGCGCGGGGCGCACGACCCGGTCGACGTCATCCGGGAGAACCGGGGGCGGATCCGTCAGGTGCACGTCAAGGACCTGGACGTCGAGGGTGGCTTCGCCGACCTCGGCAACGGCGTCATCGACTTCGGCCGCATCTTCGCGCACGAGCGGGAGGCGGGCATCGAGGAGTACATCGTGGAGCGCGACGACGCGGGCACCTCGCCGCGGGTGCCGGCCGACGCCCTTGAGACCGCCCGGGTCGGCTTCGACTATCTCGCCTCACTCCGGTACTGAGCACCGTGAAGGGCTACTTGATGAACAGGACCGCATTCGCGTCCGCCCTGCTCCTGGTGACCGCCGGCCTGGTCGCGCCGACGACGGCGGCGACCGCCGCGCCGGCTCCGCCACCGGACAGCAGCTTCCAGAAGGTGACGCTCAACGACTTCCCGGGCGAGCCGATGAGCCTCGCCGTCCTGCCCGACCTGCGGGTGCTGCACACCTCCCGGACCGGCGAGGTACGCATCCACGACCCGCGCACCGGGCTCAACACCCTCGCCGCCGACATCGACGTGTACCAGCACGACGAGGAGGGGTTGCAGGGCATCGCGATCGACCCGAACTTCGCCCAGAACAAGTGGGTGTACCTGTACTACTCGCCGCCGATGGACACCCCGGTGGACGACCCGGCCACCCCGGGTGTCAACGAGGGAGACGCGCCGGAGACCGGCACCGAGGCCGACTGGCAGCGGTTCAAGGGCGCGTTGCGGCTGTCCCGGTTCAAGCTGGAGGGGATGAAGCTCAACCTCGCCAGCGAGCAGCAGATCATCGACGTGCCGACCGACCGGGGCATCTGCTGCCACGTGGGCGGTCAGGTCGACTTCGACAGCAAGGGCAACCTGTACCTGTCGACAGGTGACGACACCAACCCGTTCGCCTCCGACGGCTACGTCCCGATCGACGAGCGGGCCGACCGGAACCCGGCGTACGACGCCCAGCGCACCGCGGCGAACACCAACGACCTGCGGGGCAAGCTGCTGCGCATCAAGGTGAAGGCCGGTGGCGGTTACACGGTGCCGGCGGGCAACCTGTTCAAGCCGGGCACGGCGCAGACCCGCCCGGAGATCTACGCGATGGGGCTGCGCAACGCGTTCCGGTTCGTCGTCGACCGGCGCACCGACGACGTGTACGTGGGCGACTACTCCCCTGACGCCTCCACGGCGAACCCGCAGCGCGGGCCGGCCGGGCACGGCCGGTGGATGGTGGTCGACAAGCCGGCGAACTACGGCTGGCCGTACTGCGTGACGCCGACGATCGCCTACCGCGACTACGATTTCGCCACCGGCGAGTCCGGTGCGAAGTTCAACTGCAAGCGCCCGGTCAACGACTCACCGCACAACACCGGCAAGCGCGTGCTGCCGCCGGTCGAGGCCCCGCAGGTCTGGTACTCGGCGGCCGCCTCGGCCGAGTTCCCACAGCTCGGCACGGGTGGCATCGCCCCGATGGGTGGCCCGGCGTACGACTACGACGGGACCAGCACGTCGCGTACCCGCTGGCCGGCGTACTACGACGGGGTGCCGCTGTTCTACGAGTGGACCCGGGACTACATCAAGGAGTTCCGCCTCGACGCCGACGGCGACGTCACGGACATCCGGCCGGTGGCGCCGTCGATCGTGGTGGACAACCCGATGGACATGGAGTTCGGTCCGGACGGCGCGCTCTACGTCTTGGAGTACGGCGACGGCTACTTCGCCGAGAACCCGGACGCGCAGTTGTCGCGGATCGACTTCGTCCGGGGCAACCGGACGCCGATCCCGAAGATCAGCGGTACGCCGACCGTCGGGCAGGCCCCGCTGACCGTGGCGTTCTCCAGCGCCGGCACCACCGACCCGGACGGCGACAAGCTGAGCTACGCGTGGGACTTCGACGCGGACGGCTCGGTGGACAGCACCAGCCCCAATCCGACGTGGACGTTCCAGGAGAACGGCTCGTACACGCCGACGCTCAAGGTGACGGACCGCACCGGCCGCTCCGCCTCGGCGACCCTGCCGCTGGTGGTCGGGCCGACCGCGCCGGTCATCGAGTTCGTCGCCCCGGCGGCCGGGCAGCCCTTCCAGTTCGGGCAGACGGTCGCGTACGAGGTCAAGGTCACCGACGACCTGCCGGTGGACTGCTCGCGGGTGAAGGTCACCTACGTGCTCGGCCACGATGAGCACGGGCACCCGCTCTCCACGGCGACCGGCTGCTCCGGCACCATCCCCACCTTCCTCGACGGTGGGCACAGCGGTGCGGACAATCTGACCGCCGTGTTCGTCGCGGAGTACACCGACGCGCCGACGGAGCCCGGTGTGCCGCCGCAGTCCGCCTCGGCGACGGTCGTGCTCGACCCCACGCCGGTGGCCGGCCTGGCCGGCTGACAGACCGCGACACCAGCACGAACCCGCACCGACAGCGGCGGCGACCGGAGTTTCTTCCGGTCGCCGCCGCCTCGCGTTGCGGCCCGGGCCTGCCAGCCGGCGGTCACCTCGATCCGCTCGACGCGAGCGCCGGTCAGCTCCAGTCGTTGTCGACGTGGTTGTCGCGCCAGCGTCCGCCCACCGGCGGGGTGTCCAGGCACATCCCGTCGTCGGCGTTGCCGGCCAGGTCGTTGTCCTCGACCCGGCAGTCCACGCAGCTTCCCCGCCCGGTGATCCACAGGCCGTGGGTCTGGGTCCGGTCCTCGTGGTTGTCCCAGATTCGGTTGCCGCGGATGGTGGCCGAGTCGAATGCCGCGTCGATGGTGATGCCGGCCCGTCGCTCGGGTGGGGCGGACAGCTCGTACCCGCATCCCGGAGGCGGTATGTCCCCGCTCCACGCGCTGATGCCGTCGGGACGCACCGGGGCGAGGGTGAGTTCGTCGGCGGTGTTCGCGGCGACCATGGCAACGGCCCGCCCCACCCGCAGGACCTTGCCGCGGTGGCCGTCGTGCGGCCAGTTCGCGGACCGGTCCACCACAGACCGTTCGGCGTAGCGGACGGTCTCGCCGCTACCGCTGGCGGCCTGCGCGTACTGTCGGCCGTTGTTGCGGATCCGGTTGTTGAGCAGCACCGCGTCGGTCATCTGGTGGTTGATCCGGATGGCGTCCAACCCGTTGCCCCAGAAGTCGTTGCTCTCGATCACCACGTCCCGCATCGGGCCCTGGTAGCCCCGCCCGAGGTCGTGCGCGTGGTAGCCGTACTGACCGTTGCCGCTGATCCGATTGCCCCGGATGGTGTACGGGCCCGGGGTGTTGCCGACGCTGACGCCGTCGCGGATGTTGCCGTCGATGACGCAGTCGGCGACCAGCCCGCCGCGCCCGGCCACCGCAGAGGTGCCCTGGGCGGAGATGTCGAAGCCGGCCTCCAGGTTGCCGGTCATCGTGCAGGCGGAGACGATGAGACCGTCGGCGCCCCAGTCGGAGATGCCGAACCGGTTGCCCTGGCTGTGGCAGCCGACGATGCGGTAGCCGCGCGGCGGCGTCCAGTAGTCCTTCTGGAGTTCGAGGAAGATGCCGTTGGTGCCGTTGGCGAGGGTGGTGCAGTTGGCGATGGTGAGGCGTTCCATCGGGCCCCACCCGCCGATGCCCACGCCGATCCCGGCGCCGCCGATCTGCTCGCCGTTGTCGAGCCGACCGCAGCCGACCACGACCACGCCGTCGATCAGCGAGTCCTGCAGGAAGTCGCAGCCCAGCCCGGTGGCGGCGGTGTGGTGGATGTAGAGGTTGCGGAACACGCCGCGCACCACGTACTGCAGGCCGAGGCCCTTGGCGAGGTAGTTGTACTCGGCCATCGCGACGCCCGAGCCGTCGATCTGGAAGTCGGCGAAGGTGCAGTCGGCGATGTGCCGGTCCCGGTCGGCGCCGTGCTGCACGGTGGTCCAGAAGGCCAGTGGGGTCGGGTCGGCGCGGTTGCCCTCGTTGCTGAGCATGAAGCGGGTCGCCGCCGGGCCGGCGCCGACCAGCGAGACGCCGCTGCGCCACACCGTTCCGGCGTCGCGGATCGAGTAGATGCCGGGCGGACAGTAGATGACGCGCGCCCGGCCGTCCGAGGCGTACCCCGCACCGAGGCGGTCCACGAGGGCGGCCAGCGCCGGCTGGTCGTTGGTCGCGCCGTCACCGGTCAGGCCGTACTCCCGGGCGTCGCAGTAGAGCGGCGCGCCGGCCGCGGCGGGCCGGCGGACGCGGATCGAGTTGAGTAGCAGCTCGTTCGCCACGGCCACCTGTCGGCTCCCTTCGACGCGTCCGGCGCGTACCGGCGGGGCCGACTTCCCGGTGACACGGCCGGGAAACCCCGGGCGCGCGCCGGCCCCGACGCCGCGCGGGCGGCACCGGGGCCTCAGGGGGTACGCGTCAGACGGCGGTGATCAGCAGCGCCGGGCGCTCCACGCAGTCGGCGACGTGTCGCAGGAAGCCACCGGCCACCCCGCCGTCGCAGACCCGGTGGTCGAAGGTGAGGCTCAACTGGGTGACCTTGCGGACGGCCAACTGCCCGTCGACCACCCACGGCTTGTCCACGATCCGCCCCACGCCGAGCAGCGCCACCTCGGGGTGGTTGATGATCGGCGTGGAGCCGTCCACGCCGAACACCCCGTAGTTGTTGAGGGTGAAGGTGCCGCCGGTGAGCCGGGCCGGCGCGAGCGTCCCGGCCCGGGCCGCGGCCGTGGTCTCCGCCAGCGCGGCGGCCAGTTCGGCGGTGGTGAGCCGCTGGGCGTCCCGCAGCACCGGCACCAGCAGGCCCCGGTCCGTCTGCGCGGCGATACCCAGGTGCACGCCGGCGGACTGGACGATCCGCTGGCCCTCGGTGTCGACGCGGGCGTTGAGCTGCGGGTACCGGCGCAGACCGCTGAGACAGATCCGGGCCAGCAGGGCCAGGATGCTCACCGGGGCGTCGGGCGTCGCGGCGTTGATCGCCACACGGGTCTCCAGCAGCCCGGTGGCGTCCACGTCGACCCAGATGGTCACCTCGGGGATCTCCCGCCGGCTGCGGGAGAGCTTGTCGGCGATGACCTTGCGGATGCCGGTGAGCGGGATGACCACGTCGCCGTCCCCGGTCGGGGCCAGGGCGACGTGGGGCTCCGGCACGGCGGCGAGCCGGGGCGGGGCCGAGGCCGCCTCCACGTCGGCGCGGCGGATCACCCCGCCGGGTCCGGTGCCCCGCACCGCGCTCAGGTCGACGCCGCGCTCGCGGGCCAGCCGGCGCACGATCGGCGAGATGACCAGGGCAGACGACGACGTGCCGCCGGGCACCGGACCAGCGTGGACCGCTGGGCCGGCACCGGTCGCCGCGCCCGCGTCGGGTCGGGCAACGCCGGCCGGGTCGGGCGCGACCCGGCTGGCACCCCGTGGCGCCGCATCGGCCGGGTCAGCGGCGTCCGGGGCGGCGTCCTGCGACGCGGAGTCGGTCGGTTCGGGGGCGAGGGCCAGCCGGGGCCGGCGTCGACGCCGGGTGGCACTGCCGTGGCCCGTCCCGTACCCGATGAGGACGTTGCCGGAGCCCGCCCGCTCCTCCTCGCGGTAGTTGGCGTGCCCGGCGGGCTCGCCACCGTCGCCGTCCAGCGGCGCGATGGTGATCAACGGCTGGCCGACCGGACGGACCTCGCCGGCCGCGCCGTGCAGGGTCACGACCCGTCCGGCGTACGGGCAGGGCACGTCGACGACCGCCTTGGCGGTCTCCACCTCGACCACGCTCTGGTCCACCTCGACGACGTCACCGACGGCGACCCGCCACTCGACGATCTCGGCCTCGCTCAGCCCCTCGCCCAGGTCGGGCAGGAGGAAGACCTGGGTCCGCTCGACGGTGGTCATGCCGCCGCCCAGCGCGCGTCGGGCTGGTCGTCCCACTGCAGGCGGGCGACCGCGTCGAGGACGCGGTCCACGCCGGGCAGGTGGGTGTGCTCCAGCATCGGCGCCGGGTACGGGATGTCCAGCCCGGCCACCCGCAGCACCGGGGCGTGCAGCGCGTGGAAGCAGCGCTCCTGCACGCGGGCGGCGATCTCCGCGCCGACGCCCGCGAAGCCGGGCGCCTCCTGGATGACGACGCACCGACCGGTGCGCCGGACCGAGGCGGTGATGGTGGCGTCGTCGAACGGCACGATGGTGCGCACGTCCACGACCTCCAGGTCCCAGCCCTCCTCGCGCGCGGCCTCGGCGGCCTCCAGGGCGACCGGCACCGCCGGTCCGTACGCCACCAGGGTGGCGTCGCGGCCGGGCCGGCGTACGACGGCCCGGCCGAACGGCTCGGTCCGCGTCGGCAGGGCCGCGTCGGCGCTGGCGAAGTAGAGCTTCTTGGGCTCCATGAAGACCACCGGGTCGGGGTCGTCGATCGCCTCACGCAGCAGGGAGTACGCGTCGTCGACGGTCGCCGGGGTGACGACCTTGAGGCCGGGCGTGTGCGCGTAGTACGCCTCGGACGAGTCGCAGTGGTGCTCGACCCCGCCGATCCCGCCCGCGTACGGCACGCGGATGACGATGGGCACGCTGAGCGCCCCGCGCGTGCGGTTGCGCAGCTTCGCCACGTGCGAGGCGATCTGCTCGAACGCCGGGTACGCGAACGCGTCGAACTGCATCTCGACGACCGGCCGCAGCCCGGACATGGCGAGGCCGACGGCGAAGCCGACGATGCCGGCCTCGGCCAGGGGCGTGTCGAAGCAGCGGTTCTCGCCGAAGCGTGCCTGGAGGCCGTCGGTGATCCGGAAGACGCCGCCGAGCTGCCCGACGTCCTCGCCGAAGACGACGACCTTCTCGTCGGCGGCGAGCGCGTCAGCGAGGGCGGTGTTGAGGGCCTTCGCCATGGTCGTGGCCATCAGGCGTCACCCTCCTGGTCGTGCCCGGCGGCCAGCTCGGCGCGAATGAGTTCGCGCTGCTCGATGAGCTGTGGGGTGGGCTCGGCGTAGACGTGGTCGAACAGGCTCAGCGGGTCGACCGTGGGCTGGCTGTTCATCCGGGTACGCAGGTCCGCGGCGTACGCCTCGGCGTGCTCGGCGATCTCGGCGACCGCCGCGTCGTCGAGCACCCCACGGGCGCGCAGGTAGGCCTGGAGGCGGGCGATCGGGTCCCGGTCTCGCCAGGCGTCGACCTCGGCGCCGTCGCGGTAGCGGCTGGCGTCGTCGGCGTTGGTGTGCGGCTCCATCCGGTAGGTGTGCGCCTCCACCAGGAACGGCCCGTTGCCGGCGCGGGCGTGCGCGACCGCGCGGGTCAGCACGGCGAGCACGGCGACCGGGTCGTTGCCGTCGACCTGCTCACTGGGTACGCCGTAGCCGACGCCCTTGTACGCCAGCGACGGCGCGGCGGTCTGCCGGGACAGCGGGACGCTGATGGCGTACCTGTTGTTCTGCACGAAGTAGACGACCGGGGCCTTGAACACGGCGGCGAAGTTGACGCCCTCGTGGAAGTCGCCCTCGCTGGTCGCCCCGTCACCGATGAAGGCCAGCGCCACCGTGTCGCGCCCCTGGTACGCCTCACCGTGGGCGAGGCCGGCGGCGTGCACGCACTGGGTGGCGAGCGGGGTGCACTGCGGCGCGGTGTGCACCCGGGTCGGGTCGTAGCCGCAGTGCCAGTCGCCGCGCAGCAGGGTGAGAACCTCGACAGGATCGATGCCTCGGGCAACCAGCGCCATCGATTCGCGGTAGGTGGGGAACACCCAGTCGGTGTCGCGGACGGCGAGCGTGGCGGCCACCTGGCACGCCTCCTGGCCCCGGGACGACGGGTAGACGGCGAGGCGGCCCTGCTTGGTCAGCGCGGTCGCCTGGGTGTCGAACCGGCGGCCGAGCACCATCCGGCGGTACAGCTCCCGCAACGCCTCGACGGGCGGCTCCGGGTAGTCGGTGCGGGCCGGCAGCGGCGTGCCGGTCTCATCGAGCAGGCGGACCGGTTCGGCGTCCGGCAGCAGCGAACGCGCCGGGTCGGGCGGGGTGACCGTCCGACGGGCGCGCGGGGATGCCCTGCGGACCGCCTGGGGTGTGGTCGTCACGGCGGGACCTCCTGGGACGTGTGGTGAGCCTATGCTTCCGCCTGACGGATGATTGACTCAAGATCCACGAAGAAGGCGGGACGTCTGGCATGCGGGAGGCAGATCGGTGAGCCAGGAGACCGAAGACGGGGTGGGCCGGGCGGCCGGAGCGGGACGATCGGTCCGAGCCCTGGACGAGGTCGATCGGCGGATCGTGGACGAGCTGGTCCGCGACGGGCGTACGTCGGTGCGCACGCTGGCCGAACGGATCCACATCTCGCGCACCAACGCGTACGCCCGGGTCGAGCGCCTGGTACGCGACGGCGTGATCACGGGGTTCCGGGCACAGGTCGCGCCCGAGGCGGCCGGGCTGGGCACCTCGGCGTACATGGCGTTGACGATCGAGCAGAACACCTGGCGGGAGGTGTCGGCCGAGCTGGCCCAGGTGCGCTACGTCGAGCACGTCGCACTGCTCAGCGGCGAGCACGACGTGCTGGCCCTGGTCCGGGCGCCGGACAACGCCGCCCTGCGGGACGTCGTACTCGACCGGGTGCAGCGCATCTCCGGGGTGCTGTCGACGCGGTCGTGGCTGGTCTTCGAGGAGTTCGAGGGCACGCAGAGCCCGTGGCAGTAGGGTTCGCCAGGTCGGGTCACCGTACGGGCGGGGCCTCCAGGCCCTCGCGGTCGGCCAGTTCCAGCAGCGGCTCCAACGAGTGCCGGTCGCCGTCCAGGCCCGCGTGCGGGTCGCCGACCTCGGCGAACCGGGCCGGCATGGTGAGCACGTCGAAGTCCTCCGGGCGGGCGTCGTCCAGCTCCGCCCAGTCCAACGGCGCCGACACCAACGCCTGCGGCGTCGGCCGGATCGAGTACGCCGACGCCATGGTGTGGTCGCGGGACATCTGGTTGTAGTCGACGAAGACCGGCCGGTCCCGCTGGTCCCGCCACCAGGTGGTGGTGACCAGGTCCGGCAGTCGACGCTGCATCTCCCGCCCCAGCGCGAGCACCGCCCGACGGCACTCGCCGAAACTCCACCGCGGCTCGATCGACACGTACACGTGCAGGCCCCGCCCGCCGGTCGTCTTCGGGTAGCCGGTCATGCCCAGCTCGGCGAGGAACGCGCGTACCTCCCGGGCCACCGGCACGACCTGCTCGAAGCCGACGCCCGGCAGCGGGTCGAGGTCGATGCGCAACTGGTCGGGGCGCTCCACGTCGCGGGCGGACACCGGCCACGGATGGAACCGCAGGGTGCCCAGGTTGGCCGCCCAGATCACCACGGCCAGCTCGCTCGGCGCGACCTCGTCGGCCGTCCGGCCGCTCGGGAACGTGATGTGCGCGGTGCGCACCCACTCAGGCGCGCCCGCCGGCAGCCGCTTCTGGTAGAACGCGTCGCCGCGGTTGGTCTGCCGGGTCGCGATCGTCGCGCCCTCGAAGACGCCGCGCGGCCAGCGTTCCAGCATGGTCGGCCGGTCGCGCAGCGCCCGGAGGATCCCGTCGCCGACCGCGAGGAAGTAGCGGACCACGTCCAGCTTGGTCAGCCCACGTTCCGGAAAGTACGGCTTGTCGGGGCTGGAGACGCGGACCAGCCGCTCCCCCACCCGGATCTCCTGCGCCGCCGTGGCCACGCCCCCGAGGGTACGACGTGGCGGCGGACCCGGTGGGCTACCGGCCGGTGACCAGCGTGGCGTGCTGCTGCGGCAACTCCTCGGTCGGACCGCCCACCGACGCCGGCTGCGTCGTCCCGGGCGGCTCCTCGGCCACGGCGGTCTGCTGCTCGACCGGTACCGTCCGCACCGACCGGCGGGCCACGAAGCCCGGCGTCCAGTCCTTCAACCGCAGCGCCGGCCGCTCGACGAGCTTCCACGAGACGAACGCGGCGACGAAGGCGACCGCGAGCGACATCGCGGCGAACGGGACGTACCCCCAGCGGCTCCAACCCAGACTCGCCATCACCTGCTGGCCGACGAACCCGTAGATGTAGATGCCGTACGAGTAGTCGTTCTTGCGGCCCACCCAGTGCAGCTGGCGGGGCATCCGCACCGACAGCCACACCAGCAGGTACGCGAACGCCGGCAGCCCGATGGCGAAGAACCCGCCGAAGAGCAGGGACAGTCCCAGCGCCACGGCCGAGCCGATGCCCAGCGCGTCGTTGATCGGCACGCGCTCCCGGTAGAGGTCCAGGGTCGCGCCGAACGCGAAGAGGAAGCCCAGGTAGACGATGTAGTGGAAGCTCATCACGCCCACCAGGGGCGAGTCGAACGACCAGCTCGCCGTGGACGCCGGCCCGCTGAACTGCCCGGAACTCACCCAGTCCTGCAGGATGCTCAGGTAGAGCGCGACCGTCAGGAACAGCACGAACCGGCGGGCGTTGCGCAGCACCGCGGTGATCGCCAGGACGCCCACCACGACGTAGCAGAACATCTCGTACTTGAGCGACCACAGGGCGCCGTTGAAGACGCTGGAGCCGCTCTTCTCACCCCACGGGGTGGTCGCCTTGAGCAGGTCCTGAATGCCGTACTGGCGAACACCGGTCCACCAGTTGGCCTGCAGGTAGGCCAGCGGGCCGCCCCGGTCCCAGGCGTTGTCGAAGAAGCCGGCCGTGGTGCCGTGCTCGCGCAGGGCGACAAGCGGAGCGACCACCAGCGCGGTGATCAGCAGGCACACCCAGAGGCCGGGGAAGATACGCAGCGCGCGGTGCCAGGCGTAGCGGATGATGCCGGTACGCCGGGCGCTGCGGGTGATCAGCAGGCCGGAGAGCACGAAGAAGCCGTACACCGCCATGGTGCCGACGTTGGTCTGCCGGCCGGTCAGGTGGTAGCCGAGGTCGTTGGCGCCGAAGCCGAGCGGCTTGGAGTGCGACAACACCACGCCGACCGCGAGGCAGAGCCGGATGAGCCCGATGCCGTTGCTGCGGCCGGAGAGCAGGTCGGCGAGCGTGCCACGGGAGCGGACGAGGGCGGGGGTAGTCATGCGGTCAGGACCTCTCGACCATCAGGCGGGCACCTCGGCGCCGGCGTGCTCCCACAACTGCTTCATTTCGGTGTGCAGATCATCGCTCGGCGACCAGCCGAGCACCTCGGCGGCGAGCCCGACGTCCAGCCGCTGCCAGCTCGTCTCGGCCGGGCCGGTGCGCTCGGCCTCGACCAGATCGGTCGGCACCTCACTGACGTCGATGAGGAGCTGGACCATATCACGGGCGCTGGCGGCGACTCCGCGACCGATGTTGATCACTTGGCCGGCCGCTGCGGGACGGGTCGTAGCCAGCAGCACGGCGGCGACCACGTCGCTCAGGCCCACGAAGTCACGCCGCGAGCCCAGCGGAGCCAGCTCCAGCCGGGCCCGCTCGCCGGCGCGCTGGGCGTCGCGCAGCCGACCCGCGACCACCCCGAGCAGGCTGTGCCCGGGCTGGCCGGCGCCGATCACGTTGCCGACCCGCAGCGTCACGCCCTCGATCAGGCCCGCCCGGTCGGCCTCGGCGACCGCTGTGGTGCAGCGCAACTTGAACTCGCCGTACGGCATCACCGGCGCGGGTCGCAGCCCTTCGGCCATCGACGTGTCGACCGGCACCAGCCCGTACTCGTGCACGCTGCCCAGCTGGACCACCCGGACCCGTCCGGGCAGCCGGCCGGCCGCCTCGATGAGGCGCTCGACCAGGGTCACGTTGACGGCGAGCATCTGCGCGTCGTTGAGCCCCCACATGCCGCCCGCGGAGTTGACGACCACGTCCGGTTCGAGGTCGCGCAACAGGGCGGTGATCTCGTCCACGTCGGCTGCGGCGAGGTCCAGAGCACGGACGGCGACGCCCGGCCCGATGTCGCGCGGCGTACGGGCGACGGCGATGACGGTGTGCCCCGCGTCGGCCAGCGCCCGGCAGATCGGCCGGCCCAGGAAACCGGTGCCGCCGAGCACCACCACCCGCCGCCCGTCGGCCTCCGGCGTCGGCTGCCGCTGCCGCTGCTCGACGATCATAGCTTCTCCCTGGCTGTGGTCGCTCATCGGCCCGGCCCGAACGCGTGCCGCGACAGGCTCTTCACACCGGTCATCCGGCCGGCGAGCACGGCCGTCGGCAGCAGCGTGATGGCGTGCAGCCGGGACGACATGTAGCGGCGGGCCGCCCGTGCCGCCCGCGGCCAGCCCTGCTCGTCCATCCGCCGGGCGACCTGGACGAAGTACGCCCGCGCCTCGGTGAACCGGGTGCCGGTGATCGCGTCGGCGGCGGACTTGCTCACCGCGTGCCGCCGGTACTGGAAGCACAGGGTGTTGTCGATGGCCATCTGCTCGCCGCGCTGGATCAGGTCGATCACCAGCGCGAGGTCCTGGATGACCTGGAACTCCTCGCGGAAGTCGACAGCCTTGAGGGCGTCCGTCCGCCAGCAGATCGACGGGAAGTAGAACCAGCAGCCGCGCAGCAGGCTGGCCGCCAGGTCCTCGCCACCCATCAGCGTCCGGGACTCCACGCGCGGGGCGTAGAGCCGACGCTTGGCCTCGTCGACGATGGTGTTGACCACCGTGCCGTCGGCGTCGATGATCTCGACTCCCGGCTGCACCATACCGACGCCCGGGTACTGCTCGATCACCGATCGTACGGTCGCGACGTAGTTGGGGTGCATGATGTCGTCCGTGCCCATCATCACCAGGTACTCGTGCTCGGCGAGGCCGACACACTTGCGGTAGTTGTTGGTGATGCCGAGGTTGCGCTCGTTGCGCTGGTAACGGACCCGCTCGTCGGTGATCTGCGCGAACCACTCCGGCACGCCCGGCTCGGTGCCGTCGTCGACCACGGTCAGACGCCAACCCGGATCACTCTGTGCCATCACGCTGCGCACCGCCGCCTGCATGAGGGGCACACTCCCGTAGTACGGCAACATGATGTCGACAATCATCGGTTCCCCGGGCCTTACTCTGCGTGGTGGACGTGCGCGACGGGCGCGGGCCACATTATCAGGCACGGCGTCCGAATCCAGTACCGGCGATCCGCCCCGGGCTCGCCGCGACACCACCCCCGGTGAGCGGGACGACGGGTCCTCCGACGACCACGGCGGCGGCTATCATCGTCGCGCCCACTCCCTCGCTCGCCCCCCGATCGGACGCCGATGCCAGACCGCGCCGTCACCACGGACGCGCCTCCCGCGCCCACCGACGCGGGGCCGCCCCCGCCCGCCACCGAGTCGGAGGGACGGCGACTCCCCCTCGCCCGCCGACTCGTGCTCAGTGTCTGGTTCTGGCCCACGGTGTTCGCGGCCCTCGCGGTCGGCTGGCGTCTCGGCAGCCCGGAGATGTGGCACGACGAGTTGGTCACCGTCGACGTGGCGACCCGCTCGACCGGGCAGATCCTGGGGATGCTGGCGAACGTCGACGCCGTGCACGGGGCGTACTACCTCTTCATGCACGGCTGGACGAGCCTGTTCGGCACCGACGCGGCCGTCGTACGGCTGCCGTCGGCCCTGGCCATGGTCCTGGCGACCACGTGCGTGGCGCTGGTCGGACGGCGGATCTTCGACCGGACGGCGGGGGTCGCCGCCGGCTTCGTCTTCGCCCTCGTGCCCACCGTCACCCGCTTCGGGCAGGAGACCCGGTCGTACGCCTTCGTGGTCCTCGCCGCGGCAGCGGCCACGCTGTTCCTGCTCCGGGCGTTGCAGCGCCCGGGGTGGCTGCGCTGGATCGCGTACGCGCTCGCCGTGGCCGGCATCGGCCTGGTGAACGTGGTGGCGCTCACGCTGCTGCTCGGGCACGGTGTCGCCGTCCTGATCCACTGCTGGCGGGAGCGCCGCTGGTGGTCGGTGGCCTGGTTCGTGCTCGCCACCGCCGCCGGGGTGGGGATCGCCGCCCCGGTGATCCTGCGCGGCATGAAGCAGGCGGGACGGCAGATCAGCTGGATCCCGGACAGCGCGCCGTGGACGGTCTGGGAACAGGTCTTCGGGTCGGTGCTGCTCGCCGCCGCGATCACCGCCCTGGCCGTGGTCGGGGTGCTGACCCACCTGCGCCGCGACGTGGCCGCGCGGACAGCCGCCGCCGCGGTGATCGCCGCGCTGCCGCTGCCGGTGATCCTGGTCGCCTCCAGCGGCGACATCAACTACTTCTTCTCCAAGTACCTGCTCTTCCTCGTGCCGGCGTGGGCGGTGCTCGCCGGCGGTGCCGTCGCCGCGCTGCGCCGCGCGCCGCTGGTCGCGGTGGCAGTGGTGGTGCTGGCCGCCCTGAGCGTGCCCGGTCAGCTCGCGCTGCGCGGGGAGTACTCGCACGGCTGGTACACGTACCCGCAGAAGCGTGCGTTCGCGCCGCTGTCCTACTCGCAGGCGGCGTGGGTCATCGAGGCCGGCTACCAGCCCGGCGACGGCCTGGTCGCGGGTGGCCCGTGGTGGTGGATGCACGAGCCCGGGGTGCGCTACTACCTTCCCGCCGACGTCTCGCCGCGCAACGTCTTCCAGCAGCGGTCGGCGGCCCAGCGTGACGAGCTGTTCGGCGCGGACTGCCCGACTCCGGCCCGCTGCCTGCGGGACGAGCCACGACTGTGGGTGCTGTTGCCGACGGTCACCGACGCGCCGCTGACCGGCCTGCCGAAGAAGCAGTCCGCAGCTCTCGCCGAGCGGTACGAGGTGGTCCGCGTCACGCACGTGACCGGGCTGACCGTGGCCCTGCTGCAACGGCGCGGCTGAGTCGACGCCCGGCCCGGCGCGGCACGGTTACCCCGTGCCGTGCCCGGGTACCGGGGTCGGCATGGCGGAACTGTCGACGCTCTGGATCATCCGGCACGGGGAGAGCACCGCGAACGTGGCGGCCACCCGGGCCGAGGAGACCGGCGCGGACGTGATCGCCCTGAGCCACCGCGACGCCGACGTACCGCTCTCGGACACCGGCGAGGAGCAGGCGCGGGCGACCGGCCGCTGGCTCGCGGGTCTGCCCGAGGACCGGCGACCCGACGTCGCGGTGGTGTCGCCGTACCTGCGGGCGGTGTCCACGGCCGAGCTGGCGCTGCACGGCACCGGGATTCCGGTGAGCCGCGACGAGCGGCTGCGCGACCGGGAGCTGGGCATCCTGGACGGACTGACCGGGCACGGGGTGCGCCAGCGGTTTCCCGACGAGGCGAAGCGCCGTGACCGGCTGGGCAAGTTCTACTACCGACCGCCCGGCGGTGAGGCCTGGACCGACGTGGCGTTGCGCCTGCGGACGCTCCTCGGTGACCTGCGCCGCGACCACGAGGGCCAGCGGGTGCTGCTGTTCGGCCACGACGCGCTGGTCTTCCTGCTGCGCTACCTCATCGAGGGGTTGACCGAGCCCGAGCTGATGGGGTTGACCCGCGAACACGTGATCGCGAACTGCTCGGTCACCGACTGGTCCGCCGACGAGCAGGGCCGCCTGCGGCTGGGCGGTTTCAACGAGGTCGGCCACCTGCACCGGCAGGGCGCCGAGGCGACCAGGGAGGACGAGATCCATGCCGAACCGGTCTGAGGTGAAGGTGATCACTCCGGCGCTGCTGCGGGACTGGGCGCTGCCGGTGCCGGCCGGGGGCAAGGAGAGCCGGGGCACCGTGCTGGTGATCGGCGGCTCCCGCTTCACCCCCGGGGCGGTCCTGCTCGCCGGAGTGGCCGCGCTGCGCGCCGGCGCCGGGGTCCTTCAGCTCGCCCTCGCCGAGTCGACCGCCGCCACGCTGAGCATCCAGGTGCCGGAGGCGCTGGTGGTGGGGCTGCCGGAGACGCCCGACGGCACGGTGGCCGCCGACCGGGCCGGCCAGCTCGGTGAGTTGGCCGGCGCGGCCGACGTGGTGGCCCTGGGCCCGGGGTTGACGGGCATCGACGAGACCTCCCGACTGCTGGACCTCGTCCTGGAGGCGGCCGGGCCGCAGACCCCGCTGGTCCTGGACGCGTACGCGCTGGGCGCGCTGAGCCACGAGCCGAAGCTGCTGGTCGGCTCCGGCCGGCCGGTGGTGCTCACCCCCAACGTCACCGAGGCCGGCCACCTGCTGGGCCGTGACCCCGGCGACGACCTGAGCGCCGAGGCCGCCGAGTTGGCGCAACGGTACGACGCGGTGGTCTCGCTCTACGGTCACGTCGCCGCCCCGGACGGGCGCGGATGGCGGGAGGAGAGCGGCGACGCCGGCCTCGGCACGTCCGGCAGCGGAGACGTGCTCGCCGGTCTGCTGGCCGGGCTCCTGTCCCGGGGCGCGGACCCGGCGCAGGCCGCCTGCTGGGGTGCGTTCGCGCACGCCGTGAGCGGCCAGCGGCTCATTCCCCGGTACGGCCGGATCGGTTTTCTGGCCCGGGAACTACTCGACGAGATCCCGCGCACCCTGGCCACCGTCTGACCAGGCGATGTGAGCCGGGTTCGCCTGTTTCGCCACTCCGGCTCGGGGTACCGGATCGACACCAGCCGAGCTACCGAACAAGGGGGCACACCGGTGTCGACCGATGCCATCGTCCTGCTCAAAGAGGACCACAAGGAGATGCGCCGTCTGTTCAAGGCCTTCCAGGACGCCGAGGAGGGGCCGGCGAGCCAGCGGCAGAAGCTGGTGGACCAGATCCTGGAGGCCCTGACGGTGCACACCTACCTGGAGAACGAGGTGATGTACCCGGAGGTCCGCCGGCTCCTGCCCGACCTGGAGGACGACATCCTCGAGTCGTACGAGGAGCACCACGTGGCCGACCTGCTCTGCCTCGAACTGGCCAGCATGGACGCCAAGGACGAGCGCTTCACCGCCAAGACGACGGTGCTGATCGAGAACGTCACGCACCACGTCGAGGAGGAAGAGGAGGAGTGGTTCCCCAAGGTCCGCGAGGCGTTGGGCCGTAAGCAGCTCCAGGAGATCGGCGAGAAGATGATCGCGCTGCGCGCGGACGCGCCGCGGACCCCCACCCAGCCGAAGGCGATCAAGAAGGCGCGCGACGCGGTGACCGCCTGACGCGAGGCGTTCGCACCGAGGGGCCCGGCACATCGCCGGGCCCTTCGTCCTGCCACCCCACCCCCATCCCGGCCCCCGGCCCCCGCCCCTCCCACCCCGCGATCTTGCACTTTCTGTTGCCGATTGGCGACGTTTCGTGCCGTTGTGTCGCGACAGAAAGTGCAAGATCGCGGGAGGCGGGGGCGGGGGCGGGGGGGCGAGGGAGCGGGGGCGGGGGTTAGTCGCCCGAGCCTGGTTCGGCCATCAAGCGGTGCTGCTCGGACTTGAGCTTGTCCGGGATGATCTTCCCGACGGCCGTCTGCGCCTTGTTGATCAGCGAACCCGCCGTGACCGTCTGGTCACCCTTCATCATCGCCGCGAAGCCCTGCGCGGCGACCTCGGCCGGGTCGTCCTTCTTGCCGGAACCCACCCGGGTGTCCCGCATCTCGGCCCGGTCGAAGAAGGCGGTGTCGGTCGGCCCGGGCATCAGCGCGGTCACCGTGACGCCGGTGTCCTTCAGCTCGTTGCGCAGCGCCTCGGCGAACGACTGCACGAACGACTTCGACGCGTTGTAGACCGCCTGGAACGGGCCCGGCATCGTCGAGGCGATGGACGAGGTGAACAGCACCCGGCCCGCGCCCCGCTCGACCATCGCGGGCAGCAGTCGCTTGGCCAGGTGCACCGTCGACCGCACGTTGAGGTCGACGACCTCCAGCTCGTCGCGCAGGTCGGTGCCGCCGACGAACGCGCCACCGGCGCCCCGCCCGGCGTTGAGCGCCAGCGCGTCCAGGGGGCGTCCGGTCGCGGCGACGGCGCTCGCCAGTTCCTCGACACCCTGTTCGGTGGAGAGGTCCACGCGTACCGGATGGATCTGAGCGCCGCCGTCGCGGCGCAGCTTGTCGGCCGCCGCGGCGATGCCGTCGTCCTCGGCGGCCACGACCAGGTCGAAGCCGTGCTCGGCGAACTGCACGGCCAGCTCGTATCCGATTCCGCTGGACGCCCCGGTCACCAGTGCGAACGGCCGGCCGGTGGTCGGTGTGGTCATGGGAGTCCAATCCTCTCGTGGGAAGGACCGTCGCGCCCGTGCCGGCGCGTGGCCCCCTGGTCCCATGCCCGAGCGGGGACCGTTCAACCACCTCGGCGGGCTCGCGTCGGGAGGTCGGCCGGGTCGGCCGGCACCGGCCCGGTAGTATCGGCGCGGGCCGTTACTGGCGCGTTGGGATGGAGAACCATCGGGGAGCGGCCCCGTCACGAGGACGTTCGCCGTGCGCCTGGGCCTTCCGCACATTCGTAGGAGGTCGCATGTCGCGCAACGCCGAGTCCACCGCATTCCGGAGCGCCCTCGAGGTCATCCGGGCTGTCGAGCCGCGGGTGGCCGACGCCATCGGCGCCGAGCTGACCGACCAGCGCGAGTCGCTCAAGCTCATCGCCAGCGAGAACTACGCCTCCCCGGCCACGCTGCTGGCCATGGGCAACTGGTTCAGCGACAAGTACGCCGAGGGCACCGTCGGCCGCCGCTTCTACGCCGGCTGCCAGAACGTCGACACCGTCGAGGCGCTCGCCGCCGAGCACGCCCGGGAACTGTTCGGCGCCGCGCACGCGTACGTGCAGCCGCACTCGGGCATCGACGCCAACCTGGTCGCCTTCTGGGCGGTGCTCGCCGACCGGGTGGAGTCCCCCGCCCTCAAGAAGGCCCAGGTACGCCAGGTCAACGACCTCACCGAGGCGGACTGGTTCGAGCTGCGCCGCGAGCTGGGCAACCAGCGGATGCTCGGCATGTCCCTGGACGCCGGCGGTCACCTCACCCACGGGTTCCGGCCGAACATCTCCGGCAAGATGTTCGACCAGCGCAGCTACGGCACCGACCCGGCCACCGGGCTGATTGACTACGACCGGGTGGCCGAGGCCGCCCGCGAGTTCAAGCCGCTGATCCTGGTGGGCGGCTACTCGGCGTACCCCCGGAAGGTGAACTTCCGGATCCTGCGCGAGATCGCCGACTCGGTGGGCGCGACCTTCATGGTCGACATGGCGCACTTCGCGGGCCTGGTGGCCGGCAAGGTGTTCACCGGCGACTTCGACCCGGTGCCGCACGCGCACATCGTCACCACCACCACCCACAAGTCGCTGCGCGGCCCGCGCGGCGGCATGGTGCTCTGCCAGCCGGAGCTGGCCGACCAGGTGGACCGGGGCTGCCCGATGGTGCTCGGCGGCCCGCTGCCGCACGTGATGGCCGCCAAGGCCGTCGCGCTGGCCGAGGCCCGCCGCCCCGACTTCGCCGACTACGCCCAGCGGATCGTGGACAACTCGCAGGCCCTCGCCGACGGGCTGCTGCGCCGGGGCGCGAAGCTCGTCACCGGTGGCACCGACAACCACCTGGCGCTGATCGACGTGTCCGGGTACGGGCTCACCGGCCGGCAGGCCGAGCAGGCCCTGCTCGACTCGGGCATCGTCACCAACCGCAACTCGGTCCCGCAGGACCCGAACGGCGCCTGGTACACGTCCGGCATCCGGATCGGCACCCCGGCGCTGACCACCCGTGGCCTGGGCACCGCCGAGATGGACCAGACGGCGGAGCTGATCCACACCGTGCTGACCCACACCACGGCCGGAGCGAACGCCGACGGCACCCCGTCGAAGGCGAAGTACACGCTCGACGCCGACCTGGCCGACAAGATCTCCCGCCAGGCCGCCGACCTCCTGGCCCCCCACCCCCTCTACCCCGCCGTAGACCTGACCTGACGGCCCCACCCCGCCCCACCCCCGCCGCGGACGGGGGCGGGGCGGGGCAGCAGGGGCGGGGGCGGGGGTTAGTTCAGGGGGCGTTTTAGGTGGTAGCGGTGGACTTCGGTGCTGCCTTGGACGTTGTTGACGTCCTCGGCCGCTGAGACCAGCTCCCAGCCCTCGCGGCCGGCGCGGTTGAGGTGCGCGATGGCCGTGTCGCCGTAGGCGGTGATGTCCTTACGGGACCCGTCCGGGCCGTACCAGACGAACGAGACGGTGAAATTGCGACCCTGTCCCTGATAACGACGAACGAGCAGGGCGTACTCCCAGGCAACCATGCGGCCCATTATGACCGTCCACCCAGGAGCTCGTCGGTGACGAGGGCGGCGAGTCGGTCCAACCCGACGTCGATCTGCTCCGGCGTCACCGCGCTGACCGACAGCCGCAGCGCGCGCACCGGCGCGGTGTCGTCGTAGAAGTGCGCCATCGGCGTCCACAGCACGCCGTAGTCCCGCCCCGAGATATCCAGCAACGCGTCGTCGACGACGAACGGCACGGTCACCACCACGAAGAACCCGCCGGCCGGTACCGTCCAGCGCACCTCCGGCCGGTCGGCGAAACGCCGGGCCAGGCCGGCGACCAGGTGGCGCAGGTTGCGGGCGTACGCGGCCCGCTCCCGGGTGTTCGCGGGCACCAGGCTGCACCCGTGCTCCAACAGCCGCCCGCCGATCACCGCCTGCGCGAGCGGTGAGGTGTTCACGGTGACCATGCTCTTGATCATGGCGAGTTGGTCGGCGAGCGGCCCGACGCGGCCGTCCGGTCCGGCCACCCGCTGGTCGGCGACCACGTAACCGACCCGGGCCCCGGGCAGCACCGTCTTGGCGAAGGAGCCGAGGTAGACCACCCGACGGTCGGTGTCCAGCGCCTTCAGCGTGGGCGGACGCGGCCCGTCGGCGACGGCGAACAGCCCGTACGGGTTGTCCTCCAGCAGCAGCAGGTCCTCCTCGGCGGCCAGCGCCAGCAGCCGCTGCCGGTCGGCGACGTCGATGCTGGTTCCGGACGGGTTGGCGAAGTCCGGCATCACGTAGCAGGCTCGGGGCCGTAGGCCCGCCTCTCGGGCCTTACGCGCCTGGGCCCGCAGATCGGCCAGGTCCACGCCGGACGGTCCACCGGCGACCGGCCACACCGGCAGGTCCACCAGCCGGGCCGCCCCGGTCAGCCCGACATAGGTCGGCGCGACCGCCAGCAGCACGTCCGTCGGGCCGGTCCGTAACGCCCGCAGCACCAGGAACATGGCCTCCTGACACCCGACGGTCACCACGACGGCCTCCGGATCGACCGTGATCCCCTCGTCGAGGGCGAGGTTACGGGCGACGAGGTGGTGCACGATTCCCTTGGTCCGGCCGTACTGCATCAGCAACCGTCGTGCCTGCTCGGGCGAGTGCCCCCGCTCGTCGACGAGGTGCCGGTGGAACGTGTCCAGGTGCCGGTGCACCGCGGCGACGTCGAGGAACTCCTCGTACGGGCGTCCGGCCGCGAGCGACACCGCCGCCGGATACCGCTCGGACACCTCGTTGAGGAAGTTCATCGAGGTCAGCGCCGGGTCGCCGAGCGCGGGGTGCAGATCGGCGACGGTGAGGTCGGCCGGTTCGGTGGCGTCCACCGGCTCAGCCCGTCCGGAGGGTCCGCAGCCCGGCCGCCGCCGCCGGGTCGGCGCAGCCGGCGAGGGTGAGCGCGTCCCGCACCTCGGCGGCGAGCAGCGCCAACGCGTCCTGCGCGCCGCGCCGCCCGCCGACGGCCAGCGCCCAGAGCAGCGGCCGGCCGACCAGGACGCCCGCCGCGCCCAGCGCCAGCGCCCGCAGCACGTCGGTGCCGCCCCGGATGCCGCTGTCCAGCAGCACCTGACAACCGTCGCCGACCGCGTCGACGACCTCCGGCAGCATGGTGACGCTGGCCGGGGCGCCGTCCAACTGCCGGCCTCCGTGGTTCGACACCACCACCGCGTCCGCGCCGATCCGTACCGCCTCGACCGCGTCCCGGGGGTCCAGCACTCCCTTGACGACCAGCGGCAGGTCGACGTGCTCGCGCAGCCAGGCCAGATCCGCCCAGCGCAGGGCCGACTCGAACGACGCGTCGGTGTGCGTGGCGATCGCCGAGACGCCGGGGACGCCCGCGTGGGCGAGCGTGTCCCTGCCGTACGGCAGGTTCGCGGCGACCACGTCGGGCGGCAGCCGGAACGCGTTGCGCAGGTCGCGGGGGCGTCGGCCGAGCACCGGGACGTCCACGGTGACGACCAGGGCCCGGCAGCCCGCTGCCACGATCCGGTCCAGCAGGTCGCGGACCAGAGCCCGGTCGCGCAGCCAGTAGAGCTGGAACCAGACGTGGGCGCCGGTCGCGGTGATCTGTTCGATCGGTGTGCTGCTCAGCGTGCTCGCCACGAACGGCACGTCGGCCGCGCCGGCCGCCGCCGCGAGGGCCGCCTCACCGTCCGGGTGTACGAGCCGCTGGTAGGCCATCGGCGCCACCCCGACCGGCAGCGCGTACGGCTCACCGAGCAGCCGTACGCCGGTGTCCACCGCATCCCTGCCGCGCAGCACCCGGGGCAGCACGGCGACCCGGTCCAGCGCGGTCCGGTTGGCGGCCAGGGTCACCTCGGCCGCGCCACCGCCGGCGACGTAGTCCCACACGTCCGGGGTCAGTACCGCCCGCGCCTGTTCCCCGTAGTCGGCGAACGTCACCGGGCGGTCGGCCAGCACCCGCTCAACCACCGCGTACCCCCGTGCCCTCCGGCTGGGCCGGCGCCGCCTCCCGATTCGACGGCACACCGAACCGGTCCCGCAGGAACGCCGCGGCGCTGTCCTGCGCGCGCCGGCCGTCGGTGAACACGCCGGGCATGGCGAAGAACCCGTGGATCATGCCCGGGTAGTGGTCGACGTGGACGGGCACGCCGGCGGCGTCCAACCGCTCGGCGTAGCGCTGCCCCTCGGTGCACAGCGGGTCCAACTCGGCGGTGATCACCAGGGCCGCCGGCAGGCCGGACAGGTCGTCGGCGCGCAGCGGCGACGCCAGCGGGTCCCGCGCCCGCTCCGCGTCGGTGAGGTAGTGCGTGCGGTACCACGCCACCGAGTGGCGGTTGAACAGGGTCGGGTCGTCGTCGATCGGGCCGGACGGCTCGCCGCCGATGTCGGTGTTCGGGTAGACGAGCAGTTGCGCGGCCAGCGCGGGCCCGTCCGTGCGGCAGAGCAGGGTCACGGCGGCGGCGAGGTTCCCACCGGCGCTGTCCCCGCCCACCGCCAGCCGCGTCGGATCCACATCGAACCGGTCGGCGTTCTCGGCGATCCAGACGGTCGCGGCGTGGCAGTCGTGCACGGCGGCCGGGAAGGGGTGCTCCGGGGCGAGCCGGTAGCCGACGGTCACCACCTGGCAGGGCACCGCGTTGGCCAGTCGACGGCAGATCCCGTCGGCGGTGTCGATGCTGCCGAGGGTCCAGCCGCCGCCGAAGAAGTACAGCAGGGTGGGCAGCGGACCCGACCCGGCCGGCCGGTACACCCGGACGGGCAGGTCACCACCCGGACCGGGGATGTGCTCGTCGCGTACCTCGGCGACCTGCTCGACCGCGCCGCCGCCGGCACGGATCGCGGCCAGGTCCGCGGCGCGCGCCTCGGCGAGGGTCTGCGTGTACAGCGGCGGCGTGCCCGCCGCGGCGCGGGCGGCGCGGTAGGCCGCCACCTCCGGGTGCAGGGCCATGCTGATCTCCTATCCGCCGGTGCTGACCAGCAGCTTGTCGATGCCGCGCAGGAAGAGGCTGCCGCTGTACGTCGGAGTCTCGGTGACCGCGAGCCGGGGGAACCGGGCGAACAGGCGGGGCAGCGCGAGGCGGCCCTCCAGCCGGGACACCGCCGCGCCGAGGCAGAAGTGCAGGCCCACCCCGAAGGCCAGTGACGGCGGACCGGCGCGGGTCGGGTCGAAGACGTCCGGGTCGGGGAACCGCGCCGGGTCCCGGTTGGCCGCGCCGATGATGATGAGCACGTTGTCCCCCTCGGCGACCGGCACGCCGGCCAGCACGGTGTCCTCCGGCGCGGCCCGGGCGAGGAAGTGCACCGGGCTCTGCAGGCGCAGCACCTCGTCGACGCACCCGGCCGCGAGGGCGTCGTCGGTGGGCAGCGCGGTGACCGCCCCCGGGTGGGCCAGCAGCAGCGGCAGGCCGTTGCTGAACATGTAGACCGTGGTGACGAAGCTGGCGTTGAACAGCACGATCAGGTTGCTGATCAGCTCCTCCTCGGTCAGCTCCACCTCGCCCGACCCGACCGCCTCGACCAGGGCGCTGATCAGGTCCTCGCCGGGCGTGCGGCGGCGGTGCGCCAGCAGATCCCGGTAGAACGCCCGCAGCTCCTGCGCCGCGGTGTTCGCGGCGGCCAGCCGCTGCGGGGTCTTGCCGGCCACGTCCAGGAACTCGTCGATGCGCTCGACCCGATCGCGGTACCAGGTCAACTCCCCCGCCGGGATGCCGATGAACTCGGCCATGACCAGCGCCGGAATGGGGTACGCGAAGTCGGCCACGAAGTCGACGACGCGGTCACCGGCGTCGGCCATCTTGTCCAGCAGGTCGTCGACGACGCGCAGGATCACCGGCTCCAGCGCGCCGAGGCGACGGGGCGTGAAGGTACGCGAGAAGACATGCCGCATCCGGGTGTGGTCGGGCGGGTTGATGAACATCATCGACGTCTGGAAGGTACGCAGGATCTCGTGCTCCTCCCAGCCCGGCGGTGGCTGCTTGGTCCACCGTGGATCGCGCAGCATCCCGTCGATCAGGTCGTAGCCGACCGCCACCGCCGCCACGGTGCGGTGCTCGGCGCGCGGCGGCACCGCGCTGACCGGCCCGAGCCGGTGCAGGCGGGCGTACCACGGGTACGGATTCTGGCGGCCCTCTTCGCTGTAGAGGCCGGTGAGCAGGTCCTGCACCGTCACGACGTACTCCTCCCCAGGATGTCGGTGCTCCGGGGGCGGCGGGGTGACCCGCCGCCCCCGGCGGTGTCACAGACCGAGCAGCCGTAACGGCACGGCGTCGGCCATCGCCTTGTTGCCGGCGTCGTTCGGGTGGATGTGGTCCCCCGAGTCGTACGCGGGCAGCAACTGGCTGGGCTTGGCCGGGTCACGCAGCACCCGGTCGAAGTCGAGCAGCCCGTCGAACTCCCGGCTACCGCGCAGGTACGCGTTCACGGCCTGCCGGGTGGCCTCCTTCTCCGGCGTCCACACGCCCGGCGCGCCGTGCCCCTCGTACGGCGTCAGCGTGGCCACCAGGCTGGTCAGGCCGCGCTGCTGGAGCTGCTGGTTGATCTGCCGCAGGGTGGCGATGATCGCCTCGGACGAGTCGTTGGACATCCAGATGTCGTTGATGCCGAGGTGGGTGACGACGGTACGCACCCCGGTCTGGCCGAAGACGTCCTCGTTGAGACGGGCCGCCGCGTTCGGGCCGAGCTGGTAGTAGCCGGGGTAGTCGCCCGCGCCCGGCTCGGTGCCCTCGTGGTTGAGGCGGTTGCCGGCCAGGCTCAGGTTGAGCACGCCCGGGGTGCGCTTGTCGGGCCGGTCGGCGAGCAGCCGGTCGGCGAGCAGGTCGGGCCAGCGCCGGTTGGCGTTGACGGTGCTGCCGTTGCTGTCCCCGATGGAGTCGCCGAGCACGACCAGCGCCCCGGGGGTGCCCTTGCGCTGCACGTCGACGCCGGACAGGAAGAACCAGCAGCAGTTGGGCCGGATGGTGAAACCGGTCCCGTCGGCCGCCCCGGTCAGGTCACCCGCGCCGATGAAGTTGGTCTGCTGCGACTGGCCGTGGAAGGTGGTCGGCCCGGTCGGCGTCGGGAAGTGCAGGGTGATCACCAGGTCGCTGTCGTCGGCGACGGCGAAGGTCAGCGGGTCGCTGAGCAGCTCGGCGCCCCGGTTCATGGTCGCCGAGGCGGCGCCGGTGAAGGTCAGCGGGCGCAGCGAGGCCGGGTCGATGTCGGAGACGTCGTCGACGGTGGCGGTGTTCGGTCGGGCGACGGTGGCGCGACCCACCCGGACGGCCTGCTCGCCGTAGAGGTTGCTCAGTCGTACGCGCAGCGCCGGGCCGCCCACCGAGACGTGCACGACCATCCGGACGCTCTGGTCGTTCAGGCCGGTGTTGGTCAGGCCGACCGAGTTGCCCCGGGTGACCGCCGCGGCCCAACTGCCCGCCCACTCACCCCGGTCCGGGCGACCGGCGACAGTGGAGGATCCGCCGGCGGTGGCGATGACGGCGGGTGTCGCGGTGACCAGTAGCGCCGCGAGGGCGGTGACGACATGCCATCTCTTCGGGGTCGACATGGAACCTCCATCGTGTGGCAGCCCAGGGCCGTCCGCTGACAGCTCCCGCCTGGACGATGGTCCAGAAACCTAGCCGCCGCCGATGACGGGCGTCAATCAACTGATCGACGCGATCAAATGTCCGCCGGGCCTGCGGTTTCGCCCGACGGCCCGGTCCCGGCGCGTCCCCGTCGGCCTAGGCTCGCAGGCGGCGGCGGTGCGGTCGCCCGAACGCGCGCCCACCGCCCGCGACGTCGCCGGGAACCGACCCGGCGACCGCCGCTCTCCTGCGATGGGGGTTTGCCGGATGACTGACGGACCCGGGCGCACGACCTATGTGGACAGTGCGCTGGACCTGTTCGCCGACTTCGGCGATCGGGAGGCGCTGGTCGGCGGTGGCCGCCGCCTGACCTACACCGAGGCCGCCGAGTCGGTACGCGCGATGGCCGGGGCGCTGACCCGGCACGGCGTACGGCCGGGCGCGGCGGTGCTGGTGACCATTGCCAACGCCGTGGAGGGGCCGCTGCTCCAGCTCGCGCTGCACCTGCTCGGGTGCCGGACGATGTGGGTCGCCCCGGTCACCGCCCGCCGGGAGGTCGACGAGTTCGTCCGGCTGGCCCGCCCCGACGCCCTGGTCTACGACGCTCGCGACCCGGCCAGCCTGGGGCCGGAGCTGGCCGCCGCGCTGCCCGGCGTACCGGTGTGCTGCCTGGGCCCCGGCGGCGCGGGCCCGGACCTCACCGCGGACCCGGGCGGTTCCGTCCCGCCGCCGACGGAGGTCCCCGCGCCGGAGTCGTTCCTGCAGACCAGCGGCACCACCGGCGCCCCGAAGCTAGTGCACCACACCGAGAGCTTCTACGCCCAGATCCTCACCCTCGCGGCCGACTTCCGCGCCGCCGGGTTCCCGCTGCTGCGGCACCTGTCGCACTCGCCCATGTGGCTGGCCAGCGGCCAGATCACCACCCTGTTCAACCTGTTCACGGGCGGGGTGCTGTTCCTGCGCGACGACTGGGACCCGACGGCGTTCGTGGCCACCGTGCAACGGGAGCGGATCAACTCCACCTTCGTGACCCCGCCGATGCTCTACGAGCTGCTGGACCACCCGACGCTGGTGGGTGCCGACTTCTCGGCCATGTTCATGTTCAACGTGGGCGCCGGGCCCGCCGCGCCCGCCCGGCTGCGCCAGGCCATCGCGCGGTTCGGCCCGGTACTGCGCATCGTGTACGGCCTCAGCGAGGCCGTCGTGATCACCGCGCTGCCTGGCCTGACCGACGATCCGGAGCACCCGGAGCGGCTGCGTTCCTGCGGGCGTCCCTACGGCGACGTGCGGATCGAGATCCGCGACGACGACGGCGTGGTGCTGCCGCCGGGCCACGACGGCGAGGTGTGGGTACGGAGCCGGCTGAGCTTCGCCGGCTACCACGGGCAGCCCGAGCTGACCGCGCAGACGCTCGTCGACGGCTGGGTCCGCACCCGCGACATCGGCCACCTCGACGAGGACGGCTACCTCTACCTGGTCGACCGGGCGCACGACATGATCGTCACGCACCGACGGAACTGGGCCATCTTCTGCCGCCCCATCGAGGACGTGCTGGCCGGGCACCCGCAGGTGCGGGCGGCCGCCGTGATCGGCGTGCCGGACGACGAGGTCGGTGAGGCGCCGTACGCGTACGTGGTGCCGGCGCCGGGCGCGACGGTCACGGCGACGGAGTTGATCGACCTGGTGACCGCCGAGTTGAACGAGATGTGGGCGCCGGTCGGGGTGGAGTTCGTCGACCGGTTACCGGTGAACCGGTCGGTCAAGGTGGACAAGCGGGCGTTGCGCGCCGAGTACGCCGCGCGGCGGGCGGCGGCGGTCGGGGCGTGAACCCCCGCCGGCAGTTGGTCGTCCTGGTCGGCGCGGACCTGATCTCCAACCTGGGGACCCGCATCTCGGTGGTGACCATCCCCTGGCTGGTGCTGGTCACCACCGGCAGTCCGACGAAGATGGGTCTGGTCGCGTTCGCCGAGACACTTCCGTACCTGCTGTCCAGTGCCCTCGGCACGCCCTGGGCGGACCGGATCGGCCTGCGCCGGACGTCGATCCTCTGCGACGCGGGCAGCGCGCTGGCGATGGTCGTCGTCGCGCTCACCCCGTGGCTGGGCTTCGCTCCCCTGGTGGCGCTGGTCGCGGTCGCCGGGGCGCTGCGCGGCATCGGGGACCGGGTCAAGCACGTCATGTTCCGGCCGGTCGCCGAGGCCGCCGGGGTGCCCCTGATCCGCCTCACCTCGGCGTACGACGGGTTGAGCCGGGTGGTGACGCTGTTCGGCGCGGCCGTGGGCGGTCTACTGATCGCCGCGTTCGGGGTGACCCAGGCGATCCTCATCGACGCGGCCAGCTTCGCGATCTGCGCGCTGCTCATCGGTCTCCTGGTCCGCCCGCCGGCCGCCGCTGCGACGCCCACCGCGCCGGTGGGCTACCTTCGCGCGCTGCGGGACGGCTTCGGCTATCTCGGTCGGGACCGGCCGCTGCTGGGCATGCTGGTGGTCGTCTCGGCGCTGAACATGGTGGCCAACGCGAGCGTGGCCGTCTACATCCCGTTCTGGGTCGCCCGCGAACTGCACGGTCCCAGCGGGCTCGGCCTCGTGCTCGCGGCCTTCTCGGCGGGGGCGCTGCTGGGCAACGTGGCGTTCACCGCGCTCGGGCCCCGGCTGCCCGGCCGGCTGACGTTCCTGATCGGGGCGACGGTCGCCGGCACACCCCGACTGGTCGCCCTGGCGATCAGCGACGAGCTGCCGGTCGTCCTCGTGGTGACCTTCCTGTCCGGAATCGGCATCGCGGCGGTCAACCCGCTGCTGGGGGTGGCGCTCTACGAGCGGGTGCCACCGGACCTGCAGACCCGGGTGCTCGGCATCGCCGGTTCGCTGGCCTTCGTCGGCCTGCCGGTCGGCGCGCTCCTCGGCGGCTGGTCGGTGGACGCGTTCGGACTCACCCCGGCGCTGCTGCTCATGGCGGCGGCCTGCCTGGCGGTCACCGCGTTTCCGCTGGTGGCCAAGGGATCCAACCCGAAGGCGCCGACGCGGCCGACACCTGCCGCCGCCTGATGTCCCGCTGCCCAGCGGCTCCCAACCGTCTGGTGCGCCGCAGTTGAGGTACGGCCAGGCGCCGCACCTCCCGGACACCTGTCCCGAGCGTTGGCCCGACCGGTCCCTCCTGCGGGCAAATCGGTTGCGGGCCGGCCGGCGGAGCCCGCAGGCTCAGGCGGATGAGCCCACAGCCCGCACCCGACGTGCCGCACACCGACGAGACGACGGCCCGGCGCATCGACGTGGGCCTGGTTCGCCGACTGGTCGCCGAGCAGTTCCCGTACTGGGCGGACCTGCCCGTACGCCCCGTCGAGGTGGGCGGCTGGGACAACCGCACCTTCCACCTGGGCGACGAGATGACCGTGCGGCTGCCCAGCGCCGAGGGGTACGTAGCCCAGGTCGCCAAGGAACAGCAGTGGCTGCCGATGCTCGGCGCGGCCCTCCCACTGGAGATCCCCGTGCCGCTGGCCCACGGCCGACCGGGAGCGGGCTACCCGTACCCCTGGTCGGTGTACCGCTGGATCGACGGGCACACCGCACGCCCCGAGCGGATCGACGACCTGACCCGGTTCGCGACGGACCTCGCCGCCTTCCTGCGGGCCCTGCGCGCCGTCGACGCCACCGACGGCCCCGAGGCCGGCCCGCACAGCTTCTGGCGGGGAGGACCGCTGTCCACCTACGACGCCGAAACCCAGGCGGCGATCGAGACACACCGCGACCGACTCGACGTCAACGCGATCAACACCGTCTGGCAGGACGCGCTCGATGCCACCTGGTCGGGCCACCCGGTGTGGTTCCACGGCGACGTCGCGTACGCCAATCTGCTGGTCCGCGACGGCCGGCTCGCCGCCGTCATCGACTTCGGCTGCTGCGGCGTCGGCGATCCCGCCTGCGACACGGTGATCGCCTGGACCCTGCTGCACGGCGACAGCCGGGCCGCGTTCCGCGACGCGCTCGACGTCGACGCGGGCACCTGGGCGCGCGGACGCGGCTGGGCCCTGTGGAAGGCGCTGATCACCCTGGACGCTCCCGACCCCGACGGTTCCCGGCGCGTGATCGACGAACTGCTCGCCGAGCGCCCCTGAGCGTCAGCGGCCGGCCGCCGCCGGGGTGGCGTGTTCGGTGTGGCAGCGCGGGCACCGCAGCCGCGCCCCGGCGGCCCGGGGCACCCGCAGCCGTTGGCCGCACACGCAGGCGAACACCGGCTGGGCCGACCGCAGGTACTCCTCGCGCGTCCGCCGCGGCCAGCTCCCGTGGCAGCGGTGGCAACGCTTCGGCGGGTAGCTGTGGTAGTGGGCCAGCCCGAACGCGCCCAGGAGCATCACCGTGGCGAGGACCGGCAGTCCCAGCAGGACCACCAGGGCCGGCATCACCGCGCCAGACACCACCGCGCCGACCACCGTCAACAGCAGCACCGGCACGCCGAGCAGCAGGCCGGCGAAGCCCCAGGTGAAGGTGAGCAGCGACGGAACGAAGAGCGGCCACACCCCGCCCGGCGTCCAGCGGGCCACCCCGTACCCGCCGCAGCGCGGGCAGTTCGGCGAGGCGGCGTGCGGCACCGATCTGAGCGCCTTCGGCGCGAGCCACTCGACGACCCTCTTGAGGATCTCCTCGACGAGTTTGCTGGCCAGTTGCTGCAGGAACGATGCGAGCACGCTGCCACCTCCCGACCGCCGCGTCCCGTCGTCATCGTGACGGACCGCCGCCACCGACCTCGGGCCCAGCGCGCTGACGCGGCCGCGAACGACGCCTTTCCGACACGCCATCGTTCGTCCCCCGTTCGCCGCGCGGCCGTCCGGGCGTCGACGACGGCGGCTAGCGTCGTCCGTCGTCACCGGGACGTTCCGCCCACCAGCGCCAGGAGGCCCGTCGCGCATGACGTCGTCATCCACCCGTCGCACCAGCGCCGAGGTCGTCGCCGTACGCCGGATCGGCGACCGCGCGCCGCACAGCGCGTTCACCGACCTCGTCCGGCACGCCGGAACGTGGTTCTGTGCCTTCCGCGAGGCCGACGGCCACCTCTCCGACGACGGCGTGATCCGGGTGTTGACCTCGACGGACGGACGGGCGTGGAGGTCCGCGGCGGTCATCCGGGCGGCCGGCGACCTGCGCGACCCACGGTTCGTGGCACGCCCCGACGGGCGGCTGCAACTGCTGGCCGCGGCCCGGACCGGGACGTTCACGACACTGTCCTGGATCTCCGACGACGGCCGCGTCTGGGGTGACCCGACGCCGGTGGGCGAGCCGAACGTGTGGGTGTGGCAGGCCGCCTGGCACGACGACGCCATGTACGGCGTCGGCTACGCCACCCGGGGGCCGAGGCTCGCCCGGCTCTACCGCAGCGTCGACGGTGTCGACCTGCGACCGTGGGTGCCGACGCTGTTCGAGGGCGGCTACCCCAACGAGTCCGGGTTGGCCTTCGCCCCGGACGGCACCGCGCACTGTCTCCTGCGCCGCGACGGCGACAGCGCCACGGCGCAGCTCGGGCGGGCGCACCCGCCGTACCGCGAATGGTCCTGGACCGACCTGGGCGTCCGGGTCGGCGGCCCGGCGCTGCGTCGGCTGCCGGACGGGCGGCTGATCGCCGGCGTACGCCTGCTCGACGGCGACGTCCGGACCGCGATCTGCGCTGTCGACCCCGAGCGCGGCGCGCTGACCGAACTGGTCGCGCTGCCCTCCGGCGGCGACACCAGCTATCCCGGCCTGGTGTGGCACGACGACCGGCTGTGGGTCAGCTACTACTCCTCGCACGAGGAGCGGACCTGCGTCTACCTGGCCGAGGTGAGCCTGGCCGAGGAGGCGGTGGTCGGCTAGCGTGCCGGCATGCCATCGACGCTTAGCGAATCGACGGACCCGTACTGTCTGCGTCCCGGCGAGGCCACCGAGCTGCTGCGCGCGCACCCGTGGCGGCGGTTCGTGGCGCTCGGCGACAGCGTCGTGGAGGGCATGTGCGAGCCGACACCGGGCTACCCGGACGTGCAGTGGGTCGACCGGCTCGCCGCCGAGCTGAGGGCCGTACGCCCCGAGCTGACGTACGTGAACCTCGGCCGGCGCGGTCGGCGCGCACACCAGGTGCGGGCCACCCAGCTCGCCCCGGCGCTCGCCGCCGACCCGGATCTCGCGCTGGTGGTCTGCGGCGGCAACGACGCCTTCCATCCCGCGTACGACGCGGACGCGGTCGACGTCGAGCTGACCGCGATGATCGAGGCGTTGCGGGACGCGGGCGCGGACGTGATCACCATCGGCATGTTCGACGTGTCGCACAGCCCGGCCGTGCCCGAGCACGTGCGGGCCGGCCTCGGCGAGCGGATGCGTCGCCTCTCCGCTCACACCGCGCGGCTGGCCGAACGCCTGGGAACGGTCCACGTGCACCTCACCGACCACCCGCTCACGGCCGACGCGACCCTCTACAGCACCGACGGCCGCCACGGCAGCGGCCGCAGCGACGCGATAGCGACGGCCGAAACCCTCCGCGCCCTGTCCCGCCACCTCCGACCCTCGCCCCGACCTCGTTGTCCATGAAGTCAGTCGTGCAGGAGGATTCCGGTCAGGAGGACTCCGTGGGCCAGGTTGAGGATGCCGTCACCGCCGGGGTAGCCGACCCGCGCCAGGCCGCCGGAGGCCGTTCGGCCGAACAGGTACGGGGCCAGGCTGTACGGGACGTCGGCCGTGACCGTCTCGCTGGTCTCGATCTGCACGAAGTCCATCGGCACCCGGTCGGCCGGCAGGTACTGCTGCAGGATCGCCCCGCCCCGGTCGACGGCCGCGCGCAGGCCCTCGACCCAGTCCGACGGGCTCAGCTCGGGGCCGATCAGCACGCCGAGCCCGGCCGAGCCGTCCGCCGGCTTCGCCACCAGGGTGGCCTGCTCGGCGATCGCCCGGTCGAGCACCGCGACGGTCAACGGCACCGTGTACGGCACGTGCCGCTGGATCAGCGTCCGGTCGTCGGCGGGCAGGGTGTCGACGTCCTCCCACAGCCAGGCGAAGGTGGTCTTGTTGCCGAGCAGCCAGGCCGCCGCCGACACGTACATCGGCAGCGTGCCGGCGGCCAGGGCGCCGGCCACCGCGTCCAGACCGGCGGTGGGGGTGACCCGGTTGGGTACGAACAGTCGGAACAGCGCGTCGACCGGCGCACCGTCCACGACGAGGCGGTTGCCGGCGTCCAGGGTGGCGCTGGACAGGGGCGCGATGATCAGGTCGATGCCGAAGTCCCGGGCCCGGACGGCGAGCGGGCTGAGGATCCGGATGAACGTCTCCGGGTCGTCCAGGCCCGGATAGTCGGCGTCGAAGTCCATCAACAGGGCCAGCCGGGCGCCCTCGGGCAGGTCGAGTTCGTCGCGGATCGCCACGAACCGCTGGTCCAGCAGTGACGGCGCGGCCCGTAGCGGCAGGTCGTCGAGGAGCCCGTGCTCGGTGTAGAGCTGCGCGAACCGCTGGATGACGGTGTCCGCGTCGAACCCTCCCCCGAGGCTGCTGTCGATGTTGTACTCCACGAACTTCGGCACGCCTTCGGTGAAGATCACGTCCGGCCGGTACGCGGCCAGCAGCGCCTCGGTCAGCGGCTCCGACTCGTCCAGCAGACGGGTCTCGCCCGCCGGAACGCCGAGCAGCCGGCGCAGCTCGCCGGCCGTGTCCACCCGACGGCGGCAGGCGTCCAGGATGAGTTGGGCCAGCCGGTCGCAGACGTCGTTCAGCTCCCGCCAGGTGTCGGCGGCCAGCACCGGAGGGCGGGCCAGCCGCCACTGCTTGTTGTAGGTGGCCCGGCCGTGAAAGACGCGGTCCCAGGCGGCGGCGCCGGCGGCCACCATGGCCCGGCGGGCCGGCTCGGGGAGGTTCGTCCACGCTCCGTCGGCCGACGGCCAGGGATAGTTCGGGTCGATCATGAGCCGTCCTTCATGGTCAGGCGGATGGCGGTGGCGAGCTGCTCCCGACCGGGCTGCACGGCCCGGTCCAGGGCGGGGGCGAACGGCAGCACCGCGCCGTCGGGTCGGGTCACCCGGCGCGGCGGGGCGAGCAGCCGCACCCGCTCCACGACCGAGGCGATGACCTCGGCGGCCAAACCGCAGGAGCGGTTGGCGTCGTCGATGACGACGAGGCGGCCGGTACGCGCGACCGACTCGCAGACGCCGTCGATGTCGAACGGATAGAGGGTGCGCGGGTCGAAGACCTCCACCGACACCTCGTCGGCCAGCTCGTCGGCGACGGCGAGCGCGTCGTGCACGAGGTGCCCGACCGCGACCACGGTGACGTCGTCGCCGCGACGGTGCACCCGGCCCCGACCCAGCGGCACCGGCTCCAGCTCGGCGACGTCGTCCCGGAGGTCCATCGCGCCGGCCGGCGCGAACACGACCACCGGGTCGTCGTGCCGGATCGCGGTGACCAGCAGCCCGTACGCGTCGGCCGGGGTGGCCGGCACGACGGTGACCACCCCGACGTGCGCGAAGAGGCTGTACGGGTGGTCGGAGTGCTGCCCGGCCCAGCCGGTGCGCGACCCGGAGCCGGGCACCAGGTAGGTGACCGGCACCGCGCACTGCCCGCCGGTCATCAGCGGGAACTTGTGCGCGTGGTTGACGATCTGCTCGAAGACGAGGAACAGCAGCGACGGGATCTGAAACTCGATCACCGGCCGGAGCCCGGCCAGCGCCGCTCCGGTGGCGAAGCTGGTGAACGCCTGCTCGGACAACGGGGTGTCGCGGACCCGGTCGGTCCCGAACCGCTTGGCGAGCCCGGTCGTCACCAGCGACGCGCCAACCTGGACGTCCTCGCCGAGCAGGAACACCGTCTCGTCGCGGGCCAGCTCGTCGGCGAGGGCCCGGGTCAACGCCCGCCGGTACGACAGTCGGGGCACCTCATCCACCTCCGGCGCGGGCGGTCAGGCCGCTGGCATACAGGTACGCGAGCGCGTCGGCCGGATCGGGTTCCGCGCTGGCCAGGGCGAAGTCGACTGCCGCGTCGAGGGTCGCCTCGACCTCGGCGTCCACGGCTGCCCGGTCGGCGTCGGTGAGCCGTGCGCCCTGGATGTCCACCGGGTCCCGGGACCGACCCCGGGACACCTCGTCGGGCGGTCGGTAGTCGAGGCGTACCCCGTGTTCGAAGGTGTGGTGGACGTCGAAGCGGTAGGTACGGGCCTCGATCAGCTCCGGGCCGCCGCCGGCGCGCATCCGCGCGACGGCGGCGGAGGCCGCGGCGCGTACCGTCTCGGGGTCCTGGCCGTCGACCTCGGCGGCGGGGATGCCGAACGCGGCGGCGCGGCCGGCGATGCTGCCGGCGACCGCGCCGCCGACCGGCATGGTGGTGGCGTAGCCGTTGTTCTCGCAGACGAACAGCACCGGAACCCGCCAGAGCGCGGCCAGGTTGAACGCCTCCAGCAGCATCCCCTCGTTGACCGCACCGTCGCCGAAGAAGCTCACCCCGACCGTGTCCCGGCCCTGCCGGCGGCGGGCCCAGACCGCGCCGGTGATGATCGCCCCGGACGCGCCGACGATCGCGTTGGCGCCGAGCACGCCGATGCTCAGATCGGCGGCGTGCATCGAGCCGCCCCGGCCGGCGTTGAGGCCGGTGACCCGGCCGCACAGCTCGGCGAGCATCCGGGCCGGGTCCGCGCCCCGGGCCAGCACGTGCCCGTGCCCGCGATGGGTGCCGGCGAGCACGTCGTCGACGCCCAGGGCGGCGCAGACGCCGGCGGCGATCCCCTCCTGACCGAGGTACGGGTGGATGCCGCCGACGATCTGCCCGCCGTGGACCAGCTCCACCGCCCGCTCCTCGAACCGGCGGATCAGCCGGACCGTGCGGTAGAGCCGGACCGGGTCGGCGTCGCTCACGCCGGGCCCTTGATGGCGGCGAGGATGTCGTCCCAGAGCCGGGCCCGGGCGGCGAGCGCCGTGTTGACCGTGTCGGCGCACTCCTGCCACTTGGCGTCGTCGTCGCCGCACAGGTCGGCGAGCATCTGCATGGCCATCGGCGTGTGCTGCTCGCCGTCGACCTCGATGTGCCGTTCCAGGTAGTCGACGAACGTGTGCAGCCGGTTGCTGCGTTCGTTGACGGTGACGACCTGGGTGAACATGTCGGGGATCAGGTCCTCGCGGCCGAACGCGAACGCCGCCGCCTGGCAGTGCACCGGGGTCGACTCGATGATCTGCCAGGTGGTCGCGGCGAACCGGGCGGACGCGGCCGGCGCCCCCGCCTCGGCGAGCGCGTCGGTCACCGGCCGGCCCGCGCGCAGCAGGTCGACGAGGGCGTTCACGGCGGTGGTGTCCGCGCCGGCCTCGGCCATGCCCCCCACGTACAGCTCGAAGTGGCTGATGTAGCCCTCGCCCAGCTCGTCGCTCTCCTCGACCATGACGATGTCGTTGATGAGCCGGCGGCTGCCGGTCGGGCCGGTCGGGATCCACGGCACGCTCACGCAGGTCAACTGCCGCTGCAACGACTTCAGCAGCGACATGAAGTCCCAGACCGCGAAGACGTGGTGTTCCATGAAGGTGACCAGCGCCTCGTGGGTGTCCAGGTTGGCGTAGAGCGGGTGCTTGACCACGGCGTCGCGCCGCTCGGTCACCGCCTGTTCCAACCGCTCGATGCCCGGGTGCGTCCTACCCCAGTCGTACCGTGACATTGTCAGCCTCCCTGCTGGGCGCGGTCGCGCCAGATGACCGGGCAGTAGTCGGGGTCCGCGTAGTCCGGCCGCCCCTCGTGGGTGCGGCGGACCAGCGCGTCGTGGTTGTACGCGGCGAGCGTGCCGTCCGAGAGCGGATACTCCCGCCAGGCGTTGTCGCCGTCCTGCAGGTGCAGCGAGATCGCCTGTCGGGGACGACCGCTGACGTTGGGGCCGCTGCCGTGGTAGGTGCGGCAGTGGTGGAAGCTCACGTGTCCCCGGGGGATCACCATGGGGATCTTGCGGATCTCCGCGCCGTTGTGCGCGGCGTTCTCGGCCAGCATCTCCTCGAGCTGACTCCGGTCGCGGTCGGCGAAGTGCCGCACCACGGTGTCGTCCGCGCCGATCTCCTTCCACAGGTGCGAGCCGTCGACCATCGTGATGGTGCCCATCTCCTCCCCGCAGTCGTGAAAGGGGATGAACGCGGTGAGCATCTTCTCGGACGACGAGGACGCCCAGTAGTGCTTGTCGAAGTGCCAGGGCACGATGTTGCTCGGCTCGCCCTCGATCGGTGGCTTGAGGATCAGGGTGGACTGGAAGACACGGATCTCGTCGGCCTGCGCCAGGCGGGCGGCCACCGCTCCCAGCAGCGGCTTGCGCAGGATCGCGCCGAGCCCGTCGTGTTCGTGGTGGACGTAGTCGTTGTGCCGCTGCACCGGCCCGTTCGACGGCTCCCAGTAGGCGAGCTTCGGTGGGCGTGCCGGCAGGCGGCGATCCCGCTCGCCGTCGTAGTAGCGTCGCGCGGCGTCGGCGAGCGCCTCCACCTCGTCGTCCGTGAAGATCTTGTTGGACAGGTACCAGCCGTGCTCGGCGTAGTGCCGCACGTCCTCGTCGGAGGGGAGCAGCGCCTCCTCGGCGGCGGTCAGCGCGCTCACGCCCCCACCGCCTGCGCGGCCAGTTCCCGCTCCTTGGCCTCGTAGAGAGCCTTGATGTTGCCGCTGCCGAAGCCGCTCGCGCCCCGCCGCTCGATCAGCTCCAGGAACAGCGTGCGGCGCACGTGCATCGACTCGGCGAAGATCTGCAACAACTGTCCACCGTGGTCGGAGTCGACGAGCACCCCCAGCTCACGCAGCCGGTGCAGTGGCGCGTCCACCCGACCGACCCGCTCCTGGAGCGTGTCGTAGTAGGCGCCGGGGGTCCCGGCGAAACGCACCCCCCGCCGGCCGAGGGACTCCACGGCCGCCACGATGTCGTCGGTGCGCAGGCCCACGTGCTGCACTCCCCCGCCGGCGTGCTGGTCGAGGAACGCGTCGATCTGCCCGGGCCGGCGGGTACGGTCCGGCTCCAGCAGCACCACGGTGACGCGCCCGGACGGGCTCTGCACCACCTTCGAGTTCATCCCCTGGCCGGCGACCTCGACGTGCTCCTCGAAGATCTGCGCGAAGCCGAACAGCTCCTCGAAGTGCCGGACGGTCCCGTCGAGTTCCCCGGGCGGCACGCACACCGCCAGGTGGTCGACCTCGGCGAGGACGGGTTCCTCCTCGTTCGCCGGCGGCGTCGGCGTGATCACCCCGGGCAGGAACTCGCTTCGACTCCCCCGCCGCTGCACCAGGCGGTGCCGCACGTCGGCGAAGCCCTCCACCTCGGCGGTCACCACCTCGGCGTCCGCGCCGGTGCGGGTGGTCGGTGGCGTCACGCCCGTCGCACCCCGGGCCAGCAGCTCGGCGTACGCGCCCACGACGTCGTCGACCTCGACGGCGACGACCGCGATGCCGTCGCCGTGTCGGTGCACGTATCGGGCCGCCGGATGGTCGACGCTCAGCCCCGAGGTGAGCAGCAGTCGGATGTCGCCGTGGCAGAGCAGCAGCGAGCGCTGCCCGGTCAGCCCGGTCTCCGGGCCGCCCTGGCCGCAGAGCTGGAAACCGACGGCGGTGCTGAACCAGAACGCCGCCTGTCGGGCGTCGCCTACGTAGAGTTCGATGTGGTCGATGCCACGGATGTCCATGTCCTCACGTGCCCTTCCCCATGCTTCGCCCGTGTTGCCGTCCGGACCCCCCAGCCCGGGATGCGCGTCGCTCACCTCCTCGGCTCGGCGACCCGCGCGAGCACGAGGCTCACGTTCTGGCCGCCGAACCCGAACGAGTTGGTCAGCGCGTACTCCACATCGGCCCGCCGGGGCGCCCCCCGGATGTGGTCGCCCGGGCAGGCCGGGTCCAGGTCGTCGAGGTGGTACGTGGGCGGCAGCAACCCCCGACCGAGCGCCAGCGCGGTCGCCGCCGTCTCCAACACCCCGGACGCGCCGAGCAGGTGACCGGTGAGCGCCTTGGTGGAGCTGACCGGCACGCCACCGTCGCCGAAGACGTCCGCGAGGGCCGTGGTCTCCGCGATGTCGCCGAGCTTGGTGCCGGTGCCGTGCGCGTTGACGTAGCCGACCGCCGCCGCCGGCACTCCCGAGCTGCGCAGCGCGCCCCGGATGCACGCCGCCGCGCCCGCGCCGTCCGGGCGCGGGGCGGTCGGGTGGTACGCGTCGGTGGTCGCGCCGTAACCGGCCACCTCGGCGTACCCCCGGGCGCCCCGCGCCGCGGCGTGCTCGGCGCGTTCGAGGACCAGCAGCGCCGCCCCCTCGGCCAACACGAACCCGCTGCGGGAGGTGTCGAAGGGCCGGCTCGCCCGGGTCGGGTCGCCGCCGGCACGGGCCAACGCCCGCGCGTTGCCGAACGTGTCGGTGAAGGTCGGGAAGAGCGGCGCCTCGCTGGCCCCGCAGACCACGACGTCGGCCTCCCCGCACCGGATCAGCCGGACCGCGTCGGCCACCGCCTGGGCCCCGGAGGCACAGGCCGTGCCGACCGACGAGCTGTAACCCCGCATGCCGTACGCGATGGCGATCCGCGCCGCCGGCATGTTCGGCAGGATGCCGGTGAGCAGGTACGGGCTGACGGCCGACCGTCCCCGCGCGGCGCGGGCCAGCACCTGCGACTCCAGGGTCGCCATCCCGCCGACACCCCCGACGATCACGCCGATGCGGGAGGGGTCGACGTCGCGTCCCACCTCGATGCCGGCGTCGGCGAGCGCGTCGGCGGCGGTGAGCAGCGCGAGGACCACGGTCCGGTCCAACACCCGGCTCTCCGGGCCGGGCAGGACGCTGCGCGGGTCGATGTCGGGCAGCAGACCGGCGACGTCCAGCGAACCCGACGCCGGATGGCCCTCGGGTGGGCGGGTCAGCCCGGACCGCCCGGTCGTCAACGCGTCGAAGGTCTCCTCGACGCCCCGCCCGACCGGGCTGAACAGGCCCATCCCGGTGATCAGCGCGCTCACGCCGACGCTCCGCTTCGCTCCGCGCCGGCGCGAGACTCCGAGCGGCTGAGCTGCCTGGTTCGCTCGCTCCGCTCGCTCACGCCGGCGCTCCGACCCGCCCGCTCACGACGCGGCCTCGGTGAGGTAACGCTCCCGCAGGGCCACCTTGCGGACCTTGCCGGTCACGGTCACCGGGATGTCGTCGGAGCGTACCGGCACGACCCGGCGCAGCGTGCCGCCGACGTCCGCGCCGAGAGCGGCGCGGACCCGTTCGGTACGGTCCTCGGCCTCGTCCGCGCCGGCGGCCAGCTCCAGCAGCACGTCGGTCACCACCCGCCCGGCCTCGGCGACGATCACCACCGTGCAGTCGGTGACGTCCGGGCAGGCGGCGAGGATCCGCTCCTCCGACAGCGCGGTGAAGAACCGCCGCCCGTCCCCGGCGTCGACCGAGTCGACCGCGCGGTCCAGGTGGTAGTACCGGCCCTCGGCGTCGGCGCGGACCAGGTCGCCCGTGAGATACCAGCCACGCTGGCGGAACCGGTAGGTGGTGGCCGAGTCGTTCCAGTAGCCCCGGAACAGCGACGGCGAGTCGACGCCCAGGAAACCCACCTCGCCGACCGGCACCGGCTCGCCGTCGGCGTCCAGCACGGCGACCTTGGTGAACTGGTACGGCCGGCCGATGCAGCGGCCGTACCGGTCGGTGTCGGCGCGGTGGGTGATGTGGAACATCGAGTGCCCCATCTCGCTGGAGCCCAGCCCGTCGATGAACAGCGAGCCGGGCACCCGCGCCACCCCGTCGCGGGTGACGGTGTCGTGCCACCCGACCGCGACGAGGCGGCGGATGTGCGGCTCGTGCGAGCAGTCGCCGGTGTTGAACCACAGCCGCACCGAGTCCAGGTCGTACCCGGACAGGTCGAACCGGGCCAGCTCGGCCCAGGTGACCGAGAAACCGAACACCCCGTCGGGACGCCAGCGTTGGATCGCGTCGAGGACCCGCTCGCCGCCCTGCTCGGAGAGGAGGAACATCTGGGCGCGGTTACCCAACGCCTGATTGACCATCAGCACGGTCGCGGTGTGCGGTGCGGGCAGCGCGTTGAGGATCCGGCCGGTGCCCTGCGCCTGCGGCATGCTCAGCAGGTGCCGGGTGGCCGCGAAGAGGCTGGCGTGGGAGTGCAGCACCGCCTTGGGCACCCCGGTCGTGCCGGAGGTGTGGGTGATCACGATCGGGTCGTCCGGGTGGTGCCGGTAGTGCGGCGGGGCCGCCGCCGGATCGCCGGTGCCGGCCCGCGCGGGCGTGCCCAGCACCGGTACGCCCAGCTCGTGCCCGGCCAGCAGCGCGGTGTGCGCGTCGTCGGCGAGCACCCCGACACCGCGCAGCCGACGGATGTACTCGGCGGCGATCTCCGGGCGGAGCTTGCCGTTCATCAGCGCCGGGATCGCGCCGAGCCGGGCCAGCGCCAGGAAGCTCAGCACCATGTCGGCGGCGGCGGTGGCCCAGACTGCCACCGGGTCGCGGGGGCGTACCCCCTGCTCGTGCAGCCACGCGGCGCGGGCGGCGACCCGCTCGTCGAGCTGGCCCAACGTCAGCGGCGCCTCGGCCGGATGCCCGTCGACGGCGGTGTCGAAGGTCAGCGCCGGCCCGTCCGGGTCGGCGCCGTGCGCCAGCACCCGGGCCAGCATGTTGCCCGCGCCCAGCTCGGTGTCGGCGGCCAACCGGCCGCGCAGTCCCGGAGTCCTCATGGTCGTGCTCCTCCCCCCAGCAGCACCGCGACCGCCTCGGTGGACAGGTCGGGCGTCTGTTCGATCAGGATCAGCAACACCTCGTCGGCGTCGCCGTCGTCGTGCAGCAGTGCCGCCTGCGCGGTGCCCTCGGCGTACGGGTCGCCGGTCGGACTGAGGCAGACCACCGGGCCGCGCAGTCCCCAGCGGGCGGCGAGGTGCCCGGCGACGCTGTTGGGCACGGACTGGTAGAAGAACAGCGGGCCGATCCGGCCGCCGGCCTCGACCGTCACGCGTACGTGGTCGGCGCTGGCCCGGTCACCGCTGGCGCTGACCAGCACGATCGCCGTGCGCACCTCCTCCGGCACCGGCTGGTTCCCGTACCGCCGCCGCAGGCACCGCTCGCCGACCGCCACGACCGTGGGCGCGAACGCCGAGTGCACGAACCCCGGCACCACCGGCACGACCCCGTCCCCCGGCTCGGGCCAACGCGCCCGTGCGAGCTCCCGCACCCCCACCTCCCGCGATCTTGCGGTTTCTGTTGTGGATTCGCGTTCTTCGCCGGATTCGTCGGCGCAGAAAGTGCAAGATCGCGGGGAGGTCGGAGTGGTCATGGCGCGCCGACCAGGAGCGCGGTGTTGGCGCCGCCGAACGCGGAGTTGAGGGTCAGGGCGTGGGTCACCCCTGCGCGGCGCGACGCCGCCGTGATGACGTTGACGGGACACGCCTCGTCGGGGCCCCGCCAGCCGGCGTTGACCGGCAACTCGCCGGCCCGCAGCGCCATCGCCGTGACCACCAGTTCGAGCAGCCCGGACGCCTCCAACGCGTGCCCGTGCAACCCCTTCGTGGAGCTGACCGGCACGTCGGTGGCGTACCCGTCGAGGGCCCGCAGCAGCGCCGCGGCCTCGGCGGCGTCGCTCTGGGCGGTGCCGGTGGCGTTGGCGTTGACGTACCCGATCGCCTGCGGCGGCAGCCCGGCCCGGCGCAGCGCGGCGCCGGCCGCGCGGGCCAGCCCGGCGCCGGTCGGGTCCGGCTGGCACGGGTGGTACGCGTCCCCGGCGCGTCCCCAGCCCGCGACGGTCGCCACGGGCTCGACGCCCCGCCTCGCCTCGGCGCGGGACTCGACCACCACGGCGGCCACGCCGTCACCGAGTAGGAGCCCACGGCGGCCAGCGCTGAACGGGCGTACCGCGCCGTCGTCGGCGAGAGCACGACCGGCGTCGAAGAGCGCGAACTGGTCCGGCTCGACGAGATAACCGGCGGCCACCACCACCCGGTCCAGATCACCCCGGCTGATCAGGGTGGCGGCGTCGGCCACCGCCGTACTCGCCGACACGCACGCGCTCGTGTAGACCCGGGTGTGAGCGGACAGCCCACACCGGGCGGCGAGCTGACCGGCGAGCGCGGACGGGACCGGCTCCACGCCGGCGGCCGGGCCGCCGTGCACGGCGAGCAGCAGCGCGCACCCCGCGCGCCGGGCGCGGTCCAGGCCGGCCGTCCGGCAGGCCGCGTCGATCGCGTCGGCCAGCTCGTCGGCGAGGGTGCCGACCTCGGGCAGGGTGGCCGCCACGGTGACCCGGCGTGCGCTCGTGTCGAAACGACGGATCGGTCCGAAGGCCGGCGTGGCGGCGAGCTGCGCCTCGGCGCCCCGCCCCAGGGCGCTGACCGCGTGCACACCGGTGAGCTGGACGACGGGCGGCTCAGCCATCTGCGGGAGCGGTCAACGACGCCCGCAGGACCGCCAGAGCGTCGTCGACGGTACGGATGCCGGCCAGGTCTTCGTCGGTGAGGTCGAGCTCTCGCTCGTAGCGCTGCTCGACGAGGTGCACGAGCCAGGCCAGTTCCATCGAGCCGATCCGGTCCGGGACCTCGTCGGCGGGTTTCGCGGTGAGTTCGGCGAGCATGGTCAGCAGGTCAGCTCGCCCCAGGTCGGGCTGACCCGTCATCAGGCGTCGTCGCGCTTCGCCTCGGCGACGCGGTCGGCGACCATCGTGGTGAACTCGCCGACCGTCATCAGCGCGAGCTTCTCCGACTCGTCGTCGGCGAACGTCAGGCCGAACTGGTCCTCGACGCGGACGGCCAGATCGGACAGGGCCAGCGATTCCAGGTCGACGCCGGACGGGCCGAGCGTGGTGTCGTCGTCGAGCCCCTCGACGTCGTAGTTCATGTCGACGAGCTGCTCGACGACGAAGGCGCGGACCTCGGCTCTCATGGATACCCTCTCTGCGTAAGCCAGGTGACGGTGTCCGATCGGGACACCGAATGGGTCTGGGTCGGTCGGGAAGCCGGCGGTCGGCCGGATCCCGCCGTACGGTCGCCGCGCGCGGGTGGCGGCGCGCTTGTCGGCGCGGGTGTCGGCGCGGGTGTCGGCGTCGAGGTGGCGCAGCGGGCCGGTCACGACGTCACCGCCGAGCGCAACGCGTCGGTGGAGCGGACCAGCTTGCCGGTGGTGGTGCGGGGCAACGCGTCGAGCAGGCGCACCACCCGGGGTCGCTTGTAGCCGGCCAACCGCTCGCTGAGGAGCTTGTCCAGGATCTCCTCGGACAGCGGGCCGTCGGGCTGGACGTAGGCGGTGATGCCCTCGTCCCACACCACCACGGCGGCGGCCACGCCGGGCAGCTCGGCGACGGTCGCCTCCACCTCGGTGAGGTCGACCTTCATCCCGCCCACGGAGACCTGCGAGTCGAGGCGGCCGCGCACGGTGACCAGGCCGGTGTCGGCGTCGACGGTGCCGGCGTCGCGGGTGTGCAGCCAGCCGTCGGCCCAGCGGGTGGGGTCGCTCAGCCCGACGTACGGCGACGCCGGGCAGGACACCCACAGCTCACCGCCGGACTCGCGGACCTCGATGCCGGGCGCGGGGGCGATCGACGGGCGGTGCGCGCCGTACAGGTCGGTGCCGATGACCCCGACCTCGGTCATCCCGTACATGTTGCCCAGCGGCACCCCGTACCGGTCGGTGAACGCCCGGGCCACCGCGGCCGGGACCAGCTCACCGCCGGTGGTCATCCGGCGGAACTGCGGCAGCGGACCGGTCGGCCGGCTGGAGGCGAGCAGACCGATGTGGAACGGCACGCCCAGCACCGTGGCCGGCGTGGCCTGGGCGGCGATGGCGGCCAGCACGGCGTCGCCGCTGAGCCGCTGCGGCGGCACCAGCTCCACACCGGCGTGCAGACCGTAGAGCAGGCCCCCGACCAGGCCGAGCACGTGCACCATGGAGGGCAGCAGGATGATCCGCTCGCCGGGCAGCGCCACCCCGTCGATACGGGTGTAGCGGCGCACCTCGGCGACCAGGTCGGCGGCCGTACGGCCGATCACCTTGGACGGGCCGGTCGAGCCGGAGCTGAGCTGGATCACGGCGTGGCCGCTGACCGCTGGGTTGTCCGCGTACCGGGTGACGCTCTCGGTGACGTCGACGAACACCTTCAACGCGCCCCCGCCGGTCCGCAGCGGCGCGACGACCACCTGCGGGGTGAGCCGGGTCAGCGCCCGGTCCACCTCGTGGTCGGTGAGCCGGTGGTCGAGCAGGATGGCTTGCGCTCCCGTCCGCCAGGCGGCGAGCAGGTTGACGACGTACGCCAGCGACGGCGGCAACCGCAGCGCGACGGCGCCACCGGGACGCAGTCCGGCGGCGGTCAGCCGGTCCTGCGCGGCGGTCACCAACCGGTGCAGGGTGGCCCGGTCGATCGGTTCCGGCAGGCGGAGACAAACGTCGGTCGGACGGCCGGCGAACAGGACTTCGTCCACCCAGCCGGGGTCATCTACCGTAAGGTTTTCGGCGACATGATTCATTGCCCCCACCATTCGACGCGCAGCGCAAAGTAGGGCATAGGAGCCAATTTCTGGCATCTTTCGAGGTGCTGCCGGAACCCTACGACAGCCGTGTTGGGCATCGCTAGATGCAAATGGCTAGATCACTTTGAGCGCCCGGACCGATTGCCGCATACCGCCGCCCACCACCCGTTCCCACCTGCCGGCCATGATCGACTCGGCTTCCTGGAAGCCGGCCCGTCCCCCGCGACCGGACACCGCACTTTCCAGGACGCCGGGGTCGATCAGGCACGAGAGAGGCCGATGAGGTCGGCCAGCCGGGCCACGCCGGCGGCCGCCGGTGCGCACTGGGCGATCTCGGCGACCAGGGTACGGACAGCAGGGCGACAGTGGATCTCGCCGGGCGCGACGCTGTGCGCGTCGGCCAGCGCGCGTCCGCCTCCGGTGAGGTCGCCGCCGTCGAGGTGGGCGCGGGCGGCGTCGATGAGGTGGGCCGCGCGAAGGACGGCCGGCAGCAGGGGCTTGACAAGCAGGTAGACGACCCGATGAACGTCAGCGTGGGCGGCGTTCGGCGTACCCGCGTCCGACGGCGACGCGGACGCGCGGCGCGGTGCGACGCCCACTGCCTACAGGTACTCGGCTGCGATCTCTTCCGCTTCGTTCACGAACTCGTCGATTTCGGACGGCGACAACTTCGCCTCCAGGAGTAGCTGTCCAAGAACGAAGACTTCAGCGGCGATCACGGTTTCCGCAGGGATATGGTCGGCCAGTTCCTCCTCGCCCAGGGCGGCGCGGATGAGGCCCTCCATTTCGAGGGCCGGCAAAGTGCCGCCGTCCTCGTACTGAGCACGGGTCGCGGCGACCCAGCCAGCCACCTCGGTCGGGGTGGCGTCGGACGCGAAGCGCCGGTGGACAGCGAGGGCGAACGCGGCCCCAACGACCTGGAGCCCGCCGACCCAGCCACTCGCGCCGATCTCTCCCACCAAGGTATCGGCGGTATCCCAGTCAGCTCGGGCCAACGCCCGGATCAGATCGCTGAGCGCACTAACGTCCACGTCTCCAGAACCTCGCAATCAGTCTGCCGGTCGCCGCTGCGAGCCGGTTCGCCGCCACACCTGCCAACAAGCCGACCACAACGAGGTTTCCTGCGGCCTCCGCACCATCGATCTTCGCTCGTGGCGTCGAGGGCGGGGCGGCGGGGGTGCCGGTGCCTGTCGATTGTGTCCCTGAGGGGCCTTTGGGGTTGGTGAAAACCTTGATCAGCTTCTGTGTCTTGTCGGTGGCGTTGGCTGCGTGCTCCTGCAGATCGTCCGCTTTGCGCAGTGAGCGGTTGACCCAGCCCCGTGCCCTGGCGCGAGCAAGGGCTCGCCGATCGCTGTCCGTCAGCAGGTCCTCACCACCGGGCGGCCCGGAGGCGGCCTCCGCCGGTCGCGGTGCCGCGCCAGGCGCGATGGCGTTCAGGAAGTCGGCGACGTTGCGGGCGGCGTCGCTGCTCAACCGAGCGATCCGACGAGCCTTGTCGGCACCGGTGCGGCTCTGACCCACCGCCGCGCGCAGCCTGGGATGATCGGTGCCCGTCCCGACCGTGACATACCGGGTGTGCCCGTCGGTGACGTCCGATGCGGCGCGGGCCGCCTGCACCGCGATCGCGTCGAGGCGATCGATCGTCGACCGCAGCTGGGCCACGACCTGACCGAGCAGGTCGCTCATCCCAACGCCCCGCGGAACTCGTCAGCGCTCTCCTGTGCGGAGGTGATGACCCGCAGGGTCAGCGTCACCTCGCGTAGCGCCTCGGAGACGGCCTTGCGGGCCTTCTCAGCCTCTTCTCGCCGGCTGTCATGCAGGGTAGGGAGCATGGTCCCCGCGGCCTCGTCCAGAGATGTGCCGATGCTCTCGATCGTCGTCCTGCCCTGGTCGAGAAGGTGACGCGCTTCGTCGAGTGCTGCCTTGACCTCGCCGATGCTCACGGTCAGCCAAGGATGTTGATGTACTGCCGGGCCGCCGCGGTGCTGCCCTGGAGGGTCGTGGCTGCCTCGATCAGACGTTGCTTGCTCTGCTCGGCTCGGGCGATCGCCTCAGAGATGGCCGGATGGCCAGTGCCTGCGGACACCGCGCGCAACCGAGCGAGCACCTGGTCGGTGCCGTCGATGGCGGCGCGGATCTGACTCGTCGTCGTGACGCTCTGCTCGGCTGCCTGGGCGAGCGCGGCTTTGACTTGCTCGATGCTGGCCATGCCGTCCTTCCGGTCGGTCGCGCGGCGAGGGGCGCCGGTGTTCTGCACGGGCAGTAGCGACGCAGACACTACCCAACATGAATACCTCTCCGTAGCCCCGTCGTGAGGCCTCCGCGCTACGCCGGTGTGATGCTGGCGAGCTGGACGAGCAGTTGAATGAGCCGGTACGCCTCGGCGACGTCAGCGGCGCGGAAGGCGACCGTCCGGCCGCCGCCGACCCGGGTCACACCCGGCACCAGAACCGCGAGGTCGACCATGTACGGGCCGTACAGATCGACTTCCACGTCCAACGGCCCGGCCATCGTCCACGGGGGAATCGAGGCGCGGCGGGTGACGGCATCGGCGGCAGCGTGACGCAGCCGCTCCCGCGCCTCCTGTGGATGCAGGGCCACCGCGGCGGCCTGGCCCAGGGTCTGCTTGACGGGGACGGTGACCGCCGAGGGCACCAGTTCACCGAACTCGGCGCAGGCGGCGTCGTCCCCGCTGAGCAGGACGACCGGGGCGTCCACGTGTCCGGCCATCGCGGCATTGAGACCGATCTCGCCCAGCGACCGCCCCGCCACGCGTACGTCGAGGATCGCGGCACTCATCGTGTGGGCCAACACGGCCGGACCGGAGCCGGCCCGGGCGTGGTAGCCGATGAACAGGACGGCGTCCGTGTGCTCGTCCAGGCCAGCGAGCATGCCCAGCGGCCGGGGTTGGCCGCGCACGAGGTGGGCACGCCGGTCGAGATCCTCCGGCAGGATGTTGCGGAACGACCCGTGCGCGTCGGCGACCCACACCACGGCATCGGATGCGGCATCGAGGACGCCCTCGGTCACCGCGTTCGCCTCGGCGGTCATCGCGGCCCGACCACGCTCGTAGTCGTACCGGTCGGGATTCGTCTCGGCGGGATGGACGATCCCTGAGACGCCCTCCAGGTCGACGGAGATCAGTACCTTCATGACTCTCGGACCCTACGCGCCCCCGATGCTCACGGCGATCGTCGAGTTGATCGACTCCAGGTCGCGATGTGGATCAAAGCCCGGTGGCGGCCGCGAGACGTGCCTCGTCGGGGGTCCCCTGCGGGGTCTGCGCGTGGATGTGGAAGCGCAGCGAACGGGCGTCGGTGAAGCACTCCCGCATCGGGCGGACGAGGTCGCGGTGCTCCTCGGTGCGCTCCCACGCCTCGAAGTCGGCGAGGCTCGCCCACTCGCTGGTGATGAGCCACTGCTCCGGGTCGGTCGACGAGCGGCACACCTGGTCCACCAGGTGCCCCGGCACGCCGTCGGCGACCAGGTGCCGGATCTGCTCGTACGCGGCCAGAAACGCCTCCGTGCGCGGCGCCGGCACTCGGACCAGGAAGACCACTCGGGCCCGTTGTTCGCTCACGGCGTCTCTCCTTCCGTCGGCGCGGCACCCCGCAGGACCAGCGCGCTGTTGAATCCGTCGAAGCCCCGCGCGCAGACCAGCGCCAGCCGGCTGCGCGGCCGGCGGTGCTCACGCAGGAAGTCCAGCTCGCACCCGTCGGCGACCTCGTCGGGGCCGGCCGAGGCGGGCAGCGTGTCGTGCGCGAACGCGAGCAGGGCGGTGGCCACGTCCAGCGCCGAGCCGCCCTGGTGGGCCCGGCCGGTCAGCGGCTTCTGAGTGGTGACCGGGGGCGGCCGGTCGGCGAACACGGCGCGCAGCGCCGCGGCCTCGCTGCGGTCGTAGCGGGGCACGCCGAGGGCGTCGGGCAGCACCACGTCGATTCCGCTCGACGCGACGCCGGCCCGGTCGAGGGCCAGCCGCATCGCCCGCGCGTACTGGATCGGGTCGCCGGCGCTGTCGGCCGTGGTGTGCGCGGCGTCGTGGGTGGCCCCCCAGCCGCTGACCTCGCCGTAGATCCGGGCGCCTCGGGCCAGCGCGTGTCCCAACTCCTCCACCACGAAGACCGCGCCGCCCTCGGCCGGCAGGTAGCCGCTGGCCGTCGCGTCGAACGGCCGGTACGCCCGCTCCGGGTCGGCGACGTCGCTGAGCAGCCCGGAGCGCAACTGGCAGGCCAGGGCGTACGGGCTCAGTGGACACTCGGTCGCCCCGGCAATGACCACCGGCGTCCCCCGGCGCACGGCGCGGGCGGCGTGCGCGAGGCTGTCCAGCCCGCCGGCCGCCTCCGCGACCAGCACGCCGCTCGGCCCCTTGAACTGGTGGTGGATGGAGAGCTGTCCGACGCTCGCCGCGTAGAACCAGGCGATCGACTGGTACGCGCCGACGGTGCGCGACGGCCCACCCCAGAGCCGTTGCAGTTCCCGCTGCCCGAACAGGTTGCCCCCGGACGAGCTGGCCAGGGCCACCGCGTAGCCGTACGGGTCGGGCGCCTTCTCGGGCAGCCCGGCGTCGGCCAGCGCGAGGCGGGTGGCGGCGAAGCCGAGGTGTGTCCATCGGTCGGTCTGCACCAGTTGCCGGCTGTCGGCGTAGGACTCGGCCGCGAAGTCGGGCACCTCGCCGCCCAGGCGGGTGGGGTAGCCGGTCGGGTCGAAGAGGGTGATCGGCCCGGTGCGCCGGGTGCCGGCCAGGACGGTACGCCAGTGCGCGTCCGCGCCGACGCCGCTGGGCGCGACCACACCGATGCCGGTGACGACCGCCCGGGCGGTGCTCACGCCGCCGCCGGAAGTCGCCGGAACACCATCGCCGACTGGAAGCCACCGAACCCGCTGCCCACCGACAGGGCCACGTTCACCGGCACCTCCCGCGCCTCGTTGGGTACGTAGTCCAGGTCGCACTCGGGGTCGCGGGTGCTCCAGTTGGCCGTCGGCGGCACCACCCCGAACTCGATCGCGAGGGCGCAGGCGGCCATCTCGATCGACCCGATCGCCCCGAGCGAGTGCCCGACCATGGACTTGATGGAGCTGATCGGCACCCGGTACGCGGCCTGGCCGAGCGCCCGCTTGAACGCCGCCGTCTCGTGCCGGTCGTTCTGCCGGGTGCCCGAGCCGTGCGCGCTGATGTAGGAGACCTGCTCGGGGATGATCCGGCCCTGCCGCAGCGCGTCGCTGACGGCGAGGCCCATCTCCAGCCCGTCGGGGCGCAGCCCGGTCATGTGGAAGCCGTTGCTGCGGCTGGCGTAGCCGGCGACCTCGCAGTAGACGTGGGCGCCCCGCCGTCGGGCGTGCTCGGCCTCTTCGAGCACCAGCACGGCCGCGCCCTCGGCCAGCACGAATCCGTGCCGGTCGGCGTCGAACGGGCGGGAAGCGTGCGCCGGGTCGTCGTTGTCGGGACTGGTCGCCTTGATGGCGTCGAACGAGGCGACGGTGACCGGTGAGATCGGCGAGTCGGCCGCGCCGGCGAGCACGATGTCCGCCTCGCCGTCCACGATCATCTGGTGGGCGTAGCCGATGGCGTCGATACCGGACGTGCAGCCGGTGGAGACGACCTGCGCGGGGCCGTGCAGGCCGTGCCGGCAGGCCACGTCGGCGGCCAGGCTGCTGGGCACCAGCGCCTGGTACAGGTACGGGCCGCCGAGCGCCGCGTCGACCAGCCACCGCCGACCGTGCTCGCTGACCCGCACGTACTCCTCTTCCAGGGCCATCGTGCCGCCCACGGCGGTGCCGAGCACCACCCCGGCGCGGTCCCGCTCGGCGTCGTCGAGCACCAGGCCGGCGTCGGCGATGGCCTCGGTGGAGCAGGCCAGCGCGAACTGCACGTAGCGGTCGGCGCGACGCCGCTCGGCGTCGGTGAGCCCGGCGGCGACCGGGTCGAAGTCACACTCGGCGGCGATCTGCGAGCGGAACGGCGACGGGTCGAAGAAGCTGATTCGCCGGGTGGCCGTACGCCCCTCGGTGATGGTCTTCCAGAACCGGTCCCGGCTGGCGCCGCCGGGGGCGACGACGCCCACGCCGGTGACCACGGTGCGACGGGTGCTCATGATCCGCCCCGCTGTTCGACGAGTTCGGTGTCGACGTGCCCCAGCTCGGGGCGCGGGGCCAGGGGGCCCAGGTGGAAGACCACCTCGGCCGGCTCGGTGCCGGTGTTGCGCAGCCGGTGCCGCACGTTGACCGGTACGAACAGCGCCTCGCCGGTGGCCACCTGCGTGGGCTGGTCGTCGAGGTCCACCGTGATCGTGCCGCGAGCCACGTACAGGAACTCCTCGCTGTAGGGGTGGTAGTGCTCGGCGATCCGCTCGCCGGACGCGAGGGTCGCCACCCCGAGGAAGCCGGAGGTGCTGCCGACGGTGCGGGGGCCCAACAGCACCCGCAACTCACCGCCGCGTCGCCGGTCCGCCGGTACGTCCGACGCCGCTATCAACCGGGTGCCCAAATCACTCATCGCCGGCCTCCCCGGTGGCGGAGCCGACCTGCGCCGAGGCGTCGCCGACCAGCGCCGAGGCGGAGCCGTCGACGGGTCCGGCCTGCGCCGGAACCGAGCCGCCGACCGGGCCGCTCTGGCCGGCGCGTTCCCGGGCGATCCGCTCCACCCGGTCCTTGATCACCGCGAGTTGGATGACGCTGTTGGTGTTGATCCGCTCGGTCATGGCGGCGTTGTCGACGGGCGCGCTCGGCTTCATGGCGAAGTCCTGGGTCCAGGTCATCCGGGTGCCGCCGGCCTCCTCGGCGTAGCGCCAGTGGATCCGCATGTACTCGAACGGCCCGGTCTCCACCCGGTGCGCCCGTACCTGACGGCTCACCGGGTCGGCCGTACGCTCGCTGACCCAGCTCCACGCCACCCCGTTCTCGTCCGGGTACATGGTGAGCCGGAACCGTACGGTGAGCCCGTCGCGGTGCAGGATCTCCACCACGGCGTACTCGGTGAACAGCTCGGTCCAGTTCGCCACGTCGTTGGTGACGTCCCAGACCAGCGCGAGCGGCGCGTCGATGAGCACGGTGTTCTCGGTGTGCCCGGGCGGGTCGGTACGGCGGGCGACCAGGTCGGCCACCGCCGCGATGCTCAGTTGCCCGGCCTCCTCGGGGATGCTCACCTGCCACCGGTCGGCGACGACCGCCGAGAGTTCCAGCAGGGCGAGCGAGTCCATGCCGAGTTCCTCCAGCGACGCGGCGGGCGTTCGGGCCGCGGCCTCGGCGTCCAGGCCGCAGTGCGCCACCAGGATGTCGGTGATCTCGGCGGTCATCGGGCGACCATGGGTGACGGTCATCGGGTCCTCCTGTGGGTTACGTCGGGCTCCGCGGCGGGCGCGGCGCGGGGTGTGGGGGTGGCCGCCGGCCGCGACGCGGGCGCGGCGAGCAGGCGGTCGACGAGGCCGGTGGTGTAGCGGCCCTTGCGGAACCCGGCGTCGTCGAGCACCCGCCGGACGAATCCGATGGTGGTGTGCACACCCGGACCGGCGATGTCGAACTCGTCCAGGGCGCGTTCCAGCCGGTTGAGCGCCGACTCCCGGTCGGGCGCCCAGACCACGACCTTGGCCAGCAGGGAGTCGTACCAGGGGCCGACCAGGTAACCGGCGCGGGCGTGGGTGTCCACCCGGGTGAACGGGCCGCCCGGCGGGGTGAACCGTTCCAGCCGTCCGGGGGTGGGGGCGAAGCCGCGCGACGGGTCCTCGGTGTTCACGCGGCACTCCACGGAGACGCCGCGCAGTCGTATCTCCTCCTGCCGCCACCGCAGCGGCACGCCGGCCGCGATGTGCAGTTGCTCGTGCACCAGGTCGATCCCGGTGACCATCTCGGTGACGGGGTGCTCCACCTGGATCCGACAGTTGATCTCCAGGAAGTGGAAGCGTTCCTCGGCGTCGACCAGGAACTCCAGCGTGCCGGCGCCGACGAAGCCCACCTCCAGCGCGCCCCGCAGCGCGGTCTCGGCGATGGAGTCGAGCGTCGCGGCGGACAGCGCCGGGGCGGGGGCCTCCTCGACGAGTTTCTGGTGCCGGCGCTGCACCGAGCAGTCCCGGGTGCCCAGGTGCACGCCGTTGCCGTGGGCGTCGCAGAGCACCTGCACCTCGACGTGCCGGGCCTCGGTGAGGTAGCGCTCGACGTACACCCGGTCGTCGCCGAAGGCGGCCTGGGCGGCGGCCCGCGTCCGCGCGTACGCCCGGGCCAGCTCGGCCGGACGGCGCACCACGGTCATCCCCCGGCCGCCGCCCCCGGCGGCGGCCTTCACGATCACCGGGTAGCCGACGGAGTCGGCTACCTCGGCCGCCGCCGCGGCGGTGGCCACCGGCGCGACGCTGCCCGCCGGCAGCGGCAGCCCGGCACGGCTCATCAGGGCCCGGGCCGAGGACTTGTCGGCCAGCGCCGCCATCACGGCCGGCGGCGGGCCGATGAAGATCAGGCCGTTGTCCGCGCAGATCTCGGCGAAGTCGGCGTCCTCGGAGAGGAACCCGTACCCGGGGTGGACGGCCTGCGCGCCCACCTGGCGGGCGGCCTCCACGATCGCGGCGGCGTTGAGGTAGCTGCGCCGGCTGGACGCCGGTCCGATCCGGACGGCCTGGTCGGCGAGCCGGACGGCCGCGGAGTCCGCGTCGGCGGCGGAGTAGACCACCGCCGTGCGGATGCCGAGTTCCCGGCAGGCCCGCAGCACCCGCAGGGCGATCTCGCCCCGGTTGGCGATCAGGACGGTCTCGAACATGAGCACCCCCGCCGTCAGGCCGGATCCAGTTCGACCAGCGGCTGGTCGTACTCCACCGGCTGACCGTCCTCGACGAGGATCGCGACGACCCGACCGGCCCGGTCGGCGCTCACCTCGTTCATCAACTTCATGGCCTCGACGATCGCCACCGGCTGACCGGGGCGGACCAGGTCGCCGACCGAGACGAACGGCCGCGCGCCCGGCTCCGACGCGCGGTAGAACGTGCCGACGATCGGCGCCCGGATCGCGGCGCGGCCAGGAACCGGCGGGCGGATCAGCGCGGCCGGCGGACCGGGCACGGCCACGGCCGGCGCCGGCGCGGCGGCCGCCGACAGAGCCGGGGGTACGACCGAGCCGCCGGCCGCCTCGTCCGGATGCCACTCGATCTCGAGCACGGTCGCCCCGCTGCGCAGCCGGATCCGGCGTACCGGCCCGGCCAGCTCGGCGAGCAGGTGCCGGGCCTGTCGGCGGAGCCCGGCCAGCACCTCCTCGCCGTCCGCGTCGGATCCCTGGGATCCGTCCGCCGGGAGGCGCCCGTCGACGTCCGCCCGGCCGTTCGGGCCGTCGGCGGTGGACACCGTCGCGCCGGCCGTCATCGGGCACCCACCTGGGTGCCGGCGCGGGTGGCGCCGAACCGACGAAAGCGCTGCCGTCGCAGGCGGACCAGCATCGCGGGCGGCACGTCCAGCAGCGGCACCAGATTGGCCAGCAGGGCGGCGCGCAGCCGCCGGGCGGTCTCGGCCGGGTCGTCGTGGGCGGCCGTCGCCGGCTCGGGGATGATCTCGTCGACGACGCCGAGGCGACACAGGTCGGGCGCGGTCAGCCGCAGCGCGCGGGCCGCCTGCGGGGCGGCGGAGCGGTCCGGCCAGAGGATGGCGGCGCAGCCCTCCGGGCTGATCACCGAGTAGACAGCGTGTTGGAGCATCAGCACCCGGTCGGCGACGCCGAGGGCCAGCGCCCCGCCGCTGCCGCCCTCGCCGGTGATCACCGTGACGACGGGAGTCGGCAGCACGGTGAGGGTGAGGATGTTCTCCGCGATCGCCGCCGCCTGCCCCTGCTCCTCGGCGCTGATCCCCGGGTCCGCGCCGGGCGTGTCGACGAGGGTGACCACCGGCAGGCCGAGTCGCGCGGCGAGACGCATCAGCCGCAACGCCTTGCGGTGCCCGGCCGGGCTGGCCATGCCGAAGTTGCGGGCGACCAGGTCGGCGGTGGTGTGCCCCTTCTGGTGGCCGACCACCATCACGTGCCGCCCGGCCAGCCGGGCGATCCCACCCACGATGGCCGGGCAGTCCCCGCCGAGCCGGTCGCCGTGCAACTCGACGAACCCGTCGAAGACCGAGTCCAGGTAGTCCAGGGTGGTGGGTCGGCCGGGGTGGCGGGCCGTGCGCACGGTGTCCCACGCGTCGCGTACCGCCGGCTGCGTGCCGTCGTCGACCGCCGCCGTGGGCGGTCGCTGCCCGTCGGCCGCCGCCGGCGGGACCGCGTCCGCCAGACGCTCGTGGTGTCGCGCCGGCTCCTGACGGGGTACGGACGCCTGCGCCGGACGGCCGGTGCGGGCCGCGGCCAGCAGCGCCGCCAGCCGACCGCGCAGCGAGCGGCGCTGCACCACCATGTCGACCTGCCCGTGGCGCAGCAGGAAGTCCGCGGTCTGGAACCCCTCCGGCAGGGCCCGACCGGTGACCTGACGGATCACCCGTGGACCGGCGAAACCCATCCGGGCGCCGCTCTCGGCGAGCACCAGGTCGGTGTTGGTGGCGAAGGACGCCGCCACGCCGCCGTAGGTCGGGTCGGTGAGCACGCTGACGGTGAGCAGGCCCGCCTCGCGCAGGGCGGCGATCGCCTGGCTGACCGTGGCCATCTGCATCAGCGAGAGGGCGCCCTCCTGCATCCGGGCGCCGCCGGACGCGGTGACCAGGATGAGCGGCGCCCGGTCGTCGAGCGCCCGCTCGGCGGTGCGGGTGATCAGCTCGCCCACCGCGGCGCCGAGGCTGCCGCCGAGGAAGCGGAAGTCCATCACCGCCAGGGCGGCCGGGTGCCCACCGATGGTGGCGGTGCCACAGAGAACGGCCTCGGGCAGGCCGGTGGCGGCCCGCGCGGCGGTGAGCCGGTGCGGGTACGGGAGCACGTCGACGAAGTTCAGCGGGTCCGCCTCGGGTAGCCGGTCGGGCAGCAGGCGCAGGGAGCCCGGGTCGACGAGTTGCCGCAGCCGCTCCGGCGCGCCGAGGCGCGAGTGCTCACCGCACTCCGGGCAGACGTCCAGGTTGCGGCGGAGCCGCTTGCGGTAGAGCAGGCTCGCGCAGCCGGCGCAGCGGGACCAGAGTTGCTCCTCCTGCCCGGCGGCGGCGGTCACGAGCGCCCTCCGGCGTCCGGGGCGTCGAACCGGTAGAAGCAGTGCGCCATCGCGTCGCGTGGGGAGCGCCAGGTCGGCAGGTACGGCGAGACGTACGGCCGGAGCCGGTCGCTGACCCGAATGAACTCGGGGTGGCCCCGGGCGGCCTCCACCGCCGGCTGCGCCGGTTGCTCGGTCTCGAGCAGGTGCACGTAGAGGTCGTGCAGCCGGTACAGCGCGCGGTGCCGGACGCCGACCAGGCGCGGCAGCTCGGTCGCGTCCGACTCGGCGAAGATCTCGGCGACCTGCTCCTGCGCGGTCGGTACGACCTTCGCGATGATCAGCGATCGGTCCATGGCTGGGCCTCCCCCCACGGCGTCCGGGTCGGCCGGATGAACCCCGGGGACGCGCTGGACGACTGCCGCCACGATGCGGCAGTCGTCGTCACGGCGGCGTCACCGCGACGGGTCGACCGGCGACGCCCAACGGTGACGCTGCGTTGACGCAACCTGTGTATGAGCTATGCGTCCCTTGTGCAGCGCGTCTCGAAGGATCGACGTTTTTGCAGTTCAGAAGCGATTTCATGGGCGAGATAGGGCCGACATGGCCGTTGACTCACCGTGACCGTAATTGATAATCTTCACGGTGGTCAGCCCGGCGGCTCCGGCGGGTGGCGCCGCGCCTGGACAGCCGTGGTCGGATTCCATCGACGGAGCCGACGGTGGCGACGCGGGCAGCCGATCCGGGACACAGCAGACAGTCGGGACGAGCGTTCCACAGGGGGTGCCGCCGTGGCCGCTGATCAGTCCGTGCCGACCGCCGAAGGACCCGGCGAGGGCGACCTCGCGCTGCACCTACTCGGCGGCTTCCGCCTCCTGCACGCCACCGCGCACATCGTGGTGCCGCGCGGACTGCAACGGGTGATCGCCCTGATCGGGCTGCGCCCCGGCGCCACCCGCAGCCAGCTCGCCGGGCTGCTCTGGCCCGACGTGTCCGAGGAGCGGGCGCTGTCGTCGCTGCGGACCGCGCTGTGGCGGCTGCGGCAGGACCCGTGCTGCCCGATGGTGGTGGCCGGCGACACCGTCCGGCTGGCCCCGGCCGTCCGCCTCGACGTGGACGACCTCGTCGGGACGGCCGAGCGCGTCCGCAACGGCGACGACCCGCGGACCACCGCCGGGGCGCTCGCCGCCGGCCGCCACGACCTGCTGCCCGGCTGGTACGACGACTGGGTGTTGCTGGACCGGGAACGGCTGCGGCAACTGCGTCTGCACATGCTGGAGCAGGTGTCCGCCCAGCATCTCGCCGCCGGGCGGCACGGCGAGGCGTTGGAGGCCGCGTTGGAGGCGATGGCCGCCGAACCGCTGCGCGAGACACCGCACCGGCTGGTGGTCCGCATCCACCTCGCCGAGGGCAACGCCTTCGAGGCCGTGCACGCCTTCTACGTCTACCGGGACCTGCTGCGCCGCGAGCTGCGCCTCGAACCCAGCCCGGCGATGAGTGCCCTGCTCGACGACACGCTCGCCCCGATCCGGGCGGCCACCCGCCCCGCCGCCGGCCGGGACACCGCCGTACGGCCGTCACCGGCCGGTCGGCGCACGTGACGGTGACGTGACACGGCCTGCGGCACGGTGACCGCATCGAGCACGTGACCACCGGCCTGCGGGTCGGGATCGGCCACCGGCGAAAGGGATCCCATGAGTCGTCTACTGATCGTCAGCCGGATCATCCCGGGCGCGGAGGGGCGGGTCGCCCAGATCTTCGCCGAGTCCGACGCCACCGAACTGCCCGGCCTCACCGGCGTCACGCACCGGTCCCTGTACGGCCTGCACGACGTGTTCGTGCACCTCATCGAGACCTCGGACGTCAATCCGGGCGCCCTCGCCGCCGCCCGGAACCATCCGCTGTTCCAGCAGGTCAACGAAAGGCTCGCGGCGCACACCTCGCCGTACCTGTCGACCTGGCGCTCCCCGAAGGACGCCATCGCCGAGTGCTTCTACCGCTGGGACGCGGCCGACGCGGTGGCGCCCCACCCGGCCGGCTGACATGTCCACCACGGGACCACACGTCCTGGTCATCGGCGCCGGCACCGGCGGCCTGTGCCTGGCGCACGGGCTGCGCCGCGCCGGCATCAGCGTCGCCGTCTACGAGCGGCACCGGCACAGCGGAGAAGGGCTGCTCGGATACCGCGTGGGCATCGGTCCCACCGGCAGCCGGGCACTGCGCGACTGCCTGCCACCCCAACTGTTCGCCACGTTCCTGGCGACCTGCGCGCGGCCGCCGAGCTACTTCAACGTCGTCACGCAGCGGCTGCGCGAGACCGCGTCGTTCGAGCTGCGCCCGGCCGTCGATCCCGTGCGGACGGAACACTCGGTGGCCCGGATGGTGCTGCGCCAGGTGCTGTTGACCGGCCTGGCCGACGTGGTGCACTTCGACAAGACCTTCGTCCGGTACGAGCAGCACGACGACGGCACGGTCACCGCCCACTTCGCCGACGGGACCACCGCCACCGGCGACCTGCTGGTGGCGGCGGACGGGACGCACTCGGCGGTACGCCGCCAGTACCTGCCACACGCGGCCATCCGGGACGCCGGGACGATCAACATCGCCACGCGTATCCCGCTGACCGCGCAGACCCGCGGTCTCGTGCCCGAGCGCGTCGCCAGGGGCATCTCGCTGATCTTCGGCGCCGGCGGCACGATGGGCGTGCTGCACGTGATGGAGTTCAAGTGGGACGCGAACCGGACGATCAAGCCCGGCGTCGGCGACGACGACGCCGCCCTGCTGCGGGCCTGGTCCGGCCTGTCCGAGCACACCAGCGCCGACTACATCAACCTCATCATCTGGAGCACCGCCCGTCGGTTCCCGTCCGACGTCCTGGAACGCCGGGGCGAGGACCTGAAGCGGGTCGCGCTGGACCTGACCCCGAACTGGCACCCGGACCTGCGGGAACTGTTGCGGATCAGCGATCCGGGCAGTGTCCTGCCGATCAGGGTCAGCACGTCCGAGCCGACGCCACCCTGGAAGAGCAGCACCGTCACCCTGCTCGGGGACGCCATCCACACGATGACCCCCGGGCGCGGGGTGGGGGCGAACACCGCGCTGCGCGACGCCCGCCTGCTCTGCCAGCACCTCACCAGCGCCGCCGCCGGCGACAAGACGCTCGTGCAGGCCGTGGCCGACTACGAAGCCACCATGGTGCCGTACGGCTTCGCACGGGTCGCCGAATCGCTGAACCGCAGCGGCACCAACGGCGAGGACCGGATGTACCGCCCGGTGGTGGGCCGTCTCGCCCTGCTCGGCGCACGCGGCTACTTCGGAGTGACCAGTCGGGTGCCGCCACTGCGACGCCGTTTCGTCGACGACTTCCACACCTACGAGGGCGACGAGGACTGACCGGGCACCCACCGACCCGGGTACGACGTGCGAGCGTCGTGCCCGGGTCGCCTCGTGCCCGGCGGGCACCGGTCGCGACGTCGGCGCTGGTCGGCGCGACGCTGCGTCACCCGTCAGGCACCCCGCGAGGTGGTGGACGTCGACGCGCGCCGTACGACCGGTCCTGTCTGTCGTCGTCCGATCGCGTGTGCGAAGCTGCGGCGAGTTTTTCTCGTGACTTTCTCGACGAGGTGAGAGGGAGGTTCGCCGTGGAGTGGTCTATCGGACACTCGCTGATAGTGGTCGTGGCGGTGTTGCTGGGCCTGGCCGCCGGATGGTTGCTGCGCGGCCGGCAGGCTGCGGGGGCCGCCGCACAGCCCATCGTGGACGGTGATCCCGTCGCCGGTCTGGCCGTGGTCACCAGCCCGGAGCCGCCGGCCACGACTGACGAGGCCCGGGCGGCGGCGACCATCGACCCCGCTCCCGTGGCGGTCGCCGACGAGCCGACCCCGGTCGACACGGTCAGCGCGCCGGCCACCGTGACCACGTCGGACGATTCCGCGCCGTACGCCGTCGACCCCGGCGACATGGCCCTCACCGAAGCCCCGCCGACCGTTCCGGCCGACGACCGGACCGACGCGGTCGACGAGCCGGGCACGGTCGACGAGCAGCCCGCCCCGGCGACGGTGGTCTCCCCGCGCCAGCCGCTGGACGACAGCACCGACACCGCGTCGGACGAGCCCACCGCCGCGGAGCCGATCGACACCACGCCGATCGACGCCACGCCGACCGAGCCGGTCGACACCACGCCGGTCGAGCCGGTCGACACCACGCCGGTCGACACCACGCCGACCGAGCCGGTCGACGCCACGCCGACCGCCAGTGACTCCACCCCGGCCGAGGTCGTCCCGGCCACGCCGGACGAGCAGGCCGACGCCGTTCCCGCCGAGAGCGCGTACACCGGGACGACGCCGGCCGACACGACCCCGGCGGTCGCGGCCGGCCTGCCGGCGGCGGACATCGACGAGGCCGAGCCGGCGCGGGCCACGCCGCCGGTCCGCGCGGCCGACGCCGCGCCGATCCCGGCGGCCACGGCGGACACCGACCCGACGGGCCCGGCGGACGACTTCCGTCGGATCCAGGGTGTGGGGCCGAAGATGGCGGCCGCGTTGCAGGCGGCCGGAGTGCGCACCTACCGCCAGCTCGGCGAGCTGGACGAGCCGGCGCTGCGCGACCTGATCCGGACCGCCGGCCTGCGCGCCGCGCCCGCGCTGGCCACCTGGCCCCAGCAGGCTCGGGTGCTGGCCGGCGCCGGTGACGCGGCGAGCGCCGTCCTGCCCGGCGGCGGCCAGGGCTGACGCACCACCGTGAACCCCCGGACGTCCGCGCGGACGTCCGGGGGTTCGCTCGTTCCGAGCGCTCGACGGAGGCCGGGACGCGGGTCGACCGACGCCCGGTCGGGGGACGATGGGACGAATCCCGAGGTGGCGGGGTGGGCCGCTGGCTAGCGTCGGTCGAGGTGGGCCGGACGGTCCGCCGAGTCGACCGGCACCGCAGGAGCGAGCGTGCAGTTCTCCGCGCCGGAGCCCGGGCCCGGCAGGACGCGACCACCGGTCCGCGACCCGGATTCCCCCCGCCGGGTGACTCTGCTCGAACTCTTCTTCGACCTGGTGTTCGTGGTCGCGCTCGCGCTCATCTCGCGCGGCATGGTCGACCAGCTCGACTGGCACCGCGCCGGACAGGCGTTGATCCTGCTGGCCGCCGTCTGGTGGACGTGGGCGATCACCACCCTCGTCACCGACCTGTACGACCCGGAACGGACCGAGATCAAGCTGCTGATCGCCTCGGTCATGTTCGGCGCGCTGCTGATGACCACCGCGATCCCGGAGGCGTTCAACGCGCGCGGCATCGTCTTCGCCGGCACGTACGTGGCCATCCACCTGGGGCGCGGGCTGTTCCTGATGCCGGCCGTGCGTCGCCAACCACAGACCCAGCGCCGGGCGTTGCGCATCTTCACCTGGTTCGTCGTGTCGGCGATCCCCTGGATCATCGGCGCGTTCGTCGCCGGTGACGCCCGGATGGCGTGCTGGGCCATCGCGCTGGCCATCGACTACACCGGCTTCCGGCTCGCCTACCCGGTGCCGGGGCTGGGGGTGGTGCCGGAGCCGCAGCGCAACGTCACGGCCGAGCACCTGTCCGAGCGGTACCAGCAGTTCTTCATCATCGCGCTCGGCGACGCCATCCTGACCATCGGCACCATGTTCAACCTGGCGCACACCGAGGCCCAGAACATCGCCTCGTTCGCGGTGGCGTTCGTGACCACCCTGCTGCTCTGGCGGATCTACGTCCACAAGTCCGGCCAACTGCTGCCGACGGCCATCAAGGTCTCCGGCGCGCCGGCCAAGTTCCTGTTCACCGCCCCGTACACCCACCTGCTGATGATCGCCGGGGTGGTGACCACGGCCTCCGGGTTCGACCTGGTGCTGCACGACCACCCGGGACGTACGCCGCCGGCCTGGGTGGCGGTGATCCTCGGCGGCCCGGCGCTGTTCCTGGTCGGCCGGTCCTCGTTCGAGTACGAGGTGTTCAGCCGGGTGTCGCCGTCCCGCCCCGGTGGGCTCCTCGCGTTGCTGACGATCGCGCCCGTGGTGATGTACCTACCGCCGCTGGCCGCCTCGTTCGGCGCGATGCTGGTGCTGGCCGGGGTCGCCTACGCGGACCACCTCCGCAGCCACGGCAAACCGCCGGAGCCCCCCGCGCCGCCGCACTGAACCGGCCGGCGGCCGGTCACACCAGCGCGCCCGCGTACCCCCGGGCCTGCAACCGCTGCCCGGCGGTGGTGCCGAGGCGCACCTGAAGGCCCAGCGGCGCGGCGGCCCGGCGTACGTCGTCGACGTGCAGCGAGCCGTGCCGGTCCACGGTCAGCACCGGCGGCTCCTCCAGCTCGCCGACCGGCGCGTGGAAGGAGAGCAGGGTCACCGAGGTGGTGAGGTAGCCCGGGTAGGCGGCGCGGGCCACCGCCTCGTCCGGGTGGGCGAGCACCACCAGGTCGCGCAGGTGGGCGAAGTCGGCGGCGAGCGCGCCGGCCTTCCAGTGGGCCGGCTCGTCGGCGACGCCGGTGTGGTGCCGGGACCGGTTCGCCGACGTGATGTAGAGGTGGTCGGTGCCGGTCTCGGCGAGCGCCCGCTCGAAGAACATGTTGGCCGGGCAGGTGAGGCCGGGAGCGATGACCTGGGCGGTCCGCAGTCCGCAGTCGACCTGCGTGAGGTGGTCGGGCAACCGCTCGGCGGCCGGACCGCGGAAGCCGAACGGTCCGGCACCGTAGAGGGCATCCATCAGGGCCCGTACCCGGCCGACCGGCAATCGGGGCGAGATGCGGGACCAGTCGAACATCCCCGGGATACGTCCGATCGCGGTGGTGATGCTGCCGACCTGGTCGACGGCCCGGCCCTTGGCCAGGTTCACCCGAGCGACGGTGGCCGGGTCCGGGCGGGCGACGAGGGCGTAGACGTTGGCGAACGCCACCGCGACGACCGCGCCTCCGGCGAGCGCGCGGGCAGCGACCGCGACGTCGTGGGGGCGGTCGACGTAGAGCGATGGTGTCGGGACGTCCATGGGTCCTCCTCGGCGGGCCGTGAGGCAGTTCTACGTCCGATGCCCCGCGCGGCGGCCGGGTCGGTCGGCGATCCGATAGCCGCGCGGGGAGACCTCGTGCGGGCGGCCGATGCCGGCATCGGCCGGACGGACGATGCGGCGGGGGTACGACGCGTCCACCGTTAGCGGCGCGACCCGATTGGGTACAACGCGTGCACCTCAGCTCCACCACATTCCTTCAGGAGGCAGCGATGCGCGGCACCTCGATACTCGGAGTCATCGTCGTTATCTGGCTGGTGATCGGCGCGGTCGCCGCCGGCCAGCGGGGCTACTACAGCGGCGACGACACCAACTGCGCCGAGGCGGGCACGATCCTGGTCACGATCGTGGCCGGACCGTTGAACTACATCGGGGCCAACCCCAAGATCGACTGCAAGCTGCCCGAGCCGTCCAAGTAGGACGAAGGCGGTTCGCCCGGCCCGCGCCCGTGTAGGGCGCGGGCCGTTTTTCTGTCCCCCGGCGTCCGCCGAGCGGCCGAGCGGTCCGCCGGGCGGTCCGCCGGGCGGCCGGGCGGGGATGGTGAGGGCGGTGCCCAGGGCGGGCGCAATGGGGTGAAGAAGCCGAAAGGTGATGTCAGGGCGTTCATCGCGAAGAGGGGACATCTATCCGGCACCCGGCGGCTGACAGCCAAAAAGTTTTGTGGGGTCTCTACAAATCAGCGGCGGTTGGTTCGGCCGTTGCACCATGGCGCCGTCCGCTCCGAGCCGGAAAAGTGATCACTGCCGGGAGCCGTCATGTCTCGGCACGTACAGATGGTCTACCAAAGGGGTCAGTCGGGTGTTCAACCGCGTCGCCATCGTCAACCGTGGTGAGGCCGCCATGCGGCTCATCCACGCGGTCCGGGAGCTGGCCGCGGAGACGGGCAGCCGGATCGAGACGGTCGCCCTCCACACCGACGTCGACCGCACGGCCACCTTCGTGCGCGAGGCCGACATCGCCTACGACCTCGGGCCCGCGTCGGCCCGCCCGTACCTGAACCTCGCGACGCTCGAGCGCGCCCTGACCGAGACCGGCGCCGACGCCGCGTGGGTCGGCTGGGGCTTCGTCGCCGAGGATCCCGCCTTCGCGGAGCTGTGCGAGAAGATCGGGATCACCTTCGTCGGACCGAGCCCGGAGGCCATGCGCCAGCTCGGCGACAAGATCGGCGCGAAGCTGATCGCCGAGGAGGTCGGCGTGCCGGTCGCGCCGTGGAGCCGCGGCGCCGTCGAGAGCCTGGAGGCCGCGACGGCGGCAGCGGCCGAGATCGGCTACCCGCTGATGCTCAAGGCGACGGCCGGCGGCGGCGGGCGCGGCATCCGCGTGGTCACCAGCGACGCCGAACTCGCTGACGCGTACGAGCGCACCAGCCAGGAGGCGGCGCGGGCGTTCGGCAGCGGCATCGTGTTCCTGGAGCGCCTGGTCACCGGCGCCCGGCACGTCGAGGTCCAGGTGATCGCCGACGGTCAGGGCACCGCGTGGGCGCTGGGCGTGCGGGACTGCTCGGTGCAGCGGCGCAACCAAAAGGTCATCGAGGAGTCGGCCTCGCCGGTGCTCGACAAGGCGCAGGCCGCTGAGCTGAAGATGTCGGCGGAGCGGCTCGCCGTGGCGGTCGGCTACCGGGGCGCGGCGACCGTCGAGTTCCTCTACCACCCCGGCGACCGGCTGTTCGCGTTCCTGGAGGTCAACACCCGCCTGCAGGTCGAGCACCCGATCACCGAGCTGACCACCGGATTCGACCTGGTCAAGGCGCAGCTGCACGTCGCGTCGGGCGGCCGGCTCGTGGGTGACCCGCCGGTCGAGCGCGGGCACGCCATCGAGGCCCGGCTCAACGCCGAGGACCCCGACCGCGACTTCGCGCCGTCGCCGGGGCGGATCGCGCGGCTCGACCTGCCCGCCGGGCCGGGTATCCGGGTGGACACCGGCGTCAGCGAGGGCGACACCATCCCGGCCGACTTCGACTCGATGATCGCGAAGATCATCGCGTACGGGCGGAACCGGGACGAGGCGCTGGGCAAGCTGCGGCGGGCGATGGCCGACACCACCGTGATCATCGACGGTGGCGCGACGAACAAGAGCTTCGTGCTCGACCTGCTCGACCAGCCGGAGGTCATCGACGCCAGCGCCGACACCGGCTGGATCGACCGGGTCCGGGGCGAGGGCCGACTCGTCACGCACCGGCACTCCGCGGTCGCCCTGGCCGCCGCCGCGATCGAGTCGTACGAGGAGGAGGAGCGCGCCGAGCGGCAGCGGCTGCTGTCGACCGCCGCCGGTGGACGTCCGCAGGTGCAGCACGCCAGCGGCCGACCGCTGGACCTCAAGCTGCGGGGTGTCACCTACCGGCTGCGCGTGGCCCGGATCGGGGCGCACCGGTTCCGCGTGGGCATCGAGGTGGGCGGCGACGTCCGCACGGCCGACGTCGAGTTGGACCGCTTCGACCGGCACACCGGGCAGATCGCCGTCAACGGCGTCCGCTACCGCCTGCTGACGGGCACCCACGGCCCGACCCACCTCGTCGAGGTGGACGGCGTGACGCACCGGGTCAGCCGCGACGAGGGTGGCGTCCTGCGCTCCCCCATGCCCGCGCTCGTCGTCGCCACCCCGCTGGAGGTGGGCGCCGAGGTCGAGGCGGGCGCGCCGGTGCTGGTGCTGGAGGCCATGAAGATGGAGACGGTGCTGCGCGCGCCGTTCAGGGCCCGGCTCAAGGAGTGCGCCGTCTCGGTGGGCAGCCAGGTGGAGGCCGGTGCGCCGCTGCTGCGGCTGGAGCCGGTCGCCGACGAGGCCGCCGACACCGTGGCCGCTCCGAGCGGCCCCGCCGTCGAGCTGGACCTGCCCGCCGCCGACGCCGGTCTGTCGGCGTACGAGCGCAGCCGGCGCGGTCAGGAGGACCTGCGCGGCCTGCTGCTCGGCTTCGACGTCGACCCGCACGACGACCGTCGGGTGCTCGACGACTATCTCGTCGTACGCCGGTTGGCGGCCGAGGACGGGCACCGGCCGCTGGCCGCCGAGGTGGACCTCATCGACGTGTTCGCCGACCTGGCCGAGCTGAGCCGCAACCGGCCGACCGGCGAGGACGGCGGCGCGCACGCCCGCAGCGACCGGGAGTACCTGCACACCTACCTGCAGAGCCTCGACGTGGAGCGGGCCGGTCTGCCGGACGCCTTCCAGGCCAAGCTCGCCAAGGCGCTCAGCCACTACGGCGTGACCGACCTGGAGCGCTCCCCCGCCCTGGAAGCCGCCGTGTTCCGGATCTTCCTGGCCCAGCAGCGCGCGTCCGTCGACGCCACCGTCGTGGCGTCGCTGCTGCGCGAGTGGCTGCGCGAGACGCCGCCGGACGAGTCGCTGCGGGAGCCCGCCGGTCTGGCGTTGGAACGGCTGGTGGCCGCGACGCAGGTCCGCTTCCCCGCGATCGCCGACCTGGCCCGGGGCGTGGTGTTCGCCTGGCTCGCGCAGCCGCTGCTGCGCCGCAACCGCGCCCGCGTCTACGCGCAGGTGCGGGCCCACCTGCGACACCTGGACGCCCACCCGGACTCGCCCGACCGCGCCGAGCGCGTCGCCGAGATGGTCCGCAGCACCGAGCCACTGGTGCGTCTGCTCGGGCAGCGCCTCGTGCGGCACCACCTCGACAACACGGTCATGCTGGAGGTGCTCACCCGCCGCTACTACGGCAACAAGGCGCTGACCCAGGTGCGGACCCGCGAGGTCGCCGACTGCTCCTTCGTGGTCGCCGAGCGCGCGGACTCCACCGTGGTCTCCGCGGCCGTACGCTTCGACGGGCTGGGCGACGCGCTGCGCGGGCTCGCCGAGCTGGCCGGCGCCGAGGACTCGGTCGACGCCGACATCTACCTCGGCTGGGAGAACCAGCCGGAGGACTTCGACGCGATGGCCGCCGCGCTGCGCGACGGGCTCGCCGCCCATCCGCTGCCGGTGCAGGTCCGTCGGCTCACCGCCACCGTCGCGGGTCGCGGCGGGGCGGTCATGCACCACCACTTCACCTTCCGCCCGTCGGACGCCGGGATGGTCGAGGACCGGCTGATCCGCGGTCTGCACCCGTACATCGCGCAGCGGATGCAGTTGGAGCGGCTGCACAAGTTCGACCTGACCCGGCTGCCGTCGTCGGACGAGGAGGTTTACCTCTTCCAGTGTGTGGCGCGGGAGAACCCGGCCGACGAGCGCCTGGTGGCGTTCGCCCAGGTGCGTGACCTGACCGAGCTGCGCGAGCAGGATGGCCGGCTGGTGGCGCTGCCCACCGCCGAGGACGCGGTGGCGGCCTGCCTCGACTCGATCCGCCGGGCCCAGTCGCGCCGCCCGTCGAAGACGCGCTTCACCACCAACCGGATCGTCGTCTACGTGTGGCCGCCGAGCGAGCTGACCCGCGAGGAGATGGAGATGATCGCCGGGCGGGTGCGCCCGACGACGGTGGGCGCCGGCCTGGAGGAGATCCTGTTCATCGCGCGTCAGCGCGACCGTCGCACCGGCGAGCTGACCAAGATCGCCGTACGGATCTCGTTCGACGCCCAGGGCGGTGCGGAGCTGACCGTCGGCGAGCCGCCGGCCGAGCCCGTCGAGCCGCTCGACGAGTACCGGCTGAAGGTGCTGCGGGCCAGCAGCCGCAACACGGTGTACCCGTACGAGCTGACCGGTCGGCTCGGTGAGTTCGTCGAGCACGACCTCGACGACGCGTACGTGCTGGTGCCGGTGGACCGGCCGAGGGGGCGCAACCGCGCCGCGATCGTCGCGGGCGTCGTCACCGCGCCCACCGAGCGACACCCGCAGGGCGTGACCCGTGTCGTGCTGCTCGGCGACCCGACCAAGTCGTTGGGCGCGCTGTCCGAGCCGGAGTGCCGGCGGGTGATCGCCGCGCTCGACCTGGCCGAGCAGATGCGGGTGCCGCTGGAGTGGTGGGCGCTCTCCGCCGGGGCCAGGATCTCGATGACCTCGGGTACGGAGAACATGGACTGGGTGGCGGCGGCGCTCAAGCGCATCGTCGAGTTCACCCAGGCCGGCGGTGAGATCAACATCGTGGTCGCCGGCATCAACGTGGGCGCGCAGCCGTACTGGAACGCCGAGGCCACGATGCTCATGCACACCAAGGGCGTCCTGGTGATGACCCCCGATTCGGCGATGGTCCTCACCGGCAAGCAGTCGTTGGACTTCTCCGGCGGCGTCTCCGCCGAGGACAACTTCGGCATCGGCGGGTACGACCGGGTGATGGGCCCGAACGGGCAGGCGCAGTACTGGGCGCCGAACCTGACCGCCGCGCGGGACGTGCTGATGGCCCACTACGAGCACACGTACGTCGCGCCCGGCGAGGACGCCCCGCGACGGGTGACCACCACCGACCCGGTGGACCGGGACATCTCGGAGTTCCCGCACGACGTGGCGGGCAGCCCGTTCCGCACGGTCGGCGAGATCTTCTCCGCCGAGGCCAACCCGGACCGCAAGAAGCCGTTCGACATCCGCACGGTGCTGCGGGCCATCGCCGACCAGGACCGCCCGGTGCTGGAGCGGTGGGCGGGCATGGCCGACGCCGACACGGCGGTCGTGCAGGACGCCCACCTGGGCGGCATCCCGGTGTGCCTGCTCGGCATCGAGTCCCGGTCGGTGCCGCGTCGGGGGTTCCCGCCCACCGACGGCCCGGACACCTACACGGCGGGCACGCTGTTCCCCCGCTCGTCGAAGAAGGCCGCGCGGGCCATCAACGCGGCCAGCGGCAACCGGCCGCTGGTCGTGCTGGCCAACCTGTCGGGCTTCGACGGCTCGCCCGAGTCGATGCGCAAGCTGCAACTGGAGTACGGCGCGGAGATCGGCCGGGCGATCGTCAACTTCCAGGGTCCGATCGTGTTCTGCGTGATCTCGCGGTACCACGGTGGCGCGTTCGTGGTGTTCTCGAAGGCGCTGAACCCGAGCATGACGGTGCTCGCGTTGGAAGGGTCGTTCGCCTCGGTGCTCGGTGGCGCTCCCGCCGCCGCGGTGGTGTTCTCCGCCGACGTCAACGCCCGTACGGCCGCCGACGAGCGGGTACGCGCACTGGAGGCCCGGGTCGCCGCCGCGTCCGGGACCGAGCGCGCCGCGTTGACGGCCGAGCTCGACGAGCTGCGCTCCTCGGTGCGGGCGGAGAAGCTCGGCGAGGTGGCTACCGAGTTCGACCGGGTGCACAACATCCAGCGGGCCGTCGAGGTCGGCTCGGTGGACGCCGTCATCCGCGCCGCGGAGCTGCGTCCGCGCGTCATCGAGGCGATCGAGGCACGGCTGAACGCTTGATCCGCCGCCGGTCCCGCTGAGTGGGGACGGCGCCGACCCATCCGGGTCGGTGCCGTCCCCACTGCCGTTGACGCCGTGCCGCTCGGCGCGGCGGCGAAACTTTCATCCGATGACTATCCACAGTCGCGCAGCTCACCCGACTTTTTTCCGGAAGTTTTCAGAGTTGACGGGGCCCATCGGCGGCCATAATGTTTCGAACGAGTTTCCGGTTCTTCGAAGCCACTCCCCGCGCCCTTTCCTTCCGGGCCGCACCCTTCCTTCAAAGATCGACATTTGTCGATCATTATCGAGAGGCAGGCAGATGAAGCCAAGACGGTGGATCAGCGCCGGCGTCGTCGCCGTCGCGACCGCTGCGGCGTTGAACGCGGTTCCGGCCACCGCGAGCCGGCCGTACGACCCGACCACCCAGACGCTCGCGGCCCTCGGCCAGCGCCACGGCCTGAAGATCGGCACCGCGGTCAACGCGGAGGCACTCAACGACGCCAACGACCCGCGCTACCGCCAGCTCGCCGCCTCGGAGTTCTCCTCGGTCACCGCCGAGAACGCGATGAAGTGGGAGAGCCTGGAGCCCACCCGGGGCACCTACGACTGGGCGGCCGCCGACCAGCTCATCCAGTTCGCCCAGCGCAACCGCCAGAGCGTGCGGGGCCACGTGCTGGTCTGGCACAACCAACTGCCCGCCTGGCTCACCAGCGGCGTCGCCGACGGCACCATCAGCAAGCAGGAGCTGCGCGAGCTGCTGCGCAAGCACATCACCGCCGTCGTCAGCCGCTACAAGGGCAAGATCTGGCAGTGGGACGTCGTCAACGAGGCGGTGAGCGACCCCTGGGACACTCCGTCGACGCTGCACTACAAGGGCTTCTGGGCGCAGAACCTGGGCCCGGACTACATCGCCGACGCGTTCCGCTGGGCCCGCGCCGCCGACCCGAAGGCGCTGCTGTTCTACAACGACTACAACATCGAGGCGTTCGGCTCGGGCAACCCGGCCGACGACAAGACGCAGTTCGTCTACGACATGGCCAAGGGCCTGCGCGCCAAGGGCGTCCCGATCGACGGCGTCGGCTCGCAGGGTCACCTGGGCACCCAGTACGGCAACTTCGACACCCTCCAGGTGACCGCCGCGCTGAAGCGCTTCTCCGCGCTCGGCCTGGCCACCGCGTTCACCGAGGTCGACGTCCGTAGCCAGATGACCGCAGGCGTCCAGGCCGGCAACTCCGAGGAGATCAACCCCCGTCTGCAGGCGTCGGCCGCCAACTTCAGCGTGCTGATGAAGGCGTGCCTCGCCGTACGCGACTGCCTGTCGTACACCGTCTGGGGTTTCAGCGACAAGTACTCGTGGGTGCCGGACTGGTTCAACGACCCGCCGGAGGGCCTGGCCACCATCTACGACGAGAACTACCAGCCCAAGCGGGCGTACCAGGAGCTGAAGTCGGATCTGATCTTCGCCGGCCCGCCGTACGTCCTGCCGCGCGTCGCGCCCCGACCGCACCGCTGAACCGGCACGGGTCGTGCGGGGTCCACCCTCCCCGCACGGCCCGTGTCAGCGTGCCGCGTCCGCGTCGCCCGGCAGCAGGGGGCGCATGAACGTCCGCTCGTAGCGCACCACACAACCCGACTCGTCGCGGATGGCGTCGGCCGCGAGGAACTCCGGGTCGTGGCCGAACCGTGCGCGGTACCGCTCGTACGCCGCGAGGCTGTCGAAGCTGAACAGCGCCTCGGCCCGGTCGCTGGCGCCCTCGGCGGGCAGGAAGTAGCCGTGGTGCACGCCGCCGTGCCGGGCCACGAGCCGCATCCACGCGCGGGCGAACCGTTCGAACGCCTCGATCTGCGCGGGGTCGATGGTGTAGTGCACGACGCACGTGATCATCGGTCCACCCTAGAACGCCGGGCGGCCGGCAGTAGGATCGCGGACACCTCGGCGAAGAGTGCCGCCTTGCTGCCGGAGTCCGCATGTCCGACGATCCGCCCGGCGACACCGACCGCCGCCGGGGCACGACCGTCCCTGATCGGCGCCCGAACGGCCCGTTCCGCGCGATCCGCCGGGCCCTCGCCGTCGGCTGTCTCGTCGTCGTCGCCGGTGTGCCGGCCCGGCCCGTCCCGGCCTCCCCCGCGCCCACGACCCTGTGGGTGGCACAGATGAACCTGTGCAACAGCGGTCGCGCCGCCTGCTACACCGGCCGGGCGGTGCCCAGGGCCGCCGAACTGATCAGGGCGGAGCGGCCCGACCTGGTCACCCTCAACGAGATCTGCCAGGACGACGTGCCCACGCTGGAGGCGGTGTTCGCGAAGGTCCACGGCCGCGCGAGAGTCGCGTCCGCCTTCCAGGCTGCCGGCGACCGGCCCAGCGGCGCCGACACCCGGTGCCGCAACGGCCGGGCGTACGGCATCGGTCTGCTGACGCGACTGCCGACGACGGGCAGCCGGTACACCGTGCACACTGGGATCCACCCGGCGCAGGACCTCGCCGACCCCGAGGAACGACCCTGGCTGTGCGTCAACGTCGAGGGCGGGCTCAACGCCTGCACCACCCACCTGGCGGCCACCAGCCGCAGCGTCGCGCTCGCCCAGTGCGGCCACCTGATCGACGGGATCCTGCCCGCCATCCGTCGGCACACCGGGTACGCCCCAACGTTGGTGAGCGGTGACCTCAACCTGCGCCCCGGCGACGTGGGGACCTGCGTGCCGACCGGTCATCCCCGCGTCGGTGACGGGGCGGTGCAGCACATCGTGACCAGCTCCGACGTCAGCCTGTGCGGTGCCCGGTCGGTGGACATGGACGGGGCGACCGACCACCCCGCCCTGTTGGCCACCGTCGTCGTCGACTGCGCCCGCCCGGCCGGTCGGTCCTCGTCCGGTTCGAGGTCCTGCTCGTAGGAGTCCGGGTGCCCCGTTTTCGTCGGACGGCCGTGCCATGCTGCCGCTCACCTGAGGGCGAGGAGCACAACGCATGGTCACGGTGATGGTTCGGGACGAGACGGCGACCGGCAGGGCCGTCGACAGTTGGCCGTTGACGGGCCTGCCGGAGCGCATCTCCGCGCGAGAGTTGGTTCGGCTGCGGGTCCGCGAGGAGGTGGCGCGGTTCAACGCCGAGCGCCCGCGGCACTTCCGGGGCCTGGTGCAGCCGACCGACACGGAGGCCACGCTGAACGGCTACCGGGTCGCCGCGGGCCGGCGGCTCGACTGGGAGGCGCAGGCGGACCGGGCCTGTGCCTCGTTCGCCCACAACGGTTTCCTGCTACTGATCGGCGACCACCAGGTCGACGACCTCGACGAGGAGATCGACCTGCGGACCGACCCCGACGTGGCGTTCGTCCGGCTCGTCGCGCTGGTAGGTGGCTGACATGGGTGACTGGACGGCACTGCTCCCCCACCTGAGCGATGCGGACCGCCGGCAGGTGGAGACCGGCCTCGCCGAGGCCGACGAACGAATCCGCACGCTGCTGCGGGCTGCCAGCGCGAGCTACTGGGGGGCGTCGGTGACGAACCTGCCGGAGTGGGCCACCGTGCGGGCGTGGCCGGCCGAGGAGCGCCGCCGGGCCGCCCTGGCCCTGCACCGGGGATCGACGTCCGGGATGAGCGGGGTGCTGCCCAACCTCGCCACCGAGGATGTCCCCTTCACGCGGGCGGACCTGCTGTGGTGCCTGGAAGTGGTCGCTCGCCGAGGCGGCGTCGACGACGGCACCGACCTGGAGCTACCCGCCCTGATCGCGCAGCGCCTGACGGCCGCCGAGCTGGCCGACCTGGTGCCGGCGCTGTCCGCCCTGAGCAGCGAGCTGCTCGATGACTACTTCATCGCGGCGGCGACGCGACGGCGTACCGTCACGCTGCTCGGCCAGGCCATCGACCGCGCCACCGGCAGCCGCCTGCCGGCGTGGCTGCTGCACGACGGGGACAGCTTCGGGCCCGCCGTCCGCGCCGACCTGGGCGCCGACCTCGCCGCGCCGGGCGTTCCGGAGCTGCTGGAGCACTGCGCCGCGCTGGACAAACCGGCGGCGACCGCGAAGTGGCTGCGCCGCCTCGACGAGCTGCTGGTGGCCGCGCACGGCGGCCGGCAGGTCGTCCGCCAGGTCCTCGACGCGTTCGCCGGCCACGGGCGGAGCGTCCACGACGACACGGACCGTCTCCTGCGCGGGCTGGTCTGGGCACTGTCCCGCGAACGCGACGAGCGGGCGACGGAGCTGCTGGCCCGCGCGACAACGGGCGCGGCGTCCGCGCCACGCCAGGCCGCCGGATTCCCGTACGCCCCGCGGACGGCCATCACGGCGGTACGGCTGCTGGCCGACCGGGACGGCGACGTGCCGCTGCGCACGCTGGCCCGCCTCGCGGTGACGGTCCGCAACAAGGCGGTGCGCAGCCGGGTCCAGACCGCGCTGACCCAGCTCGGGGCCCGGCGCGGATGGTCGCTCAGCGAGGTCATGGAGCTGGCCGTCGACGACCACGGGCTCGGACCGGACGGGCGGCTGCGCCGGGCGGTCGGCCCGTACGAGGCGACGGTCGAGATCGTGGGCGAGCGGGCACGCCTGGTCTTCGCCCGTGACGACGTCACCCTCAAGGGCGTTCCGGCGCAGGTGAAGCAGTCCCACGAGGACGACCTCGCCGAGTTGCGGAGCCTGGTCAAGCGGGTCGGCGCGACGCTGGTCAGCGAGCGGCAGCGGGTGGAGGGGCTGCTGTCCGAGGAGCGCGTCTGGTCGTACCCCGACTGGTCGTCGCGCTTGCTCGACCACCCGGTGACCGCGACCTACGGGCGGCGTCTGCTCTGGGAGACCAGCGCCGACGGCCGGCGCTGGACGGCCGGTCTGCCCCGGCGAAACGGCGACGGGTGGGCGATCGTCGACCGGGACGGTCACGCCCTCGCCCACGGATCGGTCCGGTTGTGGCATCCGGCCCGCGCGGACACGGCCGAGGTGCTGGCCTGGCGCGCACATCTGGTTGACGCCGGCCTGCCGCAGCCGTTCAAACAGGCGTTCCGCGAGGTCTACCTGCGCACGCCGGCCGAGGAGAAGACGGAGACCTACTCCAACCGGTTCGCCGCGCACATCCTGCGCTACCGGCAGGCAAACGCCCTGCTGCGCGCCCGTGGCTGGCAGGCGGGCTACCTGGGGACGTGGGACGGCGGGTACGACAGCGAGGCCACCAAGGTCTTCGGCGGCGGCGGGTGGCAGGCGTCCTTCCACCACGCGCTCGTCGACGACCGGGAGGAGCGCCGCTACGACGTCGAGTACTGCTCGACCGACCAGGTGCGCTTCGCCCGGCACGACGGGAAGACGTGGCAACCCGCCCGGATCATCGACGTGCCACCGCTGGTGTTCACCGAGGCCATGCGCGACGTGGACCTGTTCGTCGGCGTCACCTCCATCGCCACCGACCCGCAGTGGGCCGACCGTGGTGAGGACGGGTTCTCCGCCTACTGGCACCGCACGGCGGTGGCGGAGCTGACCCCGTCCGCGCAGGTACGCCGGGACGCGCTCGCCCGGCTGCTGCCCCGGATGGCCATCGCCGACCGGGTGGACCTCGCCGAGCGGTACCTGCGGGTGCGGGGCAACCTGCGCGCGTACCGCATCCACCTCGGGTCGGGCAACATCATGATGGAGCCCGATGACAGGTACCTGTGCATCGTGGCGGCGCGTCAGCAGACCGGCCGCCTGCACCTGCCGTTCGACGACGACGCCATGCTCGCGACGATCCTGTCCAAGGCGATCATGCTCGCCGCCGACGACCGAATCACCGACCCCACCGTCCTGAGCCAACTCCGACCCGTCCTGAGCGGTTGATGCCGACCCAGCGAGTGGAATACCGGCGCATCGCCAACGAGATAGCCGAGAAGATCAAGTCCGGCGAGCTTGCGCCGGGCGAGAAGTTACCGTCCACCCGGGAACTGGCCGAACAGCACGGCGTGCACATCTCCACGATCAACCGGGTCATGACGATCCTCAAGGATCGCGGGTTGGTCGAGGGACATCCCGGTAAGGGTGTCTACGTGGCCGAGGCTGACTGACCCCGTTAAGAGAGTCTGCCCCGGTGCCTCGACGTCCATCTCAGCAGGTATCCGGACAGCTGGTCCTTGTCAGGCTACGTCGATGACGACCTTGCCGGTGCTGGTGCCGGCCTCCACGAGAGCGTGGGCGTCCGCGACGGTGTCCAGCGTGAACCGTCGGGGGTCGACGATCGGCCGGAGCGCGCCCGCGTCGGCCAGCGCGCTCGCCTCGCGCAGGATCTCGCCGTGCGCGTCGCGCCCCTGACCGGTCAACAGTGGCAACAGGGTGAAGACGCCGGAGTAGCTGGCGCCGCGGAACGACAGCGGCGCGAGGCTGTGCGTGCCCCAACCGAGCGCGCTCACGACGTGCCCGGTGTAGGTGCGTACGGCGAGGAAGGACCTGTCCAGGGTGGTTCCGCCGACGGTGTCGAAGACGACGTCGAAGCCGTCGCCGCCGGTGTGCGCGGCCACGTAGTCCTCGACCTCGGTGGCGTTGTAGTCGATCGGCGTCGCGCCGAGCCGCGCGATGGTCTCCAGGTTCCGGGACGAACCGGTGGCGAAGACCTCCGCGCCTCGGGCGTGGGCGATCTGGATGGCGGCCTGCCCGACACCGCCGGCGCCGCCGTGCACCAGGACCCGCTGGCCGGCCCGCACCTGCGCCCGGTGCACCAGCGCCTCCCAACTGGTGATGACGGCCAGCGGCAGCGCCGCCGCCTCACGCAGGCTCAACGACCGCGCCGTACGGGCCAGCAGCCGGGCGTCGACGGCCGCGTACTCGGCGAGCGACCCCTGAACATCACCGACTCCGCCGGTGAGCCCGTACACCTCGTCACCCTCGGCGAAGCCGACGACACCGGGCCCGACCTCCGCCACGACACCCGCCAGGTCCAGGCCGAGGACGACGGGCGGATGGTTCCGGGCGTGCGGGGCCTTCCCTTCACGGATCTTGGCGTCCAGGGGGTTGACGCCACTGGCCGCGACTCGGACGAGCACCTGTCCCGCGCCGGGGACTGGCGTGTCGACCTCCTCGACGACGAGCGGGCCGCCGAATTCGCTGAGCACTACCGCGCGCATCGCGCTCCCTCGCCTTCGTCGTACCTGATGCCTCCAACGATGCCCACCCGGGGGCGTCGATGGCGGGTCATCGGGAAAAGCGAGGTCGCCCACCCCGCCTGCGTCAGGGCAGCAGGAGGATGTGCAGGCGGCGGGGGCCGTGTACGCCCTCGACGCGGATCAGCTCGATGTCGCTGGTGGCCGACGGCCCGCTGATCCAGGTCAGCGGGCGCTGCGGCGTCAGCCGGGCGAGGGCCTCCGGCACGGTGGCCACCACCTGGTCGGCGCGGACCACGCACACGTGCAGGTCCGGCAGCAGGCTGAGCACTCGGCGTCCCTGGTCGGGCGAGCCGTCGAGGACGACGGTGCCGGTCTGGGCGACGGCGACGGCGGCGGCGGTGACGACGGCGTCCGCCGCGCCGATCCGCGCGTGGTCGAGGCCGTCGTCGGGCAGCGCGGTCACCGTCGCCGGCAGCCAGGCGGAGGGCAGACCCGGGGGTACGACGACAGTGCCGCCCGCCGGCAGGATGTCGGCGATCGTGTCGGCGACGGCGACCTCGGTGATCCGGTGCACGTAGGCCCGGTAGTCGGTGAGTCGCTGCGCCAACTGGTCGAGGTCCGCGTCGGCGGTCCGGCGGTAGTCGCGCGGCACCGGCACCGGATCGGGGGGAGTGCCGGCGAGCGCGGCGCGCAGTCGGCCGAGGACGAGGTCGCGGGACGTCACCGATCGGCCCACCATTCGCGGAACGTCTGCGCCGGCGGGTCGGGCAGGTCCCGGCTCGCGGTCCAGCCGTTCAACGGCGGGGGCAGACCTCGACCCCGCCGACCGGCGAGCCGGCTCAGCCGGGCCGCGCCCTGCCCGGCCGCGTACAGCCGGGGTCGGTCCATCGTGTACGCGGCGGCGGCCATCGCGATCGACTCGGCCGTGGGTCGCCGCCGCGCCTCGACGGCCTCGGCGCGCAGGTGCACCAGCAGCTCCGGGATGTTGATCTTCACGGGGCAGGCGTCGTAGCAGGCGCCGCAGAGCGTCGACGCGTACGGCAGAGACGCATTGTCCTCGATGCCGGTGAGCTGGGGAGACAACACCGCGCCAATGGGCCCCGGATACACCGACCCGTACGCGTGCCCGCCCGCGCGCTCGTAGACCGGGCACACGTTGAGGCAGGCCGAGCAGCGGATGCACCGCAGCGCCTGCCGACCCACCTCGTCGGCGAGCACCGCACTGCGCCCATTGTCCAGCAGGACCAGGTGGAACGCCTGCGGCCCGTCGCCGGGGGTGACGCCCGTCCACATCGAGGTGTACGGGTTCATCCGCTCCCCCGTCGACGCGCGCGGCAGGAGTTGGAGGAAGACCTCCAGGTCACGCCAGGTGGGCACCACCTTCTCCACGCCCATGACGGTGATGAGGGTCTCCGGCAGGGTCAGGCACATCCGGCCGTTGCCCTCGGACTCCACCACGGCGAGGGTGCCGGTCTCGGCGACGGCGAAGTTCGCGCCGGACACCGCCACCGGCGTACTCAGGAAGGTCTGGCGCAGGAACCGGCGCGCGGCGGCCGCCAGGGCCGTCGGGTCGTCGGTGAGCGCGGGGTCGACGCCGGGCATCTCACGCAGGAAGATCTCGCGGATCTCGGCGCGGTTGCGGTGGATCGCGGGTACCAGGATGTGGCTCGGCCGGTCGTCGCCGAGCTGCACGATCAGCTCCGCGAGGTCGGTCTCGATGGCGGTGATCCCGGCCGCCTCCAGGGCCTCGTTGAGGCCGATCTCCTGGGTCGCCATCGACTTGACCTTGATGACGCGGTCCGCGCCGGTCGCCTGGACGAGGTCGGTGACGATGCGGTTGGCCTCGATCGCGTCCGCCGCCCAGTGCACCACACCGCCGGCCGCCGCGACCTTCGTTTCGAGCTGTTCCAGCAGCTCGGGAAGGCGGTGCAGGGTGTCGGTCTTGATGGCCGCGCCGGCCGCGCGCAACTGCTCCCAGTCGGTCTGTTCGGCGATCACCGATCCGGACTTGGTCCGGATCGTCGTCGTCGCGTGCCGCAGGTTCCGCCGCATTTGCGGGTCGGCCAGGCTGCGCCGCGCGGCGGTCGGGAACGACTCGTCGCCGCGCAGGTGCCCCACGCCGGGCGGCGCGGTCGCCGGCATGCCGAGGAACGTCCGGCGGGTCACGACCGTGCCGCCGCTGCGCCGCTGGTCTCCGTCGACGCCAGGATCTCGGCGAGGTGCACGGTGCGCACCCCGGTGCGCAGCCGTGACAGTCCACCGCCGATGTGCATGAGGCAGGACACGTCACCGGCAGCGCACACGTCGGCGCCGGTGTCCAGCACGTGGCGCATCTTGTCCGCCAGCATGGCCGTGGACGTCTCCGGGTTCTTCACGGCGAACGTGCCACCGAAACCACAGCACTGCTCCGCCGCCGGCAACTCGACCAGGTCGAGGCCGCGCACCTCACGCAGCAGCTGTCGCGGCCGGTCGCCGACCCGCAGCATCCGCAGCGAGTGGCAGGTCGGATGGTAGGTCACCCGGTGCGGGTAGTACGCGCCCACGTCGGTCACGCCGAGCACGTCCACGAGCAGCTCCGACAACTCGTACGTCCGCGCGGCCACCGACTCGGCCCGGTCGGCCAGACCCTCGTCGCCCGCCTGCCGGGCCACCATCGCGTGCTGGTGCCGGACCGACCCGACGCAGGAGCCCGACGGGGCGACGATCACGTCGTACCTGTCGAAGGTGCGCACGTGGCGGCGCACCAGCGGGACGGCCTCGCGCCGGTAGCCGGTGTTGACGTGCATCTGCCCGCAGCAGGTCTGCTCGGTCGGGAAGACGACCTCGTGGCCGAGCCGTTCCAGCAGCCGTACGGTCGCCGTGGCCGCCTGCGGGAACATGGTGTCGGCCAGGCAGGTCACGAAGAGCGCGATCCGCACGGCACACCCCCGCCCGTCGTCACGGCCGGACCCGCAGGTGGGTGACCCCACCGTCGACGTCCAACACCGTACCCGTGGTCGATGCCGATCGGGGTGACGCGAGGTAGAGGATCGCGTTGGCGACCTCCTCCGGGGTGACCAGCCGTCCGATGGGTTGGCGGGCCCGCAGCGCCGCCCGCTCGGCCGCCGGGTCGTCCGCCTGCGCGAGCAGCCGCCCCACCCAGGGCGTGTCCGCCGTGCCGGGGCAGACGCAGTTGAACCGGATGCCCTCGCGGACGTGGTCGGTGGCCATGGCGAGGGTCAACGACAGCACGGCGCCCTTGCTGGCCGAGTAGAGCGCGCGGCCCGGCAGGCCGTTGAGCGCCGCGATGGACGAGATGTTGACGACCGACGCGTGCTCCGAGCGGCGCAGCCAGGGCAACGCGGCGCTGACCACCCGGGCCATGCCGACCACGTTGACGTCGAGTACCCGGTGCCACTCGTCGTCGCCCTGGTCGGCGACGGTTCCGGTCGCGCCGATGCCGGCGTTGTTGACCACCACGTCGAGGCCGCCGAGCACCCTGGCCGCCTCGGCGACCGCCGCGTCCACCGACGGCCGACTCGACACGTCGGCGGTGATGCCGGCGATGCCGTCCGGGAGCCCGCTTGGATTCAGGTCGAGGACGGCCACCCGGGCGCCTCGGGCGCTCAGCTCCACGGCCGTGGCGTGTCCGATGCCGGACGAACCGCCGGTGACGATCGCGGCGAGCCCGGCGAACTCCGCGGTCATGCCGCCACCAGCGTCTGGCGGGCCCGGCCCAGGCCGGCGACCTCCAGCTCCACCACGTCGCCGGCGCGCAGGTACGGGTGATCCGGAAGACCCAGCGCCACCCCGGCCGGCGTTCCCGTGTTGATGACGTCGCCCGGGTACAGGACCATGAACTGGCTCAGGTACCAGAGCACGTGCGCCACCGGGAAGATCATGTTTGCGGTGGACCCGTCCTGGCGGAGCACGCCGTTGACCCAGAGACGCAGCGCGAGCGACTGCGGGTCGTCGACCTCGTCGGCCGGCACGAGACTCGGCCCCAGCGGGTTGAAGGTCTCGCAGCTCTTGCCCTTGTCCCACTGGCCGCCGCGCTCCAACTGGAAGGCGCGTTCGGAGACGTCGTGCGACACCGCGTACCCGGCGACGTGGCGCAGGGCATCCTCCGGAGAGTCGGCGTACCGGATGGTCGTCCCGACGACGACCGCGAGTTCGACCTCCCAGTCGGTCTTGGTCGAGCCACGGGGAACGAGCACGTCGTCGTACGGCCCGACGATGGTCATCGGGTCCTTCATGAAGACCACCGGCTCGGCGGGCAGCGCCGCGCCCGTCTCCGCCGCGTGGTCGCGGTAGTTGAGTCCGATGCAGACGATCTTCGCCGGACGCGCCACCGGGGCGCCCACCCGCAGCGACGCGGCCTCGGGCAGCTCGGTCAGCTCGCCCCGGTCGAGCGCGCCGCGCGTCCGCGCGATCCCGTCCGACGCCCAGAACGCCCCGTCCAGGTCGGCGGTGAGTGGCCGCAGGTCGAAGGTCGTACCGTCGTGCTGGACGACCGGGATCTCCTGGCCGCTCGGGCCGAGGCGCTGGAAGTTCATCTCACCCTCCTCTGTGTCCGGACTGGCTCGCGGGGGTGGCGGACACCCCCGCATTCAACACCGACACGCCTCGCCGCCCGCACAGCGGGATCGCGTGGGTCAGCGGGATGGGACGCGGCCGCGCCCACGGGTGAGCGCGCCCTGCGTCGCCGCGACGGCCGCACAGCGGCGACGGCAGCACGGCCGCACGGCCGCACGGCCGCACAGCGGCGGCAGTTCAGATCTTGGACAGTTTCCGTCAGCTCCGAACTATTCAGTCCCATGACATCTGTCAGTGGTGAAGTCCCGATACATGTGTCAGCTGGTAGGGATCTTGGGTGTCCTGGTTCAGGGTGCCTGGC
>NZ_JBITDT010000025.1:0-75124 GCF_044454415.1 Micromonospora sp. NPDC051543
GCCCCCCGGCTCGGCGCCGCCGCGCGCCTGGCGGGGGGGCGGGGGCCGGGGGGGGGGGGGGGGGGGCGGGCGGGCGCCCCCCCCCCCCCCCCCCGACGGTCAGCGGATCTCGGTGGTGTCCTCGGGCCGCGTCTGACCGCGCGGCGGCGCGGACCACGGCGATTCGCCGCCCACCCGGCGCGGCAGCGGCTCGGTCGGCGTCGGATCGGCCGGGTAGCCCAGGGTCAGTGGCGCGGTGTCGCGCTCCGCCGATTCGGACGACGACCAGTCGGTCAGGGTGAAGTCGTCGCCGCGCGGCGCGTCCGCCGGCGCCGGGGTGGCGGCCGGTACGGTCACCGGCTCCGGCCACCGCCGCCAGCGTTGACCGCTGAACGTCGCCATCAGCAGCAGCAGACCGATCAGGAAGAGCGTGCCGTTCTCGACCGGCAGCCGCAGCGGCAGCGGGTCACCGAACACCTTCCACTCGTGCGGGATGGCGTCGCGCACCTCGAACGGCGCCACGAACATCCCGATGTACGGGGTGACCAGCAGCAGCCCGGCCAGCAGTGGCCCCGCCGGCGAGAAACGCAGTGTGCCGAGCAGCCCGAGCAGGACACCGCCGACACCGAGGTACACGGCCGGTTCGATCAGGTTGGCGGTGTTGAAGGTGCCGATCTCCACCCAGCGGTCGACCGTCCGGCTCGACCCGTCCTGCCCGAGTGTGACAAGCACCCACGTGATGGGTGCCACCACCAACCCGGCGAGGAAGCTCCAGAGATGTCGCATCCGCGCACCGTACCGTTTCCGGCATGACCGAGCACCTCTCCGCCGCTCCGACCGGCAAGCCGACGTCGTACTCCCGGGTCACCCTCAGCAAGATCATGACTGCGGTGGACGTCAACCTCTACGGAACCGTCCACGGCGGGGTCCTGATGAAGTTCGTCGACGACGTGGCCGGCGCCGCTGCCGCCCGGCACAGCGGCGGGACGGCGGTCACCGCGGCGATCGACGAGATCGTCTTCTCCGAGGCCGTCCGGGTCGGTGACCTGGTGCACGCGCACGCCCAGGTCAACTGGACCGGGCAGACCTCGATGGAGGTGGGGGTGCGGGTGGTCGCCGAGCGGTGGGACTCGGCCGAGGACGCGCCGGTCCGGGTCGCCACGGCGTACCTGGTCTTCGTCGGGGTGGACGTCGGCGGCGCGCCGCGCACGGTCCGCCCGGTGCTGCCGGAGACGCCGGACGACGAACGCCGGTACCGGGAGGCGGAGATCCGCCGCGAGCACCGCCTGGCCCGCCGCCGGGCCATCCAGGCGCACCGGGCCGGCTGACCCACATGGGTTGACCCGGTGGAGTGTGGGCCGGGCACGCGTCGATCGGCCCACCCGGTGCGCAGAATGGCGCTTCGAGGTAGGGCAAGATGGCGCCACGGCCCATGCACAGTGTCGTGCGGGCCTCAGGGAGGGTGGAGCAGTGGGTGACGTGCTGTGGACGCCGCCGGCGGACGTGCTCGAGCGGTCCCGGATCGGCGACTACCTGCGCTGGCTGCGGGAGCACCGAGGGCTGGACTTCGCCGACTACGACGCGCTGTGGCGCTGGTCCGTCACCGACCTGGACGCCTTCTGGCGTTCCATCTGGGACCACTTCGAGGTCATCGCGCACACCCCGCCGACCGCCACGCTGGCCGAGCGGGCGATGCCCGGCGCCCGCTGGTTCCCCGACGCCACCCTCAACTACGCCGAGAACGTGCTGCGCATGCCGGGCCGCGATGACGACGACCCCGTCGTCATCGCGCACGGCCAGACCCGCCCGCCGGTCACCCTCACCGCCGCCGAGCTGCGCGAGCAGGTCCGCCGGGTGTCGGCCGGCCTGCGCCGGCTCGGCGTCACCGCCGGGGACCGGGTGGCGGCGTACGCGCCGAACATTCCCGAGACGTACGTCCTGCTGCTCGCCACCGCCAGCCTGGGCGCGATCTTCTCGTCCTGCGCGCCCGAGTTCGGCACCCGCAGCGTCACCGACCGGTGGCAGCAGATCGAGCCGACGGTGCTGGTCGCCGTGGACGGCTACCGGTACGGCGACAAGCCGGTGGACCGTCGCGCCGAGGTCGCCGCGATCCGGGCCGCCCTGCCGTCGCTGCGGCACACCGTCGGCATCGCGTACCTCGACCCGGACGGCCCCGCGCCCGACGGCGTCCTCGACTGGGCGGACCTGGCCGCGCCCACGGACGAGCCGTTGACGTTCACGCCGGTCCCGTTCGACCACCCGCTGTACGTGCTCTACTCCTCGGGCACCACCGGGCTGCCCAAGCCGATCGTCCACGGCCACGGCGGCATCCTGCTGGAACACCTGAAGATGCTCGCCCTGCACCACGACCTCGGCCCGTCCGACCGGTTCTTCTGGTTCACCACCACCGGCTGGATGATGTGGAACTTCCTGGTCTCCGGGCCGGCCGTGGGCGCGGCCATCGTGCTCTTCGACGGCAACCCTGGGGTCCGGGCGGAGCCCGGCCGGCCGGCAGAGCCCGACCTCGGCGGCCTGTGGCGACTGGCCGCCGAGACCGGCACCACCTACTTCGGCACCTCCGCGCCGTACCTGCTGGCCTGCCGCAAGGCCGGCGTGGTGCCGCGCGAGATCGCCGACCTGTCCGCGCTGCGCGGCGTCGGTTCCACCGGTGCGCCGCTGCCCGCCGAGGGCTTCCAATGGGTGTACGACACGGTCGGCGACCAGGTGCAGCTCCAGTCGCTGTCCGGCGGCACCGACGTGTGCACCGGCTTCGTCGGCGGGGTGCCGCTGCTGCCCGTGTACGCCGGAGAGATCGCCTGCCGCGCGTTGGGCGCCAAGGTGGAGGCCCGCTCGGCCGACGGCACCCCGGTGATCGGTGAACTGGGCGAGCTGGTGATCACCGAGCCGATGCCGAGCATGCCGGTGGGCTTCTGGAACGACCCGGACGGCGTCCGCTACTCCGAGGCGTACTTCTCCGTCTACCCGGGTGTGTGGCGGCACGGCGACTGGATCACCATCAACGCCCGAGGTGGCTGCGTGATCACCGGCCGCTCCGACGCCACCCTCAACCGCGGCGGCGTACGACTCGGCACCGCCGAGTTCTACTCGGTGGTCGAGGGGCTCGACGAGGTCGTCGACTCGGTCGTCGTGCACCTGGAGGACGACGAGGGCGGCGCAGGCGAGCTGCTGCTCTTCGTCGTGCTTGCCGACGGCCTCGAACTGGACGACGCGCTGCGCACGAAGATCAGCCGTGAGCTGCGTACGGCACTCTCCCCCCGGCACGTCCCCGACGAGATCCACCAGGTACGCGCGGTGCCCCGAACCCTCTCGGCGAAGAAGCTGGAGGTACCGGTCAAGAAGATCCTCACCGGCACCCCGGTCGACTCGGCGGCAGCCAAGGGCGCCCTGGCGAATCCTGAGTCCCTGATCGCCTTCGCCACCTTCGCCCAGTCCCGCCCCCACCCCTGACCCCGACCCCCGCCCGCTGACCCCCGACCCCTGACCCCCGACCTCTGACCGCAGTGCCCCGAGCCCCGGAGCCCGATCCCTGACCCCGGAGCCCGGAGCCCCGAGCTCCACCCCCACACCGCTCCCGCCGCTACTCCCGTGCCGCCCCGACCCCAGCGTTCCCGCTCCCGCAGGGCCCGGCTTCCGCACGCTCCCGTCCCAGGCCCCGGCCCCGCACGCTCCCGTCCCAGGCCCCGGCCTCCGCACGCTCCCGCCCCAGGCCCCGGCCCCGCACGCTCCCCGCCCTCGCAGGCGTCGATCATGGAGTTGTGGTGCCCCGCAAAGGGTGCATATCCCTGCTATTTGCCCACCACGACTTCATGATCGACCCTGCCTAGCCCTGAAGCACCGCGATCTTGCACTTTCTGTGGCGGCATAAGGGGCATTCCACGCGTATCGGCAACCGAAACTGCAAGATCGCGGGTGCGGGTGCGGGTGCGGGTGCGGGTGCGGGTGCGGGTGCGGGCGGCACGGGGCGGCGCGGGGCAGCGGGGCGGGGCGCGGCGGCACCGGCGTGGGTGCGGGCGCTGGCGGGGCGGCACGGCACGGCACGGGGGTAGGGGGGCGGGAGGTGTGGGGGCGGGGTTCGGGAGTGGGGTTAGGGGAGGGGGTGGGTTACTTTTTCGGCGGTCTGGCGGGCAGCTAGGCGGGCCGGGTCCAGGTTGGCGCAGAGGACCACCGTGGCGGCCCGGGTCAGCGGCGCGAGGAGCCAGTCGACCGGGTCGGGATAGCGGGCGGTGTCGACCAGGAGGCGCGCGCCCCGCTCGATGCCCAGCTCGTCGGCGCGGGCCTCGGCTCGGCTCAACAGGTGCGCGTCGGTGGGGCCCGGGCCGGGCTGCGGGGTGAAGTGGTCGCCGTGCCCGCGTACCTCGACCACATAGTCGGCGAAGCCGGGCGGCACCTGGCGCAGTGGGGCGGCGAGCGGGGCGAGGCCCAGGGCATAGCGCTCGTCCGCCGTCCAGGACTGCGCCTCGTCGAACCGGTCGGCGGCGGCGAAGAGGACATCCACGGTTCCCGGCATGTCGAGGACGCTCAGCTTGGCCGACCAGCAGCCCAGCAGCACCGCGGCGGTCTGCCAGTGCGGAGGGAGCAGGACGCCGGCCGGTGTGCCCGGCGCGAGGCCGACCTCGTCGACGAGGAGATTGGCGGTCTTCGACACCCAGTTCGCCAGGGTCGCGCCGGAGAGTTCGGTGCGGTCTCCGGTGGAGTCGTCGTACCAGGTCAGCAGCGGTCGAGTCGGGTCGGTCGCGATCGCGTCGGCGAAGACCCGGGCAATGTTGTCGGCCATCGGCGCGAACGATACGCCTCCGCGACCCGTACTCGATGACGATGACAAGTCGGCGTACGGTCGGGTCGCAGTCAGCGTCCGCCCCGTACTCCGGCGTAGGCTTTACCCCCGGAGTGTTGTTCCCCACAGACCCACCCTCAAGGAGTTGCCCCGTGACCGCCGGTCGCCCGCCCCGCGTGCTCATCGACGCCACGAGTGTCCCCGCCGACCGTGGTGGTGTCGGTCGATACGTCGACGGTCTGCTCGGCGCCCTCGGCAAGGTGTGCGGGTCGGGGGTGGAGTTGGCCGTGGTGAGCCTCCGCACCGACCAGGAGCGTTACACCCGCATGCTGCCCGGCGCGGAGATCATCCCCGCTCCGGCCGCCGTGGCGCACCGCCCGGCCCGCCTCGCCTGGGAGCAGACCGGCCTGCCCCTGCTCGCCCAGCAGGTCGGCGCGCACGTGCTGCACTCGCCGTTCTACACCTGCCCGCTGCGGGCCGGGTGCCCGGTGACGGTCACCGTGCACGACGCGACGTTCTTCACCGAGCCGGAGCACTACGACAAGTCCCGCCGCACGTTCTTCCGCAGTGCCATCAAGACCTCGATGCGCCGCGCCAACCGGGTGATCGTGCCCAGCAAGGCCACCCGTGACGAGCTGATCCGACTGCTCGACGCCGACCCGACCCGCATCGACGTGGCCTACCACGGCGTCGACCACGCCGCCTTTCACGCGCCGAGCGAGGAGGAGAAGGCCCGCGTACGTGCCCGACTGGGGCTGGGCAACAGCAGTTACGTCGCGTTCCTCGGCGCCAAGGAGCCGCGCAAGAACGTACCCAATCTGATCCGGGGTTGGGCTCGCGCGGTGGCCGACCGGGCCGACCCGCCGGCGCTGGTGATCGCCGGCGGTCAGGGGCACGACGACGACATCGACCGCGCGGTGGCCGAGGTTCCGTCGCACCTGCGCCTGCTGCGCCCCGGCTACCTGCGGTACGGCGACCTGCCGGGCTTCCTCGGTGGCGCGCTGGTCGCCGCCTACCCGTCGTACGGTGAGGGGTTCGGCCTGCCGATCCTGGAGGCGATGGCGTGCGCCGCCCCGGTGCTGACCACGCCCCGACTGTCCCTGCCCGAGGTGGGTGGCGACGCGGTCGCGTACACCTCGGAGGACCCGGACCAGATCGCCACCGACCTGGCCGCCCTGCTCGACGACGAGCAGCGCCGGTTGTCGCTGGCGAAGGCCGGCTTCGACCGGGCCAAGGAGTTCACCTGGGAGTCCAGCGCCGAGGTGCACATCGCCGCGTGGAGTCGCGCCCGTTCGTGACCGTTTGGGCCCCTCATGGTGACCCGTGCCACTGCGGGACGATGCGTCGGGCATGATGTGCGGATGCTTTATGCGGTCATCCCGGCAGGTGGCAGCGGCACAAGGTTGTGGCCGTTGTCCCGCGCCGGCCACCCCAAGTTCCTCCACCCGCTGACCGGCACCAGTTCCTCGCTGTTGCAGGCGACCGTGGAGCGGCTCGCGCCGCTGACCACGCCGGATCGGACCCTTGTGGTCACCGGCGCCGCGCACGTCGCGGCGGTCGCCCGGCAGCTCACCGGGCTGCCGGAGGAGAACATCCTGGTCGAGCCGTCCCCCCGGGACTCCTGCGCGGCGATCGCGCTGGCCGCGGCGGTGATCGCGGGCCGCGATCCGGAGGCGGTGATGGGCAGCTTCGCGGCCGACCACCTGATCCGTGACCCGGACAGCTGGGTTCGTACGGTCCAGGAGGCGGTCCGGGGTGCCGAGCAGGGCATGCTGATGACGGTCGGGATCACTCCGACCAGGCCGGAGACCGGGTACGGCTATCTGGAGACCGACGACGCCACCGACGGCGCCCCGTGGCGTCAGGTGGCCGAGTTCAAGGAGAAGCCGGCAGCCGAGGTCGCCGAGGCGTACGTCCGCTCGGGTCGACACCTCTGGAACGCGAGCATGTTCGTCTGGCGGGTGGACGTGTTCCTCGCCGAGCTGGCCCGTCAGCAGCCGGCGCTGCACGCCGGGGTCACCGCGATCGCCGCCGCCTGGGGCACGCCGGAGCAGGACGACGTCCTCGGCACGGTGTGGCCGACGCTGCCGAAGATCTCCGTCGACTATGCGGTGATGGAGGGCGCGGCCACCGCCGGCCGGGTCGCCACCGTGCCGGGTGACTTCGGCTGGAACGACGTCGGCGACTTCCACACCCTCGGCGAGGTGCTGCCCGCCGACGACGCGGGCAACGTCGTGCTCGGCACGGACGCCAAGCCGGGCGTGCTGCTGCGGGACACCGCCGACCTGGTCGTGGTGCCACAGTCGGGTCGGCTCGTGGCCGTCATCGGCGTGCGTGACCTGATCGTGGTGGACACCCCGGACGCGGTGCTGGTCTGTCCGCGCGAGCGGGCGCAGGACGTCAAGCTGCTGGTCGACGAGCTCAAGGAGCGCGGCGAAGAGGGCTACGTCTGACGTCCGGAGCGTGATGCTGGCGACGGGAACTCTCGTCGCCAGCGCCGCGTCACCACCTGCGGAGGGCGGCGAGGGCCGGCTCGACGAGTTGTTTGGTGCCGCCGGCCAGTGGCTCGGGCAGCCCGTCGGGCGGGAACCACCCCAGCGCCTCGGACTCGTCGCTGACCTGCTCGACCGCGTCGGCCGGGGCGACCACGGCGAACCGGATGTCGTAGTGGCGCGAGCCGCCCTGGCACTGCACCTCGTGTACGTCGATGTCGATCGGCGCCGGGTCGATGCGCAGCCCGGTGATGCCGGATTCCTCGGTGGCTTCGCGCAGCGCGGCTCCGACAAGGGTCCGGTCGACCGGTTCGCAGTGCCCGCCGAGCTGCACCCACCGGCCGAACTTGGCGTGCAGGCAGAGCAGCACCCGCGCCCCGGTCGGGTCCAGCACCAGCGCGCTCGCGGTGACGTGGCCGGGACGGTGTTGTCGGCTCATCGCGATCGGCCCGGCGGCGAGGAACGCGAGGGTGCGGTCCCGTGCCTCGGCCGAAGCCGAGCTGGTCGGCTGCCAACCTTCGAGCAGCGCGACGGCGTCGGCGTGCAGTGCCGCGAACGTCGTGGAATCGATGGGGTCGACGGTGGGTCCGGTCATCGCGGTGTCGGGCATCCCGTCACTCTACGAGCGGGTGGCCCTCCGCCTGGCCGGCGACGCGTGCCACGGCGGCGGGGTGACCGGACGACACCTCTGCGGAGCAAGGGCCGCAGACCCTCGTGGTGCCGCCCGATCACCGGTCCTCCCCAGTCCCGGTGCCCCGTCATCGAACGCGTCAAGGACGCGTCGGTGCCGTGCGCGGGCACTCGAAGCATGCCCAACCGTCCCCGAGGGCGTCGAGGTTTTTCAGCCCAGGCTTAAAGATGGAGATAACTGCCGGCCAGGTAGAGTCGAAATGGCCGTCCGGCATCCCTCTGCCGGCGGCACGGGAGTGCTCCATGCTGAAGATCCACTTTTCTGGGGAGGACATCCTCCGGACCCGGGTGGCACCGGCGGCCGACCCGGTCTGGGAGCTGGTCCTGAGCCTGCACGCGTTGCAGAGCCGCAACCGCGACCCGCTGACGTCTGCCTGGCGGCACACCGTGACCCGCGGGCTACGCCGGGACATCGCCTCCGACCAGCTCCGACTGCTCTTCGCCCTGAATCCGCCGCGCGGCTACTTTCCCGACTTCCTCACCCCGTACGCCAGTGTGGAAGGTTTCGAGGCGGGCCTGGAGGCGGTTCGCAGCACGCCGGTCGAGGTGCTCCAGCGGGACCTGACCCTGGTGGCCGCCGAAAACCCGCTGCCCCCCTCGGCCGCCGCGCTGGCCCGTGGCGACGTGGCGACGGTGCGGCACCTCGCGGATTCGATGGAGCAGTACCGGGCGTTGGCGATCGGCCCGTACTGGAGCCGGATCCAGGCCGCCGTCGCGGCGGACCGTAACCGCCGGGCGCGCGCCCTCCTCGACGGCGGCGTCGAGGGCCTCCTGACCAGCCTGCGCCCGACCATGCGCTGGGCGGGCGGGGTGCTCGAGGTGCGCGACTACCCGCACAGCCGCGAATTGCACCTGGACGGGCGGGGGCTGCTGCTGGTGCCGTCGTTCTTCTGTGCACCCACACCGGTCGCTCTGCTCGACCCGGCGCTGCCGCCCGTCCTGGTCTATCCCGTGGACCGGCTGGGCGGCCTCGCCGCCGCCGATGGCGAGGCGTCGGCCGCGACCGGTGCCGGCCGTGACTCGCTGGCCGCGCTTCTCGGCCGGACCAGGGCCGCGGTGCTCCAGGCCAGCGACGACGGCTGTACGACGGGCGAGATGGCCCGTCGGCTCGACATCTCCCCGGCGGCGGCGAGCCAGCACGCCACTGTTCTGCGCAACGCCGGCCTGCTCGTCAGCCACCGTGACCGGAACACCGTGCTGCACACGCTGACCCCGCTAGGCCGAGCCGTCCTAGAGGCCTAACCCCCACCCCCACCCCCACCCCCACCCCACCCACCCCGCTCCACCCCGTTGATCATGAAGTTATTGCCCGGACACGCCGAGGCGGCGGGCAATAACTTCATGATCAACGCCAAAGTCGGTCGGGTTGGCCGGGGCCGGGGGACTACAGGGCTAGGGCGGCGCTTGCTGGGCTGCCGGCGGGTGGGGGCAGCAGCGTCGAGCCGACGCCCTCGGCGGCCAGGGCGAGGCGCAGCCGGTGCAGGTCGGCGCCGAAGCGGACCAGGTCCATCGGGTCGACCGGCGCCGGGGCGGTGCCGAGCACCAGCGCGGTGGCGTCGGCGGGCCAGCCGGGCACCTCGGCGACCAGACCGGCGCGTACCTCCGCCTCGTCGACAAGCGTGAAGACCGTGCCCGGGGTGACCACCCCGGCCACCGCGTCGAGCGCCCGCCGCACCGCGGCGGGGTCGATCGGCTCGGGGCCGACGGTCTCGACGAGGGTCGCGGCGTCGGTCAGTCCGGCGGCCCGGGCCTCGGCGGTACCCAACGAGAAGAGGTCCTGCGCGGCGTCCCGGATCAGCGCACGCGCGCCGCCGGAGTCGTCCGCGCCGGTGGCGGTGAGGTAACCCCGCACCACGGCCACCGGGACCTGGTCACACTTACCCTTGATCAACTCGCCGGCGCCCGCCAGTTCGTCCACCACGGCCATCTGGGTGAGCTGGAGCTCGTTGCCGTACGGGTCGACCTCTCCCCGGTGGTCGCGGATGGCCGGCATGCCGGCGACCCCGAGCGCGACGTCGGTCAGGCCGTTGCGCCAGGGCCGGCCCATGGTGTCGCTGACGATCACCGCGACGTCGAGCTCGTACCGTTCCCGGAGCGCGGCGCGCAGCTCCCGGGCCGACGCGTCCGGGTCCTCGGGCAACAGCACCAGTCGGGTCTTGTCGACGTTCGACGCGTCGATCCCGGCGGACGCCATCACGAACCCGTGGTGGGTCTGCACGATCCGGGTCGCGCCCCGGCTGGCCACGACCCGCGCGGTCTCGCCCGCCAGCACCTCGTCGCGTGCGGCGAGCCGCTCCGGCCCGTCCGCCGGGACGTCGACCAGGCGCCCCTCCGCCTTGGAGACGATCTTGCTGGTCACCACCAGCACATCGCCGTCGCGCAGCCACGGCGCGGCGGTGGCGATCAACGCCGCCAGGTCGTCGCCCTCGGTCACGTGGCCGATGCCCAGCACCGGCAGGATCTCCAGCCTCACGTCAACTCCACCGCGGCGCGGACCATCGCCGCCGTCGCCGCCTCGTCGGTCATCCGCAGCGGCACCGCGCGGACCGTCACCTCCGGCACCAGCGTGTCGGCGTCCTCCTCGGCGACCAGCCAGCCGTCCAGCAGGCCGCCGGCCGGCCGGCCACCGTACAGGCGGCCCACCCCCGCGGCGCTGCACTCGACCCCGAGCACCTCGAGACAGCGGTCGGCCATGCCGCGTACCGGCGCGCCGCCGATGATCGGCGACACCCCCACCACCGGTGCCGGGCCGTCCACCACGGCCTCACGCATCCCGGGTACGGCGAGCACGGGCGCGACGCTCACCACCGGATTGCTCGGGGCGACCAGCACCAGGTCGGCCGCCCCGATGGCGTCCAGCACACCCGGTGCCGGCTTCGCCGTCTCCGCGCCCACGAACACGAAACGGTGGGTCTCGATGTTCGCCCGGTACCGCACCCACCACTCCTGGAAGTGGATGGCCCGCTGGCCCTGGTCGTCCTCGGCACCGGGTTCACCGCCGCCGCTGACGATGGCGTGGGTCTCCAGCCGGTCGTCGGTCGCCGGCAGCAGGCGTACGCCCGGTTGCCAGCGGCTCGCCAGCGCCTCGGTGACCGCGCTGAGTGGGTAACCACCGCTGAGCATGGTGCTGCGGACCAGGTGGGTGGCGATGTCCTTGTCGCCGAGGCCGAACCAGGTGGGCTCGACGCCGTACCCGGCCAGCTCCTCCTTGACCGTCCAGCTCTCACCGACCCGGCCCCAGCCCCGCTCCGGGTCGGCACCGCCGCCGAGGGTGTACATGACGCTGTCCAGGTCGGGGCAGATCTTCAACCCGTGCAGCCACAGGTCGTCGCCGACATTGACCACGGCGGTCACCTCGGCGCCGACCTCGCGGGCGTACGCCCGGACGCCGAGCAGGAACCGGGCGCCCCCGATGCCGCCGGCCAGAACCACGATGCGCATGTCGACCATCCTCGCGTACGTGACGCCTCCGGTCCGCCGGTGCCCGGGGAGACTAGGCTCACGTGCGCCCTGTCCGTCAATGCCCCGAGGGGGAGCTCGTGACCAGCCCCGCCGAGCCCGCGTCCGCCGACGCGACGCAGGCCCGCCAGCTGACCAAGCCACTGCGCGAACTGGGTGCGCTCGCCCTGCTCGGCGCGAACGCCGTGTTCCTCTTCGTGGGGCTTCTCCGGCTGCTCATTCCTGCCGACTACACCGACTTCACCGGTCGGGCGGGCAGTTCCTTCTTCTCGTTCATCGGGGTGGAGGCGGTGGTCCTGCCGTTGCTGGCCGTGCTGCTGGCGACCCACGTCGCCCCGGTGCTGCCGAAGGCGAAGCTCATCACGCAGGTGGCGCTCGGCGAGTACGCGGTCAGCGCGCTGTTCGGCACGCTCACCATGCTGATCTGGACGGTCGGCCGGCTCGCCGAGGCGGAGCTGCTCGACGCGCTGCTCGGCGTACTCACCCGGTTCGCCTGGCTGGTGATCTTCGCGGTGGCCGCCTGGGTGGTGTTCACGATCTGGCGGGCGTTCTACTACGTGCCGAAGCCCAAGCCGCAGCCGGGCGTCTACGGGCAGCCGCCGCAGGGCTGGCCGCAGCAGCACGGTGGTTGGCCGGCCCCCGGCCAGCCCGGTGGTCAGCCGCAGGCCGGTTGGCCCGCCCCCGGCCAGCCGGGCGGCTACCCGCAGGCGGGTCAGCCGGGCGGGTACCCGCCGGCGCAGTTCCCGGGCCAGTACGGCCAGCCGTCGCCGCCGTTCCAGGCCCCGCAGTCCGCGCCGCCGCACCAGCAGTCCGCGCCGCCGCACCAGCAGTCCGCGCCGTCGTTCCCGCAGTCCGCCCCGCCGTTCCCGCAGTCCGCCCCGCAGTCCGCCCCGCCGGCCAACCCGGGACCGCAGTCCGCCCCGCCGTTCCCGCCGGCCAACCCGGGCCCGCAGTTCGCGCAGCCCGCGCCGCCGTTCGGACAGCCGCCGTCGGCCGACCCGACCCAGACCATCCCGCGTCAGTCCGCCGACCCGAGCCCTGCCGACCCGACCCAGGCGATCCAGCGCCCCGCGGACGAGGACAACGACCGCACCCAGCACATCAACCCCGAAGGCCCGCGCTGACCCGCACCCCGCCAACCTCGCGCCGATCTTGCACTTTCGGTTGTTGGTTCGCGTGAAATACCCCTTGTGTCACCACAGAAAGTGCAAGATCGGCGAGGGCCGGGCCAACGGCCACGGGGTGGGCGGGGGGTGGGGCCGGGCGGGGGTGGGTTGGGTGGGGGTTTGGGGCGCATAGGGTGAGCGGATGGTTGATCGGATGCACCCCGGGCCTGGCGAGGCCAGCGTGCGGCGGGCCCTGGGCCGGGCCGCCGCCGGCCGGGCGCTGGACCTTGACGAGGCGACCGCGCTGCTCGCCGCCCGTGGTGAGGCGCTGGACGAGCTGCTCCGGGTGGCCGGCCAGATCCGTGACGCCGGGCTGCGGGAGGCGGGGCGGCCGGGTGTCGTCACGTACTCGAAGAAGGTCTTCATCCCGCTGACCCGGCTCTGCCGGGACCGCTGCCACTACTGCACCTTCGCCACCGTGCCGCACCGCCTGCCGGCGCCGTTCCTGGACCGCGACGAGGTGCTCGCCATCGCCCGCGAGGGCGCCGCGCAGGGCTGCAAGGAGGCCCTGTTCACCCTCGGTGACCGGCCGGAGGAGCGGTGGCCGGCGGCCCGTGCCTGGCTGGACGAGCGCGGCTACGACTCCACCCTGGACTACCTGCGCGCCTGCGCGGTGGCCGTGCTGGAGGAGACGGGCCTGTTGCCGCACCTCAATCCGGGGGTGCTGTCCTGGTCGGAGCTGCAACGGCTCAAGCCGGTCGCGCCGAGCATGGGCATGATGCTGGAGACCACCGCCACCCGCCTGTGGTCCGAGCCGGGCGGCCCGCACTACGGCTCACCCGACAAGGAGCCGGCGGTCCGGCTGCGGGTGCTCGACGACGCGGGCCGGGTCGGGGTGCCGTTCACCACCGGGCTGCTCATCGGCATCGGCGAGACGCCGGCCGAGCGGGTTGACGCGCTGTTCGCGATCCGCCGCGCGCACCGGGAGTATGGCCACCTCCAGGAGGTGATCGTGCAGAACTTCCGCGCCAAGCCGGACACGGCGATGCGGGGGATGCCCGACGCGGAGCTGCACGACCTGGCCGCCACGGTGGCCGTGGCCCGGTTGCTGCTGGGCCCGAAGGCTCGTATCCAGGCCCCGCCGAACCTCATCGCCGGCGAGTACGGCCTGCTGCTGCGGGCCGGTATCGACGACTGGGGCGGCGTCTCGCCGCTCACCCCGGACCACGTGAATCCGGAGCGCCCGTGGCCGCAGATCGAGGAGCTGGCCCGGCACACCGAGTTGGCCGGGTTCACGCTGCGGGAGCGGTTGACGATCTACCCCGAGTACGTGCGGGCGGGCGACCCGTGGCTCGACCCGAGGCTGCTGCCGCACGTGTCCGCCCTCGCCGACCCGGCGACCGGCATGGCGGTCGAGTCGGCCCTTCCGCAGGGCCGGCCCTGGCAGGAGCCGGAGGAGGTGTTCGGCGGGCGGACCGATCTGCACGCCACCATCGACACCACCGGCCGGACCGACGACCGGCGCGGTGACTTCGACAGCGTCTACGGCGACTGGGCCGAGGTCGCCGGCAAGGTGACCCCGGAGGCGGCAGCGCGCCGGGTCGCCGTACCCCCGATCACGGCCGGCAGTGGCGCGGACCGTGACCTTGCGGCCGGGCTGCGGCTCGCGGCCGACGACCCGGCGGCGCTGCTCGACCCGGCCCACACCGACGCGGCGTTGGCGCTGTTCGCGGCGGACGGGCCGGCGCTGGACGAGCTGTGCCGGCTCGCCGACGACGTGCGTCGGGACGCGGTCGGGGACGACGTGACCTACGTGGTCAACCGCAACATCAACTTCAGCAACGTCTGCTACGTGGGCTGCCGGTTCTGCGCGTTCGCGCAGCGTGAGCGGGACGCCGACGCCTACCGGCTCTCCGTCGACCAGGTCGCCGACCGCGCCCAGGAGGCGTGGGCTGCCGGCGCCAGCGAGGTCTGCCTCCAGGGCGGGATCGACCCGAAGATGCCGGTCACCGGGTACGCCGACATCGTCCGCGCCATCAAGGCCCGCGTGCCCGAGATGCACGTGCACGCGTTCTCCCCGATGGAGATCGTCACCGCCGCCGCCAAGGCGGGCGTGCCGGTCCGCGAGTGGCTGACCCAGCTCCGCGAGGCCGGCCTGGACACCATCCCGGGCACCGCCGCCGAGATCCTCGACGACGACGTGCGCTGGGTGCTGACCAAGGGAAAACTGCCGGCCGCCGCCTGGGTCGAGGTGGTCAGCACGGCCCACGAGCTGGGCATCCGGTCCAGCTCCACCATGATGTACGGCCATGTCGACCACCCTGGACAGTGGCTCGCGCACTTCCGGGTGCTGGCCGGTGTGCAGGACCGTACGGGTGGTTTCACCGAGTTCGTGGCGCTACCGTTCGTGCACACCAACGCGCCTATCTACCTGGCCGGCATCGCCCGTCCCGGGCCGACCTGGCGGGAGAACCGGGTGGTGCACGCGATGTCCCGGCTGCTGCTGCACGGCCGGATCGACAACATCCAGTGCTCCTGGGTGAAGCTCGGCGACGAGGGCACGGTGGCGATGCTCCAGGGCGGCTGCAACGACCTGGGCGGCACGCTCATGGAGGAGACCATCTCCCGGATGGCGGGGTCCGGCAACGGTTCGGCGCGTACCGAGGAGCAGTTGCGGGCCATCGCGAAGGCGGCCGGGCGTCCGGCGCGCAAGCGGACGACCGCGTACGGTCACGTTCCGCGCTGAGGTCGAACCTTTTCCCGCCGTCGGCCGTACCAAGCGGTGCCGGCGGCGGTCGCGGCGAGGGCCGCCGCCGGTGTTCCCCCAAGGGGCCCGGCGACGTCGGTCGGCGGCACCGGACCCGTCACCGCGGGCGCGTGCGCGCCGCCGCCGGAAAGGTTCCCCATGACCACTGATCAGCGGAAGCGGCCCTGGCCGCGACTGACCCGCCGGCAGACGTTGACCGCCGCGGCCAGCGCCACCCTCGGCGCCGCCGCGCTCACCGTGCCGGGCCTGTCGGCCGCCCAGAACGCGCCGGGCGCGGCAGGTCGGGCCGACGAGCCGATCGTCGTGCACCTGCGCGACGCCGCGTCGGGAACGATGGACGTCTTCGTCGGTGAGTCCCGGATCGAGGTACGCGACCGCGGCCTCGCGGACCGGCTGCGCCGCGCCGCCAAGCGCTGACCAGCGCCTTCGCCCGGCGCTTCCCAGCGCCCTCCGTTCCGCCATCAGTCCCCGCCCAGTGAGGTTGGTCCGCCATGTCTTCCCACCGCGAGGCCCCGGAGATAGCCAAGGATCCGGTCGCCGACAGCTCCGACCTTTACGCGTTCGTCAGCCCCGACAAGCCCGACACGGTCACGCTGATCGCCAACTACGTGCCGTTGCAGCTCCCGTCCGGAGGGCCGAACTTCTTCGAGTTCGGCGACGACGTGCGCTACGAGATCCACGTCGACAACAACGGTGACGGTCATCCCGACGTCACCTACCGGTTCGAGTTCACGACCGAGATCACCAACCCGAACAGCTTCCTCTACAACACGGGGCCGATCGAGTCGCTCGACAGCAAGAACTGGAACCGCCGGCAGTTCTACAGCCTGACCCGGATCACCGACGGCAAGGAGCACCGGCTCGCGCACAAGCTGCCCTGTCCGCCGTGCAACGTCGGACCGCTGTCCACGCCCAAATACGCCGACCTCGTACGCCAGGCCACGTACACCCTGTCGACGGGGGAGCGGGTCTTCGCCGGGCAACGCGCGGACGGCTTCTTCGTCGATCTGGGAGCGATCTTCGATCTCGGCACGCTGCGGCCGTTCCAGCAGCTGCACGTGGCCGGCAAGAAGATCTTCAAGGCCGAGGGGGAGCCGGTCAACGCCACCGACCGGATGAACGTGCACAGCATCGCCCTGCAGGTGCCGCTGAAGCAGGTGCGTCGCCGTGCCAACCGGTACGGTCCGGCGGACGCCGCGTCGGTGCTGGGGGTGTGGACGTCCGCGTCGCGCCGGCAGGTCCGGGTGCTCGGCGACCGGGGTGGGGCGGACACCTCCACCGGTCCGTTCACCCAGGTCTCCCGGCTGGGCAATCCGCTGTTCAACGAGGTCATCGTGCCGATGTCCAAGAAGGACCTGTGGAACTCGCTGCCGCCGTCGGAGGACAAGCGGTTCGCCCGGTTCGTCGAGCAGCCGGAGTTGGCCGCCCTGCTGCCGGCGCTCTACCCGGACGTCTTCCCCAACCTGGACAAGCTCAACAAGTCCAAGAAGGCGCGGGCGGACATGGTGGCGATCCTGCTCACCGGCGTGCCGGCTGGTCTGATCGACGGCTTCACGAACGCCACCGGCGATGTGCAGGCCGACATGCTGCGGTTGAACACGGCCATCGCGCCGAACCGGCGACCGGACCGGTTCGGGGTGCTCGGCGGCGACCTGGCCGGCTTCCCGAACGGACGGCGGGTCGGTGACGACGTGGTCAGCATCGCGCTGCGGGCGATCGCCGGGGTGACCGTACCGCTGGTGGACAAGACGTTCCGCCCCGACGCGGCGGCCGGCGCGGTCACCCCGGGGCTCAGCGCAGCCGATGTGACGGCGCCCTTCCTCGCGAACTTCCCCTATCTGGGTACGCCGTACGACGGGTTCAACAACCCGCCGGCGTCGTCCTGACGTCGGGCGGGGGAGTGGTGGTGCACGAACACACGTACGGGCCGTCGGAGACGGGGAGTGTCGTCCTCGACCTGGGCGGCGACACCGGCGCCCTGATCATCTATACCGGCCGGGATCTGCACGGCCGGGAGATCGAGATCAGCCGGGGTGACGATCGGCGGGTCCACTCGGCGGTCCGGGAGCGCCGGGTCCGGGACGGTTCGTTCCACAGTGCGGTCTACCCCGACCTTCCCGCCGGGATTTATACCGTCTGGTGGGACGGGAACACGTCCGCCGGCACGGTCTCCGTCCATGGTGGAGGGATAGCCGAGTTCGCCTGGCCCAGCAGCGGTTTTGGGGCTGCCGGCTGACCTCTGCGCACCCTGTTTCCCCTCGCACCCCGTCCACATCGTGGGCGGGGTGCGAACGCTGTCCACAACTGGACGGGCGGTCTGCGTCGCGCCGCGTTAACCTGTCCCCCACCAAGATCAGCTTTAGACAGGAGGTGCCGGTGCTCCACGGTCGGCGGGCCGTCCGGGGGAGCGCCACGGCAGAAACTTCGGGCAACTCGCCGGAGAGGGCGTTACTCGGCCGGGGTCTGAATCGATAGGGCAGGTTGCGAGGCTGGACGGTCCTGGTGGCCGGCCAGGGTTGTCGGGAGGGCGACTCCATTATCAAGTTTGGCTTGACGGCGCACGCATTACACGCGTGTAATTTGAATGGGGTTGTTCGCACGGAACGCAACAAAACGGGACCGGACGGACACGCACGCCTTTCGCGTGGGGGGTTGCAGCGGCGATGACGCCGGTGCGCGACAAGGAGGCATTTGATGGACGGCCAGCTTGAGGTGGCCGACCTGCTCGGAAACGCGCCGGAGTGGCAGGAGCGGGCCTTGTGCTCGCAGACCGACCCCGAGGCGTTCTTTCCCGAGAAGGGCGGCTCGACCCGCGAGGCGAAGCGAATCTGCTCGCGCTGCGAGGTCAAGACCGAATGCCTCGAATACGCTCTCGGCCACGACGAGCGGTTCGGTATCTGGGGTGGGCTCTCGGAGCGGGAGCGGCGCAAGTTGAAGCGCCGCGCCGCCTGATCGGTACGGCGTCGGGGGTGGTGCGGAGTCGAGGCGGTGGGGGCCGCCCGGCTCAGGCCAGCTCGTCGGGGTCGACCCCGAGCAGGTTCGCCACCTGCTCGATGATCACGTCATGGACGAGGTCGGCGAGATCTTCGCGGTCCATCGCCCGGAACTCCAGGGGTCGGCGGTACAGCACGATCCGGGGCGGCACCTCCTGGCGGCCGGGGCGACCCGGCAGCAGCCGGGCCAGCGGCACCTCGCCGTCCTCCAGCACATCCGAGTCGTAGACGTTCAGGTCCGGCGGGACATCCTCCACCGCGAACTCGACGCCGGCCAACTCCTTGGCGAAGCGTCGCTCCAACGTTTCGACGGTGTCCAGCACCAGGTCGTCGAAGACCTCCGCCTTGGTCCGCGCCAGCGGCACGGTCGCCGGCACCAGGCGCCCGCGCAGGCCACGCCCGTGCCGGTCGCGGTGCGCACGCCGGCCGGGGCCGGGGCGGCGGTGTTCCGGGCTCGTCATGAGGCAAAGGGTAGCCCCCGGGCCGGGTCGGCCAGCGGCACCGCCGCCAGCGTGGCGCGGCGCGGCGCGAACCGCGAATTGTGATCACCACGACGGGCGTGTCGCAACGCGAACCGGTGCGCCGGACCCGGTAATGGGGATACCCTGCCGCACGTGAGGTCACCACGGCGCTGCTCCCGTAACGGCTGCCCCCGGCAAGCGGTCGCCACATTGACCTATGTCTACAACGAGTCCACCGCCGTGGTCGGCCCGTTGGCGGCGTTCGCCGAGCCACACACGTACGACCTGTGTGAGCAGCACGCCCGCAGCCTCACCGCGCCGCGCGGTTGGGACGTGGTCCGGCACGAGGGCGAGTTCGAGCCGCCCCCGCCCACCACGGACGACCTGGTCGCGCTGGCCGAGGCGGTGCGCGAGGCGGCCCGCCCGGCGCCCCGCCCCCCGGAGCCCGACCAGCCCCACCCGGAGCACCCCCACCAGACCGGCCGCCGAGGCCACCTCCGGGTGATCCCCCCCAACCACTGACCAGCAGCGGTTACTGGCCCAGGAGGCGGGCGAGGGTTCTGGCGCTTCTGGAGGGGCGGTCGGTTCGGGTTTCCTTGGCGTCGGCGCCGGTCATGACGCGCAGGGCCGCGTTCATCGCCAGCCAGCGCAGTGGTTCCGGCTCCCACCTGGGGGAGCGGTGGTCCACCCAGGGCAGCCTGGTCAATTCGGTGCGCTCGCCGCGGATCAGGTCGGCCAGGGTGCGGCCGGCGAGGTTGCTGGCACCCACTCCGTCCCCGACGTAGCCGCCCGCCCAGGCCAGCCCGTTGGCCCGGTCGAACCCGACGGAGGCGGCCCAGTCCCGGGCCACCCCGAGCGGTCCACCCCAGGTGTACGCCACCGGAACGTCCGGCCCGAGCACCGGGAACAGCTCGCCCAGGGTCCGCCGCAGCGCCGCGAAGACCCGTGGCTCCCGGTCGTGGCCGGGAGAGATCCGGGACCCGAAATGGTACGGAGCACCGCGCCCGCCGAAGGCCAACCGCCCGTCGGCGGTCCGCTGGCCGTAGATGATCACGTGCCGGTGGTCGGAGAACGTCTCCCGGTCCGCCAGGCCGATCCGTTCCCAGACGTGTTCCGGCAGCGGCTCGGTGGCCACCATCAGCGAGTACACCGGTGCCACCGTGCGACGCAGACCAGGCAGCGTGGGCGTGTACCCCTCGGTGGCCCGGACCACCACCGACGCCCGCACGCTGCCCGCGTCGGTGACCGCCGCGCCGGCCCGGATCGCGGTCACCGTGGTCCGCTCGTGGATCCTCACCCCGAGACGTTCCACCGCCCGCGCGAGGCCACGCACCAGCTTCGCCGGGTGCACGGTCGCGCAGTGCGGGGTGTACGTCCCACCGCGTACCCCCTCGGCGGTGCAACGGGCGGCGGCCTCGCCGGGGCCGAGGAGCGTCAGGTGGTCGTCGCCGAAGCCGAACGCGCGGGCCTCGTCCACGGCGGCCCGGGCCCGGACGAGCTGCGGGCTGGTCCGGGCGAGCGTGACGGTGCCGCCGTCCGCCCAGTCGCAGTCGATGCCCTCGGCCGCGACCACCCGGCCCACCGCGCGGACGGTGTCGTGCATCGCCCGCTGCATGGCGACTGCCGCGTCGCGGCCGTGCCGGCGGGCCAGCCCGGTCAGCGACGTGGGAAGGAGCGCGGAGCACCAGCCGCCGTTGCGCCCCGACGCCCCGTACCCCGCGATCTCCTTCTCCAGGACGACGACCCGCAGCGTCGGGTCGGCCTGGGCCAGGTGATACGCCGTCCACAGCCCGGTGTAGCCGCCGCCCACGATCACCACGTCGGCGTCCGTGTCGCCGGGCAACGCGGGCCGAGGTGTCAGCGGCTCGTCCAGGCTGGACAGCCAGTACGACAGCTCCTGGTAGCGCACGCTCAGAGCCGTGTCCACGCCTCGGTCAGCACCGTGCGGAGGATCTGCTCGATCTCGTCGAAGTGTCGCTGCTCGGCGATCAGCGGCGGGGCGAGTTGGATGACCGGGTCACCCCGGTCGTCGGCCCGGCAGTAGAGGCCGGCCTGGAACAGCGCGGTGGACAGGAAGCCGCGCAGCAGCCGCTCCGACTCGGCCTCGTCGAAGGTCTCCCGGCTGGTCTTGTCCTTGACCAGCTCGATGCCGTAGAAGTAGCCGTCGCCTCGGACGTCGCCGACGATCGGCAGGTCGTGCAGCTTCTCCAGGGTGGCGCGGAACGCGTCCTCGTTGGCGCGTACGTGCCCGACGAGGTCTTCGCGGGCGAACACCTCCAGGTTGGCGAGGGCGACCGCGCAGGACACCGGGTGCCCGCCGAAGGTCACCCCGTGGGCGAACATGCCGGTCTCGGTCAGGAACGGCTCCATGAGCCGGTCGCTGGCGATCATCGCGCCGAGCGGGGCGTACCCGGAGGTGATGCCCTTGGCGGTGGTGACGATGTCCGGCTGGTAGCCGTAGCGGACCGCCCCGAAGTACTCGCCGAGCCGACCCCACGAGCAGATCACCTCGTCGGAGACGAGCAGCACGTCGTACGCGTCGCAGATCTCCCGTACCCGCTCGAAGTAGCCGGGAGGGGGCGGGAAACAGCCGCCGGAGTTCTGCACCGGCTCCAGGAAGACGGCGGCGACCGTGTCCGGCCCCTCGCGTTCGATGGCCCGGCCGATCTCGTCGGCGGCCCAGCGGCCGAACGCCTCGGGGTCGTCGCCGTGCTCCGGCGCGCGGTAGAAGTTGGTGTTCGGCACCTTGATCCCGCCCGGCACCAGCGGCTCGAAGTCGCTCTTGATGCCGGGCAGGCCGGTGATCGACAGCGCGCCCATCGAGGTGCCGTGGTAGGCGATGTAGCGACTGACAACCTTGTACTTGTTGGGCTGGCCGGTGCGCTTGAAGTACGCCCGGGCCAGCTTCCACGCCGCCTCGACGGCCTCGGAGCCGCCGGTGGTGAAGAAGACCCGGTTCAGGTCGCCGGGCGTGAGCGAGGCGATCTTCTCGGCCAGCTCGACGGCCGTCGGATGGGCGTACGACCAGAGCGGAAAGTACGCCAGCTCACCGGCCTGCTTCGCGGCGGCCTCGGCCAGCTCGGTGCGGCCGTGACCGGCGTTGACGACGAACAGCCCGGCGAGCCCGTCGAGGTAGCGGCGGCCCTGCGCGTCCCAGATGTACGCGCCCTCGCCGCGCACGATGGTCGGCACCTCGCCGGCGGAGTAGCTCGCCATCCGGGTGAAGTGCATCCAGAGGTGGTCGGTGGCGTCGGCCATGTCAGCCCCATCGATCGTCGGGCCGGTCAAGGGGTGAAGCCGGCCGCTCTGCCCACGGTTATCGCACAGTCCGGTGCCCTTCGGCAAGTGGTATCAGTGGCCTAGGTGCCTGAGTGCGACGGAATCAGCGAGTGGTTGCAGCCTGAGCAACGGATTTCGCATCGACGGGCAGGGTTGGACGGTATGGGGCGGGACGCTGTCGAGGTGCCCCAGATGTGGGGCGGGTCGGCCCGAGTCCCGGTGCCTCCTGGGTTGATCCACTCAGGTTCGCTGAAGTTGCGGTGTCAGGGCGCGGTTGATGCCGCGACATCGGCGAAGCCGAGTGGATTAACGGCAGGGTCGGCCCGCGTGTGTGGCGGGACGCTGGTGGGACACCTCGGGGGCGGTTCGAGGGCGTCCCGGGTGCGTTGCCAACACGTCTCACCGCAACACGCCGGCAGGCCGGAGACATCGACACTCAGCGTGGCTATCGTGCGGCGCAACGTGCACCGGACAGCGCGGCGCTGCGCGTGCCGGGTAGTGCGGCGGGGCGTGCACCGAGCGGCGTGGCGTGCGCCGGGTTGTGCGGCCCGCGATGTGCACCGGACTGTGCGGCGCGGCGTGCACCGAGCGGCGCGGCGTGCATCGAGCGGCGCGGCGTTTGCTGGGCGGTGCGGCGTTGGGCACCGCGTGGAGCTGGGGCGTGCCGGCGGGCGGGAGGATCACATGGCCAACGAGGCGTTGCGGGTGGCGATGGCCGAGGCGGGGGAGACGGTCGAGTCGTTGGCCGAGAAGGTCCGCGTCGACCCGAAGACGGCGGGGCGGTGGCTGGCGTCCGGACGTATCCCGCATCCGCGTACCCGGATCGCGGTCGCCGAGATCCTGCGCCGGGACGCGGCGGATCTCTGGCCGGAGCCGTTCCGCCGCCGGGACCTGCCGTGGTTCCGACCGTGGGCCGAGCTGGAACAGGACGCCACCTCGCTGCGGTCGTATGAGCCGCTGCTCGTGCCGGGCCTGCTTCAGACCGAGGGGTACGCCCGGGCGATCCTGAACACCGGCGGGCTGGTCCCGTGCTCCGAAGTGGACCAGATCGTGGCGAGCCGCATCGACCGGCAGGCAGTCCTTCGCCGCGATGCTCCACCGCAGCTCGTCGCGGTGCTCGACGAGGTGGTGCTGCGCCGGCCAGTCGGCGACGGCTCGGTGATGGCCGGGCAACTGCGGCACCTCGCCTCGGCTGCGGGGTGGGAGCACGTGCAGGTCCGGGTCATCCCCGCCGAGAGCCCGTGGCACACCGGCCTCGCCGGCCCTTTCGTGCTGGGTCGCCTGCCCGACGGGACGGAATTGGCGTATCTCGACAACCAACTGCGCGGTCAGATCGTGACCGATCCTCTCGACGTGGCTAACCTGGGACGCAGGTGGGAGAGCGTCACCGGTGAGGCGTTGCCCCAACGTCAGTCGATCGAGCTGATCAGGGAAGTGGCCACGACATGGACATGACCGACGCGCGCTGGCGCACCGCGACCCGCAGCAGCAACAACGGCGGAAACTGCGTAGAGGTGGCCGACAACCTTCCCGGCCGGGTGCTTGTGCGCGACAGCAAGGACCGTGACGGCGGCACCCTGACCTTCGCGCCGACCGCCTGGGCGTCGTTCGTTGACGCGGTCCGGTCAACGACCCGCTGATCCACTCGGGATCCCGAAAATCGGGGCATCCGAGCGCCCCGGACACCCCGACTTCCTGCAACTCGAGTCGATCAAGCGCGAGCCGACGCCGCCGAGCGCCCCGAGCGCCGAACGAGAGCCGTCAGGCCGTACCCCAGGTGTAGGTCTGCTTGCGGAGCTTGAGGTAGACGAACGCCTCGGTGGAGAGCACCCCGGGCACCGCGCGTAGCCGTTGCAGGATCTCCAGCAGATGGTCGTCGTTGCGGCAGACCACCTCGGTGAGCAGGTCGAACGACCCGGCGGTGATGACGACGTAGTCGACCTCGTCCAGTTCGGCGAGCCGGTCGGCGACGGCCTCCAGGTCGCCGTCGGTACGCAGCCCGATCATCGCCTGGCGGGGGAAGCCGAGCTGCAGCGGATCGGTCACGGCGACGATCTGCATGACGCCGGAGTCGAGCAGTCGCTGTACCCGCTGGCGGACCGCCGCCTCGGACAGGCCGACCGCTTTGCCGATGGTGGCGTACGGTCGGCGGCCGTCCTCCTGAAGCTGCTCGATGATCTGCTTGGCCACGTCGTCCAGCAGAGCGTGGTTGGCACCTTCACGCACAGCGACACGGCGACCGCTGCCGCCGCTCTCGTGCTGCCGGTTCGTCATCGTGCGCTCCCCATGTCCCGAATCGTGATGTCGCGCGTGTGTCCCCGCGCAGTCTGGCGTATTTCGTCGTCAACTGCTAATCCCGCAACGGAATCCCTTGTAAGGGAGGTTTCCTCATGTCAGGATCAGTGCTCCCTGGCACTTGACCCTCCCGACATTCCCGCCGGCGCGCCTCCCCCGTCCCGCCGCCGACGATGACCCCCCTAGGAGTCGTCATGCGTACTCCCCTCCGGCCCCTCTCCCGGCGTGGACTGCTCACCGGCACCCTCGGTTCGGCCGCCCTGCTCACCATGGGCGGCAGCCTCGCCGGCTGTGGCACCAAGGGCGCCCAGCAGACCGAGGCCGGCTGCGTCAGCGAGGACCTGTCCGCCACGGAGAAGAAGCTCGCCTTCTCCAACTGGCCGCAGTACATGGACGTCGACGAGAAGGACGAGTCCAAGCGGCCGAGCCTGGACGAGTTCATCACGAAGACCGGCATCCAGGTGACCTACACCGAGGACATCAACGACAACAACGAGTTCTTCGGCAAGGTGCAGAACCAGTTGGCCGCCTGCCAGAGCACCGACCGGGACATCATCGTGCTGACCGACTGGATGGCGGCACGGATGATCCGGCTCGGCTGGATCCAGAAGCTCGACCCGGCGAAGATCCCGAACGTGCAGGCGAACCTGCTGCCGTCGCTGCTCAAGCGCCCCTTCGACACCGAGAACCGGATCTCGATCCCATGGCAGTCCGGCCTGGCCGGGTTGGCGTACAACGGCAGCGTCACCAAGGAGCTGCGGACCGTCGACGAGCTGCTGACCCGCCCCGACCTCAAGGGCAAGGTGACGGCGCTGAGCGAGATGCGCGACACGATGGGTCTGCTGCTCGGCTCCAACGGGCACGACCCGTCCAACTTCACGGCCGCCCAGTTCGACGACGCGCTCAACAAGCTCAAGAAGGCCGTCGACTCCGGGCAGATCCGCAAGTTCACCGGCAACGACTACGCGCCCGACCTGGCCAAGGGCGACATCGCCGCGTGCATCGGCTGGTCCGGCGACGTCATCCAGCTCTCCGGTGAGAACTCCAAGGTGCAGTTCGTCGCGCCCGACTCCGGCGTGATGCTCTACAGCGACAACATGTTGGTCCCCAACAAGGCCGCCCACAAGGGAAACGCCGAGGCGCTGATCAACTACTACTACGAGCCGGCCGTCGCCGCGAAGCTCGCCGCGTACGTCAACTACATCTGCCCGGTCAAGGGCGCCCAGGCCGAGATGGAGAAGATCGACCCGGATCTGGCCGCCAACCCGCTGATCTTCCCGGACGACGCGCTGCTGGCGAAGTCCAAGGTCTTCATGGCCCTGGACGAGAAGCAGGAGAAGGAGTACGAGGGCAAGTTCCAGCAGGTCATCGGGGCGTGACGGGGATGACGCGCGAGACACCCGCCGGCGATCTGCGCCTGGCCGACCTCACCAAGCGGTTCGGCATCTTCACCGCCGTCGACGACCTCAGCCTGACGATCGGCCAGGGCTCGTTCTTCGCGCTGCTCGGCGCGTCCGGCTGCGGCAAGACCACCACGCTGCGGATGATCGCCGGGCTGGAGGAGCCGACCAGCGGTCAGGTGCTGCTCGGCGACACCGACATCGCCCGGCTGCGGCCGTACAGGCGGCCGGTCAACACGGTCTTTCAGAGCTACGCGCTCTTCCCACACCTCACCATCTTCGAGAACGTGGCCTTCGGGCTGCGCCGACGCGGCATCCGCTCGGTCGACGACGAGGTCCGGCGAATGCTGTCGCTGGTACAGCTCGACGGCTTCGGCCCGCGCCGCCCGGCCCAGCTCTCCGGCGGCCAGCAGCAGCGGGTCGCGCTGGCCCGCGCGCTGATCAACAAGCCGCAGGTGCTGCTGCTCGACGAGCCGCTGGGCGCGCTCGACCTGAAGCTGCGTCGGCAGATGCAGATCGAGCTGAAGCGCATCCAGACCGAGGTGGGCATCACCTTCGTGCACGTCACCCACGACCAGGAGGAGGCCATGACCATGGCCGACACCGTCGCGGTGATGAACGCCGGCCGCATCGAGCAGCAGGGCGCCCCGGCCGACATCTACGAGTTCCCGGCCACCGCGTTCGTGGCGAACTTCCTCGGCCAGTCCAACCTCCTCGCCGGCGAGGCCGCCGGCACCAGCGGCGGCGAGGTCGCGGTGACGGCGCACGGTTCGCGCTTCACCGTGCCCGCCGGCCGCTCACGCGCCGACCGGGGTCCGGTCCACCTGGGGGTACGCCCGGAGAAGCTGCAACTGGTCGGCTCCGCCGACCAGGTCCCCCAAGGACACCAACACGTCACCGGTGTGGTCACCGACGCCTCCTACGTGGGCGTCAGCACGCAGTACCTGCTGCGCACCGGCTGGGGCACCGAGCTGTCGGTCTTCGCCGCGAACAGCGGTGCGGCGACGCGGGTCCCGGTCGGCGGCGAGGCCGTGGCGTACTGGGATCCACGCCACGCGTTCCTGCTGCCGCGCGACGCCGCCGACACCGACCGGACGTCCCCGGTGCTCGACGAGCCGGTGGGTGCGTCCTCGTGACCCTCCTGGCGCCCACCAAGGCGGGTCAGCCGCCGCCAACGGCACCGGCAGCCCGGTCCGGGCGGTACCGGCTCCTGCCGTACCTGCTGCTGTTGCCCGGCGCGGCCTGGCTGCTCGTCTTCTTCGGTGTGCCGCTGCTGCAGCTCGCCGCCGCGAGCCTGTACGACCCCGGCGGCTCGCTCTCCACCGGGTACGCGATGACCTGGGCGTTCGGCAACTACCCGGACGTTGTGCAGGCGTACTGGCCGCAGCTTCTGCGCTCGTTCGGCTACGCCGGGCTGGCCCTGGTGGTGGCGCTGCTGCTGGGCTACCCGTTGGCGTACGCCATCGCGCAGAAGGCCGGCCGGTGGAAGAACCTGCTGCTGGTGTGCGTGGTCGCGCCGATGTTCACCAGCTTCCTGGTCCGTACGCTGGCCTGGAAGACGATCCTGTCGGACAACGGCGCTCTGGTCGGCCTGCTGCGTGACCTGCACCTGCTCGCCCCCGACGGTCGGCTGTTGGCCACGCCGTTCGCGGTTGTGCTCGGCCTCACGTACAACTTCCTGCCGTTCCTCGTCCTGCCGCTGTACGCGAGCCTGGAGCGGCTCGACGGGCGGCTGCTGGAGGCCGCCACCGACCTGTACGCGAGCCCGCTACAGGCGTTCCGGCGGGTGACCCTGCCGCTGTCGATGCCCGGCCTGGTCGCCGGCACGCTGCTGTTCTTCATCCCGGCCAGCGGCGACTACATCAACGCCGAACTGCTCGGCACCCCCAACGAGTACATGGTCGGCAACGTCATCGACTCGGCGTTCCTGGTCCGGCTGGACTACCCGCAGGGCGCCGCGCTGTCGTTCCTGCTGATGGCGGCGATCCTCGCGGTGGTCTTCGGCTACCTGCGGCGAGCTGGCACGGAGGAGGTGCTGTGAGGATTTCGCGCTGGCTGGCGGACCGCTGGGTGATGATCGTGGCGCTGCTGGTGCTCGGCTACCTGTCGCTGCCGATCCTGGTCGTGGCCGGGCTGTCGTTCAACCGCCCGTCGAGCCGACTGTCGTACGACTTCAACGAGTTCACCCTCGACAACTGGCGGCAGCCCTGCGCCACCTCGGACATGTGCGACGCGGTCGTCCGCAGCGTGCAGATCGGCTTCCTCGCCACGGTCGTCGCCACCGTGCTCGGCACGCTGATGGCGTTCGCGCTGGTCCGGCACCGCTTCCGGGGTCGGGCCGGCGTCAACGTGCTGATCTTCCTGCCGATGGCGACCCCCGAGCTGGTGATGGGCACGTCGCTGCTGGCCCTGTTCGTCTCGGCCGGGGTGCCGCAGGGCTTCTGGACCATCGTCATCGCACACGTCATGTTCTGCGTGTCGTTCGTGGTGGTCACCGTGAAGGCGCGACTCGCCGGGATGGACCGGCGGCTGGAGGAGGCCGCCATGGACCTCTACGCCAGCGAGTGGCAGACGTTCCGGCGGATCACCCTGCCGCTGGTGCTGCCCGGCATCGTGGCCGCCGCCCTGCTGGCCTTCTCGTTGAGCTTCGACGACTTCATCATCACGAACTTCAACGCCGGTACGACGGTCACGTTCCCCATGTACGTCTGGGGCGCCGCCCAGCGGGGCATCCCGCCGCAGGTCAACGTCATCGGCACCGCGATGTTCGCGATCGCGTTGCTGCTGGTGGGGCTCAGCTCGCTGCGCGGGCGACGGGAACGCCGCGCCAACCTGCTGGCCGTGCCGACCCCGCAGGCGCGGCGGCCGTCATGACCGCGGCCCGGCGCGCTGATCGGTGTCGCTGTCCCGCTGGCGGCCGATCGTCCTGGGCGCGGAGTCGACCGTCATGACGAGCGGCTGTTCTGCCGCGAGCCGCTCGTCCTGGGCGCAGGGTCGGCCGTCATGACGCCCGCGCATGCTTCCCGGGCGCTGGCCGACGCGGCGCCCGTGCCGTACTGGCTCGACCGCAAGGAGCGCCCCGACCCGCTGCCGCCGCTCACCGGCGCGCAGAGCGCCGACCTGCTCGTCATCGGCGGCGGGTACGGCGGGCTCTGGGCCGCCCTGGAGGCCAAGCGTGCCGACCCCGAGCGGGACGTGCTCCTCGTCGACGCGGGCACCTGCGGGTGGGCCGCCTCCGGACGCAACGGCGGGTTCTGCGCTGCCTCGCTCACCCACGGTCTCGCCAACGGCGTCGACCGGTTCCCCGACGAGGTCGGCGAGCTGGAACGCCTGGGCCGGAAGAACCTGGACGCCATCGCCGCCACCGTCGCCGAGTTCGACATCGACTGCGACTTCGAGCGCACCGGTGAGCTGGCCGTCGCCGTCGAGCCGTACCAGCTCGACGGGCTGGTCGCCGACGCGGAACTGGCCCGCCGGTACGGCCACCGGGTGCGGCTGCTCGACGCCGACGAGGTACGCGCCGAGGTCAACTCGCCGACCTACCTGGGCGGGATGGTCGACGCCGACCGGGTCGCCATGGTGGACCCGGCGAAACTGGCCTGGGGACTGCGCCGCGCCTGCCTCGACGCGGGCGTACGCGTGCACGAGCACACCCGGGTCACCGGGCTGCGCGCCGATGGCGTCGCGCTACGGGCGGACACCCTCGGCACCGATCCGGGCGACGCGCGCGGCCCGGCCGGACCCGCGCCGGGTCGCCCCGGCGTCGTCCGCGCCCGGCGGATCGTGCTGGCCACCAACGCGTTCCCGCCGCTGCTGCGCCGGCTGCGCGCGTACGTGGTGCCCGTCTACGACCACGTGCTGATGACCGAACCGCTCACCCCGGCGCAGCGCGACGCGATCGGCTGGCGCAACCGGCAGGGGCTCGCCGACACCGGCAACCAGTTCCACTACTACCGGATCACCCGCGACGGACGGATCCTCTTCGGCGGCTACGACGCCGTCTACCACTACGGCAACCGGGTCGCCCCGGAGCTGGAACAGCGCCGGGCCACCTTCACCACCCTCGCGCAGCACTTCTTCACCACGTTCCCGCAGCTCGCGGACGTGCGCTTCAGCCACCGCTGGGGCGGTGTCATCGACACCTGCACCCGGTTCTGCCCGTTCTACGGCACCGCCTTCGGCGGTCGGCTGGCGTACGCGGCCGGATACACCGGCCTCGGCGTCGGCGCGACCCGCTTCTCGGCCCGTGTGCTGCTCGACCTGCTGGCCGGCGGGAACACCCCGCTGACCCGGCTCGACCTCGTCCGCCGCAAGCCCCTGCCGTTCCCGCCGGAACCCGTCCGCGCGGTCGGCATCAATCTCACGCGCCGGTCGATGGCCCGCGCCGATGCGCGTGGGGGCCGGCGTGACCTGTGGCTCCGTACTCTCGATCGTCTTGGTTTGGGGTTTGATTCCTGATGCGTGTCCTGCTCGTCGGCGCCGGTGGCGTCGGCTCCGCCGCCGTAGCCATCGCCGCCCGGCGGACCTTCTTCGAGACGATGGTCGTGGCCGACCACGACCCGCAGCGCGCGGCCCGCGCGGTGGCCGCGCACGGCGGCCGTTTCGTCGCTGCCCAGGTCGACGCCTCCTCGGCCGACGCGATCACCGCGCTGTGCCGGGAACACCGGATCACCCACGTGCTCAACGCCGTCGATCCGCGCTTCGTCATGCCCATCTTCGACGGCGCGTTCGCGGCCGGCGCGGACTACCTGGACATGGCGATGTCGCTCTCGCACGCCGACACGGGCATGCGGCTCGGCGACGAACAGTTCGCGCAGGCCGACGCCTGGTCGGCGGCCGGTCGGCTGGCGCTCGGCGGCATCGGCGTCGAACCGGGACTGTCCGATGTGTTCGCCCGGTACGCCGCCGACGAGCTGTTCAGCGAGATCGACGAGATCGGAGTCCGGGACGGGGCGAACCTGACCGTGGACGGGTACGACTTCGCGCCCTCGTTCTCCATCTGGACCACGATCGAGGAGTGCCTCAACCCGCCCGTGATCTGGGAGGCCGACCGCGGCTGGTACACCACCGAGCCGTTCAGCGAGCCGGAGGTCTTCGACTTCCCCGAGGGGATCGGGCCGGTCGAGTGCGTCAACGTGGAGCACGAGGAGGTGCTGCTCATCCCGCGCTGGGTGAAGGCCCGGCGGGTCACCTTCAAGTACGGGCTCGGCGCGGAGTTCATCGACGTCCTGAAGACGCTGCACAAGCTCGGCCTGGATTCCACCCGGCCGGTCTCCGTGCGGGGTGCCTCCGTGTCTCCCCGGGACCTGGTGGCGGCCTGCCTGCCCGACCCCGCCACCCTCGGCGCGCGGATGCGCGGCAAGACCTGCGCCGGCACCTGGGTACGCGGGCTCGGCCCGGACGGGCGGCCCCGGGAGGTCTACCTCTACCACGTGGTCGACAACGAGTGGTCGATGAGCGAGTACGGCCACCAGGCGGTCGTCTGGCAGACCGCCGTCAACCCGGTGGTGGCGCTCGAACTGCTTGCCACCGGCGCGTGGACCGGCACCGGCGTGCTAGGCCCAGAAGCCCTACCCCCGAAACCCTTCCTGGACCTGCTGACGAACTACGGCTCCCCCTGGGCCCTACGCGAAACCCCGACCCCGTAACCCCGTGACCCCGTGCCCCCCTGACCCTCGTCGATCTTGCACTTTCTGTGGCGGCATTGCTCGCGTATCGGGCATATCTTCGACAGAAAGTGCAAGATCGACGAGGTGGGGGCGGGGTGGGGTCGGCTTGCTGACAGGGCTTGGGGTGGGCTACTGGGGTCGTGGGGTGGACGGGGTCGGGGTTGTGGGATTTGGGTGGTTGGCGGGGATTTTTCGGGGAGTTCTTGGCACTATCGGCTCGGGGTTGACGGGCTCAACGGTCAGTCGGCCTGGCGACTCGTCGTCCACCTGACACGGTTGGCGGCGCAGTTCGCGCTCACCGATTGATCGTCGGCAGGCGAATGGCGCAGGCAATCGACGCGACGGTGGATATTGCCGACAGTGATTGCCGCGACACTTCTCCGCGTGACGATGCAACCACCACCCGGGCCTGGGCATCCACCGCCGTACGGCCCCGGACCGCAGCCATCCGCCGTCCCGAACTGGTTCCGCCGTGCCAGCCCAGGCCGCCGCGCCGCGGTGATCCTCGGTTCGGTGCTGCTCTCCGTCCTGCTGCTCTGCTGTGCCGGCACCGCCATCGTCGGCGCGCTGGCCGGCGAGCCGGCGCCCAAGAGCACGGGCACCGCCGCAGACGAGCCGCAACGCCCCGTCGCCGCGGCACCCGCCGAGCCGACACCGGACGCGCTCGCCGAAGCCCAGTCCCCGGCGGAGGCGCCCTCCAGCGCAGTGCCTTCCAGTGCCGCACCTTCCAGTGTTGCGCCCTCCCCGGTTGTGCGGGTGACGACCGTGACCGAGCGGGCCACGATCAGGCACAGCGCGCGCACTGTCAAGGACGCGTCGCTGGCCGAGGGCAAGCGGGTGGTCCGCACGAAGGGTGTGGACGGCGTACGGACGCTGACCTACCAGGTGACCATCACCGACGGGGTGCAGACCGGCAAGAAGCTGGTCAAGTCCACCGTGACGAAGCAACCCGTCACCGAGGTCGTCGCCATCGGTACGAAGAAGAAGTCCAACTGCGACCCGAACTACAGCCCCTGCGTCCCGATCGCCAGCGACGTCGACTGCCTTCCTGGCTCCGGAAACGGCCCCGCCTACGTCCGTGGAACGGTGAAGGTGATCGGCGAAGACATCTACGACCTGGACCGCGACAACGACGGCTACGGCTGCGACTAACCCCACCCGCCCCAGCGCGCCCCCGCCCCGCCCCGCCCAGTCGCGTCGATCATGGAGTTGTGGTGGGCGGAAGACACCAATTCGAGGCTTTCCGGAGGCACCACAACTCCATGATCGACGCGACTGGTGGGGCGGGGCGTAGCACGTTGGGCGTTTTTTTGGGGGTTTTGCACAGGGCTGGACTTTGTCCACAGGAGGCTGGGGTGGGGTGGAGGGTTGGGGGCTCGGTGACGCAGATTCCGCGGTATGGCAGAGCGTCTGTATCGATACTCGGAGCTACTCAGTGCCGGCCTTACTCGCGAGCAGGTGCGCAGGACCGTTGAGCTATCCCAACTGCACCGGCTGTCGCGGAGTATCTACGCGCCATCGGCCGAGCGGAGTAGGCACCTGCCGGCGATCTTCCAGCGTTTGCCGGACACTGCTGTGGTCGGCTACCACACCGGTGCACACCTGCACGGGTTCGGCGACATCCGCAGCCCCGACGTGCACGTCATCGTTCCAGCGGGGGAGCGCGTGCCACACATTAGGGGAGTGGTGGCTCACGAGTCGGTGCTGCCCGTAGGCGATCCGGTGCTTTTGGGTGGTGTGCCCTGTGCACCCGCTGCCCGATGTGCCGTGGATCTGGCACGATCCGTGCGCCGAATGGACGCGATGCCGCTGCTGGACCTGTGTCTTCGGGTCGGCGCTTGCCAACCTGGCGAACTCCTGGTCGAAGTCGCTCGGCACGAGCGCCTGCGTGGGATCTGTCAGGCACGCGAGCTGGTCAAGCGCGCCGATCCCCGGGCGGAGTGCCGTCAGGAGAGTCAGCTTCGACTTGTGTTGATCGACGGCGGCCTGCCACCGCCAGAGCCTCAGCTGTGGGTCTCGGACAACGACGGGATACCGCTCTACCGCCTGGACCTTGGCTACCGGCAACACCGAGTCGGTGTTGAGTACGACGGCGCGTCCCATCTGGATCGCGCCCGCCTCCAGAGCGATCGCTCTCGAATGAACTGGCTCGCCGCCAATGGATGGCAGATGCGCTATTTCACCGATCTTGACCTCTACCGTCGCCCTGCCCACATCATCCAAACCCTGGCCCCCCTCCTCCACCCCTAGCCACCCCCAGCGCCCCGCGCCCCGCGCCCCGGGCCCTAGGCCCCGCGCCCCGTCGATCATGAAGTTGTGGTGCTCCTGAAGAGGTGCAAATCACCGCGTAACGCCCACCATAACTCCATGATCGACGGGGCGCGGGGCCGGGGCGCGGGCCTGGGGCCCGGGGTGGGGCGGGGGGAGGGGGTGAACGGTTTCGGGGTGGTTTCCGTATCAGGGGCTGAAGACATTGGCTAGGGCGGGAGTTTCGGCGATGAGGGTTCAGCGGAAGCATGTGCTGGCGGCGACCGTGGCGGTGGTTGCCGCCGCCGGGGTGGCGGTGGGGACCGGGTTCGGGTTCGCCGACACCGCCCCGGCACGGTCGTCCGTCTGCTCCGGATCGGTGACGTTCTCGGCGGAGGCCGGTGCGCCGGCGGCGACCAGCGACCGGTTCCCGGTGGGTACCCGGCTGCGGGTGACCAACCTGGACAACAACCGCGCGGCCACGGTGACCGTGACCGGCCCGTCGGGGAGCTGTGTGCTGCTCAACGCCGCCGCCATGGAGCTGGTGCGGGAGCCGGGCAAGAACGTGATCCGCCGTAACGTGGTGGAGCGGCTGGACGGTGCGGCCGCCCAGCCCGCCCCCGGTGGCGTACGCCCCGGCGCCGCCTCGCCCGCCGCGCCGCGCCCGGTGCCCGGCTCGGCCTGCTCCGGCGCGATCACCTTCTTCGCCGAGAACGCCGCGCCGGCAGCGACCAGCGGGAAGTTCCCCGTCGGCACGCGGCTGCGGGTGACGAACCTGGACAACAACCGGGCGACCACGGTGACGGTGACCGGCCCGTCGGGGAGCTGTGTGCTGCTGAACACCGCGGCGATGGACCAGATTCGCGAGCCGGGCAAGAACCTCGTCCGCAACAACACGGTCGAGGTGCTGCGCTGACGGACGTGCGGGGGCCCGATCCCGGGCCCCCGCACACCGTCAGCCGAACGCCGCGTCGAGGATGTCGGCCCCCCGGGTGAGCTGCGCGTCGGAGATGACCAGCGGCGGTAGGAAGCGCAGCACGTTGCCGTACGTGCCGCAGGTCAGGGTGAGCAGTCCGGCGGCGTGGCAGGCCGCCGAGATGGCCGATGTGACGCCCGGGTCGGGGACGAGCGTGCCGGGCTGGACCAGCTCGACGGCGAGCATCGCTCCCCGGCCGCGTACCTCGGCGATCCGGGGGTCCCGCTCGGCGATGGCCCGGAGGCGGGGTGCCAGCACGGATTCGATCCGGCGGGCCGCACCGGCCAGGTCCGCCTCGTGCATGGTCTCGATGGTGGCCAGCGCGGCGGCGCAGGCGATCGGGTTGCCGCCGTACGTGCCGCCGAGCCCGCCGACGTGCACCGCGTCCATCAGCTCCGCCCGACCGGTGACCGCCGCGAGGGGCAGCCCACCGGCGATGCCCTTGGCGAGGGTGATCAGGTCGGGTTCGACGCCCTCGTGCTGGCAGGCGAACCAGTCGCCGGTCCGGCAGAAGCCGGTCTGGATCTCGTCGGCGACGAAGACCACCCCGGCCGCCGTCGCCCACGCGCGCAGCGCCGGCAGGAAACCCGGCGCGGGTACGACGAAACCGCCCTCACCCTGGATCGGCTCGATGAGCAGCGCGGCGACGTTCTCCGCGCCGACCTGCTTCTCGACCATCTCGATGGCCCGTGCGGCCGCCTCGGCGCCGGAGAGCCCGCCGTCGCGCAGCGGGTACGACATCGGCACCCGGTAGATCTCCCCGGCGAATGGCCCGAACCGGTGCTTGTACGGCATGTTCTTCGCGGTCAACGCCATGGTCAGGTTGGTCCGCCCGTGGTAGGCGTGGTCGAACACCACCACCGCCGGTCGTCCCGTGGCGTGCCGGGCGATCTTGACGGCGTTCTCCACCGCCTCGGCGCCGGAGTTGAACAGCGCCGACCGCTTCTCGAATCCGCCCGGCGTCAACGCGTTGAGCTGTTCGCACACCGCCACGTACGACTCGTACGGTGCGACCATGAAACAGGTGTGGGTGAACCGTTCGACCTGCGCGCGGACGGCCTCGACCACCCTCGGCGCGGAGTTGCCGACGCTGGTCACCGCGATGCCGGCGGCGAAGTCGATCCACTCCCGTCCGTCGACGTCGGTGATCGTCCCGCCCGAGGCGGAGTCCACGTAGGACGTGACGACGCTGCCGACCCCGCGAGCCACGGCCGTGCCCCGCCGCTTGTGCAGTTCGTCAGAGGTGGCCATGGGTCAGCCCTCGATGTTGTGCATGACGTGCTTGATCCGGGTGTAGTCCTCCAGGCTGTAGACCGACAGGTCCTTGCCGTGCCCGGAGTGCTTGAAGCCGCCGTGCGGCATCTCGGAGACGAACGGGATGTGCGTGTTGACCCAGACGCAGCCGAAGTCGAGCCGTCGCGTCATCCGCATCGCCCGGCCGTGGTCGCGGGTCCAGACCGACGCGGACAGGCCGTAGTCGACACCGTTGGCCCAGCGCACCGCCTCGTCCTCGTCCGAGAAGCGCTGCACGGTGATGACCGGACCGAACACCTCGTCCTGGATGATCTCGTCGGCCTGCCGCAGCCCCGACACGACGGTCGGCGTGTAGAAGTAGCCGCGCTCGCCCTGCCGGGAGCCGCCGGTCCGGATCGCCGCGTGGTCGGGCAGTCGGTCGACGAAGCCGCTGACCCGGGCGAGCTGGTTGGCGTTGTTCAGCGGGCCGTAGAGCACGTCGGCGTCGTCCGGCGCACCGGTCTTCGTGGCGCGGGCCTGCTCGGTCAGCGCCGCCACGAAGTCGTCGTGGACGCCGGGACCGGCCAGCACCCGGGTCGCCGCCGTGCAGTCCTGCCCGGCGTTGAAGTAGCCGCCGACCGCGATGGCCTCGGCCGCCGCCGCCACGTCCGCGTCGTCGAAGAGCACCACCGGGGCCTTGCCGCCCAGCTCCAGGTGGGTGCGCTTCAGGTCCGGGGCCGCCGCGGCGGCCACCTCCATGCCCGCGCGGGTCGAGCCGGTGATCGACACGAGCTGCGGGGTCGGGTGGGACACGAGGGTACGACCGGTGTCGCGGTCGCCGCAGACCACGTTGAACACCCCCGGCGGGAAGAACTCGGCGGCGATCTCGGCGAGCAGCAGCGTCGACACCGGGGTGGTGTCCGACGGCTTCAGGACGACCGTGTTGCCGGCGGCGAGCGCGGGGGCGATCTTCCAGATGGCCATCATCAGCGGGTAGTTCCACGGGGTGACCTGGGCGCAGACCCCGATCGGCTCGCGCCGCACGTACGAGGTGTGCCCGGCCAGGTATTCCCCGGCCGAGCGCCCCTCCAGCAGCCGGGCGGCCCCGGCGAAGAACCGGAACTCGTCCACCGCCGGGGGCAGCTCCTCATCGAGGGTGAGTTGGCGGGGCTTGCCGGTGTTGCGTACCTCGGCGTCGACCAGCTCGGCGGCCCGTGCCTCCACGGCGTCGGCGAGCTTGAGCAGCGCCCTCTGCCGCTCGGCGGGGGTGACCTCCCGCCAGCTTTCGAAGGCGGTGGCGGCGGCGCTCATCGCCGCGTCGACGTCGGCCGGGCCGGAGACCGGCGCCTGCGCGAACACCTCCCCGGTGCAGGGGTCGACCAGATCGGCGTAACCGCCGTCGGCCGGGTCGACGTAGGAGCCGTTGACGAAGTTGCGCAGCTGCTGCTGGTCACTCATGACGGAATCACTCCGAGGGGGGCCGGGGGTGAGGTCTGCGGCGGTTATCGCAATCTGCCTGCCATCTTCGCTACTGAATCCGCAGCAGACAAGGGCTGCGGCGACTGTTTCCGTCGACTGCTGTCTCGTCTACGCTGCACGACGTGGAGCCCGCACCCTTCTTCGTCGCCTCCCGTCCCGCCTCCGGCACGGGCGAGTTGACCGTCCACCACCCGTACGACGGTCGCGCGGTGGGGCGTACCACCTTTGCCACCGGCGACCAGGTCGAGGCCGCTGTCGCGGCAGCGGCCGGGGTGGCCGCGCAGGCCGCGGCCCTGCCCGCGCACGCCCGCGCGGCGGCCCTGGACCACGTGTCCCGGCGGCTCGCCGAGCGTGCCGACGAGGTCGCGGCACTGATCACCGCCGAGAACGGCAAGCCCGTGAAGTGGGCGCGCGCCGAGGTCGGACGGGCGGTCTCCACCTTCCGGTGGGCCGCCGAGGAGGCCCGACGCTTCTCGGGGGAGCTGCAACGGCTCGACACCGATCCGGCCGCTACCGGCCGGATCGCCCTGGTCCGACGGGCGCCCCGGGGGCCGGTGCTCGGCATCGCGCCGTTCAACTTCCCGCTCAACCTGGTCGCGCACAAGGTCGCCCCGGCCATCGCGGTCGGCGCGCCGATCATCGTCAAGCCGGCCCCGGCGACGCCGCTGTCCGCGCTGCTGCTCGGCGAACTGCTGGCCGAGACGGACCTCCCGGCCGGCATGTTCTCGGTGCTGCCGCTGCCCAACGACCGCGCCGCCGAACTGGTCGCCGACCCGAGGCTGCCGGTCGTGTCGTTCACCGGGTCCGGGCCCGTCGGGGCGGCCATCCGGCGGCAGGTACCGGAGAAGCACGTGACGCTGGAACTGGGCGGCAACGCGGCGGCGGTGCTCTGCGCGGACTGGACGTCCCCCGACGACCTGGACTTCGCCGCACAGCGCATCGCCACCTTCGCCAACTACCAGGCCGGCCAGTCGTGCATCGCCGTGCAGCGGGTGTACGTGCACCACGCGCGGTACGCCGACTTCCTGCCCCGGCTGGTGGCGGCGGTACGCGCGCTGCGCACCGGCGACCCCACGTCGGAGCTGACCGACGTCGGCCCGATGGTGTCCGAGGACGCGGCCCGCCGGGTCGAGGCGTGGGTGTCCGAGGCGGTCGAGGCCGGCGCGACGGTCGAGGTGGGCGGCGTACGCAACGGCGCGACGTACCCCCCGACCGTCCTCACCGGCGTGCCGGCGGACGCCAAGGTCGTCGCCGAGGAGGTGTTCGGGCCGGTGCTGGTGGTCACCCCGGTCGCTGACGACCAGGCCGCGTTCGCCGCCGTCAACGATTCGGCGTACGGGTTGCAGGCGGGCGTGTTCACCCGGCGACTGGACGTGGCCTTCGCCGCCGCGCGAGTCCTCGAGGTGGGCGGCGTGATCGTCGGCGACGTGCCGTCGTACCGGGCGGACCAGATGCCGTACGGCGGGGTGAAGGGCAGCGGCGTCGGCCGGGAAGGGCTGCGCAGCGCGATGGACGACTACACCGAATCGCGTGTGATGGTGCTGACCGGGCTCACGCTCTAGGCCCAGGTGCCGTCGTCGCGCACCCGGGCGGGGGCGCGGCCGAGCAGCAACGTGGTGAGCGCCGCGTCGACGCTCTCGCCGAGGAACCAGTCGCCGGCCTGGTCGAGGGCGAAGACCCGGCCCCGCTCGTCGACGGCGAGGATACTGTCCTGCTGCTCGGTGCCGATCGGAAAGAGCCGCACGCCGAGCACCGCGCCGAAGTCGGCGAGCGTGTCGGCGGTGTGCGCGATCATGTGCGGACGGATGTCGAAGCGGGAGATCCACACCTGTTCGCCCGGGCCGCGCCGGGCGCCCACCAGGCTCGGGAACGCCGTCAACGCCTCCACGGCGGCGGGGAAGGCCTCGTGTCGGTGCGTCCTGCCGGGCACGGCGGTGACGTCCCGTACCCCAGCCGCCGCCATGATCTGGTCGCCGATGTGCGGACGCCAGCCCGCCGCCACCAGCGCGTTCGCCACCTCGGGCGCAAAGCGTCCCGGGTCGGGATCGGGCGCGGCCGGTGCCCGCCACGTCTCGGTGTAGGCCCGCGCCGCCTCCGGTAGGACGTTGGCGCGTACCAGGAACGTGATGCACGAGTCGCACGGCAGTTCGGCGACGCCGCCGGCCGGGTCACCCGGCTCACGGATCCGGAAGATCTCGAACCGGGCGGCGTCCAGCAGGGCCGCCGCCTCGGCCCGACCCATCGGCTCGATGCCCTCGGCGGCCCGCCGGTGGTCGTACTCGTGCAGCACGTCGGAGACCACGATCAGCTCGGCGTGACACTCGACGCCGCGTACCAGCTCGCCCGGCGGCCTCTCGTCCAGGTAGGCGCGCACGAGCGGATGGTGGTTCAGGGTCGCGGGGCCCCTCGTGCCCTGGGCCGTCCAGATGCGACCGTCGAGGGTCAGGTGCGCCACCGTGTTCGGCGTCGGACCCCGGTGGATCTCCCGGATCAGCAGGCTCGACGCGTCGATCGTGCGCGGCGCGGTCGGCCCGCTGGGCTGACTACGCCGGTACAGGTCCGCCACCACCGTGGCCGGCACCCGGGGCCAGGTGGTGACCTTTCCGGTGCGCTTGTCGATGACGGTCGTCGGCAGGTCGCCGGGGATCGCCCGTGCTCCGCTCGACACGATCGAGGTGACGACGAAGCCCAGGTCGAACTCGTCGACCACCGGGGTGCACTCGTGGCCGACGCGCTGTGAATCGCGCCGAGCCCAGGCGGACGCGAGCTGCTCGGCCTGCTGACGGTCGATCACACATCGAAACTACCGGACTACACGGATCGATGGCGGCCGGTATGGTCCTGGATACCGACGGTGACGGGAGGAGCGGCGGTGAGCGAACGCGTGGACCGGGACGCCAATCGCGAGCTACGAGCCCGATTCGACGACGTGTACGGCCAGTACCAGCAGCTCAGGTCTGGTTTGGACATTCTTACGGCACGGCTCGCCGAGCTACGGGTGACCCACCGCTCATCCGATGGGCACGTCACGGCGACGGTCGACGCGCAGGGCCAGGTCATCGAGGTCGTCCTGACGCCGGCCGCCTACCGGGCCCGGGACGCCGAGGCGCTGAGCCGGAAGGTCACCGAGACGATCCGGGCCGCCGTGGCCGCCGCCACCCAGGCCACCCAGGCCCTGGTCGCCGAGACCATGCCGGCCGGCTCCGGCTCGGCGGATTTCCTGCGTACCGGTGACTTCGGCGCGTTGCTCGGCCGCGCCGACGCGTTGCTCGGCCGCCGCGAGGGGTCGGCATGACCGACGGGCAGCTCTGGCTGGACGCCTCCCGTGCGCGGCGTGGCGGCGCCGATCTGGCCCTGTCCGGCGAGGCAGTGACGGCCCGTCGCGCGGCGGAGGGCGGCGAGATCGAGGCCGCCAGCGGCGCCCGCCCGTGGGGGCGCGACGACATCGGCGCGGCGTTCGAGCGGAGCTACCGCGGCATCGAGCAGACCGTGCTGCGCGCGTGGGCGGGCGTCGGTCAGCGGCTCACCGAGCTGGGTGTCGACGTGGTCAGCGCGGTCGATGCCAGCGTGCAGACCGACCAGAGCAGCGCCGCCCGGCTCGACCGGGCCGCCGACCAGCGCTGACGGCGGGGCGATCCGGATGAGCGTGCTGCCCAGCCCGATCCCACACCCACTCGACTACGCGCCCTGGGACGTACCGGGCTGGATCTACGAGGCCCTCGACTGGGCCATCGGCGTGCAGTGGCCGGAGGGCGACGAACGGGCCGTCTGGGACGTCGCGGACCGGTGGTACGCGGTCGCCTCCGTCCTCGCCGGCCCGCACGCCGACGCCGCGGCGGCCGCCACCGAGGTACGCAGCGGATACGGCGGCGTGGGAGCTGTCGACGCAGCGTTCGAGGCGGCCTGGCGAGGCATCGCCGAGGGCGACGACGCACCCCTGCCGGTGCTGCTCGCGGTCACCGCCGATCTGGGCCGCCTGGTCGAGGAGTGCGGCTGCGACATCGAGGGTGCCAAGATCGAAGTCTGGATCGAGCTGGGGATCCTGGTCGTCGAACTGATCTCGGTGGCGGTGGCGGCGCTGCTCACCGCCGGGGCGGCGTCTCCGGCGGCCGGCGCGGCCGTCACCGCGACCCGGCTGCTCATCCAGCAGATCTTCAAACGCCTCATGGGGCAACTGGCCAGCAAGGCTCTGCGGCGCGGGCTCAAGGAGGCCGGCGAGCGCGCGGCCAAGGAGGTCGCCAAGGGCGGCGTACGTGGGCTCGCCAAGCGCGCCACCCGGGAAGGGTTGGAGGAGGCGGCCGAGGAGTCCGGGATCAGCCTCGCCACGCAGGCGTACCAGAACTCGACGGGCCGGGCACACGGCGTCGACCTGACCGACCTGGGCGCCTCGGCGGTCGGTGGGCTCGCCGGTGGTGCGGTCGCGCCGCTGGCTGGCCTGGGCCGCCACGCGACCGGCCGCGCGGCACGGATCGGCGAGCACCTGGGTCGGGAGATGACCGGCGAGATGCTCGCCGAGAGCGCCGCCAGCGTCGCCACCGGGCAGGGCCTGGCCTCGGTCGACGATGTGGTACGCGCCGCCGCGTCCGGCGTCACCGGCTCGACGACCGCCCAGACCGACCACGCTCTGCAGGCACGGCTCCGCGCACAGGCCGATGCTCTGGCCGGAGCGTCCCTCGCCGGCCCGTCGCTTCCGATCCCGCCCCCACCACCGGAACTCGCGACGTCCACGCCCGCGTCGTCCGGGCTGGCCGCGTCGGGGCTGGTGTCGTCTTCGTCGGTGTCGACGGGGGATGGCGTCGGAGCGGTGGGCGCGGACGTCGCCGGTACGTCCGTGCCGGCAGCAGCCGGCGACCCGGGCCCGCCCGCCGGCGAGCACGGCGCGAGTCCAGCACTGCGGGAGGTTGGGGAAGATGTCGGGCTCCCGGCCGTTGCGGAACCGGGACATCCCGCCGTCGCGGCCGCGCCCACGCTCTCGGGGGTCACCGCGCCCGTCGCCGGTGTCGTCGACCCGTCCGGCGGGCCAGGGGTCGGCGTCGCCCCGGCGATCGAGCCGGCCGGCGTCGCCCCGGGCGTCAGCGGCCCCGTACCCTCGTCGACCGGTCTGCCCGGGGCCGCCGCGGCCGTGTCGTCGCCGGGTCCGGTGACCTCGACGGCTTCCCCGCCCACAGGGGCCGGGCCGTCATCGGGTCCGCTGCCTTCGGCGCTCGCGTCCCCCTCGACTCCCGTGACCTCGACGACCGGGCCGGTGTCGGCCGTGGGGGCGGTGCCTCCGGTCGGTTCGGCGGCGGCGAGCAGTGCCGGGCCCTCGACGCCGCTCGCGTCCGCCGGCCCTGCCCCGGCCATCGCGCCCCCGCTGGCGTCTCCGGTCACGCCCACCGGGCCGACGGTCGGCGCGTCACCCGACGGCAGGCTCGGCGCAGCCGTGACCCCGGTGGACGGGAGCGCGGTCGCCGCGCCGGCTGGCCGCCACTCCGCACCCGAGCGGACCGCGACGCGGGAGTCGATCGCGCCAGCCCGCGTACCCCGGCAGAGGACCGGCGGTCGCGCGTCGGCGTCCGTCGACGTGGTCGCGTTCGGCGACCCGGTGGAGTCCGCGACCGACGCCGACGACTGGTACGCCGCCCAGTGGCTGGCCCAGGCGGAGGCCGCCGAGCGACGGCGCTACCAGGGCCACTTCGAGGCACAGCGGATCGGCTTCGAGAACAACCGCCGGCAGGCCGAGGCCACCCGCCTGCGGGCGCGGGCGGCGGAGCACGACCGCAGGGCAGTCGAGTACGCCAACTACGCCCGACAGTTGCACCAGACCGGCCACCGGCAGTGGGCCGACGGCTGGCAGCGGGCGGCGAACGACGAGACACGCGCGTACGCCCACTGGCGTGACCTCGCCAACGACGTACTGGCGGGCATCACGGCGCCGCCGGTCGTCGACCTGGCCGACGGGGCCTTCGCGCACGCCAACAGCGACGTGGGCGCTCTCGCGCTCGGCGCGGTGGAGACCAGCGGCCCGTCCCGACTCACCGGCGACGACGTCCCCCCGCCGATCGACGACTCCCGCCCGTACGGGCAGCCGGGCGGGCTTCGGCCACCACTCGCGCTGCACCAGGTCGACGTCGAACGACAGATGCCGCGCGAACGCGACGGCACCGTCAGACGTACCGCCGATCCGCGCCGGGGCGGCTGGTTCCGCCTCCTGAACGACGGCGGTCCCCAGGCCGACGCCACCCGTGGCATCAACTGCCTGGACTGCACCCTGTCGCTGTTCGAGACCTGGGTGCACGGCCGACCGCGGGTGTCCGCGCCGCGCACCTTCGACGGTTACCTCGACGGTGACATCCGACGCCCGATCCGTGGTGAGGCGGGTGGCCCCGGCCGGGTGGAGGACACCACCGGCGGACGCTTCCAACGCGTACTCACTCCCGGTCAGCCGTCGGACCCGGCGCAGGCCCGGCAGGGGTATGCCAATCTGCGCGACCAACTGCTGCTGGGCGGCCACGGCAGCTACGCGTTCCTGATCACCGAGTGGGCCGGTGGCGGCTCGCACGCCTGGGTGGCACTCAACCAGAACGGCACCGTCCTCTACGTCGACCCGCAGACCGGCCTCGTCCGCGACGATCCGCTCTATCCCGACGTGGTCGGCATCGACGCGCTCGTACTGGGCGGAGACGGCCGGCCGATGCCGCTGGGCGGACTGCCCCGGGGCCGGTTCAGTGAACGCCCCGACCTGCCGACCCGCCCACCCGGGTACGACGACGGCGGCCACGGCGACCCGTACGTCAACCGCATGTACCTGCTGCTGGACGGCCCCGGCTCGGTACCGGACGGCCCGCCGTCCGACGCTCGCGTCAGTCAGCCTCCGACCCGGTTGCTCGCGCAGGCCGGCAGTCTGGACGAGGTCTTTGCGGCCGGGTTGAGTCCCGCCGACTTCGCGCGTGCGGTGGATCCGCCGACCCTCCGGCGGCTGGTGTCCAGCCTCGACGACGCGGCCGCCCAGGACGTGTCGAGGCTGTTCGCCGACACCCGCGTCCGCGACATGCTGGACACCGCCCTGCGAGAGCCGCCCCCGAACGAGCCGAAGTTGGCCGTGCGCCTGGCGCAGCAACTGGCACAGGCGCCGGATCTGGCGCGGATGATTCTGGGCACCCCCGAGTTGGCGGCCTCACTGACGGCCCGACCGCTGACGCTGCACCACCTGGCGAGCCACCAACAGGCCATCGACGCCCTCGCAGACGTACTCGACGACATCGACGCGCGGGAAGCCGCAGGAGTGGGCGCGGAGCCGGTTCCAACATTGCCCCAACCGGAACCCACACCTCTCACCGCCGATCAGTTGCGGACCAGCGCCAGCTTGCAGACGCGGCGGGGGCCTGTTGCCCAACCAGGCTTCGACAGGCGTCGGATCGGCGATCCCAGCTACCGACGTAGCTATCTCAACGCTCTGTACACGGCGGCAGTCGATGCCCAGGCTGACCTGAATCAGCTCGCCACGGCGCTGTCTGTTGTCGACGGTCGTGCTGTGGGTAACCCAGGTTGGCGTTCCCAACCCAAGGATCGACGGCGAGCCGAGGACAAGGTGAACGGCCGGCAAGGCGACGCGTCGACGCTGCTGGATCTAGCGGCCGCGAAGGTTGAGTTCAGCTCTCTCGATGACCTTTATGCTGCGCTTGCTCGGATCAAGGAGAGCCCGGGCATCGTGATTGTCGGCTTTGAAGACCGTTTCATTGCACCAATGAGCAGCGGCTACCGGGATGTACAACTCGTACTCCGGACACGGAATGGACACCTGGGCGAATTTCGGCTGCACCTGGCCGCGCTCGATGCCGTGGCCGTTTGGGAACATGTGCTTTACGAGGTTCGCCGTGACATCGAAGCGCTGGCCCGCGTCGAGGGGCGCACCCTGACGCTACGCGAGCGGGAGATCATAGAGGGCATCCGCTTTCGCGAGCAGCAGCTGTTCTGGCAGGCCTTGCTGTCGACCTTTGAGGAGTCTGGATGACCGAGAAGCCCGTCACGGCGCTTCCCGCGTACTACTTGTATCACCAGGCACCGGTGAAGATCGTGGAGACACCCGATGGTGGTGCCCAGGTCTGGCGAGTGTCCATAGACACGGGGGGATGGCACGCCAAGCCCAGCCTCTTCGCCGAGATCATGCTTGCGGTCGGCGGTGACATCTTTCGCCGTTCCGAGGCGGACTTCGTTCAGGAGGTAGAGGCGTTCCGGGCCTACTACCTGGAGGGCGACGGACCGATCTTCGCGCTGTACGAGACGGTGCGATCGATTGAGGACCTGGCAACCGCTGAGGGGCGGCACCTGACGCCACGCGAGCAGGATCTGATCCGGGGGATTCGACAGCGAACCTTCGTGATGTTCGAGGAGCAACTCCGTGCGGCCGGCCATCCGGGTGCGGATCCCGATCTGGCTGCCCGCTAGTTGGGGATCGTCGCGCTCAGCGTGGGCCTACACGGGAGAGTGCTGCCCAGCGGGTTTCCGGTTGCCGAGGTCGACGGGTATCGACGAGAGTCGCCGTATGGCTGATGCACGCGCCGAGGCCGCGACCCCCGGCGGCGAACCCACGCGGACCTTCGGTTGGTCGTACCTGTTCGTCCATCCGGACGACGACCCACGCTCGGACGGTAACTTCGCCGACGAGCGGGCCGTTCTCGTCGAGTATTTGCGCGACCAACGCCTCACCTTCGAGTTGAAGTGCGACGGCCTGAACGCCGAGCAGTTGGCCCGGCGGTCGGTGCCACCGTCGACGATGTCGCTGCTCGGGTTGATCCGTCACCTGGCCGAGGTGGAGCGCGGCTGGTTCCGCAGGACGATGGCCGGCCAGGCGGCGCCCCACAGGTACTGCTCGGACGACGATCCGGACGGCGACTTCGACGGCGCGGTCGCGGATCCGGCGGTGGTCGACGAGGCGTACCGGGCCTGGCGTTCAGAAGTGGCGTTCTCGGAGCAGTTCGTCAGCGAGGCTGCGGATCTCGACGTGCAGGGGCGGCAACGCGACGGCAATGTCATCGTGCTGCGCAGGCTTCTGGTGCACATGATCGAGGAGTACGCGCGGCACAATGGCCACGCCGATTTCCTACGCGAGCGTATCGACGGAAGGGTGGGTCAGTGATGGCCGAGGGGTTCGACGTCCGGTTGACGCGGGCGCGGGAGCGCTACGAGCAGGCGGTCTTCGGCGGTGACGGGACGTCGTTGGACGAGGCCGAGCGGGATCTCGTCGCGGTGGAGGCGGACACGGCCCTGGCTCGTGGGCGGCTGTTGCACGCCCGTTTCCTCGAAACCGGCGTGGAGGATGCGGCCGAGCTGTCGCTCTTCGAGCGGGCGGCGCAGCTCTACCGCGAGGTGGGCGACGCCCGTGGCGAGGGTGAGGCGCTGTTCTGGGTGGGCACGGTCCACCAGGTGATCCGGCAGGACCAGGCCGCCGCCGATCCGGCCTTCGCGCGGGCGCGGGAGCTGGCGACGGAGGCGGGGGACGAGCTGACCCTCTCGTACGTGCTGCGGCACCTCTGCTTCGGCGAGCAGGCCGCCGGTCGGGTCGAGGCGGCGCGGGAGTTGCTGGAGGAGTCGACGCGGTTGCGCCGGAAATTGTCCTTCACGCCGGGTGTCGCGGCGAATCTGATCGGTCTGGCGGACCTGGCGGCGAGCGACGGTGACCGGGACGCCGCCCGTGACCTGCTCGACGAGGCCACGTCACTGGCCACCGGCAGCGGCGCGTACGGCATCGTCCGGTGGATCGACGAGGCCCGCGACGAGCTGAAGCTCGCCTGATCACAGTGTGGGTCCACCGGTGCGCGGCTCAGCCCTCTCCATAGCGCCGAACGGCGGTTGACCGTGTTTATTAACATCGCTCCATGGCGAGATCCACTACGGGCAGCAGCAGCTCCGGTTTCTGGGCGTGGGCGGTCGGCCTCCTGTTCGGCCTGGCCATCGGTATCCCTTCGTTCGGCCCGAAGGGAGGGGTGGCGTTCGGTGTCGCCATGGCGGTCGTCGTCGGTGTCGCGTTCGGTGCTACCCGGAAGCGGGTCGACGACGGCGCTGATGGGAAGCCGTGATCGACTCGACATCGCCGATATCGGGGTGTCCGGGGCGCGGGATGCCGCGACATCGCCGAAATCGAGTGGATCAAGGGCGGCGCTGACCCGGACTCCGCGTTCGGTCGCGGAGGCGGTGGCCGTACAGGAGGAGTTGCGGCCGCTGGTCGACCTGGTCGGGCCCGGCCCGCTCGCGCCGGAGACGGTGGCCGGCCTGGACGTGGCGTACGCCGAGAGCGGTGACCTCCTCGCGGCGGCCGTGACCGTGCTGGATGCTCGGACGCTGACCGTGGTGGATTCGGCGGTCAGCGTCGGCCGGCCCGCGTTCGACTACGTGCCGGGGTTGTTCGCCTTCCGCGAGGCGCCGGCTCTGCTCGCCGCCCTGGACGCGTTGAAGACCGTCCCGGACCTGCTCGTCTGTGACGGGCACGGGGTGGCGCATCCGCGCCGGTTCGGGCTGGCCTGTCACCTCGGGGTGGTCACCGGCCTGCCCGCGATCGGAGTGGGCAAGACGTCGCTGGTCGGCGAGTGGGAAGCCCCGGCCGCCGAGCGGGGCGCCTGGTCGGCGCTGCGCGACGGGAGTGAGGTGCTCGGCCGGGTGCTGCGTACCCGGGACGGGGTCAAGCCGGTCTTCGTGAGCGTCGGGCACCGGGTGAGTCTGGAGAACGCCACCGCCCGGGTGCTCGCGTTGACTCCGCGTTATCGCCTTCCCGAGACGACGCGCACCGCCGACCGGCTCTGCCGCGACGCTCTCGCCCAGGCCGGACACGGGTCGTAGACCGTAACGCCGCACACATACCGACCGCTCTATGACCGGTGGTGGGAGTGGCCCGGTAGTAGCCTGTCCGGCGGACCCCACCCGGGGAGGAACGGTGAGGTGATCATGACGCTGCGTCGACGTGCCGCACGGCTCGCGACGGTCTGCGGTCTGTTGGTCGGCCTGGTGATGCTCGGTGCGTCACCCGCGCTGGCCGACGAAGACTCGGTCCGTGTGGGTGCGGCCAGCAGCTTCGCCGCCGGAGGTTCCCCTCAGGGAGTGAACGTCGCGGTGCGCAAGCGCTCCGAGGGATGCGTCCTGCTGCGTACGGCTCTGGGTCTGAGCCTTGAGGGTCTTGCGCCGGATCAGGTGGCGGTCCAGGTCAACGCGGGCGGACGCTGGTTCCCGGTGGGCGTGTCCGGCGGTGGTGGCAACGTGACGACCGCGCAGACCTCGCCGGCCAAGCCGACGTTGTGCAAGGGCAAGGGCATCACCGTGCGGTACCGGGTGGCGTTCGCCGCCGGTACGGCGGGGGGTCGGCTCTCCGTGACCGGTGTGGGTCTCACCGCCGCCGGTCAGCAGTTGGGGCAGGGCAGCGACACGGCCAAGGTCGCCGGGCGGCTCTCCCCGTCGCCCACGCCGACGCCGTCGAAGAAGCCGACCCCGACCCCGACGCCGACCCCGACCGAGGTCGCGACGGCGGGCGAGGTGGTGGACCCGGCCGCACTGGGCCCGGCCTCCGTCGCACCCTCGACGACGGCGGTGGCCGCCAAGTCCGGTGGTGGTGGTTCGTTGATCATGTTCTTCGGCATCGCGATGGTGGCGGTGGGTGTGCTGTTGATCGTGCTGCTGGTCCGCCGGTCCCGGCAGGACCGCACGCCGACCGACGAGCCCGGCCCGCTGCCGGGCAACCCCGGTGGGACCACCTACCGCGCCGGTGGTGGGTCGCCGGCCGTGCCCGGCCACCCCGGCCCGGTGTACGGCCAGCAGCCGCCGGCGGTACCCGTCCCGCGACCCGCCCCCGGCGGCGTCTACGGGGCACGACCCACCACGACCCCGCCGGACGCCACTCAGGTCATGCCGGACGCCACGCAGGTCTTGCCGGGTGCCCCCGGCGATCCGGGTGCTCGGCCCCGGCCGGACGACCCGGACGGCGGCGACCACACCGTGTTCATGCCCCGGCTCCCCGGCTGAGCGGGGCGCGGCCCGGTCGCTCCGATACGCTCAGGTTCGTTGGAAACCTGCGGCCAAGGAGCGGAACTAGTGTCTGATCTGTCCCAGATCGTGAAGGCGTACGACGTCCGAGGGACGGTGCCGGACCAGTGGGACGAACGGGTCGCCGAGGCGCTCGGGGCCGCCTTCACCCAGCTGCTCAACGCCACTGACGAGCCCGGTGACGCCGTCGTCGTCGGGTACGACATGCGGGCCAGCTCGCCCGGCCTGGCGGCCGCCTTCGCCGCCGGGGTACGGGCCGAGGGGCGCTCGGTGATCGAGATCGGGCTCGCCTCCACCGACCTGCTCTACTTCGCCTCCGGCTCGCTCGGCCTGCCCGGGGCGATGTTCACGGCCAGTCACAACCCGGCGCAGTACAACGGCATCAAGATGTGCCGCTCCGGTGCCCGGCCGATCGGCCAGGACAGCGGCTTGGCGGAGATCCGTGACCGGGCGCAGGCGTTGCTGGACTCGGGGGCGTCCCGCCCGGCGGGCGAGCCGACCCGGCCGGCCGAGCGGCGCGACCTGCTCCCCGACTACGCCGCGTACCTGCGCAAGCTCGTCGACCTCTCCGGCATCCGGCCGCTGAAGGTGGTGGTCGACGCCGGCAACGGGATGGGTGGCTACACCGTCCCCACCGTGCTCGGCGAGGCCGCCCTGTCGGCCCTGCCGCTGGAGATCGTGCCGCTCTACTTCGAGCTGGACGGCAGCTTCCCCAACCACGAGGCGAACCCGCTGGACCCGGCGAACCTGGTGGACCTCCAGCGCGCCGTGGTCGAGCACGGCGCCGACATCGGCCTGGCCTTCGACGGCGACGCCGACCGGTGCTTCGTGGTCGACGAGCGCGGCGAGCCGGTCTCGCCGTCGGCGATCACCGCGCTGGTCGCGGCGCGGGAGCTGGCCAAGCACCCGGGCTCCACGGTGATCCACGGTCTGATCACCTCCAGCGCGGTCGCGGAGATCATCCGTGAGCACGGCGGGGAGCCGGTGGTGGCCCGGGTCGGGCACTCCTTCATCAAGGCGGAGATGGCCCGCACCAACGCCGTCTTCGGCGGGGAGCACTCCGCCCACTACTACTTCCGGGACTTCTGGTTCGCCGACACCGGCATGCTCGCCGCGATGCACACGCTGGCCGCCCTGGGCGAGCAGTCGCTGCCGCTGTCCGTGCTGGCCGGCGAGTACGAGCGCTACGTCGCCTCCGGCGAGATCAACTCGACGGTCGCCGACCAGGCCGCGGCGGTGGCCGACGTGCGGGCCGCGTACCCGGACGCGACGACCGACGAGATGGACGGGCTGACGCTGCGCTTCGAAGACGGCGCGTGGTTCAACCTGCGTGCCTCCAACACCGAGCCGCTGCTGCGGCTCAACGTCGAGGCGCCCACCCGCGAGCGGATGGTCTCGCTCCGGGACGAGGTGCTCGACCGCGTTCGCCGATAAGATCGCCTGCGCCGGTCGGCACCGCCGTCGGTGACCCGCACTCGTGGAAGGAGCCGTGCCATGGCCCTGGATCCGCAGTTGCTCGAGATTCTCGCCTGCCCGGACACGCACCACGCCCCGCTGACCTACGACGCGGAGGCGCAGACGTTGACCTGCACGGAGTGCGGTCGGATCTTCGAGGTCCGCGACGATGTGCCGGTGCTGCTCCTCGACGAGGCGCGTGGCGGCCCCGGGCAGCAGTCATGATCGACGGTACGGCCGGGGTCAGCGGTCGGCGCGACGCCGACGAAGCCCTGCTCGACAACCCGAACGCGCTGGCCGAGCACGACCCGGGCGACATGCTGCGGCACACCGCCTCGGGTGGCGCCCAGGTACGCGAGAGCGCGGCGCTGGCCGCCGAGGCGAACCTCGCGGTGCTCGCCGACGACGGGCGGCCCCGGGCCGTGGTGATCGCCGGCATCGGCACGGCCGGGCGTACCGGGGACGTGCTGGCCACGGTCGCCGGCCCGCGCTGCCCGGTCCCGATCATCGGGCACCGCAGCGCGGGCGTACCCGGTTGGGTGGGCGCCGCCGACGTGGTGATCGCGGTGAGCGCGTCGGGCCGCAGCCCGGAGGCGCTCGGCGCCGCCGAGGCCGCGCACCGGCGCGGCGCTCGACTGGTCGCGGTGGGCGCACCGGACTCGCAGTTGCAGTCGGTGGCAGAGCGGGCCCGGGCGCCGTTCATCCCGGTGCCCCGACGGGCGCCGGCCCGGGCCAGCCTCTGGGCGCTCACCGTGCCGGTCCTACTGGCGGCGCGGTCGCTCGGGCTGGTGAAGGTCAACGAGGCGGACCTGGCGGAGACGGCGGCCCGGCTCGACGCCGACGCCGACCGCTGCCGGTCCGCCGCCGAGTCGTTCGTCAACCCGGCCAAGTCGCTGGCGCTGGGCCTGGCCGGCTCGATCCCGATCGTGTGGGGCTCGTCGCCGCTGGCGACCGTGGCGGCCCGCCGGTTCGGCGACACCCTGTCCGCGAACGCCCGCTACCCGGTGGTCACCGGCGCGCTGGGCGAGGCCGGGCGGGGGCGGGTCGGGCTGCTGGACGGCGTCTTCGGCGGCCTTGCCGAGGGGGAGCGGGACATCTTCGCCGACCCGTCGGAGGACGACGGGGAGGGCACCCGGCTGCGGCTGGTGCTGCTGCGCGACGGCGGGCTCAACGCCGACGAGGACACGGACGAGCCGCTCGCCGTCGAGGAGCGCCGCGCGGACGCGGTGCAGACCCTCGCCGAGCGCCGTGGCGTGCGGTGCGACGTGGTGACCGCCGAGGGCGGTTCGGCTCTGGAGCGGCTCGCCTCGCTGATCGCCGTACCGGACTTCGCCTCGATCTATCTTGCTCTGGCACACGGGTTGGACCCGATGGCCGTACCGGCCATCACCGAGATGAAGGAGCTGTCGAACCAGTGAACGAAAGCAGGGGGCGGCGCGGCACGAACGTCACCACGACCCGAAACGGAGTGGCGGCGTGAGCGCGAACGGCGGGACGAAGGCGATCGTCGCCGCCCTGCTGGCCAATGTCGGCATCGCCGTCACCAAGTTCATCGCGTTCCTGCTCTCCGGGTCCTCGTCGATGCTGGCCGAGGCGGTCCACTCGGTGGCCGACTCCGGCAACCAGGGTCTGCTGCTGCTCGGTGGCAAGCGGGCGAAGCGCGCGGCCACGCCGGAACACCCGTTCGGGTACGGCCGGGAGCGCTACATCTACGCGTTCATCGTGTCGATCGTGCTGTTCAGCATCGGTGGACTGTTCGCGCTCTACGAGGCGTACCACAAGTGGTCGCACGCGGAGGGCATCACCGAGTGGCAGTGGCTTCCGGTGGCGGTGCTGCTGGCGGCGATCGCCATGGAGTCGTTCTCCTTCCGGACGGCGATCAAGGAGTCCAACCACATCCGGGGCAAGCAGTCCTGGGTGCGTTTCATCCGGCGGGCCAAGGCGCCGGAGCTGCCGGTGGTGCTGCTGGAGGACTTCGGCGCCCTGGTCGGTCTGGTCTTCGCGCTGTTCGGCGTCGGCATGACGCTGGCCACCGGCGACGGTCGGTGGGACGCCGCCGGCACCGCGATGATCGGCGTCCTGCTGGTGGTCATCGCCATCGTGCTGGCCATCGAGACCAAGAGCCTGCTCCTCGGTGAGGGTGCCGAACAGCAGGACCTGGCGGCCATCGAGCGGGCCATCACCGAGGGCCCCGAGGTGGAGCGGATCATCCACATGAAGACGCTCTACCTGGGCCCGGAAGAGCTGATGGTGGCCGCGAAGATCGGCGTACCGTCCTGCGAGAGCGCCGAGGCCCTGGCTCGCGGCATCAACGCCGTGGAGGCGCGCATCCGTACCGCCGTGCCGATCGCCCGGGTGATCTACCTGGAGCCGGACATCTACAGCGCCGCCGCCGCCAAGGCCGGCACCGGCGCCGCTGCCGACACCGCCGTACCGCAGCCGGAGGAGACCGCGGGCGAGGCGGTCGGACGGCCCGGGGTCTGAGACGGTGGAACCGCTGTACGGACCGATCCGGGACTACGCCTGGGGGTCCCGCTCCGCCATCGCGCTGTTGCAGGGGCGACCGGTGCCCAGCCCCGGCCCGGAGGCGGAGCTGTGGTTGGGCGCCCACCCGGGCGCCCCGGCCAGCGTGGAGCGGGCCGGAGCCCGGGTGAGCCTCTGTGACCTGGTACGCGACGAGCCGGGGCAGTGGCTGGGCCAACGGGTGGCCGGCCGGTTCGGCAGCCGGCTCCCGTTCCTGCTCAAGGTCCTCGCTGCCGACTCGCCGCTGAGCCTGCAGGCCCATCCGGATGCCGAGCAGGCCCGGGCGGGGTTCGCCGCCGAGGCGGGTCTTCCTCCCGAGGAGCGCAACTACACCGACCCGCACCACAAGCCGGAGTTGTTGGTCGCGCTCACCCCGTTCGAGGCGCTGTGCGGCTTCCGCGATCCGGTGGAGTCGGCCGAGGCGCTCGCCGCGTTCGGCGTACCCGAGTTGGGGCCCGTGGTCGACGCGCTGCGCACCGGGCCGACGGGCCTGCGCACGGCGGTGGGGACGCTGCTCGGCTGGCCGGTCGTGGAGCGCGACGGGCTGCTGCGGGCCGTCCTGGCGTCGGCGGCCGACGGCCCGGACGCCGAGTTGGCCCGCCGGCTGGCGAAGGCCTATCCGGGCGACCCGGGCGTGCTGGTGGCGCTGCTGCTGCACCATGTGCGGCTGGTGCCGGGCGAGGCGATCTGGATGCCGGCGGGCAACCTGCACGCGTACCTGAGCGGCTGTGGCGTCGAGATCATGGCGGCCAGCGACAACGTGCTGCGCGGCGGTTTCACGCCGAAGCGGGTCGACGTGGACGAGTTGGTACGGGTGCTGCGCTTCGAGGTGCTCGACGATCCGGTGCGCGCCGCCCGGCACGTCGCCCCGGGGGTGGACTGCTGGGCGGTGCCGGTGGACGACTTCGCGTTGCACCGGGTGCGGGTCGGCGCGGACGTGCCGGAGGCCACGCTGGCTCTGCCCGGTCCCCGGGTGGTGCTCTGCGGCGCGGGGTCGGTGACGGTCGACGACGGGGCGGGCTCTCTGACGCTGGTGTCCGGCGAGGCGGCGATCGGCACGGCGGCCGGCGAGCCGCTGCGGATCAGCGGCGACGGCGAGGCGTACGTGGCGACGTCGGGCCTACGCTGACTCGCCACAAGTCCGACTTTCCCGGAATAGCTTGACTCGGCTTTGCCTGAGTGTGACTCTATGAGTACGCAGCGTTATCGCGACGACGGTCCGACAACGTGCGGGGAACCAAACCGGGGGGATGCGCGGGGCGGGCGGAGGTGGGCAGCGGATCTGTCCACCACCGACCGCCCCGTGCGCTGTCCGCCGCCCGTCCCCGGGCGGACGTCGCTGGCGCGCGTAAGGTGGAGGATCGGCGCAGACATCGTTCGACAGGAGCTTTCATGACCAGCACCCTCCCGGCGGCCGCCAGCGGTACGCCGTCCGAGGCCCGGCCGAGCACGCTCGCCGAGGGCGACTTCAAGGTGGCGGATCTGTCGCTCGCCGAGTTCGGGCGTAAGGAGATCCAGCTCGCCGAGCACGAGATGCCCGGCCTGATGGCGATCCGGCGGGAGTTCGCCGAGGCGCAGCCGCTCGCCGGCGCGCGGATCACCGGCTCGCTGCACATGACCATCCAGACCGCCGTCCTGATCGAGACGCTGGTCGCCCTCGGCGCACAGGTCCGCTGGGCGTCCTGCAACATCTTCTCCACCCAGGACCACGCCGCCGCCGCGATCGTCGTCGGCCCGGACGGCACCCCCGACGCCCCCGCCGGCGTTCCGGTGTACGCCTGGAAGGGCGAGACGCTGCCCGAGTACTGGTGGTGCACCGAGCAGGTGCTCCTCTGGCCGGACGGCCAGGGCCCCAACATGATCCTCGACGACGGCGGTGACGCCACCCTGCTCGTACACAAGGGCGCCGAGTTCGAGAAGGCCGGCGTCGTGCCGCCGGTCGAGTCCGCCGACTCCGAGGAGTACGCGGTCATCCTCGAGCTGCTGCACCGCTCGCTGGGCGAGGACGGCCAACGCTGGACTCAGATCGCCGCCGGCATCAAGGGCGTGACCGAGGAGACCACCACCGGCGTGCACCGCCTCTACGAGATGCACCGCGCCGGCACGCTGCTCTTCCCGGCCATCAACGTCAACGACTCGGTGACCAAGAGCAAGTTCGACAACAAGTACGGCTGCCGGCACTCCCTGATCGACGGCATCAACCGGGCCACCGACGTGCTGATCGGCGGCAAGATGGCCGTGGTCATGGGCTACGGCGACGTGGGCAAGGGCTGCGCCGAGTCGCTGCGCGGTCAGGGCGCCCGGGTCGTGGTGACCGAGGTCGACCCGATCTGCGCCCTGCAGGCGGCGATGGACGGCTACCAGGTCGCCACCCTGGACGACGTTGTCGAGCAGGCGGACATCTTCATCACCGCCACCGGCTGCTTCGACGTCATCACCAACGAGCACATGGCCCGGATGAAGCACCAGGCGATCGTCGGCAACATCGGCCACTTCGACAACGAGATCGACATGGCCGGCCTGGCCAAGCGCTCCGACGTCGAGCGGGTCAACATCAAGCCGCAGGTCGACCTGTGGCGCTTCGCCGATGGGCACGCCGTCATCGTGCTCTCCGAGGGGCGTCTGCTGAACCTGGGCAACGCCACCGGGCACCCGAGCTTCGTCATGTCGAACTCGTTCGCCAACCAGACGATCGCCCAGATCGAGCTGTTCACCAAGACCGAGGAGTACCCGGTCGGCGTCTACGTGCTGCCCAAGCACCTGGACGAGAAGGTGGCCCGCCTGCACCTCGGTGCGCTGGGCGCGAAGCTGAGCACCCTCACCAAGGAGCAGGCCGCGTACCTGGGCGTGTCCCCGCAGGGCCCGTTCAAGCCGGACCACTACCGCTACTGATCGCGCTTTGCTGAACCGGGCCGGCTGCGAGCAGCCGGCCCGGTTCCGTCGTTCCCGCCGCCTTCACCCGCCGAGCCCACACCTCCCGCTCGCGCTCCCGCCCCCCGCTCCCTCCGCGATCTTGCAGTTTCGGTTGGGGATTTGCGCCTCTCGACCCGCTATGTCGCCACAGAAAGTGCAAGATCGCGCGGGCTGGGGGCCAGATGGGGCGGGGTTGGCAGCAACTTCGGGGATGTTGCTGCCTCCCGCGCGTCTGACGCAGCAACATCCCCGGAACTGTGACGATCTTGGGCGCGGGGCGCGGGGCGCGGGGCGCGGGGCGCGGGGCGCGGGGCGCGGGGCGCGGGGCGCGGGGGTGAGGTGGTTAGTTGCGGCGGCGGGTGGGGCGTAGCCAGGTCCAGGCGCACCAGGCCAGCCAGCCCAGCGACACGACGGTGGCCAGGGCTCGCTGGCGTAGCGCGCTGAGCAGCAGCACCACGGCTAGCACCGCCAGCCACGGCAGGAAGGCTTTCACGACGGGGATCCTCGCACGGTCGGACGGTGAACGGTATGCGGCCGGTCGTCGAAGGCCAGGTCACGGGGAGAGTGAGCTTGCCATGAACAACTTGACGAGGTCTGTGAACAGGAGGAAGGTATGGCTGCCCTAAGTTAGTGAAGGCACGCCTAATGAACACGGAGCGGGGATGTTCGCCACCTACCTGATCGGCCTGCGGGAGGGCCTGGAAGCGACCCTGGTGGTCAGCATTCTGGTCGCCTTCCTGGTGAAGTCGCAGCGCCGGGACCGGTTGCCCCAGGTGTGGGCGGGCGTCGGCCTGGCCGTCGCGCTCTCCGTGCTGTTCGGCTGGCTCATCGAGTACACCTCGACCTCGCTGCTGGCGCGCTCCGAGGATCGCGAGCTGTTCGAGGCGATCACCTCCGTCGCCGCCGTGGTGTTCGTCACCTGGATGATCTTCTGGATGCGCAAGGCAGCCCGCACCATCGCGGGTGAACTCCGCGGCAAGCTGACCGAGGCGCTCGCCGTCGGGTCGCTGGCCGTCGCCGGGATGGCCTTCCTCGCCGTGATCCGCGAGGGCCTGGAGACCGCACTGATCTTCTACTCCGCGGCTCAGGGCGCGGCCGGGGACAGCGGGCCGCTGCTCGCGCTCATCGGCGGCATCGTGACCGCCGTGGTCCTCGGCGTGCTGCTCTACGCCAGCGCCCTCAAGATCAACCTCAGCAAGTTCTTCACCTGGACCGGCGCGCTGCTGATCCTGGTCGCGGCCGGCATCCTCAAGTACGGCGTACACGACTTCCAGGAGGCCGGTGTCCTGCCCGGCCTCGGCGACCTGGCGTTCGACATCACCGCCGTGCTCGACCCGAGCACCTGGTACGCGGCGCTGCTGGCCGGCATGTTCAACGTGACGCCCGCGCCCACCGTGCTCGAGACCATCGCCTGGATCGGGTACGCCGTACCCGTCCTGCTGCTCTTCCTGCGCCCGACCCGCCGTACCCCGGCATCGGGAGCGGCCACGGCGGGCCCGGCGGCCCCCGCCACGCCAGCGCCGGCTGCGGCCTCGGGGCCCAATGTCGAGGCGTCCGCGCGCACGTCGCCGTCCACCACCACCGTCACCGAACGCGGGGCCGACACCGGCGCCGAGGCAGAGGCGGCGTCCGCGCCGCAGCGTGCCTGACCCCACGAGGAGAGACCGCACAGATGCGTACCACCCGATTCTTCGCGCTGGCCGCTGCCGGCGTGCTGGCGACGGCCGGCGTCGCCGCCTGCTCCAAGGCCGACTCCGATAAGTCGGACGCGGCGGGCGGCCCGATCGTGGTCAAGGCCACCGACACGGCCTGCGACGTCGCCACGACCGACCTCGGCGCCGGAACGGCCACCTTCAAGATCACCAACTCGGGCGCGAAGGTCACCGAGTTCTACGTGTACGCCTCCGGCGACCGGGTGATGGGCGAGGTGGAGAACATCGCCCCCGGGTTGAGCCGTGAGCTGCACGTCGAGCTGCCGGCCGGCACCTACGAGACGGCCTGCAAGCCGGGCATGAGCGGCAAGGGCATCCGGGGCGCGCTCAAGGTCAGCGGGTCCGCGCAGCCGCTGACCGCCGACGCCGCCCTGGCCGGCGCCACCGACAACTACCAGCGCTACGTCAAGAGCCAGACCGGCGCGCTGCTGGAGAAGACCGAGGACTTCGTCGCCGCCGTGAAGGCCGGCGACGTGGCGAAGGCCAAGACGCTCTACCCGGTCGCGCGCACCTACTGGGAGCGGATCGAGCCGGTGGCGGAGATCTTCGGCGACCTCGACCCCAAGATCGACGGCCGCGAGGAGGTCATCGAGGAGGGGATGGAGTTCACCGGCTTCCACCGGATCGAGAAGGACCTCTGGCAGTCCGGCGACATCAGCAAGGACGGCCCGATCGCCGACCGGCTGCTGGTCGACGTCAAGGAGATCGTGGCGAAGGCCAACGCCGAGAAGCTCTCCCCGCTCCAGCTCGCCAACGGCGCGAAGGAGCTGCTCGACGAGGTCGCCAGCGGCAAGATCACCGGCGAGGAGGACCGCTACTCGCACACCGACCTGTGGGACTTCGCCGCCAACCTGGAAGGTTCCAAGGCGGCCCTGTCGGCCCTGCGGCCGGCGCTCGAGCAGCGTTCGCCGGAGCTGGTCAAGCAGCTCGACACCGAGTTCGCGAACGTCGAGGCGCAGCTCGGCAAGCACCGCGACGGCGACGGGTGGAAGCTGCACACCGCGTTGAGCAAGGCCGAGCTCAAGGAGCTCTCGGACGGCATCAACGCGCTCGCCGAGCCGATCAGCAAGGTCGCCGCAGTCGTCGCCAAGTGACCGGGACGCAGGGGGAGTCGAGTCGATGAGCGTACGCAGGTTGACCCGTCGGCGGGCTATCACGCTCGCCGGCGCCGGGGTGGCCGGAGTCGCGGGCGTCGCCGCCGGCGCGGGCGCGCTGGTCGGCGACTCGCGCGGTCCGGCGGCGGCCAGCGACCACCCGGCGGGCGCGGTGCCGTTCTTCGGCGAGCACCAGGCCGGCATCGTCACCCCCGCCCAGGACCGGCTGCACTTCGTCGCCTTCGACGTCATCACGAAGGACGGGGCCCGCCTGGTCGCGATGCTCGAGGAGTGGACGGCCGCCGCCGCCCGGATGACCTCCGGCCGTGACGCCGGTGTCCTCGGGGCGGTCGGCGGGATGCCCGAGGCCCCGCCGGACGACACCGGCGAGGCGCTCGGCCTCCCGCCGTCGCAGCTCACCCTGACCATCGGTTTCGGGCCCACGCTGTTCCGCGACGCCGACGGACGGGACCGGTTCGGCATCGCCGACCGCCGCCCGGCTGCGCTGGCGGAGCTGCCGAAGTTCCCCGGCGACGCGTTGCAGGCCCCGATCTCCGGTGGCGATCTGTGCGTGCAGGCGTGCGCCAACGATCCCCAGGTGGCGGTGCACGCCATCCGCAACCTCGCGCGGATCGGCATGGGTGTGGTCAGCGTCCGCTGGTCGCAGCTCGGTTTCGGTCGTACCTCGTCAACTTCCCGCGACCAGGCGACCGCCCGCAACCTGTTCGGCTTCAAGGACGGCACGGCCAACCTCAAGGCCGAGGAGACCGACCTGCTGCGCGACCAGTTGTGGGTGCAGCCCGGCGACGGGCCGGACTGGATGACGGGCGGGTCGTACCTGGTCACCCGCAAGATCCGCATGCTCGTGGAGACCTGGGACCGGACCTCGCTGGCCGAGCAGGAGGAGATCGTCGGCCGGACCAAGGGCAGCGGCGCCCCGCTCGGGCGCAGCAAGGAGTTCGACGAGCCGGACTTCGCGGCGCGCGGTGACGACGGCAAGCCGCTGATCGCCGAGCACGCCCACGTCGCCCTCGCCCATCCGAGCCGCAACAACGGCGCACACCTGCTGCGGCGGGGTTACAACTTCGTCGACGGCTCGGACGGTCTCGGCCGGCTCGACGCCGGTCTCTTCTTCATCGCCTACCAGCGGGACCCGCGCAAGCAGTTCGTGCCGATCCAGACGCAGTTGGCCCGCCACGACGTGATGAACGAGTACCTGCGGCACGTCTCCAGCGGTCTGTTCGCCTGCCCGCCCGGCGTACGCGACGGTGGCGACCACTGGGGCCGGGTGCTCTTCGGCTGAGCGCCGCCGCGACCGGCCGGTGACGGCGGTGGTGGCGCCGGACGCCGCCGAGGGGGGATCATGGTGGCGGCCGGCGCGGGGACCCTCCCTCTGCCGGCCCTCGCACCACGTGGCGCCGCCGCCGCGGGTCGTGGAGGATTGCCGGCGGCGCTGTCGTTCCGGCTGACGCCGGTCCCACCGAACTGAACGGGGATGCAATATTAATCCCATGAGAGCCCGGGTCCTGGTGGTCGACGACGACCCCGCACTCGCCGAGATGCTCGGCATCGTGCTGCGCAGTGAGGGTTTCCTGCCCTCGTTCGTGGCCGACGGCGAGCGGGCGTTGGCCGCGTTTCGTGACAGTCGTCCGGACATCGTCCTGCTCGACCTCATGTTGCCCGGAATGAGTGGTATCGACGTGGCCCGGTCGATTCGTGCCGAGTCTGGCGTGCCGATCGTGATGCTGACCGCCAAGAGCGACACCGTGGACGTGGTCCTTGGGCTCGAATCCGGCGCCGACGACTACGTGGTCAAGCCGTTCAAGCCCAAGGAGCTGGTGGCCCGGATGCGGGCCCGGCTACGCCGCGGCGAGGACGTCGCGCCGGAGATGCTGACCATCGGGCCGCCCGGCAACCAGATCAGCATCGACGTGCCCGCCCACACCGTCAGCCGCAACGACGAGGAGGTGAAGCTGACGCCGCTGGAGTTCGACCTGCTGGTCGCGCTCGCCCGCAAGCCGCGTCAGGTCTTCACCCGCGAGGTGCTGCTGGAGCAGGTCTGGGGCTACCGGCACGCCGCCGACACCCGACTGGTCAACGTGCACGTGCAACGGCTGCGCGCCAAGATCGAGCCAGATCCGGAGCGACCGGAAATCATCCTCACCGTGCGGGGCGTGGGCTACAAGGCGGGCACCGGATAGCCTGGTCGCACTGTGTCGACCTCGCCGCCCCCGCAGAACACCACAGCCCGCCGGCTCGCTGCCGGTCGGGAGGTCTGGCGTGTGCTCAGCGGCCGGGTCGCGCGGCTGCTGGCCCGGGCGCACCAGACCTGGCGGCGTTCGCTCCAGGTCCGGGTGGTCACCATCACGTTGGTCGCCTCCAGCCTGCTGGTGGGCGGATTCGCGTACCTGATCGCTGACAAGATCACGACGATCCTGCTCGACAACGCGCGCACCGACGTCCAGCTGCGTCTCAAGGGCGGCGCCGGGTACGCGGCCAAGCAGGTCTCCCTCTACGGCCAGCCGCAGGAGGCGCAGCTCCAGGAGACCATCGAGGGCACGGTCAACTACCTGGCCGGGGGCGACCCCCAGCAGACCAGTGGCGTGGTGGTGGCCATCACCGCCGCCGACTACCCGACGATGATCCAGACCCGCACCGCGCCGGCGGCCAACGTCCAGCCCCTGATCAGCAAGGAGTTGCGGGCCGCGGTCGCCAGCGGCAAGGTCGCCAGCCAGATCCAGACCGGTCGGCTCACCGGCGAACCGACGAAGTACCTGGTCTACGGCTCGCCGGTGCCGACCCGCTTCGGGCAGATCGAGCTCTACTACCTGGTGCCGCTGACCCGTCAGGACGCCACCGCCGCCGACGCCCGGGCGACCGTCGTCGGCACCGGCATCGCCCTGGTGATCCTGCTGGGGCTGCTCGCCGCACTGGTCACCCGGTTGGTGGTCAACCCGGTCCGGGTCGCCGCGCGGACCGCCCAGCGGCTCTCCGCCGGCCTCCTGGACCAGCGGATGGTGGTCAACGGCGAGGACGACCTCGCGTTGCTGGCGGCCTCGTTCAACCAGATGGCGACGAACCTGCAACGGCAGATCCTGCGCCTGGAGGAGATGTCCCGGTTGCAGCGCCGGTTCACCTCCGACGTGTCGCACGAGCTGCGGACCCCGTTGACAACGGTCCGCATGGCCGCCGACCTGATCTTCGCGGAGCGCGACGAGTTCGATCCCGCGGTGGCGCGCAGCGCCGAGCTGCTCCAGGCCGAGCTGGACCGTTTCGAGGAGCTGCTCACCGACCTGTTGGAGATCAGCCGGTTCGACGCGGGCTTCGCCATGCTGGACGCCGAGCCGACCGACCTGGTGCCGGTGGTGCACCGGGTCGTCGACCGGTTGGCCGGGCTGGCCGAGCGGGTGGGCGTGGAGATCGAGCTGGACCTGCCCAGCACCCCGGTGATCGCCGAGGTCGACCCCCGCCGGGTGGAGCGGGTGCTGCGCAACCTGGTCGGCAACGCCGTCGAGCACGGCGAGGCCCGGCCGGTGCTGATCACCCTCGGCATCGACGAGACCGCCGTGGCGATCACCGTCCGCGACCACGGGGTGGGGCTGAAGGTGGGCGAGGAGAAGCTGGTGTTCAACAGGTTCTGGCGGGCGGACCCGTCGCGGGCCCGCCAGACCGGCGGCACCGGGCTGGGCCTGTCGATCAGCTTGGAGGACGCCCGTCTGCACGGTGGTTGGCTGGAGGCCTGGGGAGCGCCCGGTCAGGGCGCCCAGTTCCGGCTCACCCTGCCGGCCCGCGCCGGCGACCGGCTCACCACGTCGCCGCTGCGGCTGGTGCCCGCCGACGCGGCGTTGCCGTTCGGCGGCCCACGCGACGGCGGCCCGCTGGCCATCGGACCGGGCAGCGGCGGAGCGTTGGCGATCGGCCCGGCGCCGACCGACAGCGGCGAGCGGGAGGAGGTGCGATCGTGAGGGCTCGACCACTGCTCGGCGCTTTCGGCGCGGCGCTGCTCCTCAGCGCCGGTTGCGGCATCCCGGCCTCGTCCGACGTGCGGGTCGACGGCAAGGCCGGCACCGCGACCGAGGCCGGATCGAGCAACGGCCGCAGCAGCGAGCCCCCGTCGCGGGCCGCCAGCGGCAGCGACAACGCGGCCTTCGTGCGCAACTTCCTGTCCGCCGCCGCTGGCGAGCCGGACCGGGCGTACGAGCGGGTGAAGGCGTTCATCGCCCCCGAGCACCGGCCCCGTCTGCAGGACAAGAAGGGCAGCGAGGTCGCGCTGACCGTGGTGCGGCTGCGCGAGACCGTCTTCACCTTCAACAGCGACTCCACCACGACGGTCAAGATCACGGTGCAGCAGATCGGCGTGCTGCGGACCAACGGCACCCTGGCGCCTCCGGTGGCGACCGAGACCCAGTACGAGTTCCGGCTGCGCAGCGCGGCCCTCGGCGGTGCCGGCAGCGACGAGCGCGCCGGCCAGTACCTGCTCGACCCGCCGAGCGTGCTGCTGCTCAGCGACGTCGCCCTCCAGCAGTACTACCAGGACGAGTCGATCTACTTCTGGAGCTCCGACCGCACCCGGCTGGTGCCCGACCAGCGCTACCTGCCGTACGCGGTGCCGGACGAGCGCCGTGTCAACGAGGTCGTGCGGTGGCTGGTCGGCGGCCCGTCCGACTGGCTGCGGCCGGGTGTCGTCGGGCTGCCGGACGGCACTGAGCTGATCAACAACGCCACCGGCGCGAACAACCGGTGGGAGGTCAACCTGGACATGTCCGGCGACGACCAGAGCCGGATCGACCAGGTGATGACGCAGCTCGCCTGGTCGCTGGGTGACCTGCCGGGCGAGCTGGAGCTGAAGATCCGGAACAACTCGCAGCCGGTGCAGGACCTCGACGAGCTTCGGACGGCCCAGCAGCTCTACCCCGTCCGGGAGGAGCCGCAGCGGTACGGCGTCTACGAGGGCGCGATCCGCCCGCTCGACTTCGCCGGCGAGCCCAGTGGTGCGGTGCCCCTCACGCCGGAGGTCAACCGCGGCATCGTGTCGGCCGGTCTCGCGCGGGGCGTCAACCGGGTGCTCGCCGCGCTGGTGGTGACCAGCAAGGACCGGCAGCGACTCGCGGTGGGCACGGGCGCGGAGACGGTGGCCACCCTCGGCCGCAGCGCCGGGGAGTACGCCTCGATCGGCCGCCCGGTCTGGCTGCGTACCGTCGACACGCGTCCCGCGCAGGGGCTGGTGGTGGCCGACGGTCGCCTCTACCGCTTCGACGAGGCCGCCGGGATGGCCGAGGTGCCACTCAACCTGCCCTCGCCGGAGGTCACCGCGGTCGCCTCCGCGCTGGACGGCCAGCGGGTGGCGTTGATCGCCGGCGGGCGGCTCTACGTCGCGGCGCTCAACCTCGACGGCTCCGGCAGTGGGGTGTCGATCGGCCCGCCCCGGGCGCTGGTCACCTCGTTGACGAACCTGACCGCGGTGGACTGGATCGGGGAGGACCGGCTGGTGGTGGCCGGCTCGGCGGGCCAGCCGGCGATCTACGAGATCAGCGTGGACGGCGCCCTGGAGACGCCGCTGCGCACCGATGTCGGCGCCAAGGTCAACCACCTGACGGCGTACCCCACCAACCGCAGCGTGCGCGTGCCCACCGGGGCGTACATGTACGAGGCGAACAAGGTGGCCTACCGCAGCAGCCCGTTCGAACGGATCGCGCCCGAGCAGGTCCGCGATGTCCCCACGCCGCCGGCCGGAGTCCGCCCGAGCAACCCGTCGGCCCCGTTCTTCCTCTACTGACCTCGTGCGCGGGCTCTGGGCGGACCTCGCCGACCTGGTCCTCCCCGCGGACTGCGCCGGCTGCCGGGAGCGTCGCCAACGGCTGCGACAGGGGGTGTGTCCCTCCTGCGTCGCGGCGCTGAGCGCGCTGCGTCCCCGGGTGACCCGTCCCACCCCCGCCCCGGCCGGCCTGCCGCGCTGCGTCGCCCTCGGCCCGTACGACGGTCCGCTCCGGGAGGCGCTGCTGGCGTACAAGGAACACGGCCGACACGGTCTGGCCCGTCCGCTCGGCGCGCTGCTGGCCGAGGTGGTCGCGGCGGCGGTCGGCGAGGTGCGTCCGCTGGCGCTGGTGCCGGTGCCGGACACGGCGGCTGCGGCGCGTGCCCGCTACGGCGACCACCTGGACCGGCTGGCCCGACACTGCGCGGCCCGGCTGGGCCGGTGCGGCTGGCCGGTACGGGTGCACCGGCCGCTGCGTGCCCTGCCCCGGCCCGACTCCGTGACCCTGGACAGCGCGGGCCGTGCGGCGGCCGCCGAGGCGGCGTTCCGCCCCCGTTCCGGCGCGTCGGGTGGGCCGCGCCCCTCGGACGGCGGGCCCGCCGTGGTGCTGCTCGACGACATCGTCACCACCGGTGTGACGCTGGCTTCGGCGGCCCGGGTGCTGACCGCGACCGGATGGCGACCGGGCGTCGCCGCGGTTCTCGCCGCAACCGAGAAAAGACTCCGTTTGTAACAGACCGTGTTTCCGTTTCACCCGTTGGTGTATGAGGTGCGAAAAATACCGGGCGGTCTTGGCAACAAGGGGTGACTGCCGGGCGAACAAGAGTTAGCGTTTTCGCTGTCGGGGGTAGGAGGTCGTTCCATCCCGCCCCTGGCGGTGAGAGGAGGCGTAGCCGCACTGACCGGTCGACGCCAGCGGGTCTTCCTACGGCGCACGACCGGGAAACCGGATCGAAGACGTCCGAGCAAGGGAGGTCACGTGGACATCGTGGTCAAGGGCCGCAACGTCGAAGTGCCGGACCATTACCGGGTACACGTAGCCGAGAAACTCGCAAAGGTCGAACGTTACGACCACAAGATTATTCGCATCGATGTCGAGCTGTTTCACGAGCGCAATCCGCGCCAGGCCGACCACTGCCAGCGGGTGGAGATCACCTGCGTCTCGCGTGGTCCGGTGATCCGGGCCGAGGCCTGCACGAACGACTTCTACAGCGCGCTCGACGCCGCCATCGCGAAACTCGACACCCGGCTACGCCGCGCGGCGGACCGCCGGCGCGTACACCGTGGTCGGCACGCGCCGATCTCCGTGGCCGCCGCCACCGCCGACCTGCCGGTCACCGACCTGGTGGCCGCCCCGCTGTCCGCGTCGAACGGCCGCGCCGGCACCGCCGTCGCGGAGCGGGTCGAGGAGGAGTACGACCAGCCGTGGCACCTCGCCCGGGAGAAGGTGCACCCGGCCGAGCCCATGACCATCGACGACGCGTTGTTCCAGATGGAACTGGTCGGTCACGACTTCTACCTCTTCCAGGACAAGGAAACCGGCCGCCCCAGCGTCGTCTACCGACGTCACGCCTACGACTACGGCATCATCTCCCTCGACACCTGAGGCGGGTTCGACCCCGTTGAGCACGGGGGCCGTGACGGCCCCCGTGCTCAATCAGCCCAGATCGGCGGGGAGCAGGGCGAAGGTCAGGTCGTCTACGCGAGTGCCCGCCAGACCGGGCAGACGCCCGCGTTGCAGGCCCTCGCGTTGGAAGCCGACCCGCTCCAGCACCCGGTGCGAGGCGGCGTTCTCCGGCACCGTTCCGGCGATCAGCCGAGCCACGCCGACCGGCCCGAACGCCCAGTCGACGAGCAGCCGCAGCGCACGGGTGGCGTACCCCCGGCCGCGCCACTGGGGCAGCAGCGCGTAGCCCACCGACGCCTCACCGGCGGCCACGTCGGTGTACGACAGCCCGCAACTGCCCGCCGGCTCGCCGGTGGCCGCGTCGACGATCAGGAGCCGGGCGATGTCGCCGGTCAACCACGCGCTCTCGGCCAGCCGGCAGAGCCGGTCGACCGACTCGCGCGTCGGGGGCACCGGAGGAGCCTGGTTGGCCACCGTGTCCGGCCGGCTGTGCAGGGCGTACATCATCTCCGCGTCGTCCGGGCCGCGCCGGCGCAACGTCACCACCTCGTCGGTGAGCACCCCGTCGGGCAGGTCCGGCAGCAGCCGACGGGTCGGGCCCGGAGGGTCGCCGGCGAGGCGTACCCAGGTCAGCAGGTCGTACCGTCTGCCGTTCCGGTCCTGACCGGCGGACCGCAGCCGGCCCTCGTACCCGAAGCCGGCGGCCAGCGCGACGCGCTGGCTGGCCGCGTTCTCCGGCTCGGTGTGCAGCTCCAGCCGGACGGTCCCGGTGTCGAAGGCGTGCTCGCTCAGCGCCCGGGTCGCGGCGGTGGCCAGTCCGCGTCCCCGCGCCGCCGGCCGCAGCCAGTAGCCGATGTTCGCCTGACGTCGGGCGGGCACCTGGTTGCTCAGGCCGGCGCCGCCGAGCAGCCGGTCGGTGGCCGGGTCCGCGATGGCGTACGCGGCGCCGCCGCCGGCCCAGACCGCCGGAGCGCCGGCCTCCACCCACCAGCGGGCGTCCACCTCGGTGTAAGGGGACGGCATGGTGGACACGAACCGCTGGCTGAGCGGGTCCGCGCAGCCGTCGACCAGGTCCGCGATGTCGTCGGCGCGGAACGGCCGCAGCCGTACCCCGTGCGCCTCGACGACCGGCCGCGTGCCCGTCACCTCAGGTCCTCGGCGAGCAGCGCGGCAATCCAGGCGTCGACCCGTTCACCCCGGTGCTGGACCCCGCCCCGGGCCGTCCCCTCGAAAATGAAGCCCGCCTTCTCGGCGGCCCGCCGGGAGGAGGTGTTGCCCACGTTCGCCTTCCATTCGATGCGCGCCAGGCCGAGGGTCGTGAAGCCCCAGGCGCTGAGCGCGAGGAGCGCGGCCGGCAGGTACCCCCACCCGCGTGCCGCCGGGGCGACCATGAAGCCCACGTCCCCGAGTAGCGGGTCGGCGGGGGAGAGCCGCAGGTCCAGAGTGCCGACGTAGCTGTCGTCCGGGTCGGCGATCACGAAGCAGGCGGAGTCCCCGCGGGCCCAGGCATCCTGGGCGTAACCCCGGTAGCCCCGCGCGTCGGAGGGGTCGTACGGGTCCGGGACCGTGGTCCAGCGGATCGTCTCCGGGTCCCGGCAGGTCTGCACCACGGCGTCGAGATCGCGCTCCTCCATGGGTCGTAGTCGCAGCTCGGTGCCGGCCGAGGTGGCGAACAGCGTCGGCTGTGGGCGGCCGAAGACGGCGGCCCGGCGAGCCACCAGGGTGCCTCGGGCTGCCGGCCCGGTCGACCCCGGTTCGGGTACCTCGCCCGGCAGCAGCGAGCCGATCCAGCCGTCCACGCCGCCCTCCGGCGCCGGATTCGCCCGCCGCACCCGGCCGTCGATCCGGAATCCGGCCCGCAGCGCGACCAGCCGGGAGGCGTGGTTGCCCACCTCCGCCTGCCACAGCAGCCGGCGCAGCCCCAGCTTCTCGAAGGACCAGCGGGACACCGCCCGGGTGGCCCGCACGGTCACCCCCCGGGCACGCGCCCACGGGGCCGCCCAGTAGCCGATCTCGCCGGTGCCGGCGTCGTCGATGGAGATCAGCCCGCACGAGCCGAGCAGGTCGCCGTTGGCCGCGTCGCAGACGGCGAACGGCGCCCCGGTGCCGTCCGCCCACGCCCGTGCGCTCACCCCGGTGACGAAGTCGTGGGCGTGTTCGAGACGGTACGGGCGCGGTACGGTGGTCCAACGCTGAATGTCCCGGTCCTGGCAGGCGCGGTACACGCCGTCGGCGTCCGCCTCCCGCCAGGGCCGCAGCAGGACGCCGTCCTCGATGATCTCCACAGGCTCCACCCGTGCATCGTGCCGGAACGTTCGCCCTGGGCGTAACCGGATAACGTCCCGGGCGCGGCCCGTGCGCGTGTTATGTCGGGTTCGGCGGAGCGGACCACCGCCACCAGTGACCATCGCGCCGATGTTGCGCCTACGATGGTTCGAGACTGTCTAGGGGAGCGTTGATCCGTGTCGATTCTGGAAAAGGTCCTTAACGCGGGCGAGGGCCGCATGGTGCGCCGGCTCAAGGCCATCGCCGCCGCCGTCAGCTCGATCGAGGACGACTACGTCAACCTCACCGACGAGGAGCTGCGCGGCATGACCGAGCAGTTCCGAGATCGGCTCGCCGACGGCGAGACCCTCGACGACCTGCTGCCGGAGGCGTTCGCGGTGGCCCGCGAGGCGGCCGCCCGTGTGCTCGGCCAGCGGCCGTACGACGTCCAGGTGATGGGCGGCGCGGCGCTGCACTTCGGCAACATCGCCGAGATGAAGACCGGTGAGGGTAAGACGCTGACCTCGGTCATGGCCGTCTACCTCAACGCGCTCTCCGGCGACGGTGTGCACGTGGTCACCGTCAACGACTACCTCGCCCAGCGCGACGCGGCCTGGATGGGCCGGGTGCACGAGTTCCTCGGGCTGAGCGTCGGCGTGGTGCTGCCCAACCGGCCGGCCGCCGAGCACAAGGCCGCCTACGAGTGCGACATCACCTACGGCACCAACAACGAGTTCGGCTTCGACTACCTGCGCGACAACATGGCCTGGTCGAAGGACGAGCTGGTCCAGCGAGGCCACAACTTCGCCGTCGTCGACGAGGTCGACTCGATCCTGATCGACGAGGCGCGTACCCCGTTGATCATCTCCGGCCCGGCCGAGCACTCGGCCCGCTGGTACGGCGAGTTCGCGGGCGTCGTGGCCCGGCTCCAGCCCGGCACCGACGGCGAGGGCGACTACGAGGTCGACCACTCCAAGCGGACCATCGCGGTCACCGAGCGCGGTGTCGCCAAGGTCGAGGACCGGCTCGGCATCGACAACCTGTACGAGTCGGTGAACACCCCGCTGGTCGGCTACCTCAACAACGCCATCAAGGCCAAGGAGCTCTACAAGCGCGACAAGGACTACATCGTCAGCGACGGCGAGGTCCTGATCGTCGACGAGTTCACCGGTCGCATCCTGCACGGCCGTCGCTACAACGAGGGCATGCACCAGGCGATCGAGGCCAAGGAGGGGGTGGAGATCAAGCAGGAGAACCAGACCCTGGCCACGATCACCCTCCAGAACTACTTCCGCCTCTACAACAAGCTGTCCGGCATGACCGGTACGGCGCAGACCGAGGCGAGCGAGTTCAACAAGGTCTACAAGGTCGGCGTCGTGACCATCCCGACCCACCGCCCGATGGTCCGCGAGGACCGGCCGGACGTCATCTACAAGACGGAGAAGGCCAAGTTCAACGCGGTCATCGAGGACATCGCCGAGCGGCACCAGATGGGCCAGCCGGTGCTGGTCGGCACCGTCTCGGTGGAGAATTCCGAGATCCTCTCCCAGCTGCTGCGCCGCCGGGGCATCCCGCACAATGTGCTGAACGCCAAGTTCCACGCCCGCGAGGCCGAGATCGTCGCCCAGGCCGGGCGCAAGGGCGCGGTCACCGTCGCCACCAACATGGCCGGCCGTGGCACGGACATCCTGCTCGGCGGCAACCCCGAGTTCCTGGCGGCCAACGAGCTGCGCCAGCGCGGTCTCGACCCGCTGGAGAACGAGGAGGACTACGCCAAGGCGATGGAGGAGGTCCTGCCCACCTGGAAGCAGGCCTGCGACGCCGAGGCGGACGAGGTCGCCGCCGCCGGTGGCCTGTACGTGCTGGGCACCGAGCGGCACGAGTCCCGGCGGATCGACAACCAGCTGCGCGGTCGTGCCGGCCGGCAGGGCGACCCGGGTGAGTCCCGGTTCTACCTGTCCCTGCAGGACGAGCTAATGCGCCGCTTCCGGGCCGGCGCGGTCGAGGCCGTGATGGAGCGCTTCAACATCCCGGAGGACGTGCCCATCGAGTCGAAGATGGTCACCCGCCAGATCAAGAGCGCCCAGGCCCAGATCGAGGGCCAGAACGCCGAGATCCGCAAGAACGTTCTGAAGTACGACGAGGTGCTCAACAAGCAGCGCCAGGTCGTCTACGCCGAGCGGCTGCGGGTGCTCAACGGCGAGGACCTGTCCGAGCAGGTCCGCAACATGATCGACGACACCGTCGAGGCGTACGTGCGGGGTGCCACCTCGGACGGCTACGGCGAGGACTGGGACCTTGAGCAGCTCTGGTCCAGCCTCAAGCAGCTCTACCCGGTCGGCGTGACGATCGAGGAGTTGGAGGAGGAGGCCGGAGGCTCGCGGGCCGGCATGGACGCCGACTTCCTCGTCGCCCGCCTCAAGGATGACGCCAACGCCGCGTACGACCGCCGCGAGGAGCAGCTCGGCACCGAAGGGGTACGCCAGCTCGAGCGGATGGTGCTGCTCCAGGTGATCGACCGCAAGTGGCGCGAGCACCTCTACGAGATGGACTACCTCCAGGAGGGCATCAACCTCCGGGCGTACGCCCAGCGCGACCCGGTGGTGGAGTACCAGCGCGAGGGCTTCGACATGTTCGCCACGATGATGGAAGGCATCAAGGAGGAGACCGTCGGTTTCCTCTACAACGTGGACGTCCAGGTCACCGAGCCGGAGCCCGAAGCCGACTCGGAAGAGGTCACGCTGCTCGACAAGCCGGTGGAGATCCGGGCCAAGGGTCTGAACCGTGCGCCGCAGCGGCAGGGTCTGCAGTACTCCGCTCCGACCATCGACGGCGAGGCCAGCCCCGGTGCTGTCGCCTTCGAACAGGAGCAGCAGCAGGCGCCGGCGCTCGGCGTGGGCCGCCCGGCCCAGGGCGCTCCGGCGGCACCCGGGCAGAGCGCGCCGTCCGCCCCGCAGCGGCCGGCCTCGGGGCTGCGCGGCCCGACGCTCCCGTCGGCGGGGTCCCGGCGTCCGGCCTCCAACCAGGCCGACGCCGGCAACGGACCGTCCCGCAACGCGCCGTGCCCGTGCGGTTCGGGTCGCAAGTACAAGCGCTGCCACGGCGCACCCAACGGCGGCAACTGACCGACACCGCGTCCCGATGGGCCCTGGCCGACAAGGCCGGGGCCCATCGGCGTCTGCGGCCCCGGTCGGCCTGGCGCGAGTTGAGATCGACTCCACTTACGGGAAGTCGGTGTGTCGGCGGCCGGTTGAGGCCCCGACTTCCGGGATGTCGAGCTGATCAATGCGCGGGCGAGCGGTTCAGAGGACGTGCAGGGCTGTGCACAGCCAACGGCCACGCCGGTGTTCCAGGCGCACCGCCATGGCCCAGCTGCGGCCACCGGGACCGCTCACCACGGCGGCTGCCTCCACGGCTGCCTCGCGCGGTTCGCAGACCCGCAGCCGGGTGAGCCGCAGTGCCGGCCGGCTCGCCCGACGCCGTGCCGGACCGGCCCGCCCGGTGGCCCGAGCGAGTTCGGTGAGCAGGTCGGTGGCCCGGCCCGGGTCGAGCAGAGGGCGTACCTGAGCCGGCGAGCGGTAGCCGTTGACCACCTCGAGGCAGGTGCCGACGAAGCGGTGCGCGGCCCGGGTGGCCTCGGGCGCCGTCGTCGGGGGCAGGGGAGCGCCCGGGTAGCTGGCCGGATGCGCGGGCGTACGGCGTGGGGCCGTGCGGCGCACCGCGGGCCGGACCGGATCCGGTCGTGTCGAGGCGAAGAGGTCGAGGGCGAGCTGACCGTGGGTCGGCCCCGACCAGTAGGTCTCGTCCTGGTACGGCGGGTCGATGGGCGGGACGGGTCGCAGGCGCACGGGTGGTCGGGAGACTCCGGGCCGCCGTTCGCTCATCGCTGCCTCCCCATGATCTTGCGTTTGCCTTCGTTTGCCTCCGACTCACTAGATTCTCGGTCACCGAGTGGTCCCGGTCAATGGCTCCTGCGACGAATGGGCCGCGCACCCCGCGGGGTCGACTCGGGATCGCGGATGTGGCGGTATCCCGGCCCGTTGGACGGCACGACATCGGTGATCTGGAGTGGACCAACGAACGGAGGCCGGGCGTCGCTACTCGGGGTCGCGGTCGACGAGAGGGTTCTCGCGTACCCAGTCGGCGGTCTCGGCGTACTTCTTGGCGATGTACTCCTCCAGTCGAGCCCGCTCGACCCGCCACTGACCGCGCCCGCCGACCTTGATCGCCGGCAGCTCCCCGCTGCGGACCATGTGGTAGACCTGCGAGTCCGACACGTTCAGCTCGGCGGCCACGTCGGAGAGCAGCAGGAACCTCGGCTCCACAGGAACTCCCGGGGTTGACGTCGTTTGCCTCAGTTTGCCACCGACAGTGCTCACCGCCCAACATCGCCGTGGTCAACCGGTGGCGGACACACCGGCGGGAAACTTCCACCGGCCGGAGGCGAGGTGTATGACGGTCACGGCGTGCGGCATGATCTGCGCCCGTGCCGGCTAACCGCCGGCACGGAATCGAGCGGGGAGACGACCGGTGACCGACGAGCTTGTCCGGGTGTACGTGCCGGCGACCGTACCCATGCTGGCCCGCCTGCGCGAGCAGGGGCTGACCGCCGACACCGCGCACGCGGTGACGCCCGCGCTGCGCGAGTGGTACGCCGAGGGCGACGAGGAGGAGTTGGAGTACGTCGCGTTCACCCGGGCCGCCCAGGACGCGCTGCACCTGCTCCGGGAGGATCCGGCCGCGCCCCGCCGCCGCGTGGTCGTCTCGGTCGACCTGTCGCCCGCCGCGCTCGGACGTGGCGACGGCGAGCTGGGCTCCAGCCTGGTGACGTTGGCCGACACCGTGCCGGTGAGGGCTGTCGCGGCGATCCACGTGGATGGCACGGACGCCGTCGAAGAGGTCGCCGCAGCCGCCGACGTGGTGGCCGAGGCCGCCTCCGGTGACCCGGACGCGCAGTTCACCGTCGACGGCGCCGAGGATCACGAGCTTGAGTGGTACGACGTGACGGAGTTGGACATCCTGCTGCGCGCCGCCGGCTGAGCAGCCGCGCGCGCCTCAGCGAGCCGGGTCGGCGTCCGCCTCCCGGACCGCCGTGTCCGGCTCGTCCTCCTCGACGTCGTCGGTGGCGTTCGCGGTTGTCGCCGGCCCGGTGCCGGGTCGGCCGGTCGGGGCCGGCTCGTCGTCGGTCTGCGCCGGGCCGAGCGTTCGGCCGAACGCGACGAGCGCGGTCAGCGCCCCCACGAACAGCACCCAGATGCCGTTGTCCACCCGCGAGGTGCCCAGCGACGTCTGTGCCACCGCGTCCGCCTCGCTGAGCGCGCTGGCGAGGTCCAGCAGTGAGCGACCGCCGATCCGGATGATCACTTCGGCGAGCAGCAGGAGCAGGCCCGGTCCGGCGCCCGCGAGCAGGTACGCCGGCCAGCGCAGCGCGCGCGTCTGCGGATCACGCCGCAGGGCTCGACGCCGCGCCCAGGTGAGGTAACCGAAGGCGAGTAGTCCGGCGACCAGGCCGCCGAGGAGCGACTCGGTGCGGGACACCCACTTGGCCGCGTCGACGAGCGACTGCTGGGTGTCGCCCGCGCCGAAGAGGTCGAACAGCGGGTCCCGGGCACGGCTGAACCCCACGACGAACACCAGCGTGCCCAGCGCGGCGGTCACCACCGCACCGACCGCCGGGGCGGTCCGGGCGCCCGCGATCGCGCCGCCGATGATCGCGGCGGCCGCGGTGGTGCCGGCGATCACGTTGGTGGTCGAGGTGTCGAAGTAGGTGAGGTTGATTGCCACCGCGGCGAGCAGCCCGACCACCATCCCGGCCCCGATCGCGCCGACGAAACGCAGGGTGGTCCCGTCGCCGTACCGGCGGGACAGCAGGTTGCCGAAGGCCAGCGCGGTGGCCGCGCCGGCCACCAGCGCGGCCGAGATCACGCCGGGCAGGGCGAACGCGGACAGGCTGATCGCGGTGATACCGGCCGCCGCCGAGGTGATGGCCTCCCGGGTCGACCAGAGCATGGCGGCCAGCCAGCCGAGCGCCAGCAGCGCGAGGACCGCCGCGCCGGGCGCCGGGACGGGCCCGGCCGTCGGGGTGGTCGCGTCGACCTCCGGCTGGTCCGACTCCGCGGCTGAGTCGCGGCCGGGCTGCTTGGTCATCGTCTCCCCTTCGAGGCGCCAGGTCACCGACCATTCAGGGTACGCGGACCGCCGCGCCCCCCACCGAACGAGCCACACCTGTCGGCTACGCCGACCCGCCGGCCCAGCCGCCAGGACCAGTCGAGCCCTCAGAACCAGCCCAGCCGCCAGGACCAGTCGAGCCCTCAGAACCAGCCCAGCCGCCAGGACCAGTCGAGCCCTCAGAACCAGCCCAGCCGCCAGGACCAGTCGAGCCCCCAGGACCAGCCCAGCCGCCAGGACCAGTCGAGCCCTCAGAACCAGCCCAGCCGCCAGGACCAGTCGA
>NZ_JBITDT010000026.1:0-23101 GCF_044454415.1 Micromonospora sp. NPDC051543
CCGTCCGATAATCGGACACTGGGTGTCTCCTGGGTTGAAGCAGAGCAAAGGACGCGCGGTGATGAGGCCCGACCTGACGGGCGGCGGGCGGTGACCTGTGCTCCTGCGATCGTCGGGGGGCCACGACGGCCGGACGCGCCAACGACTGCCCGGCCACGGGGCACCCGGCCACCACAGACCACAGCGGCCCCCAACCGGACATACCGGCCACGCACGCGATCGGAGCGGGTGTTCGACTCCGGATCGCTGAACTCGGGGTGTCCGGGGCCGGTTGATGCCCCGATATCGGCGATGTCGAGTCGATCATGCTCGTTCCCGGCCGAGCGGCGTGGCCACCGAGCCCGTGGCGATCGTGGGCCTGGGGGAGGCCCTAGGGTGATCAGTGTGGCGACCCTTCTGCTTCTGCGACACGGCCGTACCACCGCGAACGCCGACGGCGGCCTGGCCGGCCGGCAGCCGGTCGAGCTGGACGACACCGGACGTGCCCAGGCCACCGCGGTCGGCGAGCGGTTGCGGGCGGTGCCGTTGGCGGCGGTCGTCACCAGTCCGCTGATTCGCTGCCGGCAGACCCTGGAGCTGGCGTTGCCCCAGGCCACGCCGGTGGTGGAGGAGGGGCTGATCGAGTGCGACTACGGCAGCTGGGAGGGGCAGCCGCTGAAGAAGCTCGCCAAGGAGCCGCTCTGGCCGGTGGTCCAGCAGCACCCCAGCGCGGCGGTCTTCCCACAGGGCGAGGCGATGGCGGCGATGGCGGCCCGCGCGGTGGCGGCCGTCCGCGACTGGGATGCCCGGGTGAACGCCGAGCACGGGCCCGAGGCGGTCTGGCTGGCGTGCAGCCACGGCGACGTGATCAAGGCCATCGTGGCGGACGCTCTCGGCGTACACCTGGATGCCTTTCAGCGGATCGTGGCCGACCCGGCGTCGGTGACCGCGATCCGCTTCACGCCGCTGCGGCCCTTCCTGGTCCGGCTCAACGACACGGGCGGTGACCTCGCCGCGCTGGTCCCGCCGCCGCGCAAGCGGCGTCGGCGGACCACGCGGGCGGCCGACTCGGACGCCGCCGTCGGCGGCGGGGCGGGCACGGCCCGGTGACGACCGACCGCCGGACGCCGCCACGCCCGGTGTGACCGCCGCTACAGCGGGCGCGTTGCCCCTGCGGCGATTCGGGTCGGTGGGGTGCGCGATGCCATGGTGGGCCGGATAGGGTCGTGGGTATGACCCACCAGGTGCACGCCTTCGAACCGCCGGAGCGGTTCGTCGCCGGGACTGTCGGGCCGCCGGGGGAGCGCACGTTCTTCCTGCAGGCCCGCGGCGGCGGCAGGCTGGTCAGCGTCGCGCTGGAAAAGGTCCAGGTGTCCCTGCTGGCCGAGAAGCTGGAGGAGCTGCTCACCGAGGCGCAGCGCCGCTTCGGGGTGGAGCTGCCCGAGCTGGCGCCGGTGACCGGCGACAACGAGCCGTTGGACACCCCGGTCGACGAGGAGTTCCGGGTCGGGACGCTCGGGCTGGCCTTCGACGTCGACACCGCGACCGTGGTGATCGAGGCGATCGCCGCCGGCGAGGTGGAGCCCGAGGTCGAGCTGGGCGACGAGGACGACGAAGAGGACGACGAGGACGAGGAGCCGGACGAGGACCTGGACCGGCTGCGCGTGCGGCTCACACCGCAGGCCACCCGCCAGTTCATCGAGCGGGCCCGGCGCGTGGTCAACGCGGGCCGGCCGCCGTGCCCGCTGTGCGGCCAGCCGTTGGACCCCGCCGGGCACCTGTGCCCGCGGCACAACGGTTACCACCGGTGACCTTGTCCGGCCTCCAACCTCTGCGCGACGGTGACGCCGCGCTGCGGCTGCTCCGCGACGGCACCCTCGACCTGGAGGGGCGGCTGGTCGACGCGTCGAACACCACCCTGCGGGGCATCCTGACCCTCGACGGCGTCACGGCCCGCTGCGTCTACAAGCCGGTACGCGGGGAGCGCCCACTGTGGGACTTCCCGGACGGCACCCTCGCCGGCCGGGAGGTGTCCGCGTACCTGGTGTCCCACGCCACCGGGTGGGGCCTGGTGCCGCCGACCGTGCTGCGGGACGGTCCGTTCGGTCCCGGTTCCTGCCAACTCTGGATCGACGAGCCGGAGGACGCGGAGCCGTTGGTCGGGTTCGTGCCCGCCGAGGAGGTGCCACCGCGCTGGTTCCCGATCGCGGCGGCCCGGGACGACGACGGCGCCGCGTACGCCCTCGCGCACGCCGACGATCCACGCCTGGCCCGCCTCGCCGTACTCGACGCCGTGATCAACAACGCGGACCGCAAGGGCGGGCACGTGCTCGTCGGCGCCGACGACCGCATCTACGGCGTCGATCACGGGGTGAGTTTCCACGTCGAGGACAAGCTCCGTACGGTGCTCTGGGGTTGGGCCGGCAAGCAGGTTCCGCCGGACGCCATGGAGATGCTCGACGGGCTCGCCGCGCAGGTCGCCGGTCAGCTCGGCGAGGAGCTGGCCGACCACCTGACGATCAGCGAGATCGCCGAGTTGGCCGCCCGCGTCGAGAGGTTGCGCGAGACCGGCCGCTTCCCGCAGCCGCCGGAGGACTGGCCGGCGATACCCTGGCCACCCATGTGACCCCGCTGTCATCTTGATCACCCGTGGGGCGTCCCGGTGTCGCCTGAGGGCTGGTTAGGCTGAGGCCATGGAGTCTTGGGCGGGACACGAGGTGCCACGGCTGCCGGGTCGGGGCGAGCCGTTGGCGTTGTACGACTCGGCGCGGCAGAGTGTCCACCCGAGCGAGCCGGCCGACGCGGCGAGCATGTACGTCTGCGGCATCACCCCGTACGACGCCACCCACCTCGGTCACGCCGCCACCATGATCACGTTTGATCTGGTGCAGCGGATGTGGCGGGATGCCGGCCGTCCCGTGCGGTACGTGCAGAACGTGACCGACATCGACGACCCCCTGCTGGAACGGGCCGCCCGCGACGGCGAGGACTGGGTGGTCCTGGCGATGCGGGAGACCGCCCTGTTCCGCGAGGACATGGAAGCGCTGCGGATCATCCCGCCGGAGCGTTACGTGGGTGCGGTCGAGTCGATCCCGGACATCGCCGACAAGGTCGAGGTACTGGTCAAGGACGGCGCCGCCTACCGACTCGACGACGGCACCGGCGACGTCTACTTCGACATCTCCGCCACCGGCCGGTTCGGCTACGAGTCGAACCTGACCCGCGAGCAGATGCTGGAGATCTTCCCCGAGCGCGGCGGCGACCCCGACCGGGCCGGCAAGCGCGATCCCCTCGACCCCCTGCTGTGGCGCGGGGCGCGCGAGGGTGAGCCGTCCTGGCCGGGCGGGGAGCTGGGCCCGGGCCGGCCCGGCTGGCACATCGAGTGCGCGGTCATCGCGCTGAACCTGCTCGGCGACCGCATCGACGTGCAGGGCGGCGGCAACGACCTGCTCTTCCCGCACCACGAGGCCTCCGCCGCGCACGCCGAACGACTCACCGGCCAGGCCCCGTTCGCCGAGCACTACGTGCACGCCGGCATGATCGGCCTGGACGGCGAGAAGATGTCCAAGTCCCGCGGCAACCTGGTCTTCGTGTCCCGGCTGCGCGCCGACAAGGTCGACCCGATGGCGATCCGGCTCGCGTTGATCTCCGAGCACTACCGCAGCGACCGCACCTGGACCAACGAGCTGCTCACCGCCGCGCAGGAGCGGCTGGACCGCTGGCGGCGGGCCGCCGCCGCGCCCGCCGGGCCGTCCGGGGCCGAGCTGCTGTCCGGGGTACGCGCCAGACTGGCCGACGACCTCGACACCCCCGGCGCCCTGGCGGTGGCGGACCGCTGGGCCGATGCGGCCCTCTCCGGCGCCACGGAAGACCCGGAAGCCCCGGCCCTCTTCGCGAAAACAGTAGACGCCCTCCTCGGCATCCGCCTGTAACGCCCACCCAGCCCGCGCGCGTCCCAGCGCTCCCGGCGCGGCCTGACGCCCCCGCGCTCGCCGGCCGGCCCCCGCGCTCGGCCGGCCCTCGCGCTCGCCGGCTGGCCCCTGTGTGCCCGCCGCTCAGCGTCGATCATGAACTTGTGGTGGCCGATAGAAGCTGCTGTGCCCCTTATGCGAGGCACCACAACTCCATGATCGACGCGAGCCTTCTTGCCTCGCCGTCGATCTTGCACTTTGTGACGTTGCGAAAGGTGTCAATCGGAGCAAAGCGTCGACAGGAAGTGCAAGATCGACGGCGAGGAGTGAACTGGGGCAGGGTTGGGTGGGGTTAGCCCAGGACCAGGCCGGGGTCCGGGTCGGGGTCGGGGGTGGGGGCGGGGATCTGGTACTCCTCGGTGAGGGTGGTCATCGGGCCGGGCCAGGTGGCCTGGGCGACCTCGATGGGCTTGCGGTGACTGTCGTACGCGACGTGCAGCAGGTGCAGCACCGGTGTGTCGGGCCGGATCTGTAGGGTCTCGGCCTCCTCCCGGCTGGGCTGGCGGGCGCTGATCGTGTCGGTGGCCGAGGCGTACCGGCGGCCGGTGGCCTCCTCGGCCTCCTGGTAGAGCGGCCGGCCGAACGCCTCGGCCCGCTCCAGCGACGTGCCGTCGGTGTCGCGGGGCAGGAACCAGGAGGCGCCGACCTCGACGGGGGAGTCGTCGGTGCGTACGAGGTGGCGACGGCAGAGCAGGTTGGTGCCGTCGGAGACGCCGAACGCGTCGGCGACCTCGGCGGGGGCGGGGGAGAGGCCGACGGAGACGAGCTGTTGGCGGTATCGGGCGGCCAGGTCGGTGTGGTAGCCGCGGAACCCGCCGTACCGGCCCCGGGAGAGGCGGTTCAGTCGACGCCGGGTGCCTCGGACGTACGTACCGGAGCCGGGTTTGGTGATCAGGATGCCCTCGACCCGCAGCTGGTCGACGGCGCGTTGCACGGTCTGCTTGGCGACGCCGAACATCTCGGCGATGGCCGGGATGGACGGCAGCCGCTCGCCGGGGCCCCAGTCGCCGCGACGGACCTGGGCCTTGAGCTGCGCGGCGATCTGCCGGTGGGGGAACTCGGCGGCGCCGGGATTGATCTGCACACCCGCCTCCTTGATCACATCTAGGTTCCTAGGATGCCTTAGAGGGTGTGACGGCGCCATCCCGGACACGCGGAAACGAGCCCGAACGCGAAAACGGGCCCTCGGACCAGAGAAGGTCCGAGGGCCCGTGACGGACAGTGCTACCAGGAGCCGGCGGTGGGGCCGGCCGAACCGCCTCGACGCCGCAGGTACTTCTCGAACTCCTGGGCGATCTCGTCACCGGTCAACGGGGTGATGCCCTCGTCGCCGACGCGTTCCTCCAACTCGCGGACGTACTCGCCCAGCTCGGCGTCCTGCTCCGCGGCGCTGCGTACCCGCTGCTCCCACTCGGCGGACTCCTCGGCCAGGTCGGCCATCGGCACCGGCAGGTCGACGACCTCCTCGACCCGGTGCAGCAGGGCGAGGGTGGCCTTGGGGCAGGGTGGGTTGTTGGCGTAGTGCGGCACGTGCACCCAGAACGACACGGCGTCGACCTCGGCGCGGGCGCACGCGTCGTGCAGCACGCCGACGATGCCGGTCGGCCCGTCGTAGCGGGTGGGCGTGAGCTGGTAGCGCTCGGCGGCCTGTGCGTCGGAGGCGCTGCCGCTGATGGGCAACGGCCGGGTGTACGGCACGTCGGCCAGCAACGCGCCGAGCAGCACGACCCGTTCCACCTCCAGGCTGTGGCAGATCTCCAGCACCTGTTCGCAGAACGTCCGCCAGCGCATGCTGGGCTCGATGCCCCGGATCAGCACCACGTCGCGGTCGGTGCCCTCGGGGCTGGCCACCATGAACCGGGTCGTCGGCCACTCCACCCGTCGGGTCTCCCCGTCGGCCATGGTGATGGTCGGCCGGCTGACCTGGAAGTCGTAGAAGTCCTCCGGGTCCAGCTCGGCGATCTGTCGGGCGTTCCAGACCTGTTCCAGGTGCTCGACGGCCGCGGTGGAGGCGTCGGCAGCGTCGTTCCAGCCCTCGAACGCGGCGATGGCCACGGGGGACCGCAGGACCGGCAGTCCGTCGAACTCGGTCACGCCGTCACCTCACCCTGCTCGTCGCGGCCGGCACCGGGACCGCGCCCGGTTGTCGGACCGTGGTGCACGATGGCGTCCCTGTTCTCCTTCACGTCCGTCAGCCTACGTGCCGGGCAGGGATGCGGCCCGTCGGCCGCGCCGGTCCACCCGCTGTGCCACCGGGCATACGGCGGCGAACCGGACAGGGTGATCCGCCCGACACAATATGGGATCGGGCGTGGACGGGGCTCGGGTTCGCCTGGGGCCGCACTAACCTGAACGGGTGCGGACTTCGTTGCTGGATGTGCTGGCCGATCGGATCCTCATCGCCGACGGGGCGATGGGCACGATGCTGCAGGCCGCCGACCTCACGCTCGACGACTTCGACGGCCTCGAGGGATGCAACGAGATCCTCAACGTCACCCGCCCCGACGTGGTGCGGGGGGTGCACGACGCGTACCTGGCCGCCGGCGCGGACTGCGTGGAGACCAACACGTTCGGCGCCAACCTGGCCAACCTCGGTGAGTACGACATCCCGCAGCGTATCCGCGAGCTGTCCGAGGCGGGCGCGCGGATCGCCCGGGAGGCCGCCGACGCGGCCAGCACGCCGGAGCGGCCCCGCTTCGTGCTCGGTTCGATCGGCCCGGGCACCAAGCTGCCCACCCTCGGGCACACCGGCTACGCGACCCTGCGCGACGCGTACCAGGAGAACGCCGCCGGCCTGATCGCCGGCGGCGCGGACGCGCTGATCATCGAGACCTGCCAGGACCTGTTGCAGGTCAAGGCGGCGATCGTCGGGTCGAAGCGGGCGATGGCCGAGCTGGGCCAGCGGGTGCCGATCATTTGTCACGTGTCCGTGGAGACCACCGGCACGATGCTGGTGGGCAGCGAGATCGGCGCGGCCCTGGCGGCGATCGAGCCGCTCGGGGTGGACCTGATCGGGCTGAACTGCTCGACCGGCCCGGCCGAGATGAGCGAGCACCTGCGCTACCTGTCGCAGCACTCCCGGATCCCGCTGTCGGTGATGCCGAACGCCGGCCTGCCGGTGTTGACGGCCGACGGCGCGTACTTTCCGCTGACTCCCGTGGAGCTGGCCGAGGCCATGGAGCGGTTCGTCTCCGAGTACGGCGTGGGGCTGATCGGCGGCTGCTGCGGCACCACCCCGGAGCACATTCGGGTGCTGGCCGAGCGGCTGCACGGCGTCACCGCGGGCGAGCGCGAGCCCCGCCACGAGGCGGGCGTGTCGTCGGTCTACCACCCGGTGCCGTTCGCGCAGGACGCCTCGGTGCTGATGGTGGGGGAGCGGACAAACGCCAACGGGTCCAAGGCGTTCCGGGAGGCCATGCTCGCCGCCGACTGGCGGGCCTGCGTCGAGATCGCCCGCAGCCAGGCCCGGGACGGCTCGCACCTGCTGGACCTGTGCGTCGACTACGTGGGCCGCGACGGCACGCAGGACATGCGCGAGCTGGCCGGCCGGTTCGCCACCGCGTCCACGCTGCCGATCATGCTGGACTCCACCGAGCCGGCGGTCATCGAGGCCGGGCTGGAGATGCTCGGCGGTCGCTGCGTGGTCAACTCGGTGAACTTCGAGGACGGCGACGGCCCGGAGTCCCGCTACGGGCGGGTGATGCCGGTGATCCGCGAGCACGGCGCCGCCGTGGTGGTGATGTGCATCGACGAGGAGGGGCAGGCGCGCACCGCCGCGGACAAGGTCCGCATCGCCTCGCGCACCATCGACGACCTGACCGGCAGGTGGGGGATGGACCTGTCCGACATCCTCATCGACACGCTGACCTTCCCGATCGCCACGGGGCAGGAGGAGACCCGCCGCGACGGCATCGAGACGATCGAGGCGATCCGGGAGATCGCCCGGCGTTACCCGGGCGTCAACTTCACCCTGGGCATCTCGAACATCTCCTTCGGCCTCAACCCGGCCGCCCGGCAGGTGCTCAACTCGGTGTTCCTGCACGAGTGTGTGCAGGCCGGCCTGACCTCGGCGATCGTGCACGCCAGCAAGATCCTGCCGATGTCGAAGATTCCCGACGAGCAGCGTGAGGTCGCCCTGGACATGGTCTACGACCGGCGCCGCGAGGGGTACGACCCGTTGCAGCGCTTCCTCGAACTCTTCGAGGGCGTCGACGTGACCAGTGCCCGGGCCAGCCGGGCGCAGGAGTTGGCGGCGCTGCCGCTGGACGAGCGGCTCAAGCGGCGGATTATCGACGGTGAGCGCAACGGCCTGGAGGCCGACCTGGACGAGGCGATGGCCGGCGGCCGGTCCCCGTTGTCGATCATCAACGACATCCTGCTGGACGGCATGAAGGTCGTCGGCGAGCTGTTCGGCTCCGGGCAGATGCAGCTGCCGTTCGTGCTCCAGTCCGCCGAGGTGATGAAGACCGCCGTGGCGTACCTGGAACCGCACATGGAGGCCACCGAGGACGGCGGCAAGGGCCGAATCGTGCTGGCCACCGTGCGCGGCGACGTGCACGACATCGGCAAGAACCTGGTCGACATCATCCTGTCCAACAACGGCTACGAGGTCGTCAACATCGGCATCAAGCAGCCGATCAACGCGATCCTCGACGCCGCCGAGCAGCACCGCGCCGACGCGATCGGCATGTCCGGGCTGCTGGTCAAGAGCACGGTCATCATGAAGGAGAACCTGGCCGAGATGGCCACCCGCGGGGTCGCGGAGCGCTGGCCCGTCCTGCTCGGCGGCGCTGCGCTGACCCGCGCGTACGTCGAGGACGACCTGCGGTCGATGTTCCCCGGCCAGGTGCACTACGCGCGGGACGCGTTCGAGGGCCTGTCCCTGATGGACAAGGTGATGACCGCCAAACGCGGCGGCGCCCCGGTGATCGACCCGGAGCGGGAGGCCGCCCTCGCCGCCCGGCGTGCCCGCCGGGAACGGCAGCGCACCATGGTCACCGAGTCACTGCCGGAGCTGCACGACTCCTCGGTCCGCTCCGACGTGGCCGTCGACGTGGAGGTGCCCACCCCGCCGTTCTTCGGCACGCGCGTCGTCAAGGGCGTTCCGATGGCCGACTACGCGGCGCTGCTCGACGAGCGGGCCACATTCCGTGGGCAGTGGGGGCTCAACGGCGCCCGCGGCGGCAACGGGCCCTCCTACGACGAACTGGTCGAGACCGAGGGCCGCCCCCGTCTGCGGTACTGGCTGGACCGGCTGATCTCCGACCAGGTCCTCGAGGCAGCCGTGGTGTACGGCTACTTCCCGGCGTACTCCGAAGGAAATGACCTGGTGGTGCTCGACGAGAACGGGCACGCGGAGCGCGCCCGGTTCTCGTTCCCCCGCCAGCGGCAGGAGCGACGGCTCTGCCTCGCGGACTTCTTCCGGCCCAAGGGCGACCAGCTCGATGTGGTCGCGCTGCAACTGGTCACGGTCGGGCAACCCGTCAGCGAGTACGCGGCGAAGCTGTTCGCCCGCAACGAGTACCGCGACTACCTGGAGGTACACGGGCTGTCCGTGCAGCTCACCGAGGCGCTCGCCGAGTACTGGCACCGGCGTGTGCGCGCCGAGCTGACCCTGCCCGACGGGCGTCCGCTGGGCCACGACGACCCGCAGGACCTGGCCGGCATCCTGCGCAACGACTATCGGGGCTGCCGGTACGCGTTCGGCTACCCGGCCTGCCCCGATCTGGAGGACCGGGCGAAGATCGTCGACCTGTTGGGCGCCGAGCGGATCGGCGTCGAGCTGTCGGAGGAGTTCCAGCTCATGCCCGAGCAGGCCACCGACGCCATCGTGGTCCACCACCCAGAGGCCAGCTACTTCAACGCCAAGTGACGGGGACGGGGTGCCCTGATCTGCGTCATAGGTCGCTGCGTCGGACTCATCGATCATCACGTCGCCGGATGGCAGCGAGGTTCGTCCCGTCGGTGGTCCTGGCAATGAGTTCCTTGAACCGGACCGGGTCGGCTTCGGCGATAGCACGGGCCTGGGCCAGCCTGCGGTGCAGGTTCGACGGGTAGAAGGACTCGTCCAGAATGAAGCCTCGGGACAGCCATTCACGCGTGGTGTCGTGGTCGCACTCGACGAAGGCGGTGAGACAGGCTGCGCGATAGCTCGCGCGTAGGTCGGCAACCTCATCATCTTGGGTTTGGCTAACCGTCGTGGGCTGTCTGCTGTGCAGCGCCTCAGTCGACTCGTAGATGAGCACGGCCTGCGACCAATACCAGGCGCGGACTGCGCAGACGCCTTGCGGCAGCGGTCCAGAGGTGACGACCGAGATCAGGTACTCCTGAACCCTGCGACGACCCACCGCCGTCGACATCGGCTCGATGAGTTGGCGATTGGCGGCCACATCTTCGTCGCAGACCACAGCGGCCAGGACTCGGTCGGCCAGGGTGGCCGCCAGGTCAGGACGTTCGCGAAGAACGCAGGCAAGCCGCCAGCGCTTGCCATTCCTCCGGTGGTAGCGACGGAACGACTCGTCACTCGCGAACCGCGGCGGTAGTTCGGGCTCGACCCAGTCTGAGTTCAGCTCAGCCAGGAGGTCATCAAGCTGCCGCTCGAACTCGCCAGCCAGGTCGCCGTCTACCCATGCGTCCATGCCGACATCATCTCCGCCGACCCACTCCGTCATCGACTGGCCGAACAGCTCTTGTGAAGGACGTGGTGGAACGCGAGTGTCAAGCATGCCGGTGACGGGACAGCCGGGCTACAGATGCCCGTGGTTGCGCTGGGAGAAGTTGCTCCTCGCCGTCACGTAGACGGCCGGTCGGGTGGCGCGCCGGTTGGCGTGGGGTGGATGCCGAACTTTTCGATCATGAATCGCCAGAACAGGGCGACTGCGTCCTGGGCGGGTCTCTGGATCCGGTCGTTTTGGCCGGTGTGGGTGATGTGCTCGATCGTGATCCAGCCGTAGGCCGAGCGGACCGTGACGACGTCGACTGGTGGTGGTGTGACGGGTTTGCGCGTGACGATGAGGTCGACCATTGAGGTTGTGCCTGCCAGGAGTGCTTCCGTTTCGAACGCGATGATGCTGTCGACGATCTCCAGCACCGGTTCGTAGGTGGCGCTGTCGTCGAGAGCGCCGTGCAGGCGCGCCGCGATGGTGTGCCAGGGCTTCTCGCGGAACTCGGTTGACCACCCCAAGGTTCGCATCCCTTCAGCGTGTCAGACAGCAGCGGCGGCAACCCTCGACGGGGCGCGACCAGCGCGCCAACCAGGCCGCGCTGGTCATGGTCGGGCCTAGGCTGCCCGTTGTGCGTCAGCGATCACTAGGCGATGTCATGCAGGGCTTGGGCCAGCTCGACGGCGGAACCATATACGCGAGGCGGCCTTGGCGGGCTGACTCGGTGGCCGAGGTGCACGACGACGAGCAGCCCGCTTGCCACCATGAGTACCTGCTTGAGGTAGATCTCGCCCGGGAGGTCATTGAGGTCTGGTCGCTATGGCGTGGAGGACGGCAACCGACGGTGTTGGAAGCTGTTGGAGCTGTCGTCTACTACGCCGAGCACGACGTCTACCAGCCTGAGTGACTAACTGAGTGACGACCACGGCGTATGCGATGGACGCCGATGCCAGCCCAGGGCATCCGTAAGGGAAGTTGACGACTTCTGATCGTTGCCTGGGGGTCAAGGGCTCGGCCCTCGTGAAATTCTGGGATTGGGTCGGTTGCGGCCTGGTAGCGCCCTCAGCCTCGGCGGCATCGATGGTCGTATTCGCCCGGCGGTCGTAGGAGGATGAGGGCCATGCCTGAAGCCTTCGTCGCCGAGCCGCCGTGCGCGGTGTGTGGGCGACCGGCGACCCACGTGGAACTCGTCCCGCCGGATGCCCAGCCGGTCGCTTGGCAGCGCTGGTCACCGGCGCAGCGCGACGCCTACACCGCCGCGCGGGAGCGCCACGCCGGCCAGCGGTGGTGGCTGCTGTATTCCGGGATCGCGGCGGGTAACGGGCTCGGCCGACCGGCGGACCCGGCAGAGGCGCAGCGCATCGTCGACGCCTTCACCCAGCCGTACCGGCACGCCACCGTCACCACGGCGGGCTTCTATGACGACGCCGGATTCTGTGCGCGGTGCGACGTCCCGTACTGCTCCCGCCACTGGAACGTGTCCAGCACCGGCTACGGACGATGCCCCCGGGGGCACGGCAAGAGCCTCGACCCGCACTGGTCGCCCTAGCGATCCCTGATGCGCAATTGGGCCGCACGAGCACGGCCCGGAGAGGATGTAATCCCGGTACTCAGACGATGCCTCGTCTGATCGGCGGAAGCTGTCGCCCGCCTCAGCCTCGCAGGCGTCCATGACTCGCACCCCGGGCCGTGCCGGACTCAGAATAGGTGTGGCACGACTGTGACGAGCGCCGACAACCGTTGCCGGTTCACGTCGAGGCGCCGTCATGTAGTGACGTGTACGGGATCGCTCCCTGCGCTGACGGCCGCTAGTGTCACGCCGTGGATCTCGTGATCGATGAGAGCAGCCGCCAGGTACGCGAGTTCGTGTGCCAGTGCTGCGACACGCAGGCGGATCGGACCTGGGCCAACATCTACGAGGGCGACACCGCATTCGCTGTCTACTTCGCGAGCTGCTATCACCACGACGGGGTTCACGAGGCCTGGATCGATGCCATCCTGGGGACGTGGGGCGAGGATCGCTTCGACGACCACATCACGTTCGGCTGCCGGGTCGGTCCCGTGGTCGGCTCCCCGGCCCCTGCCGCGACGCTCGTCAACGGTGGCGAGGTTGCCGGCGACAGTCCGATCTTCGGGCGCAAGCTCAGCCGGGAAGAGGGGCTGAGTCATCCGAGGATCGCCGAGTTCTGGCAGGTCGTCGACGTGATCCTGGAACGGGACGACCTCGTGCGCCGCCACGTGTACGGGCCGGTCGCGCCGGATGGTGCGCAGCCCGGGCAGTAGCCCGCGACGTCGACGGTCAGGGGTTCGCGCTGACCGGCGGGTCGGTGTCGGCCGAGGGGCGGCCGGCGAGCTGGGCGACCATGGTGTCGGCGTCGTCGAACGACTCGACCGTGTGGAAGCCTTCGCTCGCGTAGAGCTTCGCCGCGAAGTTGGCCCGCTCCACGCTCAACGACACCGCCCGTAGGCCGCGCTCGACTCCGACGGACAGCACGGCGCGTACGAGCGCCCGGCCCACGCCGCGATTGCGCCAGGAGTCCACCACGCCGAGGGTCAGCTCGGGTACGTCGTCACTCACGTACCCGTAGCCCGGATCGGTGGCCGTCAGGTGTCGGCACCAGGCCGCGCCGATCGGCCGATCAGCCGGGTCCAGGGCGAGGACCCCGAAGTCTTCCGGTCGCATCCAGCCGGCGACGTAGTGGGCCAGCTCGGGCTTCGTCAGGATCTCCTCGCGTGACCAGTTGCGCTCGGGTAGCCAGTTGACGGCCTGCACGAGCATGTCGACCAGGAAACCGTCGTCGGCCGCCGTGGCGGTACGGATGCTGAACGTCGTCACCGCCGCAGCTTCCCACGCGGGGTCGGGGCAGCGCCCGGTGAGCACCGGGGTCTACCGTTACCGGCATGATCGTGCGTACGCGCTGGATGATGCCCCACCCACCCGAGGTGTTGTGGCCGGCGCTGTGCGACTCCCGGCTGGAGTTGCAGCCCCGGTGTCCGGTCTTCTATCTGGGTACGCCCCGGCCAACGACCTGCCGTCTGCCGGAGGGCCCGGGTGAGGTGGGCGCCGCTCGGCAGTGCGTGTCGGAGCAGGGCGTGGTGCGGCAACGCATCACGACGTGGGAGCCGCCGAGCCGGTTGGCGTTCCACATGGAGTCGACCGACCTGGGCTTCCACCGCTTCGTCGATCAGCTCGGGGACGTGTTCGAGTTGACCGGGACGGAGCGCGGCACGCAGGTGACCCGGACGACGACGGTGACGGTGCGCGGGTTCGGTCGGGCGGCCCTCTATCCGGCCCTGTGGGTCGGGTTGAAGTCGGTGCACCGCTTCGTGTTCCGCAACTGGCAGAAGATGCGGTTGTCGTCGGCGACGGTGTGAGGGGTCAGGGCGCGAGGCGCGGTGGTCGGCTCGCCTCAGGCGCGGAACGCTCTGATGGCGAGCGCGGCGAATCGTCGGGACGCGGCGACCCGGGCGTCCGTCGAGGTCGCGTGCAGGCCGCCGTTGGCCATCAGGATGAGGATGAGGTCGTCCAGGACGAAGTCGGGTCGCAGGTGGCCGGTGTCCTTGGCCCGGAGTGTCAGGTCGGCGAGTGAGGCAAGGGCCGTTCGGCGTTTCGCGGCGAGATCCACGGCGTGCGGGAAGGCCGTGGTGAACGCCGAGGTGTAGCCCCGGTCGCGGGCGTGTAGCTCGCAGAGCTTCTCGATCACCAGGCACAGGCCATGCCACGGGTCGGGGTCGGCGAGCCCTTCGTCGACGATGAGCTGGCAGGCGTCCATCTGCTCGGCGAACGCCTCGGTGGCCAGTGCCTCCTTGGTGGGGAAGCGCCGGTACAGGGTGGCGGGACCCACTCCGGCCCTGCGGGCTATCTCCCGCATCGGCACGTCCATGCCGTCGGTGGCGAACATCGTCCGGGCGGCTTCGAGGATCCGCTGGCGGTTGTCCCGCGCGTCCGACCGCAGGTTTCGAGTCAACTGCTCGGTCACGCTCTCATTTTAGCTAAACGGACGCCGGCGTCCACTACCGTTCGCGCTGACCACAGGGCGGTCCGGCTTGAGAAGAGGCACCCGTGAAGGCAGTCATGATCAGGGAGTTCGGCGATCCTCGGGGCTTGTCGGTGACCGACATCCCCGACCCGGTTCCGGCTCGGGGGCAGGTGATGATCACCGTCGAAGCGGTCGGTGTCGCGGGCGCCGACGTCATGATCCGAAGCGGCGCCCTCGCCGCCTACGGCTTCAGAGAGGGTCACATCCTCGGCGGCGAGGTGGCGGGAACGGTGGCCGCCGTCGGCGAGGGTGTCGACGCGGCGTGGATCGGGCAGCGCGTGTGGGCGTTCACCGGCACCGGCGGTGGGTACGCCGAGCGCGCGGTCGCCCCGGTCTCGGAGGTGCTGCCCGTCCCCGCCGGCCTCGCCGTCGTCGACGCCGTGACGCTCGGCAGCTCTGGCATCGTGGCGCACTTCGGTCTCGCCCATGCGCACTTCGCCGAAGGGGAGACCGTCCTGGTGCGCGGTGCCGCCGGCAGCCTCGGGATCATGACGGTGCAACTCGCGGCCCGCCGTGGCGCCAGCGCCGTCGCGGTCACCACCTCGTCGCCCGAGCGTGGTCGTCGGCTGCGCAGCCTTGGCGCTACCCACCTGCTCGACCGCTCCGGAGCAGGAGGGCCGGACGCTCCCCGTGGCTATGACGTGATCATCGACGTTGTCGCGGGCGACCGCATGCCCTCGTTCTTCGACCGGCTCAATCCCAACGGGCGCCTCGTGCTCGTCGGCGCGGTCGGGGGTCAGCCGCCGGCAGACTTCGGCGCGACGCTGATGGCCGCCTTCCAGAAGTCCCTGTCCTTCGCCACGTTCAGCGCCGCGACGGTGCCGGAACCCGCTCGCCAGGCCGTGCGGCGAGACCAGCTCGCCGCGGCGGCCCGTGGCGAGCTGGTCGCTGTGGTGCACGAGGTGCTGCCTTTGGAGCAGGCGGCGGTCGCCCATCAGAAGATGGACGCCGGCCAGGTCTTCGGGCGGATCGTCCTCACTCCGTAGCGGGGACGGTCGGCGACGACCGGCGCAGGGCAGCGCCCTGGCCTCAGGCGAGCAGGGTGCCGCCGTCGACGGTGACCAGCGTGCCGGTGGCGTACGTCGATCGCAGAAGGTAGACGTATGCTTCGGCGACCTCCTCAGGCTCGCCCACGCGGCCGAGCGGCAGTGACGCGCTGAGATGGTCGTACATCTGCTCTCGGGTGTCCTCTGGCAGCGAGTCCCACAGGGGTGAGCGGATGACTGCCGAATCGTCCGACGGACCCGGAGCCCCCCGGCCGGTGCTGACCTCCGTCGAGGAGAAGCTGGAGCACGTCGCCGCGGAGGCCGGGGTGGTGATCCTTCCGCTGTCGATCGCGAGGTTCTACACCAGGCCGGACGTCGTCCACGTGCCCGTCGGCGACCTCGCTGACAACCAGGTGTGCCTGGCCTGGGCCGAGAGCAACCGGTCACCGCTCGTGCGGGAGTTCGTGGACATCGCCGTGCGGCAGGCTGGTGACATCGGTCCCGGCGACCGCACCTAGAGACTGTGGACCCCGCTGCTGCGGCGAAGGCCAGACGGTCGGGGGCGAACACCAGACAGATCCAGATCCGGTGTACGACGTACAGCGCGGCCGCGCTGACGAAGAGGACCCGGCGAGTGCCGGGACGCTTGGCTGGGGCAGACGCCGAGGGTCAGTGGTGCCGGGTGTCGAGAACGGCCGGGCGGCTTCGTCCCAGGGGAGAATGCGGCGACCGGGACCGCACTTAGAGCAGGGGGAAGCAGCATGGCGATCCGGCGGATGGACAACGTCCTCATCGTGGTCGAGGACCTCGACGCGGTCATCGCGTTCTTCGTCGAACTCGGCATGGAGGTGGAGGGCCGGGGACCGGTCGAGGGGCGTTGGGTGGAGCGTGTCATCGGCATCGACGACGTGCGGCAGGAGGTCGCGATGCTGCGTACCCCGGACGGTCACGGCAAGGTCGAGCTGGCGATGTTCCACGCGCCGGAGGCCATTCGCCACGCGCCGGAGGACGCGCCGGCGAACACCCTCGGCATTCGCCGGATCATGTTCGCGGTCGACGACGTCGAGGACACCGTCGCCCGGCTGCGCCGCCACGGGGCGGAGCTGGTCGGGGAGGTGCAGCGGTACGAGGACATCTTCCTGCTCTGCTACGTCCGCGGCCCGGAGGGCATCGTCGTGGGGCTGGCCGAGGAGCTGCGCTGAGTGCTGGCGTTGAGGCCGGCGCCCCCGACTACCCGGAAGGGCCTGCTCCGCCGCGCGGCGGAGCAGGCCCTTCTGCCGTGCGTCAGGCCGTCGCCATCCCGAAGAGGTGGATGACGCCGCCCTCGGCGGTGGTGGGCAGCGTCAGGCTCGCGAGCCGCTTGCCCGGCTGCAGGTCGATCGGGGTCGTCGCGAAGACGTACGTCGCCACCGGCTCGACCCCCGACCCCATCTTGTCGCGGTACGAGGTGTGCACCGCCGTGACGTTGCCGAACGACGGCTGGTCGGACCCGCCGCCCAGCGTCCAGTCGCTGAAGCCGACCGTCGCCTGCTGCGTCGTGCCGTCGGTGTACGTCAGCGTCACCGTGCCGGTGGTCGCACCGAACGCGGCGCTGCCCAGCAGGCTCAGCTTCGTGTCACCCTCGGCGGCCTGGATGCTGAGCACCTGACCGCCGCCGCCGACCAGGATGTTGTCCGGGTCGCCGGGGGCCACGTTCGGCCAGGTGAAGTCGAACCCGTTTGCCGACACGGTGGATCCCGGCTTCACCCCGGCGGCCGCGAGCGCCGTGGCGGAGTAGCTCCAGCCTCCGGTGTCGAAGTTGGCCTGCGGGTTGGTGTCGTCGGCCGAGATGCCGTTGTTGTTGAGGTTCCACAGCACGCTGTCCCGTACGGCGACCGTCACGGGGATGGTGACGGTGGGCAGTGTCGTACCGGAGGTGGTGGTGGCGGTCACCGTCACGGCGTAGGCGCCGGGCTTGAGGTCGGCCGGCGCGGAGACGGTGAGCACCTTGCTGCCCGACCCGTCGCCGGCCAGCCTGAACTCGCCCTGCGCGGGCGTGACGGTCAGGCCGGCGGGCGCGCTGACCTTCCAGCGCGTGGTGGTGGGGGCCTCGGTCAGTGCCTGGATCTTGTACGTCGTCGCCGAGGTGCTGCCCGGCTCCACCTTCAGCGTCTGCGGGCTCGCGCCCGTCAGGTACGGCCGCCGGCCGTCCCCGTACGAGGGTGGGGCGTCGGCGGGGGAGCTGCCCCACCTGGTGTTCGGCTTGTCGCCGAGTACGAAGGCGACGGTGCCGCCCTTGTTGACGAGGGTGTCGGGGACCCAGCTTCGGGTCGACGTCTTGCCGTTTACCTTGACCGACTGGATGTACGTGTTCTGGGCCGACGCGGCCGGGGCGTCGATGGTGATCCTGCGGCCGGGTCCGGCGTCGACGACCGCGCGCCGGAAGAGCGGCGCGGTGAGCACCAGGTCGGCCCGGCTCGGGTTCTGCGGGTACATGCCCAGCGCGGAGAAGACGTACCACGACGACATGGTGCCGGCGTCGTCGTTGCCCGGGATGCCACCGGGGGTGTTGCCCCACAGCTGGTCCATCACCGCGCGGACCGTCTGCTGGGTCTTGTAGGCAGCGCCGAAGTAGTTGTAGAGGTAGGGCGCGTTCATGTCCGGTTCGTTCGTGGGGTCGTATCGGGTGAGGTCGCGGGCCGAGAAGTCGAAGGCACCGTCTGGCGTGCGGAAGAAGGCGTCGAGGCGCTGCTCGGCCACCTTGTTGCCGCCCATGGCGCGGGCCAGGCCGGCGACGTCGGAGTAGACCATCCAGGTGTAGCGGGCACTGCTGCCCTCGACGAACCCGTTCTCGGTCGCGGGCTGGAAGGCGCGCTCGGCCCAGGTGCCGTCGGCCTTGCGGGAGCGCGGGTAGCCGCCCTGCGCGGTGGCGGTCAGGTCGAAGACGTTGCTCCAGGTGCCCGACCGCTTGCGGAAGGCCCGCTCGTTCGTCTGGTCGCCGATCTGCCCGGCGAGCTCGGCGAGCGCGGAGTCGGCGACGGCGTCCTCCATCGTCTCGGCCGCGCCGCCCCAGCAGGAGCAGCCGTCGGCGGGGACGTAGCCCAACTCGAGGTACTTGTCGAGGGCGGGACGCTGACCGACGCACGCCACGTTGCAACCGGCGCTGTCGGAGTCGTTGGCGTTCGGCACCGTCGCCGCGGTGATCAGTGATCGGAGAGCGCCCTTGACGTCGAAGTCCCGTCCGCCGAAGGCGTGGATGCCGGCGACCGCCGGGGCCGACGGGTCGCCGGACATGACGCTCGTCTTGCCGTGCTGGAGCAGCCAGCGGTCCCACTCGCCGCCCCGCTGGGTGGCGTAGTTGAACAACGACTGCGCGTAGTCGCTGCCCGCCTTCGGGTTGACCAGCGTCATGAGCTGCACCTGGGCGCGGTACTGGTCCCAGCCGGAGAAGGTGCCGTACTGCGCGTCCTGGCCCTTGGCGAGGCGGTGCGGCTTGCCGTCGACGCCGAGGTAGCGGCCGTCGACGTCACTGGTCAGGGTCGGTTCGAGCATGGAGTGGTACAGCGCCGTGTAGAAGGTGCTGAGCTGGTCGTTGGTGCCGCCGCCGACCTTGATCTTGCTCAGCTCACGCTGCCAGGCCGCCGTGGCCTCCGACCGGACCGCGTCGAAGCTCTTCTTCTGCGGGTTCTCCGCCCGCAGGTTGGCCTCGGCGTTCTCCAGGCTGACGTAGGAGATGGCGACCTTCACGCCGACGGTCGTGGTGCCCTGGGCGAAGGTGACGTACGCGCCGGACCCCTTGCCCGGCACGGGGCTGCCCGCGTCGAGGCCGGTGCCGCCGGACGCTGTCGTGGCGTCCGGCGTCCGGGTGCCGTCCTGCCACGTGCCGACCTTGGCGAATTGCTGGTCGAAGTGAGCGGTGAAGTGCAGCGTGTACAGGGACTTGCGGTTGTTCTCGCTCTGCGGGCCGCAGAAGTTGCCCGCCGTGACCGAGCCGGTGACGGTCCGGGCCGCGGCGTCCACCCGTACGGTGGCGTCGGTGCTGCCGGTCTCCGAGTTGGAGGTGCGGAACAGCATGCTGGCGGGCTGGTCGGCCGGGAAGCCGAACCGGCCCGAGCCGGTGCGTGCAGTGGTGGTCAGCTCCGCCGACGCGCCACTGTCGAGGCCCACCCGGTAGTACCCGGCCCGCGCGGTCTCGTTCTGGTGGGAGAAGCTGCTCGCGTACGTGGCGTCCGAGGTGTCGACGGACGGCGAGGAGTTGACGTCACCCACGATCGGCATGATCGGGATGTCGCCCGCGCCGCCGTTGCAGCCGACCCCGTTGAGGTGGGTGAGGCTGAAGCCGCGGATCCGGGTCGCGCCGTACTCGTAGCCACCGGGCGCGGGGGTGGAGGTCTGCCTGCCGTTACTGGTCTGCGGGCTCCAGGCCAGCATGCCGAAGGGGCGGACGGCTCCGGGGTAGGTGTTGCCGAGGTTCGTGGACCCGATCAGCGGGTTGACGTAGCTGGCGGGGTCGGTGACCAGGCGGACAGGCGCAGCGGCTGCGGCGGGTGTGCCCGCGGCGACCGCCGCCAGCGCCGCCACGGTCACGGCGGTGGCGGCGGCGAGGGTTCGGCGTTTGGCGGCGTACGCCAGGTGCGCCGGTGTGTCTGACACAGTGTTGGCCCTTCGGTTGGCACCGTCTGCACGAAGCTCGGCGGAGGCGACCCGTCACCTGTTCGCACTCCACATCGGAGCCGCACACGGGTTTGACAACGTTGTCTAATCGGCGATGATGCTTCCCTTCCCACCCAGGGCTGTCAAGATCCTGATCGCGATCGGTCAGGCAGGGGGCGTGCCGCGCGAACGGCGACCGGCCCGGTCTTTCGTTACGCTGCCGGCATGTTCCGTTCGGCCCGGCCCGAGGACTTCGCGCAGATCATCCGCCTCTACCGACAGTTGAACCCGGACGATCCGGTGTTGGACGACGGCACCGACCTGGCGGCCTTCGCGCAGATCCTCCGCTCACCAGGCCTGCGGCTGTTCGTCCTGGAACTGGACGGGATCGTCGTCGCCACCACGTACCTCAACGTGATCCCCAACCTCAGCCGGTCGGCGTCGCCGTATGCGGTGATCGAGAACGTCGTCGTCGAGGAATCGCGGCGAGGTACCGGTCTGGGTCGGCAGATCATGGCCGGCACGCTCCAGGCCGCCTGGGACGCGGGCTGCTACAAGGCGATGCTGATGACCGGGTCGCGGAACCCGGCGACGCACGCCTTCTATCGTGCCTGCGGGTTCTTGACCGACGTCAAGACGGCGTACCTCGCGCGTCCACCCCGCTAGGCCGGGAAGGTCTCGCGCAGCGCGGCGTCCAGCGAACGGCCGGTCGTCGGCTCGATGAACAACTCGGCGAGCAGGAGGTCGGCGAGGAAGGTCGGGTTGATCCCGGACTCCTTGCGACCGAGTGCCTGCGCCGCGCCGCCCAGTCGCAGCGCCGTCCGCGCCGCGCCGGCCGGCAGCCGGCCGACCCGGCGGCGTCGGCCGACCGCGTCGGCGATGCGCGCGAGCATGTCGTGCCAGGTGAGGTTCTCGTCGGCGACCGGAATGTCCGCGCCGCTGGCGCTCTCGAGGGCGTCGGCCGCGACCTCGGCCACGCTGCGCGCCGAGGCCGCGGCGCTTCCGCCGGTCGGCGCCAGCAGAGGGGTACGAGAGCGCGCCCACCGGTCCAGCGGACCGGCCCAGTTCGGCAGCCGGTCACCGACCCGACCGAAGACGAAGGGCAGTTCGAGTACGGCGACCGGCAGGCCCGAGCCAGCGGCAGTGCGTCCCTCCCGGGCCTGCTCCAGCCGGCAGCGGATGTACGTGTGCCGCTCACCGAGCCGCCACTGCGGATGGAGCCGGTCGAAATACGTGTAGTACGAGCCCATGACGACCCCACGGGTGAGGCCCTCGTCGCGGGCGGCGGTGAACAGGCGTACCACCGGGTCGACGTTCTCGCGCCGGAACTGCGGGTAGATCGGCTTCGGCAACGGCCGCTGCTCGTCGGTCCGGGTGGCGTACACGACGCCGTCGTGGCCGGCGAGCAACGGCCGCAGCTCGTCGATCGAGGCGGACCCCACGTCGAGCAGGTGGTCGACCCCCGGCTGGGCGGAACGCGCCACCGAGGTCGTGTCGTGGCCGCGCTCGCGCAGCACCTCCACGACGTGCGCGCCGATCAGGCCACTGCCACCCACCACGAGAATTCGCACGCTGAATCGTCCACTGTCCAGCGGGGTGCCTGTCAAGTACGGTGCCGCCTGCGGATGCGACGGCAGCGTCGCCCGGCCAGAATGGCGTCCGGAGGTGATCGTGGATGGTCGACCAGGAGAGCGTTCCCCGGCTGACGTCGGTGGTGCTCGACGGCACCGACGCGCGCGAGCTGGCGGAGTTCTACCGGCAGCTCATGGGCTTCGTCTACCGGCCCGGCGACGAGCCACCGACGGACGGCCGACCCGACGAGCGCGGTCGTGACTGGTTGGTGTTGCGGTCCCCGGACGGTGGCCCGCAGATCGCGGTCCAGCAGGTCGACAGCCTGCCCGAGACGACGTGGCCGAAGAACGACGTGCCACAACAGCTACACCTGGACCTGACCGTGGATTCCGTCGACGAACTGCTGGTCCAGCACGAGCGCGTGCTGCGCCTCGGCGGCCGGCTGCGCTACGACCGGATCGAGGACCCCGAGGAGCCGTTGCGCGTGTACGCCGACCCGGCCGGCCACCCGTTCTGCATCATGGTGGGATAGTGCTGCCCGTGTCCGTACGTGGGCGACGCGTGACCGTGGAGCGCACGATCGTCGAGAACGGGGTCGAGGATGCCGGAACCGCGCGCCTTCTGGCTGGACGAGCAGTTCGACCGTGAACACGGCGTCGACGGCCACGGCCGGTACGAGGCCGAGGTGCTCCGTCGGATCGGTGACTTCGCCGAGACCTGGGGGGACTTCGCGCCGGTCGCGTTCGCCGCGACGGCCTGGCGGGTGGCCAGCGAGCTGTCGCCCGGCTTCGTCCGGTGGCACCGGCGGATCATCTCGGCGACCTGCGAACGCAGCCCGTGGGACGGCAGCATGGTCTGCGCGGTCACCGTGGCCTCCCGCTGGCCCGCGGAGCTGACCTGGAGCAAGCAGTGGCAACGCGACCGTGGGTGGCAGAACTGGCCGCAGCTGTTCGGTCAGTTCACCACCCCCACCGAGCAGGACCGGACGCGCCGTCCGCATCTGCGTGCCCTTCTCCAGGTGGAGGCGCCGCTGCCGCTCGACAGCCTGCCGCCGACACCCGACGGGCCGGACGACGAGGTCCCCGCCGCGGCGCGGCGGGCGGTCGCGGTGCTGGCCCGGGAACTCAACGACCTGCTGGCGCCGGTGATCGGGCAACTCGACAGCGGGGTCCCCGCCGACTCGTGACGGCGGGGACCCCTCGTCGACGCGGCGCGTCGGTAGTCGATGGTGCGGTGGGCCCGGCCCGGTCACCGAACGG
>NZ_JBITDT010000026.1:23111-52803 GCF_044454415.1 Micromonospora sp. NPDC051543
GGCCCCCCCGCCGGGGGGGGGGGGGGGGCCCGCGGGGGGGGGGGGGGGGGGGGGTTGGGGGGGGGGGGGGGGGGCCGCCCCCCCCCCCCCCCCGGGCCCCCCCCCACCACGTGTCAGCCGGTGGTCAGATAGAACTTCTCCCAGGCCCCGGCGGACGTCCGGTTGGCGATCAGAGACCCGGCCCCGGAGTTCTCCGCGCAGACGAACTGGTTGTTGATCGTGGCACGCAGACTGACCGTTCCGTCCGAGTTGTTGACGATCTGGAAGGTCTGCGCCGCCCCGATCGACGTGCCGGTGGCGACCAACGGTGCGGTAGTGCTCGTGGCCGATACGTAGAGCCCGTTGGAGCGCGACTTCAGGGCGATGTTGCCGTTGCCGGCGTCCACCCGGTCGAACTGCTCGGTGCTGCCGACGCTGGCCTTGTTGGCGATCAGCGCGGTGGTGCCGACCGCCGACACGTACTGGTTGTTGATCTGCGCCCGCAGCGTGGTCACCGGCGTGCTGCCACCGGTGCCGGTGGTGAAGGTGAACGCGTCCACGTCGAACAGGTAGCCCGACCCGCCCTTGAACACCAGGTACAGCGTGGTCGACGCGCTGGGCGGGTTGCTGATCGTGCCGGACACCTCGGTGAAGGTCTCCCAGTTGCCGGTCACCGGCACCGTGACGGTGCCCAGCAGGGTGCCGGTGGCCGAGCCGGCCCGCACCTCGATCGTGCCGCCGGCCCCGGCCGACGACGCGCGCACGGTGATGCGGTTCGCGCCGGTCAGGTTGTACGGCTGGTACGAGATCCAGTCGTTGTTCTCGATGAACCCGGCCGTACGGCCACCCTCGGCGCTGGTGTGGTCGGTGGCCTGCACACCCGACTGGCCGCCGAAGTGCTCACCCTGGCGGTGCTTCGGTTGCAGCGTCCGGATGCTGTGCGTGGTGAGCCCACCGTTGTCGGTGTAGGCGGCGTCGAAGACCCCGTAGATGTTCGCCGCGGAGTCGTGCTCCCCGTCGGTCGGCACGGTGATCGAGCCGCTGCACCCGTTCTTCGAGGTGATCTGGTGGGCGTGACTGTCGTGGCCCAGCGCGTACGTCAGGCTCACCTTGGAACAGTCGATCGTGCCGTCCTGCGGGTCGCTCACGCTGATCTGGTACGAGATGGTGTCACCGAAGTTGAACAGCTGCCCGTCGGCGGGCGAGGTGAGCGTCACCGTCGGCGCGGTGTTGCCCACGGTGATGACCAGGCTCGCCGTACCGGTCAGCCCGGTCGGGTCGGTGACCTTCAGCGTGGGGGAGTACGTGCCGTTGGTGGTGTACGTCTTGGTGGGGTTCGCCGCCGTCGACGTGGTGCCGTCACCGAAGGTCCACAGGTAGCTCAGCGCCCCACCCTCGGGGTCGGAGCTGCCCGCCGAGGAGAAGTTCACCGTCAACGGGTTGGCGCCGGACGTCGGGTTCGCCGAGGCGACCGCGATGGGGTTGCGGTTGCCGCTGCCGATGTACTCGATCCGGAACAGCGCCTGGTTGTTCGAGCCAGTGCCGTAGTCCAGCACGTACAGCGCGCCGTCCGGGCCGAAGGCCATGTCCATGACCTGGGTGCCGGACCACGGGAAGCTGGAGATCTCACCCCGGGAGCCGTCGGCGTTGATGGCGATGGGCTTGATCCAGCGGCGACCGTACTCACCGGCGAAGAACAGGCCGTTCAGCGACTGCGGGAACTTGACGCTGGAGTTGAGCGAGGCGTCGTACCGGTACACCGGTCCGGCCATCGGCGACTCGGAGCCGCTGCCGAACTCCGACGGTGAGCCGGAGTCGCCCGCGTACTTGATCCAGGCCGGCTTGGCCGCGGGCAGGGTCTGCAGGCCCGTGTTGCGGAACGAGTTGTTGGTCGGCCCGCCCGTGCAGTTGTACTTCGACTGCGACGGTCCGGACGGGAACGTGTATTCGTTGTATGTTTCCGTGCTCGTGTTGCTGCCGGTGCAGTACGGCCAGCCGTAGTTGCCGGGCGCCGTGATCCGGTTGAACTCGACCTGACCCGACGGGCCCCGGCTGGAGTTCGTGCTCCCGGAGTCCGGGCCGTAGTCGCCGACGTAGACGACGCCGGTCGCCTTGTCGACGCTCATCCGGAAGGGGTTGCGCATACCCATCGCGTAGATCTCGGGACGGGTGTTGGCCGTCCCGGGCGCGAACAGGTTGCCCGACGGGATGGTGTACGTCCCGTCCGCCTGCGGCTTGATCCGCAGCACCTTGCCCCGCAGGTCGTTGGTGTTGCCCGCCGAGCGCTGGGCGTCGAACTGCGGGTTGCGGTCGGTCCGCTCGTCCAGCGGCGCGTAGCCCGACGACTCGAACGGGTTGGTGTCGTCGCCGGTGGTCAGGTACAGGTTGCCGGCGGCGTCGAAGTCCAGGTCACCGCCGACGTGGCAGCACTGCCCACGGTCGTTGGCGACCTGGAGCACGATCTTCTCGCTGCTCAGGTTGAGCGTGTCGTCGCTGTTGAGGGTGAAGCGGGACAGCCGTAGGTGCCCCTTCCACCGGTCCCAGTCGGACTGTGAGCCGCTGGTGGGCGCGTCCCCGGACGGGGTGCTCAGCGTGGGCGAGTAGTACAGGTAGATCCACCGGTTGGTGGCGAAGCCGGGGTCGACGGCGACGCCCTGCAACCCCTCCTCGTCGTGCGTGTAGACGGACAGGGTGCCGGAAACCTTGGTGTTGCCGGCCACGTCGGTCACCCGCAGGACGCCGTTGCGGGCGGTGTGCAGCACCGAGCGGTTGGGCAGGACGGCCAGGGACATGGCCTCGCCCAGCTCGGCGGAGCCGGTGGCGAGTTTGATCTGTTGGTAGTCACTGGCGGGAATCACCACCGCCTGCGCGGCGGGGGAGTTTGCGGCCACGGCCAGGGTCACACTCGCGACGGTGGTGACCGCCGCGACGAGTGCCCGTGACCAGCGCCGGGATTTCGAAAGCATGATCGTCCTTCCTCGACGACCAGGGTCGGGGCGTGCTGGGGCGCACCACGACCAGGTGTGGGTGGCGGGGTGTGGGTCGTGGCGCGGTCAGTTGGTGGTGACGAGGTCGAACTTCTCCCACTGCCCGATGGAGGTCCGGTTGGCGATCAGCGGGGAGGAGCCTCCGTTGTCGGCGGCCACGTACCGGCTGTTCACCGTGGCCCGCAGGCTCACCGTGCCGTCGGAGTTACGGATCAGCTGGAACGTCTCCCACGCGCCGGCGCTGGCCCGGTTGGCGATCAGCGCGTTGGCCCCGGCGTTCTCGGCCGCGACGAACTGCCCGTTGCTCTTGGCCTTCAGCGCGACGTTGCCGTTGGCGAGGTTGACCAGTTCGAACCGCTCACTGGTGCCGACGGACGTCTTGTTGGCGATCAGCGGGGTGCTGGCGTTGGCCGCGCTGACGTACTGGTTGTTGGCGCGGGCCCGCAGGGTCGAACCGGCGACGGCGGGCGGCGGGGTGGTCGGCGGGGCCGTCGTCGGCGGAGCGGTGGTCGGCGGCGGGGTGGTCGGGGGAGCGGTGGTCGGCGGAGCCGTGGTCGGCGGCGGGGTGGTCGGGTTCGTCCCCGGCGAGCAGTTGGCGCTCACCGAACCAGCGGCGACCTGCAGGCCACCGAGCAGCATCCGGGTGAAGTTCGGGTCGGTGTACGACGCCTCGGTGTGCCCGAGACCCGTGTACCAGGCCCGTCCGCCGCCGTACGCCTTGCACCAGGTGATCGGGTGGTCGCCGTTCATGTTGCCGCCGCTGTAGGACGACTCGTCGAGGCTGGCGAGGACCCGTGCGCTGGACCGGGGGTTGGTGCGGTAGTTGTACCACTCGTCGGAGCGGACCCAGGTGGCGCCGAGGTGCGCGGTCGAGGGGTTGCTCCGGTCCTCGATCTTCACGGTCGCGGTCTGGATCGCCGGGTGCGAGTCGAACCACGCCCCGACCAACTGCCCGTACCACGGCCAGCTGTACTCGGTGTCCGCGGCGGCGTGCACGCCGACGTATCCGCCGCCAGCGGCGATGTACTGCTCGAAGGCCGTCTGCTGGCTGGAGTTGAGCACATCGCCGGTCGTCGACATGAAGACCACCGCCTGGTACTGGGCCAGGTTGGAGGTGGTGAACTGGCTGGCGTCCTCGGTGGCGGTCACGCTGAAGCCGTTGGCAGCGCCGAGCTGCTGGATGGCCGCGATGCCGTTGGGGATGGACGAGTGCCGGAAGCCGGCGGTCTTGCTGAACACCAGGACCTTGGTCAGCGGCGCGGCCGAGGCGGTGGTCGGCAGCGCGACCAGGCCGGCCATCAACACGGCCAAGCCGGTGACGAGTGCCAACAGGCGGGGACGGGAACGCATGGTGATGCTCCTTAGCTGAGCGTCGACCCCGCACGACGCGCGTGGGCGCGTCAGGGGCCATGGTGGCGGTGATGCGGAAGCCGGGCCGCCGATGCTCGGCTGAGGTGATGTGGAGCGGTGGTGATGTGGAGCGGTGGTGATGGTGCCGTGTTGCGGTACCCGAGCCAGCCGAGGACTCCGACCGGCCAGTGTGGACGGACGGATGGTATCGACTGGTGTCGTTGAGGCAGTAAACCTCCGATGTCTGCGCCCGTCAACCCCACCGGCTGTCGCCTGGGATGCGGGTCAGCGACCGAGGACCAGGTAGGCGAGGCCGAACACGTCGCGGTAGCCGCCCACGTACTCGCGCAGCCGGTCGTCGAGCTCGGTGCGGACCTCTGCCGCGCGGGGATCCTCGGGATAGGTCAACAGCCACTCCTGTCGGCCCGCGAGCCAGCTGGACTCGAAGTCGTCCCACTCCCGCTGGTCGGCGGTACTCAGGTGCAGCAGCCGCCAGCCCCGCTCACGGGCGGCCTCGACGAGACCCGCGAGGTCGGTGACGTCCGCACCGAAGATCTCCGTGACCTCCGCGCTGGGGTCACGCTGCCAGTACCCCTCGCCGAACAGCAGCCGCCCGCCGGGGCGGACCACCGAGGCGAGGGCGTCGAGGGCCGCTCCGGTGCCCCCGAAGGCGTGCGCCGAGCCGATGCACAGCACCCGGTCGGCCGGCTCCTGCCAGGCGGCGGCCTCGCCCTCCACGAAGGCGACGTGCCGGTTCAGCGATCTCTCGGTGGCGAGCCTGCGGCCCCGGGCGAGGACCGCCTCGTCGGTGTCGACGCCCACGCCCCGCGTCGCGACCGGGCCGGCCACGCCGCCGGCGGCGACAGCGCGTAGCAGCAGCTCACCCCACCCGCAGCCCAGGTCCAGGACACGCGCGCCGGGGCGTACGTCGAGGCGCCGCAGCAGCAGGGCCGCGTGCTCCTCCGACAGGGGCGTGTTCCAGCGCATCCGCGCGTAACGGCTGGCGGCGAGGTGGTCGGTGGATTGCATCGGTTCAGGGTGCCAAAGCATGACCATCGGCGCGCACCGGGTCCGGTGCGTCGGCGTCACCGGCAAGCGGGGACGGGCGTCGGCGCGTACGGCAGGATCGGTGCCATGGACGCGGACGTGTCACCGCCGTGGCGGCCGCCGACCCGCCACGAGGTCGCGGCGGCGGCCGGTCGCGGCCTGGTGGACGTCATCGGCCCTGGCCTGCGGGTGCTGTTCTGTGGGTTCAACCCGGGGCTCTACTCGGCGGCGGTGGGGGAGCACTTCGCCCGGCGGGGCAGCCGCTTCTGGCCGGCCCTGCACGGCGCGGGCTTCACCGACCGGGAACTGCGCCCGTGGGAGCGCGCCGAGCTGCTCCGGCAGGGACTGGGCATCACCAGCCTCAGCAACCGGGCCACGGCCCGGGCCGACGAGCTGACCGCCGCCGAACTGGTCGCCGGGGTGACCCGGCTGGCGGTCAAGGTCGAGCGGCACCGGCCGCGGTGGGTGGCGGTGCTCGGGGTTACCGCGTACCGGATCGCGTTCGTGCGGCCGAAGGCCGCGCTGGGCCCGCAGCCGGATCCGATGGGCCCGGCCCGGGTCTGGGTGCTGCCCAACCCCAGCGGCCTGAACGCCCACTTTCCGCTGCCGGCGCTGACCGCCGAGTTCGCCCGACTGCGGCGGGAGGTCGACCCTCAGACCCCCTCGGCCAGCGCCTCGTAGTAGGACCGCATGGCCGGGCGGTACTCGTCGAACTCCGGTCGGGACGTGCCGTCCCGGGACGCGACCAGCATGTCGAGGTAGTACTCCCAGCCGGCGCCCACCTCGGCGACGCCGTCGAGGCTGCTGAGTCGCTGGGTGAAGCGCAGCTCGGTCACGCCGTCGGTCTCGGTCAGCGCGAACCCCAGTGACCAGTCGCCGTGATCGTCGACCATCGACACCGCCAGGCGGCGCGGTGGCTCGCACTCCTCGACGCGTACGTCGCACCAGGGCTGCTGCTCCTCGTACGCCATCTGGACGCGGATGGTGCTGCCGGGCCGGGCGTCGCCCTCCCACGGGCCGAACCAGCGGGCCGTGCGCTCCGGGTCCGTCAGGCTCGCCCACACGTCCGCCGCCGGGGCGCGGAAGGTGCGGGTGAGGACGAGGTCGTGGCCGGTGGCGGTGCGGAACAGGCGGCCAGCGGGGGTACGGGTCATGCGGTGTGCTCCGTTCGATGGGCGTCCGGGCCGCGGGTGCGGCGTTCCCGGCGGGTTCGATAGACCTCGGTCTCCAGGGCGTCGAGGCGCCGCTCCCACTTCTCCGGCGTGACGAGCCCGCCGAGCCAGTCGACGAGCGGGGCGAGCGGGGCGGGATCGAGGCGGTAGATCCTGGTGCGGCCGACCAGCTCGTCGCGGACCAGCCCGCTCTCGCGGAGCACCCGCAGATGGCGGCTGACGGCGGGGCGGCTGATGGCGAAGCGCTGGGCGATCTCGCCAGCGGCCAGCGGCGCGTCGCGCAGCATGCTCAGGATGCGCCGCCGTACCGGGTCCGCGATCGCCGCGGCCACCTCGTCCACGTCGGAAAGCGTAACCCATGGGTTACAAATTATGCGACGCGCTGCGTCGATGGTGGGCACATGATCACGTGACCTGGCACTCTTGACGCATGCCAGCCCAGCTTCGATCCCGCCTGCTCGATTGGACCGTCGCCGTACCCGTGCTCGCGGTGCTGGTGTTGCTCGTGACGTGGGGGCGAGATCTCCCCGGCCCGGTCGTCGTGGTGGTCGCCGCGCTGCTGGGCGGCGCGGTGCTCGCGGCCGTGCACCACGCCGAGGTGGTGGCGCACCGGGTGGGGGAGCCGTACGGCTCGCTGGTGCTCGCCGTCGCGGTCACCGTCATCGAGGTGGCCCTCATCGTCACCCTGATGATCAGCGGCCCGGAGAAGACCCAGTCGCTCGCCCGCGACACCGTCTTCGCCGCCGTCATGATCACGTGTAACGGCATCCTGGGCCTGTCCCTGCTGCTCGGGGCGCTGCGCCGGCGGGTGGCCGTGTTCAACCCCGAGGGCACCGGCGGCGCCCTGGCGACCGTGATCACCCTGGCCACGCTGAGCCTGGTCATCCCGACCTTCACCACGGCCCGCCCCGGCCCGGAGTTCAGCCCGGCCCAGCTCACCTTCGCCGCCGTCGCCTCGCTCGCGTTGTACGGGCTGTTCGTGCTGGTGCAGACCGGTCGGCACCGCGACTACTTCCTGCCGGTCGACACCGAGGGCCGCGTCATCGACGCGGAGGAGCACGCCAGGCCGCCCACCACCCGCGCCGCGCTGGTCAGCCTCGCGCTGCTGCTGGTGGCGCTGGTCGCGGTGGTCGGCGACGCCAAGACCGTCTCACCGACCATCGAGGCCGGCGTGGCGGCCGCCAACCTGCCACACGCGTTCGTCGGCGTGATCATCGCCCTGCTGGTGCTGCTCCCGGAGACCCTCGCCGCCGCCCGCGCCGCCCGCCGCGACCGTGTACAGATCAGCCTCAACCTCGCCCTCGGCTCCGCGATGGCCAGCATCGGTCTGACCATTCCGGTCATCGCCATCGCCTCGATCTGGCTGGACGGCCCGCTGCTGCTCGGCCTCGGCGGCACCCAGCTCGCGCTGCTGGCCCTCACCGCGGTGACGGCGGTGCTGACCGTCGTACCGGGGCGGGCCAACGTGTTGCAGGGCGGCGTCCACCTCGTGTTGCTGGCCGCGTTCGTCTTCCTGGCCGCCAGTCCGTGACAGCGCGGCCCGTTCGGCCGGACGCTGCGGGCTCGGCCGGTGGAGCGCTCGGCCCGGCCGACGCCCGGCCGGACCGCTCGCTCAGCCGGCGGCTGCCGGGTCGTCGACCAGCCGGTCCGCGCGGGCGTTGAGGTAGCGCTGCTGCGCCAGGTTCGTCGAGCGCGCGGCCGCCATCCGGTACGCCTCGCGCGCCGCGGCCCGCTCACCGATCAGTTCCCACAGGTGGGCGCGGGCGGCCGGCAGCCGCGGATCGTCGGCCAACCGGGCGTCCCCGTCCAGATCCGCGAGCAGCGCCAGGCCGGCCCGCGCCCCCCGGCTCATCGCCACCGCGACGGCGTGGTTGAGGGCCACCACCGGGTTGTCGGACAGGCCGAGCAGCACCTCGTAGAGGGCGGTGATCTGTGCCCAGTCGGTGGCCGCCGCGCTCGGCGCCTCGTCGTGCACGGCCGCGATGGCCGCCTGGAGCTGGTACGGCCCGACAGGCCCGCGCGGCAGCGCCTCGCTGACCAACGCGACGCCCTCGGCGATCTGGTCGGCCCGCCACCGGGCGCGGTCCTGCTCGGCCATCGGCACCAACTCGCCGTGTGGGCCGATCCGCGCCGGCGCGCGGGCGTCGGTGAGCAACATCAACGCGAGCAGTCCCCTGACCTCGGAGTCATCGGGCAGCAGCCGGCGCACCAACCGCGTCAACCGGATCGCCTCGGCGGTCAGGTCCGCGCGCAGCAGCCCCGGCCCGGCGGTACGCGCGTACCCCTCGGTGAACACCAGGTAGAGCACGTGCAGTACCGCGGCGACCCGATCGGCGCGCTCCGCCGCCGTCGGTGGCGCGAACCGGAGGCCGCTGTCGCGGATCCGCTGCTTTCCCCGGCTGATCCGCCGGGTCATGGTCGCCTCCGGCACCAGGAACGCGCGGGCCACCTCCGCGGTGCTCAACCCGCCGACCGCGCGCAGCGTCAGCGCGATCTGCGACGCCGGGGTGAGCGCCGGATGGCAACACAGGAACAACAGGATGAGCGTGTCGTCGGCGTCCTGGAGTCGGTCGGCGGCCGGCGCGAGCCACTGCTCCGGCAGCATCCACCGCGCCGCCTTCTCCTCCCGCCGCGCCCGCGCCTGGTCGCGCCGGAGCAAATCGGTGAGCCGCCGGGACGCGACGGTGATCAACCAGGCGCGGGGACTGTCCGGTACGCCATCGCGCGGCCAGGTGTCCGCCGCCGCGATCAGCGACTCCTGCACCGCGTCCTCGGCCGTGTCGAAGTGCCCGAAGCGACGGACGAGCGCGCCGAGGACCTGCGGCGCCAACTCGCGCAGCAGGTCCTCGGCGGGTGTCTCGGGCACTGTGCTCAGCCGGCCAGGTCCTCGACGCCGTCCAGCACCGGCCGCACGTCCACGTACGCCCCCGGGGTGTCCGGGTCGACCAGACCGGCGGCGATCTCGGTGGCCCGGTCGAAGCTGACGCACTCCACGACCGTGTAGCCCGCCAGGACCTCCTGCGTCTCCGCGTACGGACCGTCGGTGACCACGGGCGCCCCGCCCTGCACCCGCACACGACGGGCGTGCACGGGCTCGCTCAGGCCCCGCGCGTCGACGAGCTCCCCGGACTCGGCGAGCGCCTGGTGGAACTTCTCCATGTGCTGGTGCATGGCTGCCACCTGCTCGGCCGACATGGCCGGCCGGTCCGAGGGCCGGCCCGTCAACGCGTCGTAGTCCCGCTGCGACCCGTAAAGCATGATCATGTATTTCATGGTGGCCTTCCTGTTCCCGGTGCCGCCCCGGCACCGCTCACCAGAAACGTCGAACCCAACCCCCCACCCCGGACACCCCGCCCCCCTCGCCTCCCACCCCCACCCCCGCCCCGCCCCCCACCCTCGCCCTGTTGACCATGAAGTTATTGCCATCGAAGTCGGCGTGTCGGCGCAATAACTTCATGATCAACGGCAGTGGGCGGGTGGGGTGGGGTGGGGGTTATTGGCCGTAGGAGAGGCGGAGGCGGTTGTTGATCAGGTAGTTGAGGCGGTGGCGGAGGTAGCCGAGGGTGCTCTCGCTGGGCAGGTCCGGGTCGGGGGTGCTCAGGGTCCAGCGCACCGCGCAGTCACCGCCGGGGAGCCCGGGCGAGATGTCGAAACGGATCTCGTCCTGTGGCCGGTGCGGCCACAGCGACGACCACACCAGCAGCACCGGCGCATACCCCGCCACCACCCGTGGCGACACCTCGTCGTCGCGCAGTTCCAGCCAGGGCCGGCTTGCGGACTCGTACGGGTCCCGCAGCGACCGCCACACGACATGCGCCGGAGCCGGCTGGCTTCGTCGACGGCTGCCCAGTACGTGCACGTCGCCCTCCCGACCGGACGGCCACCTCCGCCCCGCCCCATTGTGGCCGCCCGACCCCCCACCAGGCGAACCGTCCCCACCCCCACCCCCCACCCCGAACCCGTCGATCAAGAGGTTCGCGTCACGACACGCCGGACGGGCTGACGCAAACTTCTTGATCACCGGGGCCGAGCGGGAGTCCGGGGCCGAGCGGGAGTCCGGGGGCCGAGCGGGAGTCCGGGGGCCGAGCGGGAGTCCGGGGCCGAGCGGGAGTCGGGGGCGGGAGGGGGTCCGGGAGCGGGAGGGGGGCGGCGGAGGGGGAAAGGGGTTCTGTGCGGGGCGTGAACCGTCTGGGTCGGTTGTGCGTGAATCCGGTGGCGGGCGTGGTGGTCGTACCGTCGGGGTATGGCGTGGTGCGGGCGCCGAGGTCTGGGGAGGCACAGTGGGGGCATGGTCGGGACGCGTCGCGCGCGGACCTCTCGTCGGCCTGGTGGTCGTCGCGCTGGTGTCGCTCGCCTGCGCGGGCGGTGGACTGGCCGAACCGGAGGGCGAACGTCCAGGGGCGAACCCGTCGGCCGCCTCGCCGGAGCCGGACACCACCCGCGCCGACAGCACCACGAGCGTGGCCGAGTTCAAACAGGACGTCGCCGACGCGCAGGCGATCGCGGAGCGCTACTGGGCGGCCCAGTTCAAGGCGTCCGGGCAGCGCTTCACGCCCATCCGGCGGGTCACCCCGTACCAGCGGGCCGGTGAGGTCTCCTGCGGCGGTCAGCCACTGCCGCGCAACAACGCGGTCTACTGCTCGCAGGGCGACTTCATCGCGTACGACGTCGCCTGGTCGGTGGCGGCGTTCCGCGAGGTCGGTGACGCGTTCGTGTTCTACCTGCTCGGTCACGAGTACGCCCACGGCATCCAGGTGCGCCTGGGCATCAACTACAGCTTCACCATCCAGCAGGAGTTGCAGGCCGACTGCATGGCCGGGGCGTACCTCGGCGACTCGGTGCGCGCCGGCGACCTGAAACTCGCCGAGGGCGACCTGGACGAGTTTCGCGAGGGCGTGGCTGCGGTCGGCGACGACCCGGACCAGCCGTGGTTCGCCGAGGGCGCGCATGGCACCGCCGAACAGCGCACCGACACGTTCTTCCGTGGCTACGAACGCTCGCTGAAGGAGTGCGACCTGAGCTGAGCGGGGTTGCCCCGGTCACCCTCGGAGCCGTTGCCGCCACCGGCGGCGGACCCGGCTGGCAGGATCGCCGGTGTCGGTCACGACCCCTGGAGGATCCGCTGAGCAGCCAACACCCCGCCGCCGTGCTCTTCGACATGGACGGCACGCTGGTCGACAGCGAGAAGCTGTGGGACGTCGCGTTGCAGGAACTGGCCCGCGAGTACGGCGGGGAGCTGTCCGCCGACGCCCGCCGGTCGATCATCGGCACCGCCATGGCCGAGTCGATGCGCATCCTGCACGACGACCTTGGCCAACCCGAGCGCGATCCGGAGATCAGCGCGGCGTGGATCAACGCCCGGATCCTGGAGCTGTTCCGCGCCGGTCTGCCCTGGCGGCCGGGCGCGTTCGAGCTGCTGCACGCGGTCCGCGTGGCGGGAGTCCCCACCGCCCTGGTCACCTCCAGTCCTCGGGCGCTGGTCGAGATCGCCCTGGACACCCTCGGGCGGGACAGCTTCGACGTGGTGGTCGCCGGTGACGAGGTGGTCGCGGCCAAGCCGCACCCCGAGCCGTACCTGACCGCCGCACGGCTGTTGGGTGCGCCGATCGAGCGGTGTGTGGCGATCGAGGACTCACCGACCGGGGTCGCCAGCGCGCTCGCCTCCGGCGCGGCCGTGCTGGCCGTACCGGCCGAAGTGCCGTTGCCGCCCATCGAGGCCGTACACCAGGTGCGAAGCCTGGTGGGCGTGGACCTGGCGGCGCTGGCGGCGCTGCTGACCGACCGCGCCGCGGCCTGACAGAAAGCCGCGGCCGGAAAGAACGAGGGGGCCCCGCGCTGCGGGACCCCCTCGTTGTCGTACCTGGCGTCAGTCGTGGGCGATCGCGCCCAGGACGTTGATCCGGGCCGCCCGCACGGCGGGAAGCACCGCGGCCACCACCCCGATGACCGCGGCGAGACCGAGGAAGACGACCATCTGCCCCCAGGGGAGGTTCAGGTCGGTGATGCCCTCGTCCTTGAGCGCCTCGACCACCGCGGCGCCGAGGCCGGTGCCGACCGCCACGCCCAGCAGCGCGCCGAACACGGAGATCACCACCGCCTCCACGGTGATCATGCCCATCGTCTGGCCGCGCCGCAGGCCGATCGCCCGCAGCAGACCCAGCTCCCGGGTCCGTTCCAGCACCGACAGCGCCAGGGTGTTGATGATGCCGAGCCCGGCGATGATGATGGCCAGCGCCAACAGGATCTTGATCATCGTGAGTAGCCCGTCGAGCGAACTCGTCTGCTGCTTGATGAACGCGTCCCGGTCGGCCACCGACACCTCGGGGCTGTCCGCGAGCAGCGTCTCCACCCGCGGTTGCACGTCGGCCACCTTGGCCCCCGGCGCGAGCTGGATGAAGCCCTGGATGGGCTGCGGGATCGCGAAGTCCTTCGCCGCCGTCGCCGGCAACGTCACCGGGTTGGTCAGCTGCGACGACTCGTAGATGCCGCTGATCGTGTACGTGCGGGCCTCGCCCCGGGTCAGCTGCACGCTCACGGTCGAGCCGACCGACCAGCCGCGGGACTTGGCGGTGTCGGAGCTGGCCAGCATCTGCGTCGGCGAGAGCCGGTCGATGTCACCGGCGGCGGCCTTCGCGCCGAAGATCTGCCGCAGTGACGCGATGTCGCTACTCGCCGCCACCCACGTGCTCTCGCCGTCGATGCGCCCCATGTCGCCGTACTCGCCGTCGACCATCCGCACGCCGGGCAGCGCCTTCACCTGGTCCAGCACGCTCGGGTCGAAGCTCGGCGGACGCGGGCCGCCCTGCTGACCGGCGATCACCAGCTCGGCCTTGATGGTGTCCTGGGCGAGCGCGCTGATGCTGCTCTTGGCCGAGTCCAGGATCACGGTGATGCCGGTGACCAGCGCGATGCCGACCATCAGCGCGGCGGCCGTGATGGCGGTACGGCGCGGGTTGCGCCCGGAGTTGAGCCGGCCCAACTTGCCCGGCACCGACCAGGAGAAGATCGCACCGAGCAGGTTCACCACCGGCCGGCTGATCAGTGGAGTCAGCAGCGCCACCCCGATGAAGGCGAACAGCACGCCGCCGAGGATGGTGGCGAGCGTCTGGCCGCCCGCGTTGCCGCTGAGCCCCAGGAACAGCAGCACCGCGCCGATGCCGGTGACCACCGACCCGGCCACGGTGATCTTGGTCAACGACCGGTCCGGCGTGGCCACGTCCTGCATGGCGGCGATCGGCGGGATCCGGGATGCCCGCAGCGCCGGCAGCAGTGCCGCCACCACGGTGATCACCAGGCCGACGCCGAACGACCCGATCACGGCCGCCGCCGGCACGCCGATCCCGGCCAGGGTCAGCCCACCGGCCAGCTTGCCGAACAGGAACGCCAGCAGCGCGCCCACCCCGATGCCGGCGGCGAGACCGAGCACCGACGCGAGCAGACCGACCGCGACGGCCTCCAGCACCACCGAGCCGATGATCTGGCGGCTGCTCGCCCCGATGGCGCGCATCAGCGCCAACTCCCGGGTGCGCTGCGCCACGATGATCGAGAAGGTGTTGAGGATCAGGAACGTGGCGACCAGCAGCGCCACCGCGGCGAAGCCCAGCAGGATCTTGTTGAAGAACGACAGGCCCTCCTTCAGGCTCGCCGCGGCGTCCTCGGCCAGTTGCTCACCGGTCTTCACGTCGAAGTCCGCACCCAGGGTGCGGGCCATGTCGTCGCGCAGCTTCTCGTCGGAGACGCCGCCGGCGGCGCGGACGGTGACGCTGCTGAAGGTGTCCGGTGCGCCGAGCATCAGCCGCTGCGCCACCGGGGTGGTGAAGAAGACCTCGTTGACCCCGCCGATCGAGTCCCGGTCACCGCTGTAACCGGCGATGCCGACGAGGGTGAAGTCCCGCTTCTTCGACTCGAACGCGGTCAGCACGCCGACCTTCTCGCCGACGCGCACCTTCGCGGTCGTGGCCAGCGACTTGTTGATCACGATCTCGTCGTCGGCCTGCGGCGCGCGGCCCTCGCGCAGTTGCAGCAGGTCGCTCTCGCCGACCCAGTTCTCACCGAGTTGCGGCGGACCGAACGACGTGACGACCTTGCCGTTGCTGCCGATCACCCGTGCGCCGTCGGCGTTGACGACACCGGTCGCGGAGGCCACCCCCGGCACCTGCTTGACCCGGTCGACCACGGCGGCCGGCAGCGGAGCGGAGGTCTGCTCGCCCTCCAACTCGCTGACCTCGATCTTCGGCTTCGCCGCGACGTTCACGTCGATCTCGGAGAAGCCGTCGGCGAACACCGAGTCGAAGGAGCGACCCAGCGTGTCGGTCAGCACGAACGCGCCCGAGACGAACATGACCCCGAGCACCACCGCCAGAGCGGACAGGATCAGCCGGACCTTGCGGGCCAGCAGACTCTTGAGTGTCGCCCGGAACATCAGTTGCCCACCTCGGCCGGAGTGTCCAGCTTCTTCATGGTGTCCAGGACCGTGTCGGCGGTCGGCTCGATCAGCTCCGACACGATCTGACCGTCGGCCAGGAAGACCACCCGGTCGGCGTACGCCGCCGCGGTCGGGTCGTGGGTGACCATCACGATGGTCTGACCGTGCTCGCGCACCGAGTTGCGCAGGAAGCCGAGCACCTCCGCGCCGGAGCGCGAGTCAAGGTTTCCGGTCGGCTCGTCCGCGAAGATCACCTCAGGACGGGCGACAAGCGCCCGCGCGCACGCCACCCGCTGCTGCTGACCGCCGGAGAGCTGTGCCGGCCGGTGGTCCAGCCGGTCCTGCAGGCCCACCGTCCTGATCACCGTGTCGTACCAGGCCGGGTCGGGCTTGCGCCCGGCGATCGACATCGGCAGCAGGATGTTCTCCTTCGCGGTGAGCGTCGGCAGCAGGTTGAACTGCTGGAAGATGAAGCCCACCTTCTCCCGGCGCAGCTTCGTCAGCCCCGAGTCGCCCAGCCCGGTGACCGTCGTCTCACCGATCGACACCGTCCCCCGGGTCACCGAGTCCAGACCGGCGAGGCAGTGCATCAACGTGGACTTACCGGAACCCGACGGCCCCATGATCGCGGTGAAGCGGCCACGTTCGAACTCCGCGCTGACCCCCCGCAGCGCGATGACCTGGGCCTCGCCGCTGCCGTACACCTTCCACACGTCGTTCGCCCGGGCCGCGGCCTGCGCCTGCCGGCCTACCGTCGCGGTCACGTCATCTACCTCTTCCGTCTGTCCGAATCCCACGCCGCCCCCCGATGGTCCGGCGCGACCGTTCAATCATCGGCGCCGCGAGCGCCCGTCCCGTCCGCCCCTGGGGGGACGCGCAGCGGATTTCCCGCTGCGGGTGCACCCCCATGCCGCATCAGGGTTGCCCCTGACCCGACGGCCGATCGACCGGTTTTGCACACTTCCCCCGCACGTCACAGGAGGGTCAACCGCGCGACGCCGCCTCCGGTCACGGTAGGTGACGACGGCAACCCAGGCCGTCCCTCCACGGGGGGATCTTCGGGTACGCCGGGTGAGGTAGTCGCCGCGCGGCGACTACGCCCGTGGGCGGACCAGACCCGACTCGTACGCCAGCACGACGGCCTGCACGCGGTCGCGCAGCCGCAGCTTGGTCAGCAGGTGCCCGACGTGGGTCTTGACGGTCGTCTCGCTGACCGACAACACCGCCGCGATCTCGGCGTTGGACAGTCCTCGGGCCACCTGCACCAGGACCTCACGTTCCCGGTCGGTGAGCGCGTTGAGCGCCGCCGACGGCGTCGCCGCCGGGTCGGGCAACAGGTCGGCGAAGCGGTCGAGCAGTCGCCGCAGGATCCGTGGCGCGACCACCGCGTCCCCGCCGGCCACCGTGCGGATCGCCGCGATCAGATCCTCGGCGGGTACGTCCTTGGCCAGGAATCCGCTCGCGCCCGCGCGCAGCGCCCCCACCACGTACTCGTCGAGGTCGAACGTCGTCAGCACCAGCACCCGCACCGGCAGGCGGGAGTCGACGATGGCCCGGGTCGCCGCCACCCCGTCCATGCGGGGCATCCGGATGTCCATCAGCACGACGTCGGGCAGGAGCCGTCGGGACAGCTCCACGGCCTCCACGCCGTCACCGGCCTCCGCCACCACGTCGAGGTCGCCCTCGGCGCCCAGCACCATCCGGAAGCCCGTCCGCAGCAGCGGCTGGTCGTCGGCGAGCAGGATCCGTACCGGCCGCGCCGGGGCCACCCGATCGCTCATGTCGTCTCCCGTCCCCGCTCCACCGGCCTGTGCGTCGCGGACCACGGTAGAGGTCGGCCGGGCGCCCTGTCCCGACCCGGACAGCACCGCTCCGGTCGGGCGAGCCCTTCTGACGCCGTCGATCTTGCACTTTCTGCTGGGATGAATGGTGCGAATCTGATGAAGTCGACATCCCAAAGTGCAAGATCGGCGGGGGTGGGGCGGGGTGCGGGGGGTGGGGTGGGGGTTAGTCGTCGGCGCCGGGGGGTGCGGGGGTGGTGCGGGCGTCGCGGAGGGGGTTGGCGGTTGTCGCCTCGACGGGGAATGGGGGTGGGGTACCGCCGAACGTGGGGCACAGCGCCTGGTGACTGCACCAGTCGCACAGCTTGCTCGGCCGGGGTCGGAAGTCCTGCCGGGCGGTGGCCTGCTCGATCGCCCGCCACAGCGCCACCACGGTGCGCTCGAAGCGGACCAGCTCGTCGGCGTCGGGCGTGTAGTCCAACACCTCGGCGTCGCGCAGGTAGAGCAGGCGCAGCACCCGGGGCACCACCCCGCGGGTGCGCCACAGCACCAGCGCGTAGAACTTCAGTTGGAACAGCGCCCGCGCCTCGAACGCCTCCCGGGGCGCGCCGCCGGTCTTGTAGTCGACCACCCGCAGCGCGCCGTCCGGGGCCACGTCGAGTCGGTCGAGGTAGCCCCGGATCAGCAGCTCCTCGTCGACGACCGCCGAGATCAGACTCTCGCGCTCGGCCGGTTCCAGGCGGGTCGGATCCTCCACGGCGAAGTAGCCCTCGAGCAGCCCCGCCGCGGAGCGCAGGAACTCCACCGGGCCGGCCGGCTCGGCGTCGTCGAAGATCGCGGCCAGCTCCGGCTGCTCGGTGACCAGTCGGTCCCACTGGGGGGCCACCAGGTCACCGGCCGCGGCCGGTGTGCGGCTCGAGGCGGGCAGGTCGAACAGCCGCTCCAGCACCGCGTGCACCAGCGTGCCCCGGGCCTGCTCGAGGGTCGTCCGCTCGGGCAGCCGGTCGATGCTGCGGAACCGGTAGAGCAGCGGGCAGGTCTTGAAATCCGCCGCCCGCGACGGCGACAGCGAGGCCCGCACCGTCGGCGGCGTCTGCGCCGGGGGAGAGGACTGGGGGGTGGTGACCGGTTCCGCCGTCATGTGCGCAAAGGTTAGGGCACCGGTGTGACACCGCCCGCCGCCCGCCCCGCAGGTGACCGGTCCGTAGCATCGGTGCGATGGAGCAGACCTCCCGGCCGCCGCGCCGGTCCGACCGGCGACCCGGTCTGAGCGTGGGCCGGGTGTTCGGGGTGCCCCTGCACCTCAACGCGTCGATGCTCCTGCTCGCCGTGCTGGTCGCCGTGCTCTACGCCGAGTTCGCCCGCCGACAACTGGACCTGCCGCAGCTCAGCGGCTACCTCATCGGCTTCGGATTCGTGGTCTCCCTGCTCGGCTCGGTGCTGCTGCACGAGCTGGGCCACGCGCTCACCGCCCGCCGCTACGGCATCGGTGTGCGGGGAATCACCCTCGAACTGCTCGGTGGATACACCGAGATGGAGCGGGACGCCCCGACACCCCGGATCGACCTGCTGGTCTCGCTGGCCGGCCCGGCGGTGTCCGCGGTGCTCGGCGCCCTCGCGGTCGCCGCCACCCTCGCCCTGCCGGCGGGCACCGTCGGTCACCAGCTCGCCTTCCAGCTCGCGCTGAGCAACGTCATCGTGGCGGTGTTCAACATCCTGCCCGGGCTGCCGCTGGACGGCGGCCGGGCGCTACGCGCCGCCGTGTGGGGTCTCACCCGGGACCGGCACCGTGGCACCGAGGTCGCCGGCTGGGCCGGCCGGGTCGTCGCCGTCGGCACGGCCGCGCTGGTCGGGTTGCTGACCGCCACCGACCACCTGGCCCCGGTGGCGCTGCCGCTGATGCTGCTGGTCGCCGTCACCCTCTGGCGCGGCGCCGGGCAGTCGATCCGGGCCGCGCGGGTCAGCCGACGGTTCCCGCTGATCGACCTGGCCCAACTGGCGCGGCCGATCTGGCCGGTGACCACCGGCACGCCGTTGGCCGAGGCGCAGCGCCGCCGCGCCGAGGGCGGGCAGCCCGCCGCCGCGCTGCTGGTCACCGACTCCACCGGCCATCCGGTGGCGTTGGTCGACCCGGCCGCCGCCGCGGCCGTACCCGTCGAGCGTCGCGCCTGGCTGGCGGTGGACTCCGTCGCCCGGCCGCTCACCGCGCTCCCCACCCTGACGCTGGGACTCGACGGCGAACGGGTGATGGAGGCCGTGCAGACCCACCCGGGCGCGCAGTACGTGGTGACGTCAGGCGAAGATGTCGTCGGCATTCTGCATATCGGGGACCTGGCACAGCTCCTCGAACCCAACCGGAAGATGACACCGTGACCGCAACTCCCTCCACCGTCGCAGCCGACGACGCCCCCCGGACGCTGACACCCGTGCACCGAGGCCCGTTCCGGCCCGGCGACCGGGTGCAGCTGACCGACCCCAAGGGGCGGATGCACACCGTCACGCTGGAGCACGGCAAGGAGTTCCACACCCACCGCGGCATCCTGGCGCACGACGCGCTGATCGGGCTGCCCGACGGCAGCGTGGTGACCACCTCCGGCGGCGGCACCGCGTTCCTGGCGCTGCGTCCGCTGCTGTCGGACTACGTGCTCTCCATGCCGCGCGGCGCTCAGGTGATCTACCCGAAGGACTCGGCGCAGATCGTCGCGATGGGCGACATCTTCCCCGGCGCGAAGGTCCTCGAGGCCGGCGCCGGCTCCGGCGCGCTGAGCTGCTCCCTGCTGCGCGCCGTCGGCACCGAGGGCGAGCTGCACTCGTTCGAGGTACGCGACGACTTCGCCCAGATCGCCAAACGAAACGTCGAGGCGTTCTTCAACGGGCCGCACCCGTCGTGGCACCTGCACGTCGGCGACGTCGCGCAGTGCCAGGAGACCGGCTTCGACCGGATCATCCTGGACATGCTCACTCCCTGGGAGACCCTCGACATGGTCGAGCGGGCGTTGGTGCCCGGCGGCGTGTTCATCGGCTACGTCGCCACCACCCCGCAGCTCTCCGAGCTGGTCGAGGCGCTGCGTGAGCGCGGCGGCTGGACCGAGCCGCGCGCCTGGGAGTCCCTGGTGCGCGACTGGCACGCCGAGGGCCTCGCCGTCCGCCCCGACCACCGGATGATCGCGCACACCGCGTTCCTGGTCTCGGCGCGCAAGCTCGCCCCGGGCGTCACCGCGCCGCCGCGTCGCCGCAAACCGAGCAAGGGCACCGAGGCGTACGTGCAGCGCCGCGAGGACCTGCGGGCGGCCGAGGCGGCCCGCCAGGCAGCCGCCGCCCAGGCCGCCGACGCGCAGCCCGACGCGACGGGGGAGATGGACAGGCCGTGACCATCGGTGAGCGGGGGGAGGCGGCCCGATGAGCCGACCGGGTTACGGCGGCGGCGACCTGCCCGCCGTGTTTCCGGACTGGTCGCCCTACCAGGACCTGGAGTCGGCGGCGCGCGCCTATCTGCGGGATCCGGACGTCGCGCTGGAAGCGCTCGGCGGGGTGCTGCGCGGCGCCTCGGTGCTCGGCTTCACCCTGGAACGCTTCGTCAACGAGGTCAACGGGGTGTGGCAGGAGGTCGTCGTCTGCGACGGCAGCCGGCTGATCCTCTGGCACGGCGAGGACGTGCCGCCGGGGGAGGGGCCGCCGGGTTCGATGACGTCGTCGCTGCGGGTGGTGCCGGTCTCCACGGTCACCGAGGTGGGCTGCCGGCGGCGGCTGAACCGCTCCGAGAGCGGCGAGATCCGGGTCGACAGCATCGACGTCTACCTGCTGCTCACCTCACTGGACGAGGCGCCGCCGAGCGAGGAGATGGCGGGTACGCCGCGGCACGACGCGCTGCGGTTCGGCAAGACCCTCGACGACGGTGGGGCCGGGCAGATCGCCCGGTTGGAGGAGTTCGCGCGGCTGGTCGCCTCGGTGGTCGGCCGCCCGATGCTCTGAGGCGTACCCCGTTCGGACCGGCGTCGCGCGGACCGCGCGGCGTCGGTTCAGTCGTCCTCGGCGTCCGGGCCGGCGACCTCGACGCCGTCGCCGCGCACCACGTGGATGCAGTCGCCCGGGCACTCCTTCGCGGAGTCGATCACTTCGAGTCGCAGGTGCTCGGGCACGTCGACGCGGCTGCCCGGGGCCAACCTCAGCTCACCGTCGGCGCCCTTGACGTACGCCAGGCCGTCGATGTCGAACTCGAACACCTCTGGCGCGTACTGCACGCAGAGCCCATCGCCCGTGCAGAGATCCTGGTCCACCCAGACCTGCAACTGGTCGGTCGCGACCTCGGCCACCGGTGCACCCCCCATGTTCTCCCGTACCAGCCTCCGACGGTACCCGAACGCCGTTAACGACCCCGCAGACCACCCCTTGGCGATCAAGGTTCAGTGACGAGGGTGTTGCGTGGGACCGAATCGGGCTCATAGCGGCTAGTGTTAGCTCAGAACGTTCAAGCCCCCCGGGGAGGTGGGACGTGGCAGCACGCAGCGACGACGCGGACTCGCGCGCCGCACGGTGGGAGAAGGAAGCCCACGATCTCTCCACGCAGGTCGCGTTCCTTCAGGAGGAACTCGCCCTGGTGCGGCGCAAGTTGACCGAAAGCCCCCGACACGTCCGGCAGCTCGAAGAGCGGCTGGCGGCCACCCAGGCACAGTTGGCGCGGCTGACCGAGAACAACGACCGGCTGGTGAGCACCCTCAAGGAGGCTCGCACGCAGATCGTCACGCTCAAGGAGGAGATCGACCGGCTCGCACAGCCGCCGAGTGGCTACGGAGTCTTCCTGGCCAAGCACGACGACGGCACCGTGGACGTGTTCACCGGCGGCCGCAAACTGCGGGTCGCCGTCTCGCCCTCGCTGGACGTGGCCGAGCTGCGGCGCGGCCAGGAGGTCCTGCTCAACGACGCGCTCAACATCGTCGACGCGTTCGGGTACGAGCGGGTCGGCGAGGTCGTGATGCTCAAGGAGGTGCTGGAGGGGCCGAACGGCGGGCCGGGCGACCGTGCGCTGGTGGTCTCCCACTCCGACGAGGAGCGCATCGTGCACCTCGCCGAGACGCTCATCGGCTCGGCGATCCGGGCCGGCGACTCGCTCATGATCGAGCCCCGCTCGGCGTACGCGTACGAGCGGATCCCGAAGAGCGAGGTCGAGGAGCTGGTCCTGGAGGAGGTGCCGGACGTCGACTACTCCGACATCGGTGGCCTCCAGTCCCAGATCGAGCAGATCCGCGACGCGGTGGAGCTGCCGTTCCTGCACGCGGACCTGTTCCGTGAGCACCAGCTCCGCCCGCCCAAGGGCATCCTGCTCTACGGGCCGCCCGGCTGCGGCAAGACGCTGATCGCCAAGGCGGTGGCCAACTCCCTGGCCAAGAAGATCGCCGAGCGGCAGGGCAAGGAGAAGCACACCAGCTTCTTCCTGAACATCAAGGGCCCGGAGCTGCTCAACAAGTACGTCGGCGAGACCGAGCGGCACATCCGGCTGATCTTCCAGCGGGCTCGGGAGAAGGCCGGTGAGGGCACCCCGGTGATCGTGTTCTTCGACGAGATGGACTCGATCTTCCGGACCCGTGGCTCCGGCGTCTCGTCCGACGTGGAGAACACCATCGTCCCGCAGCTGCTCAGCGAGATCGACGGCGTGGAGGGGCTGGAGAACGTCATCGTCATCGGCGCCTCCAACCGGGAAGACATGATCGACCCGGCGATCCTGCGCCCGGGCCGGCTCGACGTGAAGATCAAGATCGAGCGGCCGGACGCCGAGGCGGCCAAGGACATCTTCTCCAAGTACATCCTCTCCGGGCTGCCACTGCACCCGGACGACCTCGCCGAACACGGCACCGACGCGCAGGCCACGGTGGCTGCGATGATCGACGCCGTCGTTCTGCGGATGTACTCGGAGACCGAGGAGAACCGCTTCCTCGAGGTCACCTACGCCAACGGCGACAAGGAAGTCCTCTACTTCAAGGACTTCAACTCCGGCGCGATGATCCAGAACATCGTCGACCGGAGCAAGAAGATGGCCATCAAGGAATTCCTCACCTCCGGTCGCAAGGGCCTACGCCTGCAGCACCTCCTCGACGCCTGCGTCGACGAGTTCCGCGAGAACGAAGACCTGCCCAACACCACCAACCCCGACGACTGGGCCCGCATCTCCGGCAAGAAGGGCGAACGGATCGTCTACATCCGTACGCTCGTCTCCGGCGGCAAGGGCACCGAGGCCGGCCGGTCCATCGAGACCGCCAGCAACACCGGCCAGTACCTGTAGGCAGGCGCCGACACAGCGGGGGGGGGGGGGGGCCCCGGGCCCCCCCCCCCCCCCCCCCCCCCCCCCCCCCCCCCCCCCCCCCCCCCCCCCCCCACCCCCCCCCCCCCCCCCCCCACCCCCCACCCCCCCCCAACCCCCCCCCCTACCCGCTCCGCGGCCCCCCCACCCCGGGGCCCCGGCCGCCCCCCCGCCCCGGGCCCCGCTCGTCACACCGGCCCACGCCCGCCCACCCGAACCGGTACGCTGTGGCGCTTCCAACCCTGCGAAACGTCGAGGATCCGCGTGCCGTCCGAACTCACCGTCACCGACCCGCCGGCACGCCCTGCGGTCGACCCGCGGACCCCGCCTCCCACCCGCCCGTACCGCGCGTTGCTCGTCGCGCTGGCGGTCGCCTGGCTGGTACCCGCGGTGGCGTACGCCCTGCACCTGGCCTGGCTGCTGCCCCCGCTCGTGCTGCTGACCACGGCCAGCCTGCTACGCGGCGGCCGCACCCTGCTCGACCGGCTCGTGCTCGCCATGCTGCTGCTCGTCGGCGCCACCACCGTCGCCGGGCTGCTCTTCACCGTCTGGCCCTGGGGGTTGCACCCCGTTGCGGTCAGCGGTACCGCGCTCACCGTCCTCGCCCTCATCGCCGTGGGGACCGGCCGACGTCCCGCCCTGCCCCGGCCCGGCTGGACCGACCTGCTGCCGGTCGTCGCCACCGTCGCCGTCGTCGGCTACCTGGCGTCACCCTGGCTGCGGGCCAGCGCCCTCGTCGGCCGCCTCAGCCTGCTCGCCCTCGGCGAGGACAACTTCCGCCACGTCGCCCTCGTCGACGCCATCGGCCGGCTCGGTGGGTACGTCTTCCTCGACCCGTCGGCCGCCCGCGACGACATCGTCTCCCTGCTCGCCCGCTACCCGCAGGGCTGGCACCTCAACGCCGCCGTGCTCGACGCGCACCTGCGCTCCGCCACCGGCACCCCGAGCGGTGCCAGTAGCCTCAGCCACTACGAGTGGTGGTGCTTCGCCACCTTCGGCCTGTTCGTGCTCACCCTCTTCTGGGCCGCCCAACGGCTTCCCGGCCCCCTGCACCCGCTGCACCGGGTCGTCCTGACCGTCGTCGTCGGCGCCCTCGTCCTCGGCAGCCAGCTGCCCCGCCTGCTCATCGCCGGCTACCCCAGCGAGGTGCTGGGACTCGCGCTCGCCGTCGCGTTGACCGCGCTTGTCGTACGCCCGCTCGCCGGCAACCGGGAACAACTCGTCCTGCTCGGCGCCCTGCTCATCGGCATCGGCTTCACCTACTACCTGTTCCTCCCACCGGCCGGGCTGCTGGTGCTCGGTTGGCTGATCGCGCACCGCCGGGAGTTGCTCCGCATCCGCCGGAGCGTGCTCGCCGTCGGCCTGGTGACCGCCCTGCTCGCGCCGCTGCCCCTGCTGCTGGGGATCTTCGCCGCAGGCCAGACCGAGGCCCTCGACGCCAAGGCCGGCCTGGAACTCGCCGAGGCCTGGCGGGCCCTGCTCGGCTTCACCCCGATCGTCCTCATCGGCCTGGCGATCCAGGCCCGTCGCCCCGACCGGGCCTGGCGCCGGCACCTCGCCGCCGTGCTGGTGGCCGTCGGCTTCGCCCTCGCCATCGCCCTCGCCAACGTCCTCGCCGGCGTCCAACCCGCCTACTACTTCATGAAGGGCGTGCACCTCGCCACCGTCGGGCTCATCGTCGGCAGCGCCGCCCTGGTCGTGCTGTTGCCCGTGCCGAAGGCCGACGCGGGTGCCAACCGGACACGCGCCGCCGCCGTCCCCGCGCTCGCCGCCGCGCTGGCCGTGCTCACCGTCGTGATCCTTTGCGGGCTCACCGGTTGGAGTCGGAGTCTGCTCACGGTGGACAAGCAGAGCTGGACCCAACTCTGGGTCCAGCACAGCGTGGACAAGCCGTCGAGGGTCGCCCAGGTCTGCGCCGCGGCCTACCGCCGCCACCCCGACCAGCCGGGCACCATCACCGTCGTGCTCGACCGGACCGGCTACCGCGGCTACGTGGAATCGATCTGCCTCTCCGCCCTGCAGGGCACCACCGCCCAGAGCGAGCCGGCGATCTACCTGCCGATGTTCGAGGAACCCGAGCGGACCCGCCAGATCCTGCGCTCGACCCGCGGTCCGCTCCGCCTGCTGATCAGCGACCCCGCCGCGCAACGACGCGTCGACAAGCTGCTGACCAGGTACCCGGACCTGCGCGGCCGGGTCACCACCGTTCCAATGATCATCAAGTACTGAACGGGGCGGGCGGGACGCGGGCGACACCCGTGACCCGCCCGCACCGGCGCGCCCCCGACCCCGAACAGTCGGACTACGCTCGACATGACGGGGACCGGGTCGGGCGAGCGAAGCGGGTAGGTCGATGAGCGTAAGACGGATCATGGGCACCGAGGTCGAGTACGGCATCTCCGTGCCCGGCCAGGCCGGAGCCAACCCGATGGTCACCTCGTCCCAGGTGGTCAACGCCTACGGGGCCCGGCCCGAACTCAACCGGGGCGGTCGCGCCCGCTGGGACTACGAGGAGGAGTCGCCGCTGCGCGACGCCCGCGGCTTCACCTACTCCGGGGCCGCGTACGACCCCGCCGAGGCCCTCGCCGACGAGGACCTGGGCCTGGCCAACGTGATACTCACCAACGGCGCACGCCTCTACGTGGACCACGCGCACCCCGAATACTCGACCCCCGAGGTCACCACCCCCCGCGACATCGTGCGCTGGGACAAGGCCGGCGAGCGGGTGATGGCCGAGGCGTCCCGCCGCGCCGCCACCATCCCCGGCAGCCAGCCCATCCACCTCTACAAGAACAACACCGACAACAAGGGCGCGAGCTACGGCGCCCACGAGAACTACCTGATGCGCCGGCAGACCCCGTTCGCCGACATCGTGGCGTACCTGACGCCCTTCTTCGTGACCCGCCAGATCGTCTGCGGCGCCGGCCGCGTCGGCATCGGACAGGACGGCGGGCAGAGCGGCTTCCAGATCTCCCAGCGCGCCGACTTCTTCGAGGTCGAGGTCGGCCTCGAGACCACCCTCAAGCGCCCGATCATCAACACCCGCGACGAGCCGCACGCCGACGCCGACAAGTACCGCCGGCTGCACGTCATCATCGGCGACGCCAACCTCTCCGAGATCTCCACCTACCTCAAGGTGGGCACCACCGCGCTGATCCTCACCATGATCGAGGAGAAGGCGCTCGGGGCCGACCTCGGTATCGCCGACCCGGTCAGCGAACTGCGCGCGGTCAGCCACGACCCGTCCCTCACGCACCTCATGCGGCTGCGCGACGGCCGCCGCCTGACCGCCCTGGACGTGCAGTGGGCGTACCTCGAACGGGTGCGGTCCTTTGTCGACGACCGCTACGGCACCGACGTCGACGAGCAGACCGCCGACGTGCTGGACCGGTGGGAGGGCGTCCTGGACCGGCTCGGTCGCGACCCGATGCTCTGCGTGGACGAGTTGGACTGGGTGGCCAAGCTACGGCTGCTGGAGGGCTACCGGGAGCGGGAGAAGCTCGGCTGGGGCTCCCACAAGCTCCAGCTCGTCGACCTGCAGTACTCCGACGTGCGCCCGGAGAAGGGCCTCTACAACCGGCTCGTCTCTCGTGGGGCGATGAAGACGCTCCTCACCGACGAGGAGGTCCGCAGCGCGATGACCGAGCCCCCGGAGGACACCCGGGCCTACTTCCGGGGCCGCTGCCTCGCGCAGTACGCCTCCGAGGTGGTCGCCGCGAGCTGGGACTCGGTGATCTTCGACGTGGGCCGGGAGTCGCTGGTCCGGGTACCGATGATGGAGCCGGAGCGGGGCACCCGTGCCCACGTCGGGGCCCTGTTCGACCGCTGCGCCAGCGCCAAGGACCTGCTGGAGACGCTGACCGGCGGCTGAACGCGCCGACCGAATGCCCGCCGTGTGCCGCAAGCCGGCGCGCGGCGGGCTTTTCGTCGTCCGGGCGAGGTAAGTTCATCGCAGACGATCGTGGAGGAGGCAGCAATGGCCACTCATGACAGCGGCGGCCAGTCGCAGTCCGGCAAGTCCCGCCAGGGCGAGGAAATCGAGGACGTCACCACCGAGGCCAACCCCGAGGTGGCCGAGCGGCACGCCGAGATCACCGAGGACGTCGACGACCTGCTCGACGAGATCGACTCCGTCCTGGAAGAGAACGCAGAAGAGTTCGTGAGGGGCTATGTACAAAAAGGGGGCGAATAGGGCATAGCAGGGCAAATCGGACATGTCTTCGATTGGCCGCGATGGCCACCGCCGCTGCCGCGACTGCGGTGAGTGGCTCCCCCTTGATCAATTCTGTGCGAACAGTAAGCGGCCGGAGGGTCGGGGTAGCTACTGCAAGCCCTGCTTCAACGCTCGGTCCAAGGCGAGCTATGCCAAGCGCGTGAAGGAGCAGCAGGGCAGGGACGTGCGGCAACTGCCCGCCGTGCCGGAGGGCCATCGGCGGTGCCCGGCTTGCGATGTCACGAAGTCCCTCGATGACTTTCCGCGTAACCGCTCCGCCCGCAGCGGTTACGGCCGATACTGCAAGCCCTGCCACAACGAGAAGGGCAAGGAGAGCAGGCTCCGGCTGCATGGCGGCAGTCGCGAGTACCACCTCCAGCGGCGCTACGGCATTGGGGAGAAGGAGTTTCAGGAGCTCCTGGCCGAGCAGGACGGGGTCTGCGCGATCTGTGGCGGCGCGGACCCGCAACATCTGGACCACGATCATCGCACCGGATGGGTGCGCGGGATACTCTGCTTCAACTGCAACGGTGGTCTTGGCCAGTTCCGTGACAGTCCTACGAGGCTGGCCAGGGCGATCACGTACCTGAGAGGAACCACGTGGCAGCGGGCTTTGATCCATCCGGGCGTCTACCAGATGTGTTCACCAACGCGGGGACGTCCTCCTTCACCACGTTTCTGAGCCGGGTGGCCCCCGAGATGCTGCCCGGCCGTCGGCCGCTCCCGCCGGGCATGGCCGCCGACCTGGCGCCGCACGCGACCACCATCGTGGCCATCTCGGCCGCCGGCGGCGTGGTGATGGCCGGCGACCGACGGGCCACCATGGGCAACCTGATCGCCCAGCGCGACATCGAGAAGGTGCACCCCGCCGACGCGTACTCGCTGGTCGGGATCGCGGGCACCGCGGGCATCGGCATCGAGCTGATGCGGCTGTTCCAGGTGGAACTGGAGCACTACGAGAAGATCGAGGGCGCGATGCTCTCGCTCGACGGCAAGGCCAACCGGTTGGCGTCGATGATCCGGGGCAACCTGGGCGCGGCCATGCAGGGCCTCGCCGTGGTCCCGCTGTTCGCGGGCTTCGACCTGGCCGCCAGTGACCCGACGCGCGCCGGGCGGATCTTCAGCTTCGACGTGACCGGTGGCCCGTACGAGGAGACCGGGTACGACGCCATCGGCTCCGGCTCGCTCTTCGCCAAGTCGGCGCTCAAGAAGCGTTTCCGGACCGGCGTGTCCCTCGAGGACGCGACCCGGCTGGCGGTCGAGGCGCTCTACGACGCGGCCGACGACGACACCGCGACCGGCGGACCGGACCTGACCCGCCGGATCTATCCGGTGGTGATGACCGCTACCGCCGAGGGCACCCGCCGGTTGACCGACACCGAGACGGCGGCGATCGCCGAGGGTGTGGTCGCCGGTCGGATGGAGAATCCGGGCGGCTGAGCCGTCAACCCCCACCAGTCAGCAGTCGTCAGCACAGCGCCGTAAGGAGAACCGCCGCCGTGGCCATGCAGTTCTACGCCTCGCCCGAACAGATCATGCGCGACCGCTCCGAGCTGGCCCGCAAGGGCATCGCCCGGGGTCGCAGCGCGGTGGTCCTGAGCTACTCCGGCGGGGTGCTCTTCGTCGCGGAGAACCTCTCCAGCGCCCTGCACAAGGTCAGTGAGATCTACGACCGGATCGGCTTCGCCGCGGTCGGCCGGTACAACGAGTTCGAGAACCTGCGCCGCGCGGGTGTGCGGATGGCCGACCTGAACGGCCTCAGCTACGACCGGCGTGACGTGACCGGGCGCGCCCTCGCAAACGCGTTCGCGCAGACGCTCGGCGCGATCTTCACCGAGCAGTCGAAGCCCTTCGAGGTGGAGATCTGTGTGGCGGAGGTCGGGGCGACCCCGGACGACGACGAGCTGTACCGGCTCACGTACGACGGGTCGGTCAACGACGAGCCGGGCCGGATGGCGATGGGCGGCCAGGCCGAGGCGATCACCGGTGTGTTGAAGTCGCAGCACCGGGCGGACATGTCCCTCGGTGAGGCCGTCCGGGTGGCGGTCCAGGCGCTGAGCACCGCCGGCGGTGAGGGTGGCGCGGCTCGTACGATCGCCGCGAACCAGCTCGAGGTGGCGGTGCTGGACCGTCAGCGGGTGGGGCGTACGTTCCGGCGGATCACGGGGGCGGCGCTGACGGCGCTGCTCGACGGTGATGTCGCGGCGGCGGAGGAGCCGGCCGAGGCGGGTGGGCCGGACACGCCGGCGCAGCCGACCACGGAGGCGCACAAGCCGACGACGTCGGCGGGCTCGGCCGACCTGGAGGACAAGCCCGCGGACGGCAAGTAACACCTGACGTGCGAGCGGCGGGGGGGGCCCGGCGCGGCCGCCCCCCCCCCCCCCGCGCCGCCCCCCCCCCCCCCCCCCCCCCCCCCCCCCCGGTGCGCCCCCCCCAACATGGA
>NZ_JBITDT010000026.1:52813-61576 GCF_044454415.1 Micromonospora sp. NPDC051543
GCGGCCCCCCCCCCCCGCGCTCCACACCCCCCGGGGGGGGGGGGGGGCGGGGGCCCCCCGCCCCCCCCCCCCCCCCCCGCTCCCGTTCGACGCCCCGCCCCGCCCCACCCCACCCCGCGCGCTGTCCGCCTCGCCGATCTTGCACTTTCGGCTGCCTTAATGCGCCTTTTGCGGGCATTGGTCACGACAGAAAGTGCAAGATCGACGGGAGTTCTCGCCCGGGTCGCCTGCGTGTCGAGTCAGAGGAGACGTTTGGGACCTGTGGCCGCACCGGGGTGGACGGTGACACCGAAGCGCGTGATCACGGTGGTGGACGACGCCGTCCGCACCATGATGGCGCGTTACGACCGGAAGGCAGACCGGTAGCTCCACCGACCTGAACACGGCGGTATGAAAGACCGTCGAGCTGATCGGTCCCTGCAGGGGCGATCAGCTCCACGACCTCGGTCAGGGGGTGCTGGTTACCCCGGGTGCGACCGACTCGCGGGCGGTGGTGGTGTGCGTGATCGCCGGGCCGCCGGTGCGGGTGCCGCGCAGGAGGGCGGCCATGGTGGCGGCGACCACGACGGAGCCGATGGCGTAGCCGAGTTCGACGCGCAGCGCGGTGGCCACGGGTGCGAGGGTGGCGGCGACCAGCGCGGCCACCCCGACGGCCCAGGCGACGGCCTGGGCCCGGTGCCGGTCGAGGGCGAGCAGCGCCTGACCGAGGACCATCGCCCAGAGGTAGGCGAGGGTGGCCGCGGCGAGCCAGGCGAAGTCACCGTGGCCGAGGACGTCCGGCGCGTCGAAGAGGGTCTGCACCAGCCACGGGCCGAGCAGGACGGCGAGCACGGCGCCGGTGACGCCGAGCGCGGTGACGATGCCCAGGGCCCGCCGCAGCAGCCCGTTGAAGGCGGTGCGGTCGCCGGTCGCGGCGGAGGTGGCGAGGCCGGGTAGCAGGGACGCCTGGAGCGAGGCGAAGACGAACAGCGGGATCCGGACGAGCACCAGCGCGGAGAGCAGCGCGCCGGCGGTGGCCACGTCGGAGGGGTCCAGCACCTTCACGTTGATCACGCCGATGTTGACGACGACCTGGGAGAGCAGGCTGGACGTGATGAGCAGGCCGAGGCCGCGCAGGAACGCGGCCCAGGCGACGGGGACGCCGCCGCCGACGGCCCGGAGCACGGGTGGGGCGGTGACCGCCACGCCGATCAGGGGCGCGGCGATCAGCACCGCGCCGAACCAGACGGGGGAGGTGACGCCGGTCAGGCCGAGCAGGGCGACGAGGGCGATGCGCAGGCCGCCGTCGACGCCGAGCTGGGTGCCGTACCAGGGGAACAGTTGCAGGCCGGAGAGCACGCCGCGGGTGGTGTGCGCGACGGCGAGCGCGGCGAGCGACCCGATCAGGACGGCGACCATCCGGTTGTCGCCGGCGAAGAGCCGGTCGGCGAGCGGTGCCCGCGCGACGATGATCAGCGCGACGACCGCGACGAGCAGGCCGAGGGCCAGGGCGGCCCCCCGGGCCAGTACGGGCCCGGGGGTGAGGCCCTGGCTGTGCCGACCGGCGACGAGACGGGCGACCTCCTGTTCGACGGGCATGAACAGGCCGATGCCGAGGGTGAAGACGATCGTCCAGAGCGCCGCGAGCGACGAGTAGTCGGCCTCGGTGAGGCTGTGCCCGGCGACGGCCAGGTGGACGTAGGAGGCGAGCCCCAGCAGGGCCAGGCCGGCGCCGACGGCGACGGTGCCCGGTGGGACCAGACTCAGCAGCCGCCGGATCACCGGCGAATGAGCGCCAACGTGAGGACGGCGAAGGCCCGACCGAGGTAGATCATGGCCTTGGCCGGGGAGTGGCTGGGGGTGCCCGCCATCCGCTTGCGCATGGCCACCGGCACCTGGCGGATGGTGTAACCCCGCCGGGCGGTGTGCACGAGCGTCTCGACCGTGTCGCCCAGGTATTCGACCGGGTACCAGGTGGCGAACATGTCGATCACGCGGCGGTTGGCGGCCCGGAACCCGGAGGTGGTGTCGGTGAGCTTGGTGCGGGCGACGCGGGAGAGGACGCCGGAGAGCATGACCATGGCCCAGCGGCGGGGGCCGCGGACGTTGTAGTCGCCCTCGCCGGCGAAGCGGGCGCCGATCACCAGGTCGGTGTCGTCGAGCAGGTCGACGAGCTTCGGCACGTACCGGGGGTCGTGCTGGCCGTCCGCGTCGATCTGGATGGCCACGTCGTAGTCGTGGTCGCGGGCGTACCGGTAGCCGAGGCGCATGGCGCCGCCGACGCCGAGGTTGTACGGCAGCTTGGCGACCCGGGCGCCGGCGGCGGCGGCGACGGCGGCGGTGCGGTCGGTGGAGCCGTCGTCGACGACGAGCACGTCGACGCCGGGAAGCTCGCCGCGGACCTCGCCCACGACGTCGGCGATGGAGCCGGACTCGTTGAGCGCGGGGATGATGATCAGGACCCGCTTGCCATTAACCATCGTGCGACACCAGTTCGTCTCGGGCCGCCCGGTCCGCGTCGATCTCGGCGCGGAGCAGGGCGAAGTCTTCTGCCAGGGTCCGGGTCTCTTCCTCCAGGGCGCTGACCTCCCAGCTGAGGTGCACGCAGACCAGCAGCAGGAAGACGATGCCGAGGAAGAGCACGAGGCTCACGCCGGACTGGACGCCGAGCAGTTCGGCGACGTTGTCCAGCAGGCGGGGGAAGAGCGACAGCGGAATGACGATCACCAGGACGCAGAGCCAGAGCATGCCGTACTTCTCGCGGAGCTGCCGGCGGCGCAGCAGCTCGACGATCGTGGCCAGCAGTATCAGGCCGGTCAGGCCGGTGACGAGGGTGAGCTTCATGCGACCTTCCACGGGGCGGGGGGAGCGGCGGAGGCGTACGTGGCGGCCAGGGTGGTGCGCGCGCCCTGAAGGGGTGGCACACCGGCGGCGGCCCAACGGCCGTTCCCTAGCAGACTGTACGCCGGTCGGGGGGCGGAACGGGGGGACCGAACGGGGGTGTTCGCCCTCCTCATGCGGTCGGCGCCGCCTTGAGCGGCTCCCACCAGGCGCGGTTGTCGCGGTACCACCGCACGGTCTGCGCCAGACCGTCGGTGAGGTCGATGCTCGGGGCGTACCCCAGCTCTTGGTTGATCTTGGTGATGTCGAGCGAGTAGCGGCGGTCGTGGCCCTTGCGGTCGGCGACCGGGACGACCCGGTCCCAGCCGGCGCCGCAGGCCTCCAGCAGCAGGCCGGTCAGCTCCTTGTTGGTGAGCTCGGTGCCGCCGCCGATGTTGTAGACCTCGCCGGCGCGGCCCTTCTGCTGGACCATCGCGATGCCCCGGCAGTGGTCGTGCACGTGCAGCCAGTCGCGGATGTTGCCGCCGTCGCCGTAGAGCGGGACGGTGCCACCGTCGAGCAGGTTGGAGACGAAGAGCGGGATGACCTTCTCGGGGAACTGGTACGGCCCGTAGTTGTTGGAGCAGCGGGTGACCACCACGTCCATGCCGTGGGTGCGGTGGTAGGCCAGCGCGAGCAGGTCGGAGCCGGCCTTCGAGGCCGAGTACGGCGAGTTGGGGGCGAGCGGCCAGGTCTCCGTCCAGGAGCCCTCGTCGATCGAGCCGTACACCTCGTCGGTGGAGACGTGCACGAAACGGCCGGTGCCGTGGCGCAGCGCGGCGTCGAGCAGGGTCTGCGTGCCGAGCACGTTGGTGGTGACGAACGGCGCGGCGCCGGCGATCGAGCGGTCGACGTGCGATTCCGCCGCGAAGTGCACGATCACGTCGTGCCCGGCGACCACCTCGTCGACGACGGTCGGGTCACAGATGTCGCCCTGCACGAACCGCAGCCGCGGGTCGTCGCGCACCGGGTCCAGGTTCGCCAGGTTGCCCGAGTAGGTGAGCTTGTCGAGCACGGTCACGCCGGCCGGGTCGAGCGCAGGCACCCCCGCGGCCGTGCCACCGGGCACGCCGAGCAGCATGCGGACGTACTCCGAACCGATGAATCCGGCACCGCCGGTGACGAGGATCCTCACGGGTCCAGGAGTGTACGCGAAGGCGTGCGCGGGCATGTCGGCGGTGACCTGCGACATGCCGGCGGGCTGGTTGCGGCTAAGCTCCCCAGGTGCGCGGAATTCTACTCGCCGGCGGTACCGGTTCCCGGCTCTGGCCGATCACCCGGGCAGTGTCCAAGCAGCTGCTGCCGGTCTTCGACAAGCCGATGATCTATTACCCTCTCTCCACCCTGATGATTTCCGGGGTGCGGGAGATCCTGGTGATCACCACACCGGAGGACCAGGACCAGTTCCGCCGATTGCTCGGCGACGGCAGCCAGTTCGGGCTGCGGCTGGAGTACGCGACCCAGGACCGTCCGGAGGGCATCGCCCAGGCGTTCCTGCTGGGCGCGGACTTCATCGGTGCCGAGTCGGTGGCCCTGATCCTCGGTGACAACATCTTCCACGGCGTCGGCCTGGGTCGGCAGCTCGCCGCCCACAGCGAGGTTGTCGGCGGCCGGATGTTCGCCTACCCGGTGGCCAACCCGCAGGAGTACGGCGTGGTGGAGTTCGACGCGGAAGGGCGGGTGCTCTCGATCGAGGAGAAGCCGGCCCGGCCGAAGTCCCGCTACGCGGTGCCCGGACTGTACTTCTACGACAACCGGGTGGTCGACATCGCCGGCAAGCTCACCCCCAGCGCCCGGGGCGAGCTGGAGATCACGGCGGTCAACGAGGTGTACCGGGAGACCGGGGAGCTGTCTGTCACCCTGCTCGACCGGGGTACCGCCTGGCTGGACACCGGCACGCACGCCTCGATGATGCAGGCCGGCGAGTTCGTCCGGGTCATCGAGGAGAGGCAGGGCCTCAAGATCGGTTGCGTCGAGGAGGTGGCCTGGCGGGCCGGGCTCATCGACGACGACCAGCTGCGCGCGCTCGCCGAGCCACTGGTCAAGAGCGGGTACGGCGAGTACCTGTTCGGACTGCTGGCCGAGAAGAACGAGGGGCGCGTGGGCCGGTGAAGATCCGCGAGCTGAGCATCGAGGGCGCCTGGGAGATCAGCCCTCAGCAGCACGGCGACCCGCGCGGCATGTTCATGGAGTGGTACCGCTTCGACAAGCTCGCCGAGGCGGTCGGGCACCCGCTGCGCCTCGCCCAGGCCAACCTGTCGGTCTCCGCGCGCGGCGTGGTGCGCGGCATCCACTTCGCCGACGTACCTCCCGGCCAGGCGAAGTACGTGACCTGCGTGCGCGGAGCGGTCCTCGACGTGATCGTCGACCTGCGGGTCGGCTCACCGACCTTCGGCCGCTGGGAGGGCGTCCGGTTGGACGACACCGACCGGCGGGCCGTCTACCTCAGCGAAGGGCTGGGGCACGGGTTCTGCGCGCTGACCGACGACGCGACGCTGAGCTACGTCTGTTCGGCCACGTACAACCCGACCGGCGAGCACGCGGTGCACCCGCTCGACGAGGAACTGGGCATCGAGTGGCCCGCCGACACGCCACTGCTGTCCGCGCGCGACGACGCCGCGCCGACCCTCGCGCAGGCCCGCGAGAGCGGCCTGCTTCCGGAGTACGACGCCTGCCGGCGGTTCGTGGCCAGCATCGGACCGGACGGAATGTCGCACTCAGCCGGTATGTGACCATCCCACGGGCACGACCTGTGGTGTGACAGTGACGAACCGGGCCTCCGGGCGGCTAATGTCTCATCATGGAGCGGCGAATCTTCGGCCTCGAGACCGAGTACGGCGTCACCTGCACCTATCGCGGGCAGCGGAGGCTGTCCCCGGACGAGGTCGCGCGGTATCTGTTCCGGCGCGTCGTGTCCTGGGGTCGGTCGAGCAACGTGTTCCTGCGCAATGGGGCCCGTCTCTACCTGGACGTCGGGTCACACCCGGAGTACGCGACACCGGAGTGCGACTCGGTGACCGACCTGGTGGCCCACGACCGGGCCGGCGAGCGGATCCTGGAAGGGCTGCTCGTCGACGCGGAGAAGCGGCTGCACGACGAGGGCATCGCGGGTGAGATCTACCTGTTCAAGAACAACACCGACTCGGCCGGCAACTCGTACGGCTGCCACGAGAACTACCTGGTCTCCCGGCACGGGGAGTTCGGCCGGCTCGCCGACGTGCTCATCCCGTTCCTGGTGACCCGGCAGTTGATCTGCGGGGCCGGCAAGGTGCTGCAGACCCCGCGCGGCGCGGTCTACTGCCTCTCGCAGCGGGCCGAGCACATCTGGGAGGGTGTCTCGTCGGCGACCACCCGCAGCCGCCCGATCATCAACACGCGCGACGAGCCGCACGCCGACGCCGAGCGCTACCGGCGCCTGCACGTCATCGTCGGTGACTCGAACATGAACGAGGTCACCACGCTGCTCAAGGTCGGCACGGCCGACATCGTGCTGCGGATGATCGAGGCCGGCGTGGTCATGCGGGACCTGTCGCTGGAGAACCCGATCCGGGCGATCCGCGAGGTGTCGCACGACATCACCGGCCGCCGCAAGGTGCGCCTCGCCTCCGGCAAGGAGGTGAGCGCGCTGGACATCCAGCAGGAGTACCTGGCCAAGGCCACCGAGTTCGTCGAGCGGCGCGGCGGCGACCAGGCCGCCAAGCGGGTGGTCGAGCTGTGGGGCCGGGTGCTCAACGCGGTGGAGAGCGGTGACCTGGAGCCGGTCTCGCGGGAGATCGACTGGGTCAGCAAGCTGCGGCTGATCGAGCGGTACCAGCGCAAGCACGACCTGCCGCTGTCGCACCCCCGGGTGGCGCAGATGGACCTGGCGTACCACGACGTGCGCCGTGGCCGGGGCCTCTACGGGCTGTTGGAGCGCCGCGGCGAGGTGGACCGGGTCGCCACCGACCCGGAGATCTTCGAGGCCAAGGAGACCCCGCCGCAGACCACCCGGGCGCGGCTGCGCGGCGAGTTCATCCGGCACGCCCAGGAGAAGCGGCGCGACTTCACCGTCGACTGGGTGCACCTGAAGCTCAACGACCAGGCGCAGCGCACCGTGCTCTGCAAGGACCCGTTCCGGGCGTACGACGAGCGGGTGGAGCGGCTGATCGCCAGCATGTGACGGGTCCGCCGGCCCCGACGGTGGTGTACGCCGACGGGGCCGGCGCAACCGGTAGGCTGAGCGCGCCATGACGACTTCTGGACCATCCGACCCCTCCGAGCGCGGCGGCGCCCGACTGAACTGGGTCGAGCGCCGGCGGGAAAAGATCCGCGCCGAGATCGATCGCAACCGGCGCGGTGAGTACACCGTGCCGACCTGGGTGCTGGCCGTGGCGCTGGCGCTCATCGTGGGCGGCTGGCTCGCCCTGATCTTCCTCTCCTGATCCCGCCCCGCGCGGTAGCGCGCGGTGTCCGGTGATCCCTGCCCCGCCGTCGCCCGCTGTCCGGCGTGCTGACCCGTCGGGGCCAGGGGTTGGCCCGGCCGGGTCGCCCCGCCGGGTAACCGCTGGCCGTCGCCATCGCGGGCCGTCCTGCCGCCCAGCGTGCCGGCGACGCCAGGACGCGACCACGCGGGAGGCGATCATGAACGACCCGACGGTGCCCCAGCCGGAACGCGACGGTGGGGGCTGGGTGGACCCCGGGCCACGCGACGTGGTCCGCGACCGGCAGAACCCCGACCTGTTGACCCCACCGAGCACGGACGCGGGCACGCTGCCGAACCTGCGGTTCTCCTTCTCGGACGCGCACACCCGGGTGCAGCGCGGCGGATGGACCCGGGAGGTGACCGTCCGGGAGTTGCCCATCGCCACCGAGCTCAGCGGCGTGGACATGGCGCTGGAGCCGGGCGGGTACCGGGAGATGCACTGGCACAAGCAGTCCGAGTGGGCGTACGTGTCCCGTGGCAGCGCCCGGATCAGCGCCGTCGACCAGGAGGGCCGCAACTTCCTCGACGACGTACGCGCCGGTGACCTGTGGTTCTTTCCGCAGGGGGTGCCGCACCACATCCAGGCGCTGGACGAGGGGGTGGAGTTCCTGCTGGTCTTCGACGACGGCGCGTTCACCGAGAACGGCACGTTCCTGATCAGCGACTTCTTCGCGCACACCCCGAAGGACGTGCTGGCCAAGAACTTCGGGTGGCGGCTCGATCAGCTCGACTCGATCCCCGAGCGGGAGAAGTACATCTTCGCCGGCCAGGTGCCGCCGCCGCTGGACCAGGACCGGGTCGTCAGCCCGACCGGGGACGTGCCCCGCACCCTCAGCCACCGGCTGCTCGCGCAGAAGCCGCAGCGGTTCCCGGGCGGGCAGGTCCGCATCGCCGACGTCACCCAGTTCGCCGCCGCCACCACGATCTGCGCCGCGCTGGTCGAGGTGGATCCGGGCGGGATGCGCGAGCTGCACTGGCACCCCACCGACGACGAGTGGCAGTACTACCTGTCCGGCCACGGGCGGATGGGCGTGTTCGCCAGTCAGGGCGTGGCCGGCACCTTCGACATGCGCGCCGGTGACGTCGGGTACGTGCCGTTCGCCTACGGCCACTACATCGAGAACCTCGGCACCGAGCCGCTGGTGTTCCTGGAGATGTTCCGTAAGCCCCGGTTCGAGTCCGTCTCGGTGACCCAGTGGATGGCGAACACTCCGCCCGAGGTCAGCGCCGACACCCTGAACCTGCCGAGAGAACTCATCGAGGCCCTACCCCGAGACCAACGCCCCGTAGTCCGCTGACCCCACCCGATTGGTCCCGGTGATCAAGAGATTTGCGTCAAAATCGCGCCGGCGGGTTCAGGGTGTCGGTGCAAGCAGTAGCCGATCAAGGGCTTCTGCGGGAGTGTCCCATCCCAGGGTCTGGCGGGGGCGGCCGTTGAGTTG
>NZ_JBITDT010000027.1:0-35496 GCF_044454415.1 Micromonospora sp. NPDC051543
CGCGCTGTGCGCGCCGTACGGGGCGACGTGCCTGGTCAACGACCGACTGCACGTGGCGCTGGCGGTGGGGGCCCCCCGCTGTCACCGAGGGGCCGCCCCCCAACCCCCGGCCCCGGCCCCCCCCCCCGCGCCCGCGGCGGCGACCCCGGGGCCCCGGGGGGTTAACCCCCCGGCCCCACCGGCGTGTGTGCTTCGGTACGCCGACGCTCAGTCGGCCAGTTCGCGGGAATCGCTCGTCTCGAAGACCACCAGCTCGGTGAGCTTCACCCGCAGCCGCTCACGCAGCTGGTCCGGCGCGGTCTCGTTGCCGCAGCAACGCGCGACCAGCGCCCGCACCTCCTGCTCGAGCCCGTACTCGCGCAGGCACGGCCCGCACTCGTCGAGGTGGTGCCGGATCAGCGCGCGCCGCTCGTCGGCGCACTCGAGATCCAGGTAGAGGTAGACCTCCGCGAGCACCTCGCGGCAGTCCGTCTCGTGCGGCTCTCCACAGCTCACGTCACACCTCCCGGCTGGCAGCGGCAGCGGTCGAGCCCTTCGCGGACCGGGCCGGGCTGAAGCCCCGCTCCGCGGCGTACTGCTCGAGCAGCTTGCGCAGATTACGACGGCCGCGGTGCAGACGCGACATCACGGTGCCGATCGGCGTGCCCATGATGTCGGCGACCTCCTTGTAGGAGAAGCCCTCGACGTCGGTCAGGTAGACAGCCAGGCGGAACTCCTCCGGCAACTGCTGGAGGGCTTCCTTGACGTCGCTGTCCGGCAGCCGGTCCAGAGCCTCGGTCTCGGCCGAACGCAGACCGCTGGAGGTGTGCGACTCGGCCTCGGCGAGCTGCCAGTCGGTGATCTCCTCGGTCGGCGCCTGGATCGGCTGGCGCTGCCGCTTGCGGTAGGAGTTGATGTAGGTGTTGGTCAGGATCCGGTAGAGCCAGGCCTTCAGGTTCGTGCCCTGCTCGAACTGGTGGAAGGCGGCGTACGCCTTCAGGTACGTCTCCTGGACCAGGTCCTCGGCATCCGCCGGGTTACGCGTCATGCGCAGCCCAGCAGCGTAGAGCTGATCGACGAATGGCATCGCGTCCCGTTCGAACCGGGCCCTGCGCTCGTCCGTCTTCTCGGTGGTCAACCGCACATCCCCTCGCGTCGGATGCTTTCCCGCCGAGGATACGCGCACGGACCTGCCCACAGATTCACTTCCGGCCGGTGTGCTCGTGCTCACCGCACCCACCCCGCCCGGTCCCGCTGTCACGGGCCAGTCCGGACCATCCAGCAGCCGCCGTAGCTGCCGGGCGTCCCGCTCGTCCCGTTCCAGGCTTCGTGTCTCGGTCGGCACCGGTCACCCCCCTCGCAGAAAAGTCGTCCGGGGTTAGTAACGCGAGATGACCCTTGGGGCATTCCGTCCGGCTCTCCCGTTCCTGGTCCCGGCGCCGGTGACGCCGGCGCTGGGACCAGGAAGGGCCTGGGAGGACTGGTACCACCTGTCCGGTTCGGGCGGGCGGCACCATCGGATGCAACGACCCGTGCCCAGCAGCGGAAACGGTCCCCGAGGTCAGTCGGCTGTCCAACCGTGGGAGCGCAACCAGTCCCGGACGACCGCGCCCGTGCCGGCCGGGTCGCGTCGCAGGTCGTGCGTCTCCCCCGGCCGGGTCACGACCTGCACGCCCGGCCCGGAGCCGGGCACGCCGAACGGATCCCGGTCGCCGTTGACGACGAGCGTCGGCAGGCCGGTGGCGAGTTCGGCGGCCCGGGACCGCTCCGGCTTGCCGGGCGGGTGCAGCGGAAAGGCCAGCGCGAGAACGCCGGCCGCGCCGACCGCGCCGGCCGTCCGGCAGGCGACCCGCGCGCCACTGGAACGACCACCGACCAGGATGGTGGGTACGTCGGTGTGCCGCTCGCGCAGCGCGGCCAGCACCGCCGTCCACGCCTCGTCGAGGTGCCCGGCGGGGGCCGGCGCGCGACGGCCGGCGACGCGGTAGGGCTGCGTCACCCGGATCACCGTCAGGCCGGCCGTGACCGCCGCGTCCCGAACCGCGAGCAGGTCGGGGGCGTCCACGCTGCCGCCCGCCCCGTGGCCGAGCACCAACAGGGCGGCCGGCGCACGAGCCGTCGCGACGCCGGCCGCCCGGCCCGGCGCAACGGTCGGGCCGGCCGGTGGGTCGGTGTCGATCCGCGCCGGGCCGCGCGGGGTGTCGATCTCTTCGCTGGGCAGCACCGGCCCATTCTGCGCCGACCGGGCCGGTCACCGGGATCGGTTCGCCGCGCTGGTCGGCTCAGCTCAGCGGCACGTTGATGGTCAGCTCAGCGGCACCAGCGTGAGCAGGCGGTCGCGGACCGGAGGGCCGGCGTCGTCGACCGCGTCCGGGTCGGGTGCGACCTCGCCGCGCCACGCGACGAGCATCGCCCGCCGCTCGCGCGGTGTGGTCGCCCCCCAGACGCCGTGACAGTCGCCGACCTCCAACGCCCACGCCAGGCAGGAGCCCTGCACGTCGCAACTGCGGCAGAGTGCGACAGCGGCGTCGGCCGGTTCGTTAGGTGCCGGAAAGAAGGTCTCCGGATCGACGCTCTGGCACGTCCCTCTGGTGCGCCATGCTTCGTCCTGTCGACGTTCTCGTAGGGCCCTGAGCAGCCGCGGATCTCTACGTGCCGCAGCCACCTCGTGCGGGCGGGGCATACGCGCCCGTGTCATTTCACCCACCTCCCCCGTGGGACCGGCAGGATCGGTGAAGTCGTCCGCCCCGTGCGAACCGACAGCCACTACCGGCGCTGTGTTGTATCGCACTTTCGGACATCGGGACAAGGGGCTTTCAAGAACATGGCTGAACGGCCAGGCGACGAATCGATCAGAACCTGGCAAATCGGCGCTCGACGATGCCTCTCATTCTCAGAACAGGGTCAACTCCGGTGGGGACGACATTGACGGAACAGACACACGGGCGGTCAACTCCGGGCCGTCGTTGCGCACGTCGCCCACCGCCGGCCCGACCGGGCGGATCTCCAACCCGGCGAGAAGGTCGGACGACGCGGACGCGAGCAGACGCTCCGGCTCGTCGCACGGCGTCAGCCACGACGACCACCGCTCGGGGGCCAGCAGCACCGGCATCCGGTCGTGCACCTCGGCCAGATCGCCGAGCGCCGCGGTGGTGAGCACGCTGAAGGTGAGCCGGCTTTCCGCCCCGGACTCCCAGAACGACCAGATCCCGGCCAGGGCGAGCACCGAGCCGTCGGCCGGGGTCATGAAGTACGCCTGCCGGCCGCCATCGGGCCGACGGACCCACTCGTACCAGCCGTCCGCCGGGACGAGGCACCGGCGGCGGGCGAACGCACCGGCGTACGCCCGGCTGGTCGCCACCGTCTCGGCCCGTGCGTTGATCATGCGGGCGGCGCCGGCGGCGGACCGCGACCAGTGCGGCAGCAGACCCCAGCGGGCGACGCAGAGGCTGCGGTGCCCCTCGGGACTGAGCCGGACCAGCGGGACGCGATCGGTGGGCGCGACGTTGTGATCCGGCCGGAGCACCCCGTCGGTGTCGTCGGACGACTCGAACAGGGCGCTCAGCTCACCGGCGCCCCGGGTCGTCGCGTACCTGCCGCACATGCGCTCACGCTAACCCGCCGGGGGCCCCGCCTGCTGTCCCGCCAACCGGGAGTACGTAAGCCGGTCGACGTCACCCACCCGCCGACAGGGCAGAATGTCACCGTGGGGAATCTGACCGCGACCCGGCCGCCACAGCCGTGGGCCGCACCGACCGCGTCCGACCCGGTGGCGGCGACGCTGCGCCTACCCGGCTCCAAGTCGATGACCGCACGTGCCCTGGTGCTCAGCGCCCTGGCCGCCGGGCCGTCGACCCTGGCCGAGCCGCTGCGCGCCCGGGACACCGAGCTGATGTCCGCCGGCCTGCGCGAGATGGGCGCGTACGTCTCGATCAGTGACGACGAGCGCTGGCTGGTCCGGCCGCACCCGCTGGTCGGCCCCGCCCACGTGGACGTGGGGCTGGCCGGCACCGTGATGCGGTTCCTGCCGCCGGTGGCCGGCCTGACCGACGGGCAGGTCACCTTCGACGGTGACCCGTACGTCCGCACCCGGCCGCTCGGCCGGCTGGTCGACGCGCTGCGCTCGCTGGGCGTCCGGATCGACGTCACCGGCACCGGCAGCCTGCCGCTGACCGTCCTCGGCACCGGTCGGGTCACCGGCGGCGAGGTGACGATCGACGCGTCCGTGTCCAGCCAGTTCGTCTCCGCGTTGTTGCTGGCCGCCCCGCGCTTCGACCGGGGCGTGGTGGTCCGCCATGTCGGCCCGCCGGTGCCCTCCGCGCCGCACCTGCGGATGACCGTGCAGATGCTGCGGGCCGCCGGCGCCGCCGTCGACGACAGCACCCCCGACGTGTGGACCGTCGAGCCCGGCCCCCTCACCGGGCGCGGCTGGGACATCGAGCCGGACCTCTCCGGAGCGGTGCCGTTCTTCGCCGCCGCCCTGGTCACCGGCGGTGAGGTGACGCTCCAGGGCTGGCCGCACCGGAGCGCGCAGCCGGTCGAGCAACTCCGCTCGCTGCTGCAGCGGATGGGCGGCGAGGTCACCCTCTCCACCGACGGGCTGACCGTCCGGGGCACCGGGGTGGTGCACGGCCTGACCGCCGACCTCTCCGACGTCAGCGAGCTGACCCCGGTGCTGACCGCGCTGGCCATGCTCGCCGACTCGCCCTCGGTCTTCACCGGCGTCGAGCACATCCGCGGCCACGAGACCGACCGGCTCGCCGCCCTCGCGCAGGAGTTCACCGCGCTCGGGGCCGACGTCACCGAGACGCCGGACGGCCTGGCGATCCGGCCCCGGCCGCTGCGCGGCGGGGTCTTCCGCACCTACCACGACCACCGCATGGCGCACGCCGCGGCGGTGGCCGGGCTCGCCGTGCCGGGCATCGAGGTGGACGACGTCGGCTGTACCTCCAAGACCATGCCCGAGTTCCCGGCACTATGGTCTGCGATGGTGACCGGCAAGTGAGCGTCCGGGATTCCCGGACGCTCACTGAGAGCTGACGCGGAAAAGAGGACGGGTCCTGGCGACCAAGCGGCGGGAGTACGACGAGGACGACGTGCGGGTGCGGCCCGGGAAGTCGTCGCGTCCGCGTACGCGCACCCGGCCCCGGCACTCCGACGCGGTGGACGGCTTCGTCATCGCCGTCGACCGGGGGCGCTACCAGTGTGTGCTGTCCGGCGCCGAACGGGGGGCGGTCGGCGCCGAGCTGCCGACGGTGACCGCGATGCGGGCCCGGGAGCTGGGCCGCAAGTCGGTGGTCGTGGGTGACCGGGTCAGCCTCGTCGGCGACACCTCCGGCGCGCAGGGCGCTCTCGCCCGCATCGTCCGGATCGCCGAGCGCCGCTCGGTGCTGCGCCGCACGGCCGACGACGACGAGACCACCGCCGAGGGTCGGTTGGAACGCGTCGTCGTGGCCAACGCGGACCAGTTGGTGATCGTCAGCGCGTTGGCCGACCCGCCACCGCGCACCGGATTCATCGACCGCTGCCTGGTGGCCGCGTACGACGCGGACGTCGACCCGCTGCTCTGCCTCACCAAGGCCGACCTGGCCGGGCCGGAGGAGGTGCTGGGCTACTACACGGAACTGGAGCTGCCGTACGTGCTCAACCGTCCCGACGCCGACCTGGGCGCGCTGCGCGCGTTGCTCAGCGGCCGGGTGTCGGTGCTGGTCGGGCACTCCGGGGTGGGCAAGTCGACGTTGGTGAACCGCCTCGTCCCGGACGCCGCGCGCGCGGTCGGGGTGGTCAGCGCCATCGGTCGCGGCCGGCACACCTCCACCAGCGCGGTGGCGCTGCGGCTGCCACCGGTGCCCGGCGTCGACACCGACCCCGGCTGGATCATCGACACCCCGGGCATCCGTAGTTTCGGGCTGGCGCACGTCTCCGCCGACAGCCTGCTGCACGGGTTCCCCGACCTGGTGGAGGGCACCGTCGACTGCCCGCCCAACTGCCCGCACACGGCCGACGAGGCCGACTGCGGGCTGGACGCCTGGGTGGCCGCGGGGAAGGCGGACCCGCGCCGGCTGGCGTCGTACCGCCGGTTGCTGGCCTCCCGGGCCGGCGACGGCGACGTGCGCGGTGAGGGCGACCAGCGCGGCCCCGGCGAGGGCGACCGGCGCGGGCCCGACGAGTGACCCGGTGGACGTCGGCTAGGTTGCCGGCATGACCGGGTACGCCGACGACCTCGCCCTCGCCCACCTGCTCGCGGACCGCGCCGACGCCATCGCCACGGCCCGGTTCCGGGCGCTCGACCTGCGGGTGGACACGAAGCCGGACCTGACACCGGTCTCCGACGCGGACACCGCCGTGGAGCGGGATATCCGGGCGCTGCTGACCGAGCACCGGCCCGCCGACGGGCTGCTCGGTGAGGAGTACGGCGCGCAGCCGGCCGCCGAGCCGGGTGGCCGCCGGTGGATCGTCGACCCGATCGACGGCACCAAGAACTTCGTCCGTGGGGTGCCGGTGTGGGCCAGCCTCATCGCGCTGTACGACGGTGACCGGCCGGCGGTCGGCGTGGTGTCCGCCCCCGCGCTGGGACGGCGCTGGTGGGCGAGCGCGGGCGCGGGCGCGTACGCCGGTCCCGGTCCCGACGCGGGCGAGCGGATCGGCGTCTCCGCGGTACGCGACGTCGGCGACGCGAGCGTCTGCTACTCGTCGCTGACCGGCTGGGAGGACGCCGGGCGGCTCGACGCGCTGCTCGACCTGCTGCGAGCCGGCTGGCGCAGCCGGGCGTACGGCGACTTCTACGGCTACATGCTGTTGGCCGAGGGCGCGTTGGAGGTGATGGTCGAGCCGGAACTGTCCCTGTGGGACGTGGCGGCGCTGGTGCCGATCGTCACCGAGGCGGGCGGCAGGATCACCGATCTGACCGGTCGACCCGCGCCGACGGGCGAGCCCGGCACCGAGAGCAGCGTGGTGGCCACCAACGGTGTGCTGCACGCCGACATCCTCGCCCGTCTGGATCGACCAGCCGAGCGCTGACTGCCGACAACCTCTATCCTCGCCAGGTGGTCTCCTCCGGCTGGTGCTTCCTCGCGGCGATGATCGTCGCGTACGGCTTCGCCAACCTTCTCCAGTCGGTGGCCGCGGCGCGCACCACCGTGCACCACACCTTCGATCCGGGGCTGCTGCTGAGGCTGGCCGGGCACCGGACGTACCTGGTCGGGCTGACCTGCCAGATCGGCGGTTTCGTGCTGGCCTTCCTGGCCCGGCGCGATCTGCCCCTGTTCCTGGTGCAGGCGAGCGTGGCGGCCGGGCTCGGGGTGACCGCGATCATCGGTGTGCTGGTGTTGAAGTGGCGGTTGCCGATGGCCGAGGTGGCCCTGCTGGCGCTGCTGTTCGCCGGGATCACCGCGCTGGTGCTGGCCGCGCGGCCGGCGCCGTCGAAGCAGCTCGGCACGGCCGGCTCGATAGCCCTGCTGGTGGCGCTCGGGGTCATCGCGGTGCTCGGCTTCTTCGCCGTCCGACTGCACGGCGCTCCCGGTTCGGTGGCGCTGGGCTCGCTGGCCGGTCTGGCGTTCTCCTCGGCTGCCGTCGCGGCCCGGCCCCTGGCGTCCGCGCCGTCGGCCGAGGCGTTCCTCGCCGATCCGCTGTTCTACCTGCTGATCGGCCACTCGATCGTCGGCCAACTGCTGCTCGGCCTGGCCATGCAGCGCGGTTCGACGACCGCGGCGGTCGCCGCCATGGACGCCGCCGGAGCGGTGCCCGCGGCGATCGTCGGCCTGCTGCTGCTCAACGACAAGATCTGGCCGGGGCGCGAGTGGCTGGCCGCCGTCGGTTTCCTGGTCACCCTGGCCGCCGTGATCGGCCTGACCCGGTACGCCCAGCCGCAGCAGCACCGCGCGCTGGCCCGCCGCAGTGACCGGGACATGGTCGGCGCCGGCCGAGCCGCCTGAGACGAGAACCCACGCCGCGTCCCGCGGACGCGACGTGGGCTCTGGCCGTCTCTCCGGCCTCGACGGGCTTGCGGCTTTCAGGCCTCGACGGGCTTGCGGCGGCTCGCCACCCGCTCGTAGAGGCGTTCCAGTGCGGCGGCGGTCCGTTCCCAGGTGTAGCTGCTACGGACCCGGTCCACGGCGGCGTGACCGTAGGCGAACCGGCCGGCGTTGTCGGCGAGCAGCCGGCGCAGGGACAGGCCCAGCGTCCGGACGTCGCCGGGTGGTACGAGGCGGCCGGTGACCTCGTCGACGACGGCGTCCGCCAGGCCGCCCATCGCGTAGCCGACCACCGGTACCCCGCACGCCATCGCCTCCAGGGAGACGCGTCCGGCCGAGGAGTAGTGCGGAGTGCAGGCCACCACGTCGGCCGAGCGGTACCAGGTCGCCATCTGGTCGTGCGGTACCGCTCCGACGAGGCGTACCTGCTCGGCGACCCCGGCGAGCTCGGCCAGTTCGCGCAGGCGGCGTGCCTCGGTGTGGTGGGACAGTTGGTCCGCCGGTGGACCACCGGCGATCACCAACTCGGCGTCGCCGACCAGCCGCATCGCCCGGATCAGGTCGTCCTGGCCGTGTCCCGGGGACAGCCCGCCGACGGAGAGGATCCGGGACCGCTGTTCGCGCGGAGCCGCCTCGCCGTCCGGGTGGAACTGCGCGGTGTCCACCCCGGCCGGCACCATCGCCACGGATGTCCGTTGCAGGCCCATCCGGGTCAGCTCGTCGACCTCGTCGTTGGACTGGGCCACGGCGATGTCCACCGCCCGGGTCAGCGCCCGTTCCAGCGGGATGCGCTCCCCCGGGCCGTCGTACCCGCCGCCGAGGTGGCGCAGCTGCTCCACACCGAGCGAGTGGAAGGTCTGTACGACCGGGATGTCGGTCTCCCGAACGGCGTGCGCGGCAGCCAGCCCACCGACCCAGTAGTGCCCGTGCACCACCTCGGGACGCCAGGCGCCGGCCCACTCGTCGGTCAGCCAGCGCCCGAACTCGGTGACGTGCGGGACGAGTCCGGCCGTGGGCAGGGCGCTCGGCGGACCGACGGGCACCCGGTGCACCCGGTAGCCGTCGACGTCCACGGTCGCCGGCAGCTCCGGGTCGTCCCGGCGCTCGTAGATCCGGACATCATGGCCTCTACCAGCCAACTCGGCGGCGACCCTCGCAATGTGTTGTCGAGTGCCGACCGGCGGGCCGTCGGCGTGCCGGTACGAACTGCTGTGCGCGCAGACGAGGCCGACGCGCATGGGTCACCTCCCTGCGATCTTTTCCTCGGCGGTCCCGGTCAGAGCGTCCCATTAACCTGCGGGCGCCGAGTCGAAACCTGGCAGATCGGGAACAGTCACCGCGAGTGCCACCGACACTTGCGCCACGGCAATCACAGCGGCCCCGAATCGGAACCTCACCGGCCGGTGGTATGACCGGCCCCGACCCGGGGTACCGCTGGGAAATGCCGCTGACCCGGAGCCTCGACGACTCGACCGTGGTGATCACCGGCGCGTCCAGCGGGATCGGCACGGCCACCGCGTACGCGTTGGCGCGGCGTGGTGCCGCCGTGGTCCTCGCCGCCCGCAGCGAGCAGGCGCTACAACAGGTCGCGCAGCGCTGCCGGCAACTGGGTGGCCGCGCGCTGGCCGTACCCACCGACGTGACCGACCTCGACTCCGTGCAGCGCCTGGCCGAGCGGGCGGTGGTCGAATTCGGCCGCGTCGACGCCTGGGTGAACAACGCCGCGGTGGGCGCGGTGGGTCTGTTCGACGAGATCCCGGTCGCCGAGTTCCGGCGGGTGCTGGAGGTCAACCTGCTGGGCACGGTGCACGGCATCAAGGCCGCGCTGCCGCACCTGGAAGCGGCCGGCGGGGGCGTCCTGGTCAACAACGCCTCGGTGCTGGCCGAGGTGGCGATGCCGTACCAGTCGGCGTACAACGCCGCCAAACACGGCATCCGCGGCCTGGCCGACACCGTCCGGCAGGAACTGCGGGTCACCGGTCGGGGGCAGATATCCGTCTGCACCGTGCTGCCGGCCACCATCGACACCCCGTTCTTCCGGCACGCGGCCAACCACAGCGGTCGGGAGCTGGTGCCACCCCCGCCGGTCTACCCACCGGAGGTGGTCGCCCAGGCGATCGTGCGGTTGCTGCGCCGGCCACGCCGGGAGGCGTACGCCGGTGGGGCCGCCCGGCTGCTCGGCCTCCAGTGGCGGCTGGCGCCGGCGTTGGTCGAGCGGACGCTCGGCTGGTACACCCACCGCACCCAGTTCGGCCCGGGCGCCCGGCTGGACAGCACGGGCAACGTGTTCCACGCCGACGGGCAGGCCAGCCGCGACGGCGGTTGGCACGGCCGACGGCGTCAGTTGGTGCGGATGACGGCGGCGTTCGGTCTCGCCGCGGCGGGCACCGCCGTCGGCACGATGGCGGCGATCAACCGCCGCTCCCGGTCGGTCCGCTGATGACCGGCCCTGCCCCGGTTACGGCGGGAGGGCAGCGGGTAGTGATCAGACATGCGCGACAACGAGTTCCCGACCCCCGTGTCCGACACCGAGGCGGAGGGTCTGCCCGACACCGCCGACGACGACTCGACCGCCTACGACGACGTCCTGACCGGGCGTGAGGCGGACGGTCCGGAGCCGGCCCAGATCCCCGGCGACCGTACGCCGGTGGCGGTGGACCGGTTCGGGACGACCGCCGAGGAGCAGTTGGACGGGGAGTCGTTGGACTACAAGCTCGACCGCGAGGTGTACGAGCGTCCGGTGGACGACCCGCTCGCCGGCCCGGTCGACCCGAAGATCGCCTTCGAGGCGGAGAACGAGGCCGCCGCGGCGCAGGCCCAGCTCGACGCCGACGTGATGGACCCGGGTCCCACCTCGGACCCGAACTCGCCGGTCTCCCTCTACGACCACGGTCAACTCGGCACGGTCGCCGACGCCACCGTGGGCCGGCTGGTGGAACCGGACGAGGGGGCGCACACCGACCAGGAGACCGACTCCGTGGCGTACGACGCGGGCTCGGCCGGTGGCGGGGCTACCGCGGAGGAGCTGGCCATCCACGAGACCGAGCCGCCGCGCTCGGTCTGAGCTGGTCAGTCGTCCAGCCCACGCTCGATGGCGTAGCGGGTCAACTCGACCCGGTTGTGCAGGTGCAGCTTGCCGAGCGTGTTCTGCACGTGGTTCTGCACCGTACGGTGGGACAGGCCGAGCCGCTCGGCGATCTGCTTGTACGACATCCCCTTCGCCACCAGACGCAGCACCTCCGTCTCCCGGGCGGTGAGCCGGGGCGTCCCCGGCTCACCGTCGTCGACCGTGCCGGCCTCCGGCCCGGCGGCCAACCGGCGGTACTCCCCCAGCACCAGCCCCGCCAGGCCGGGCGTGAAGACCGGGTCGCCGTTGGCGGTGCGACGTACCGCGTCGAGGAACTCGTCGGGCGCCGTCGACTTCACCAGGTAGCCGGTGGCTCCGGCCTTGACCGCGTCGAGCACGCTCTGCTCCTCGCCACTGGCACTGAGCATGAGCACCCGCACGGCGGGCAGGACGGCGCGCAGCCCGACGACGACCTCGACCCCGGAGATGTCCGGTAGTTGCAGGTCGAGCACGACCACGTCGGGTCGGGCGGCGGCGCCGATCCGGATCGCCTGCCGCCCCTCGCCGCTGGTCGCCACGACCAGGAAGCCCGCCTCCGCCAGGTCCCGGGCCACGCCCTCGCGCCACATCGGATGGTCGTCGACCACCATCACCCGAACGGCGTTCACGGCCGCGCCCTCGGCACGCTCAGCTCGATCTCGGTGCCGGCGTCGGGGCTCGACATGATCCGAACCGTCCCGCCCAGGTCGGTCACCCGGCCGCGGATCGACTGGGCGACACCGAGCCGCCCCTGCGCGGCGGCCTCGGCCAGTCGGCCCTCTTCGATGCCCGGCCCCTCGTCACGGATCGACACGGTCACGGTCTCCCCCTCGTCCTCGACCAGCACCCAGGCCCGTCCCCCGGCGTGGCGGCCGACATTGTCCAGGGCCGCGCCGGTGGCGGCCGCCAACTCGCCGGCCACCTGCCGGGGCAGGGTCACCGGGGTGGCGGGCGCCGAGAGCGACACCGCCGTCGAGGCGTACCGGCCGAGTAGGTCCCGCAGGTCCACCGCGTCCGTTCCGGTGACTCCGGCGGGCGTGGTGCCGGCGATCAGAGCGCGCAGCGCGGCCTCCTGCTCACCGGCGAGCCGGGCCAACTCCCCGGCCTCACCGGGCAGATGCGCGCCGCGCCGCTGCACCAACGCCAGCACCTGCAGGACCGAGTCGTGGATGCCGCGGGCCAACCGCTCCCGCTCCCGGGTGGCCGCCTCCAACTCCACCGCGTGTTGCAGGCGTTCCTCGGCGCGCACGGCGAGCCGGGCGACGTGCCCGACCACCACCCCGGCGAGCAGCAGCAGGATCACCCCGGTGAAGGAGGACTGGCCGATCCGCTCCCGGGTGGCCAGGTCCGCGCCGGCCACCAGCAGCGCCGCCACCGTGCCGCGCCGCCGGCCGCCGGAGACGGCCCAGGCCAGCACCGGGCCGGCCATCCAGGCCACCCCGAGAGTGGGTACGCCGTGCCCGAGCGCCTGCCGTCCCACCACCCACGGGCTGGACAGCACGATGGCGATCACCAGGCCGAGGTCGACCAGCAGCAGTGGCCAGCGACGCCAGGCAGGTCGGGCGTACGCGACGGCGGCCACCCCGGTCCAGATGACCATCACCAGCACCAGGGCGCCGACGATGATCGGGTGGGCGTACCGGTCGGCGTCGCGTACGGCGAGAACGACGACGTACGCGAGGGAGGCCAGCCGGAAGACGGTGAGCGCCCGCCACAGCGGCACCTCGAAACCACCCGGCGGCGACGGCATGGCGGTCAGGATGCCACAGCCGGGCCGGTGACGCGGGGGCCACGTGGTGCGGTCCGGGAAACCCTGACGTACGGTTGAAAAGCCGCGAAATATTCCGAGATCCGCCGCCGGGACAGGGCCATGACGAATGCAGATCCGCACGCACCGCGTACGGTTGTGCCCATCGAACCCTCCCTCCTGATCGCCGAGGCCTTCGACCAGGCCCAGGTGACCGAGATTCGACACTCGGTCACCTCCTGCGCGTACGCCTGCGGCCTCGTCGGCCAACGGCTGGACGACTTCGTGCTCGCCGTCAACGAACTGATCACCAACGCGGTGCGGCACGGCGGCGGGCGCGGGTGGCTTCGGCTCTGGCAGGAGCCGGGCGAGCTGCTCTGCGAGGTGGCGGACCACGGGCACGGCATCACCCCGCAGCGCCTCGGTGACCGGAGCCGTCCCGCTGCGGACACCGCCGGCGGGTGGGGCCTCTGGCTGGCCCGCGAGCTGACCGACGCGATGGAGATCGCCACCAGCTCAGCCGGCACCACCGTCCGAATCACCGCCACCCTCCACACCCCCTAACCCCACCCCACCCCCGCGCCCCCGTCCCCGCTCCCCCGCCGCGTCGATCTTGCACTTTCGGTGGTGACATAGCGTCCCCAAGGCGACATTTAGGCAACACAAAGTGCAAGATCGGCGCGGTGAGGGCGAGGGCGAGCGCGGGGGCGGGGGCGGGGGCGGGTCAGCCGAAGAGGGCGGAGACTGACTCGCCGTTGTGGATCCGGCGCATCGCCTCGGCCAGGGCCGGGGCGACCGAGAGGACCTGGAGCTTCGCCACCCGCTTCTCGGCCGGGATGGGGACCGTGTTGGTGCAGACGATCTCCAACACGCCGTCCTGGTCGCTGAGCCTGCGCAGCGCGTCACCGGAGAAAAGGCCGTGCGTACAGGCCAGCCGGATCGAGCGGACCTTCAGGTCGCGCAGGTGCTCCATCAGCTCGATCACGGTGCTGCCCTTGGCGATCTCGTCGTCCAGCACGATGACGTCCCGGTCGGCGACCTCACCGATCACCGCGCTGATCTTGACCAGGTCGTCGCTGAACCGCTGCTTCGCGCCGGCCGCGACGGGCGTGCCGAGCAGCCGGGCGAAGGCGGCGGCCTCCTTGGCGTTGCCCAGGTCGGGCGAGACCACCACGGTGTTGCTCAGGTCGTACCGCCGGAAGTGCGTGGCCAGTTCCCGCAGCGCGTGCAGGTGGTCGACGGGGACGCTGAAGAAGCCGTGCACCTGTGGCGAGTGCAGGGTCAGCGCCAGCACCCGGTCCGCTCCCGCCGAGGTCAGCAGGTCGGCGACGAGCCGGGCGCCGATCGAGATCCGTGGCGCGTCCTTCTTGTCCGAGCGGGCGTACGCGTAGTGCGGCAGCACCACCGTGATCCGGCCGGCGGAGGCGCCCCGCGCCGCGTCGATCATCAGCAGCAGCTCGACCAGGTTTTCCTGCACGGGTGGCACCAGCGGCTGGATCAGGAAGACGTCCCGCTCCCGGCAGTTGGCCTGCAACTGCACCTCGAGACAGTCGTTGGCGAACCGGGAAACCCGTACCGGATGCAGCGGCACCCCCAGGTGGGCGCAGATCTCGGCGGCGAGGTCGGGATGGGCAGTTCCACTGAAAACGGCGATGTCGCGCACGTTCGCACATCGTAGGCGACGCGGGGCCGACGTGACGCGTGTCGCACCACGCCGCCACTGCGGGTACGGTGCTGCCGTGACCCCCCAGTACGTCGCCGCCATCGACCAGGGCACCACCTCCTCGCGGTGCATCGTGTTCGACGCCGCCGGGGAGGTCGTCGCCGCGGCCCAGCGCGAGCACCGGCAGATCTTTCCCCGACCCGGGTGGGTGGAGCACGACGCCGAGGAGATCTGGGACAACGTCCAGCAGGTGGTCGCCGAGGCGCTGCGGTCCGCCGGCGTCGATCCGTCGGGGCTCGCCGCCGTGGGCATCACCAACCAGCGGGAGACCACCGTCGTCTGGGACCGGGCCACCGGCCGGCCGATAGCCAACGCCGTGGTCTGGCAGGACACCCGCACCGGTCCGCTGCTGCGCGAGCTTGCCTCGGCGTACGGCGAGGACTGGTTCCGGGCCCGTACGGGTCTTCCGCTGGCCACCTACTTCGCCGGCCCGAAGCTGCGATGGCTGCTCGACGAGGTCGACGGCCTGCGCGAGCGCGCGGAACGCGGCGAGGTGCTGTTCGGCACGATGGACAGTTGGCTGATCTGGAAGCTCACCGGTGAGCACGTCACCGACGTGACCAACGCCAGCCGGACCCTGCTGATGGACCTCACCACCCTCGACTGGGCTCCGGAACTGCTCGACGCGGTGGGCGTGCCGGCCGCGATGCTGCCCCAGATCCGCTGCTCCGCCGAGGTGTACGGGACGGCCCGTGGAGTGCTCGCCGGGGTGCCGGTGGCCAGCGCGCTCGGCGACCAGCAGGCCGCCCTGTTCGGACAGACCTGCTTCCAGCCCGGCGAGGCCAAGTGCACCTACGGCACCGGCAGCTTCCTCCTGCTCAACACGGGCGCGACCCCGGTGCCGTCCACGCACGGCCTGCTCACCACGGTCGCCTACCGGATCAAGGACCAACCACCGGCGTACGCCCTGGAGGGCGCCATCGCGGTCACCGGATCGCTGGTGCAGTGGCTACGGGACAACCTCGGGTTGATCTCCTCCGCGGCCGAGGTGGAGGACCTGGCCCGCACCGTGGACGACAACGGCGGCTGCTACATCGTCCCGGCGTTCTCGGGTCTCTTCGCCCCGCACTGGCGCAGCGACGCGCGCGGGGTGATCGCCGGCCTGACCGGCTACATCACCAAGGGGCACCTGGCCCGGGCGGCGCTGGAGGCGTCGGCGTGGCAGACCCGCGAGGTGGTCGACGCGATGGACGCCGACTCCGACGTGGCGCTGCGCCGGCTCCGGGTGGACGGCGGGATGACCGCCAACACGTTGCTCATGCAGTTCCTCGCCGACGTGCTCGACGTCCCGGTGGTCCGCTCCCGGATCACCGAGACCACCTGCCTGGGCGCCGCGTACGCCGCCGGCCTGGCGGTGGGCTTCTGGCCCGACCTCGCCACCCTGCGCGCTCAGTGGCGCTCCGATGCGCAGTGGGAGTCGATGATGGCTCCCGAGCTGCGCGAGCGGGAGTTGCGTCAGTGGCGCAAGGCCGTCCAGCGCACGCTCGACTGGGAGGAGTGAGTCATGCCGCAGGTGGTCCTGGCGATCCTGGCGGGCCTCGGCCTGGCCGGAATGGCGTACGCCCTCGTCCGCTTCCGGCGCGACCTCGGTCTGCTGCGCCGGGGCGTACGGACGCCGGGTGAGGTAGTGGAGCTCCGTCCGGTCACCCGGGGAAACGGTCCCCGCACCTACTACCCCGTGGTGCGGTACCGACTGGCCGACGGGGCCGAGGTGACCGCGACGCCGGGACGCTTCCGGCAGACCCCACTCTCGGCCGCGCCCGGGCCGGTCACCGTGGTGTACGAAGCCGAGCGTCCGAACCGGATCCTCGTCGAGTCGCCGAGCATCGTCGGGAGGTCCTCGGTGCTGGTCCCGTTCGTCTCGCTGCTCACCGTCAGCGTGATCGTGCTGCTGGTCGGCGTCGGGATCTTCGTGAGCCTGGGCTGATCCACGCTCCACAGTGGCCCGGCCTTCCAGCGGTGGGCCCGGGTGGGTACCGTCGGCCGTTCACATCGACGACAGCGGGAGGGAACCGATGAGCGGGCCGATCGGCGGCACACCGAACCCGGACGTGATGGCGCAACTCGCGGCGCGGATGCGCGAGCAGTTGGGCCGCGGCGAGGAGCTGCGCGAACGGTTGACCGGGTTGACCGGTCACGCGGAGAGCGAGAACGGGTTCGTCCGTGTCACCTGCACCGCCGACGACCCGGCCCGGGAACTCCACATCGACCCACGGGCCCTGCGCCTGCCCGCCGCAGAGTTGTCGGAACTGGTCGCGGGGCTCCTGCGTGCGGCGCGGGCCGACCTGGCGCGGTCTACCGCCGAGGTGATGCGGGAGTTGGGTGGTCCGGCTGGCCCCGCGGCGGTGCTCCACGACCCGGCGGCGGCGCAGGCGAAGCTGGCGCAGCTCAACGACATGGTCAGCGGGCCGCTCCGGGAGAGCACGGAGATGCTGGAACGGCTGCGGCGCCAGCTGGGGGTCTGACGGGCGTGGGAGCGGGTCAGCGGCCGCGCCGCACCCGCTGCACGCCCGCCCGCAGGAAGACGACGGCGAGCGCCACCGTCACCGCCAACAGGACCGCACCCACCATCAGCGGGGCGATGAGCCAGGCCATCAGGCTGGCGGTGGCCCGGTCGCCGTTGGCCCAGCCGTCGACCCGGTCGCCGGTGTGCAGCGAGCCGCCGCCCACCGGGCCGCTGACCACTCTTCCGTCGGACATGTTCCAGGTGCCCCGGCACCGCTGGGTCCCCTTGGGACCACCGTTGTCACAGGACTCGACCTGGATGCTCACCCGCTCGGCGCCGATCAGGTTGCGGCCGAGACCGATGGGCAGCACCAGGAGGACCAGGACCATGAGGATCGGCACCATAACCCGCTGCCAGCGCGGTCGGCGGGCCATCCGGGTCAGGTAGTCCTCGGGGGGCGTCGACGCGGAACGTCCGGCTGCCATGGGTCGCAGGCTACCAGCGACGGGCACTCACGCCCATCCATGATCCTGTTAGGCTGTCCGCGCTCCGGCACCATGGACATCGATCACGCACACGGGGAGAGTCGATGATCGAGGTTGACCCGCCGGCGATCCGCGCGCTGGGCGAGACGATCGAACGTCAGGTCGGGCCGCCCCTCGACGCCTGCGCCGAGCTGCTGACGTCCGCCCGCGCCATCGAACACAGCAACTTCACCTCGGTGGTGCCACAGCTCGCGGTCGCCTACGTGGGCGCGATCGAGTTCGTCGAGGAGCAGCTGCGCACCAAGCGCGAGCATCTCGCCGAGGTCCGGTCCCGGTTGGGCCGTACGGCGGACAACTGGGAGGCCGCCGAAACCGCCAGCACCATCGCTCCCCGCTGAGACCGTCGGAGACCGACATGGCAGACCCTACCTACCCCGCGGCCGCCGCGAAGATCGCGATGGCGGAGATCAGCGTGGCCGTCTCGGTCATCCCCGCCGCCTGGCCCATCGCCCAGATCGTCTACTTCAACCAGTGCGACCCCGAGGCGATCATGCGCAGGGGCGGCGACTGGCTGGCCATGTACGACCAGCTCGGCACCGCCCACGGCAACCTCGACGACGCCCTCGCGACCCTGACCCCGGAACAGTGGAGCGGCAAGGACCGCGACGCGTTCGGGGCGCACATCAACGCGTACGGCGTCCAGGTCGTCGGCACCCAGGTGCTGGCGGTCACCGTGGGCGTCACCATGCTCTGCGTCGGCGGGGTCCTGCTCGCCCTCGTCGTGGCGTACGCGGTGGTGTCCACCATCCTGGCGGTCTTCGCCGCCTTCATCGCGGCGGCCGGCGCAACCGTCGTCGGCGCACCGGCGGCGGCGTCCGCCCTGGCGACGGCGAACTCGTTCGCCGCCTCGGCGCTCAGCTTCCTCAAGGGGATCGAGACGATGGCCGAGGCGGTCGCCACCGGCGGTGCGGCGGCCATCGCGGGTGCCGCCTCGTTCGACGTCGGCGCCCACCTGGGCAGCGGCGACGTCGGAGTGCTGAAGGACCTGGTCCAGGCCACCGTCGACGGGCTCGACAACGTGGCCGCCGGGTTCCTGTCGAAGTGGGAGCGCGACTTCGTGGGGTACGGCATCCACAGCGGCGCCCGACACGCGGTCGGTTCCCCGACCGGCCCCGGCTACCTGGTCTATGGAGGCGGCACCCAGGTCGCGCCGGCCGGCACGGACGGCGACGGGGACACCGTCTACGGCACCTCGGGCGTGGTCGACAACCTGTGGTCGCGGTTGTTCGGAAACGACGCCTGGAACCACTGAGGGCCCCAGGCCGATCGGTCACTCCCAGCGGTTGCCGGTGAGCTTCTCGTACACCTCGACGTAGCGCGCCCGGGTCGCCTCGACGACCTCGGCGGGTACGTCCGGCGCGGGCGGCAGCTTGTTCCAGCCGCTACCGGTGGCCCAGTCCCGCACGTACTGCTTGTCGTAGGAGAACTGCACACGGCCCGGCTGGTACGACTCGGCGGGCCAGAACCGCGACGAGTCGGAGGTCAGCAGCTCGTCGGCGAGCACCAGGGTGCCGTCCGACGCCCAGCCCAGTTCGATCTTGGTGTCGGCGATCAGGATGCCCCGGTCGGCGGCCAGTTCGGCCCCGCGCCGGTAGATGTCGAGGGTGATCTGCCGCAGCCGCTCGGCGGTCTCCCGGCCCACCTTGGCCACCACGTCGTCGTAACTGATCGGCTCGTCGTGCTCGCCGGCCGGCGCCTTGCTCGACGGGGTGAAGATCGGCTCGGGCAGGATCGACGCCTCGCCGAGCCCCCGGGGCAGCGGTACGCCGGAGACCGTTCCGGTGCGCTCGTACTCGCGCAGGCCGCCGCCGGTGAGGTAGCCGCGGGCGACACACTCGACGGGGACCATGTCGAGCCGCTGACAGCGGATCGCTCGGCCGGCGAACTCGGCCGGCACGTCGGTGGCCGAGATGACGTGGTTCGGCACCAGGTCGGCGAGCTGCTCGAACCACCACAACGAGAGCGCGGTGAGCAGTCGACCCTTGTCCGGGATCGGTGTCGGCAACGGCACGTCGTAGATCGAGATGCGATCCGACGCGACCAGGATCAGGTCGTCGCCGTCGGCGTACACGTCCCGGACCTTGCCCGAGTGCAGAAGTTCCACGTGCCCTAGTACACCACGTGACGCCGCCGGGTCCGTCCGGCCACCCCTGGGCCCACGGGCCGGCCAGGGTGACCGGACGGACGTTGACACCCTCCTGCGCCGCCTGCGTGAATGGTCCGACCCCCGTCCGTCGGTGCCAGGAGACCCCGTGCCCGCTGTTCGTCCCCCGATCGACCGGTTTGGCGCCGACCCGGGCCGACGCCGGGTGCTCACCGCGCTGTTCGGCGCTCCCCTGCTGGCCACCGGTGGACTGGCCGGGTGCAGCGACGGCGCCGACACCTCGACCGGGAACGGCCCGGTCGAGCTGTCGGTCTTCTGGTGGGGCGGGGCGAAGCGGGCCGAGCTGACGGAGAAGGCCCTCCGGTTGTACTCCGAGCGCAACCCGGGGGTCACCTTTCGGGTGACCTGGCAGGGCGCCGACGGCTACTACGAGCGGCTGGCCACCCAGGCGGCCGGCGGGAACGTCCCGGACCTGATCCAGCTCGACGACTCGATGCTGGCCGAGTACACCCAACGCCAGATCACGCTCGACCTGAGCCAGCCGATCGCCGATCACCGCCTGGACCTGCGTGGCCTGCCCGAGGGCCTGGTCCGGTACGGCACGGTGGATGGGCGGACGACGGGGGTCGCCGCCGGGCAGACCCTCGCGGCCGTGGTCTTCAACCGGGACCTGCTGCGCGAGCTGCAGGTGCCCGAACCGCGCGGCGGAATGTCCTGGGCGGACTACATCGCGTGGGCACAGCTGGTCACCGAGGCCAGCGACGGCCAGGTGGCCGGCACGATGGACGCGTCCGGCGACTACCGCGCCCTCTGGCTCTGGCTCCGGTCCCAGGGTGGCGAGTTCTACCGGGATCGGGAGCTGGGCTTCGGCGCCGACGAGCTGATTGCCTGGTTCGAGCTGTGGCAGCGGGCCCGCGCCGGCCGGGCGACGCCGGGTGCGGCCCTCGTCGAGCAGGCCGACAGCGGGGAGCCGTCCCGGCAGCCGGTGGTCACCGGGTTGACGGCCGCGTCCTTCGCCTGGTCCCACCAACTGCCGGAGCTGCAACGACTCACCGACTCCGAGCTGGGCGTGGTGGGCTTCCCGGGGCCGCCGGGCGCCCAGTGGGCACGCGCGTCGATGTACTGGGCCGGCTTCCGGGGCACCCGTCACGCGGACACCGTGGCCGACGTGATCAACTTTTTGACCACCAACGGCGAGGCCGGCACGGTCCTCGGCCACGAGCGGGGCCTCAACCCCAGCCTCGCCGTTCGCCGGTACACCCAGGGCAGCATCACCGACCCGGCTCAGCAGCGCGCCGCCGCTCTCGGTGAGAGCCTGGCCGATCAGCTCGGGCCGGCGCCGTCACCGCCGCCGAAGGGCCACGCCAAGGTACGCACCCTGCTGGTCACCGCCGCCGAGCGGGTCCGGGTCAAGCGGGACGGCACCCGAGAGGCCACCGCCCGCTTCCTGTCCCAGGCCATCGGCGCCCTGGCGGGCTGAGCCGGCTCGTCAGCCGACGGGCCGGGCCTCGACCCGTGGGCGCGACGGATCAGCGCGGGGGGCCGCCGCGACGGTTACGCGTGAGGCGCAGCACCAGGAACACGATGATCGCGACCACCACGAGGCAGCAGAGCAGACCGAGGAAGCCGAAGCCGCCGCCGCCCCGGCGCCGCCGCGCGGCCTCCACCACGACCTCGCCGGTCCCCGTGGACGCCCAGGCCGCGACCGGCACGAAAACCGCCAGGACGACCGCACCGAGGACCGCGCTGAGCCGGCCCCACCACTTGCCGAAGGAAGACATGCGCCCATCCTCGCCGAAGGGCGCAACCTCGGCACGGCGGTAAGCGCCAAATTCACGGGACCGGGCACGGCCGGCCGCGCAATGCGCCCGCAACCACACGGTAAAAGAGATGATCTTTACATCAATCCATCGAGATGATCGGATTCGGCAACTGGTCATCTCAGGAGGCACCGTGCGGCTCTCTCCCACCCGAAGATCTGCGACAGCAGCGGTAGGCGTCACCCTCGTCGCCGCTCTCGTCACCCCGACGACAGCCCACGGCGCTCCGGCGTCCCCACCCCCGCCGACACCACCCGGTCGGGCCGCTGACGCCCCGGCCGCACCCGTGACGGTCACGCTCGTCACCGGCGACCGGGTGACTTTGACCCCCGAGCGCGACGGCACGACGCCCACGGTGGACGTCGTCCGCGCCCCGGGCGCCACCGGCGCCGTACGCATCGCCACCGAGGGCGGCGACACCTACGTGTATCCGGACGAGGCGCTGCCGTACCTGGCCACCGGTCGCCTCGACAAGCAACTCTTCGACGTCACCCAACTCGTCGCCCAGGGCTTCGACGACGCGCGAGCCGACGCGCTCCCCCTGGTCGTCACCCGCACGGCGGGCTCGGCGGCGCTGCGGAGCCGCACCGACCTGCCGGGCGCGGAGACCACGTTGGACCTGCCGTCGGTCCGTGGCCAGGCGATCCGCGCCCACCGCCCCCGGGCCGCCGACTTCTGGTCGGCCCTCACCGGCGGCCGCCAGCCCGGCGGGACGGCGTCGACCGTCCGCGCCGCCGACACCGCGACGCCCTCCTTCACGGCCGGCATCGACAAGGTGTGGCTCGATGGCAGGGCGAAGGCCGCCCTCGCCGACACCACCGCTCAGATCGGCGCTCCGGCGGCCTGGGCCGCCGGCGGGACGGGCGCCGGCGTACGGGTGGCCGTGCTGGACACTGGAGTGGACACGACCCACCCGGACCTGGTGAACCGGATCGTGGCGTCCCGAAGCTTCATCCCCGGCCAGGATGTCATCGACCGCAACGGGCACGGCACCCACACGGCCTCCACGGTCGCCGGGACGGGCGCCGCGTCGGATGGTCGGGAGCGGGGTGTCGCCCCCGACGCCGACCTGGTGATCGGCAAGGTCCTCGACGACTTCGGAAGCGGTTCGATCTCCGGGATCATCGCCGGCATGGAGTGGGCGGCACGGACCGAACACGCCAAGGTGATCAACATGAGCCTGGGCGTCAGCGCGTGGCACAGCCAGGACGATCCACTGAGCCAGTCCGTCAACCAACTGACCGCCGAGACCGGCGCGCTCTTCGTCGTCTCGGCCGGCAACAGCGGCCCGGACCCGTACACCCTGGGCGCGCCCGGGACCGCGGACGCCGCGCTCACCATCGGCGCGGTGGACGCCACCGACCACCTGGCCGACTTCTCCAGCGCCGGGCCCCGGATGATCGACGACGGCCTCAAGCCCGACCTGACCGCCCCCGGCGTCGACGTGCTGGCGGCGCGCTCGCAGCACATCGAGTGGGGCGAGGGCTTCTACCGTCTGGACAGCGGCACCTCGATGGCGGCGCCGCACGTCGCCGGAGCCGCCGTCCTGCTGGCGCAGAAGCACCCCACCTGGAGCGCCAGCCAGATCAAGGACGCCCTGATGGGCACCAGCGTGCCCACGCCCGACTACAGCGCCTACCGGGCCGGTAGTGGTCGGTTGAACGTGGCCGCCGCCTACCACCAGGACCAGATCATCGCCACCGGATCGGTCGACGCCGGACTCGTCCCGTGGTCGCCCGGTGCGCAGCCGAAGCCGATCACCCGGAAGATCACCTACACCAACACCACGGACAGCGCCATCACCCTGGCGCTCGCCGTCGAGGGCGCCGACGCCCCCGCCACGACGTTCGCGGTCGGCGCCGGCCAGGTGACGGTGCCCGCGCGGGGCACCTCGACGGTCGACGTCGTGGTGGACCCGAAGGCACTGGCCGCCGGCCGGTACTCCGCCCGGGTCACCGCCCGCCACGCGGCCGGCGTCGTGCACACGGCCGTCGGGATCGCGGTGGAGTCCAGGAAGTACGACCTCACGATCCACCTGAAGGACCGCGGCGGCCGGCCGATGAGTGGCGAGGTCGAGATCGTCAGCGCCGACGGCGTCTCCACCTTCATGTGGGTACGGGATGGAAAACTCGTCAGCCGATGGGCACCCGGCTCCTACACCGTGGTCGGCGCGGTCGACGTCGAGGGCCTGCACGGCGACGGCTCCCTCGGCCTGGCGATGCTGACCGTGCCCGAGGTCGCGCTGACGAGCAACCGGGTCGTCGTACTCGACGCCTCGGCGGCCCGTCAGGTGAAGGTGGCGACAGCGCAGCCGACCGCCGTCACCAACAGCCGCATCGACGTCTACCGCTCGTTCACCTCGCGCGAGCCGACGCCCAGCGACTCGAGCGCCCTGCGCGAGACGTTCTGGCCCGGCGCCACCTACGACAGTCTGTGGGCGCTCCCCACCAGGGGCGCGGTGCGGGAGGGCAGCTTCGTCTTCACCACCCGGATCCGGGCGGAGCAGACGCCACTGGAGATCAGCCACGACGGCCGTCGTACCGGTGACCCACTCGCACAGCCGGGCGCCCGCCCGTTGACCGACGGCACCACGCGCCTGGACGCCGTCTTCGCCGGCACCGGCGCGACGGCGGACTACGCCGGGGTCCCGGCCCGCGGCAAGGCCGTCGTCGTTCGGCGCGACGACGCCGTGTCCCCGTCGGACCGGGTCAAGGCGGCGATCGCCGCCGGCGCGGCGCTGCTCCTGGTCGTCAACGACGGCGAGGGCCGCGCCAGCGAGTGGTATGGAGAATCCGACGGTACGACGACCGGGCCGCTCCCGGTCGCGTCGCTGATCGCGGGCGACGGCGAGAGCCTGATCGGCAAGATCACCGCCGCCGGCCGCAAGGGGGTACGCCTCACCGTCACCGCCCACCCCTCGTCGCGATACCTCTACGACCTGGTCGACTACCACCGTGGCGGCGTACCCGTCGACCCGTCGCCCAGGACCGACCCGAAGCACCTCGCCCGGATCGACCTGGTGTTCGCCCCACCACCCGGCCAGCAGGCCGCCGAGACCCGGACGGACTTCCCGCCGTACGAGTGGGCGGCCGCTCGCGGGTTCCGCTTCCAGCCGGTGGCCCCGGGACCGCGTACCGACTGGGTCTCCGCCGGCGACGGCGTCCGGTGGAAGCAGTTCGCCGACGTCCTCGACTGGGGGCGGTCGTACACGGATGAGATCGCCTACCGGCCGGGCAGCGTCCAGAAGGACCGCTGGTTCGGGCCCATCACGCGGCCACGCCTGCTGACGTACGACATCCCGTTCCGGGGCGAGTTCGGGATCAGCGCCTACATCCAGGGGTTCGGCGACGGGGGGTCCGCGCACAGCGGCGGGGCCGCCATGCTGCAACGAATCTCGTTCTACCAGGGCGACCGGCAACTGGTGCAGTTCGAGAACTGGCCGGAGTTGTTCGCCGGTGATCTGCCGGCGGAGCGGTCACCGTACCGGCTGGTCGTCGAGACGGAGACCAAGCCGGAGTTCAGCCCGTACTCGTCGAGCACGCGTACCGACTGGACCTTCTTCTCCGGCGCTGTCACTGGCACGGACGTGCAGGCGATGCCGCTGGTCCAGTTGGACTACGGCACGGACGTGGACCTGGCGGGTCGCGCGCCGCGCCGGAACGACCTGACCATCACCCCGGTGGTGGTGGGCAGCACGGCCGCGAAGGACGGCGTCTCCTCGCTCGGCCTCGAGGTGTCGTACGACGACGGGCGCACCTGGCAACGGCAGAGCCTCAAGGAGCGCAAGGGCGCGTGGACGGCGGCCCTGAACGCGCCGGGCCGGGCCGGGTACGTGTCGATCCGGGTCACCGCCAAGCAGCGTAACGGCGGTGGCGTCACCCAGACCGTCATGCGGGCCTTCGGCCTGCGGTGACATGTGTGCGGGGGCCGGTTCGCGCCGGCCCCCGCCCGCACTGGCGGCGACGTCGACCGGAACGAGAAGAACCCGGCCCCATCAGGGGACCGGGTTCTTGTCGTACAACGTGGTAGCGGGGACAGGATTTGAACCTGCGACCTCTGGGTTATGAGCCCAGCGAGCTACCGAGCTGCTCCACCCCGCGTCGGCTGTTAAAGCTTAACCCACCCGTCCCGGCGATGATCAGCGGGGGTCGCCACCGGGCCACCACGCGAGCGGACGCGCCAATGACGAAAGCCCGCCTCCGGAAGATCGGAGGCGGGCTTTCTCTCTCGTAGCGGGGACAGGATTTGAACCTGCGACCTCTGGGTTATGAGCCCAGCGAGCTACCGAGCTGCTCCACCCCGCGTCGGCTCGATAACCGTAGCGCACCGACCCGGGGCACCGCAAAGCGACTCCGATACCGCCGTCAGCCCAGCCAGTTCTCGATCGCCGCCACCGCACGCCGACTGTCGGCGTCCACCTGTGCGCGCTCGGCGGCGCTGTACTCCCAGCCCTGCTCCCAGAGCACCGTCACCACGTCGTCGACCCGGACCGCCCGGACCAGCCGCACCTCGTACGCGCCCGGGTCACCCATGCCCGTCGGGTACGGGGCGCGCAGCTCGAACAGCACCGACTCGTCGCCGTACGTCCCCGGGTCCAGCAGTCGCTGCCGCCACACCCTGGCATCGTCGGGCGACTTCTGTTCCGGGCAGGCGCGGACGGCCTGCCGCAGCTCCCGCAGCGCGTCGTCGGCGCGGCCCGGACGGTAGATGGTGATGCTGTGCCGGTAACTGCCGTCCGGCACGTTGCCCGCCGGGGTCTCCGGCCGCTTGTAGGCGATCGACCGGGCGCGGCGCTGCACCACCGCCGACTCGCTGGCGTACCGGGCGTCGCACAGCGTCGGCAGGACCGGCCCCGCGGCGGTCGATTCCAGCCCGGTCCGGTTGGCGGCCGCCAGGACGAAGAAGGCCCGGTCCGGGATCGAGGTGGGCGCGTGGGCGGTCGCCTGGCCGGTGGGCGCGACCGACCGCGTACCCCCGGCGGTGCTGTGCGACGGCGTCGGCGACGACGATTGCGGCGTGGGCGGCGCGGACGCCGACGGGGTGGGCGTGGAACTGCCCGCGACCGACGGCGGGCCCGGCGTGTCGGCCGGTGGCGGCAGCGGCGCGGACCCGTCCACGGGAAGCACCAGGCGTCCACCGACGGCGGCCCCACCGAGCAGCACCGCGACCGCCAGCGCGCTACCCGCCACTCGCACGCGGGCCCGCCGGTCGGCGTGCCGCCGGACCACCTCGGGATGTGCCACCGTCACGTCGTCCACGGCGACGGTGAGCGATCGGTACAGGTCGGAGAGCTCAGCGGACATCGTTCGCCTCCAGTTCGTCGATGTGGACGTCGGGCAGCAGTACGGCCAGCCGGCACCGGCCGCGGGACAACCAGGACTTGACGGTGCCGACCGGCACGTCGGCCTCCCGGGCGATCTCCTCGACCGACATGTCGAAGAGGTAGTGCAGAGCCAGCGCCTGCCGCTGCGCGGCCGGCAGTTGGCGGAGCGCGCCCACGAGCAGCACCCCGTCCTCACCCGGCGGGGGCGCGGTCGGCGGCGGACCGCTGCGGCTCAGCAGGACCCGCCGACGGTGCAGGTGCCGCCAACGGTCGTTCGCCAACCGGGAGACCACCAGGCGCAGCCACGCCTCGGGCGCCGGGTGCTCGGCGAGCCGCCCCCACTGCCGCCACGCCCGCGCGAACGCCTCCTGCACCACGTCCTGCGCCTCGGTGTGGTCACCGGTCACCGCGTAGCCGTAGCGGATCATCCGCCGGACGGCGCCACGGTAGAAATCGTCGAAGCTCTGTGCGTCCCTCACGACTGCCCCCTTGTCCGCGCCCCCGATGCATCACTGACGGCAGGGGGCCGGTCCGGGTTGCGGGTCGGCCGGACAAAGCGTGTCGGAGAGGCGACAGGCCGGCATACCGTACGGATGCGACGGAGCCCCCGACGTCCGGACCCGGGGGTCCGACGTCGAGGGCTCCGGTGTGCCTCCCGAGCGGCTGGTCAGCCGCCCGGCGTGGCGCTCGGGGTGCCGGACGGCGGGGGCGCGCCACCGCTCGCCTGCTGCGCCTGCTGGAACGCGGTCAACGCCTCGTCCAACGCCTTCAGCGCGCGGCCGTACCGCTCGAAGTCCCCGGAGGTCTGCGCGGCGCGGACCTCCGTGATGGCGGACTGCACCCGGTCCGCGGCGACGGCCAGATCGCCGGCCGGCGGGGCGGTGCCGCTCGGCGTCGGGCTCGCGCTCGGGGTCGCGCTCGGCGTCGCTCCCGGCGACGGGCTGGTCGGGTTGCCACCAGTGGTGGGCGGCGGCGAGGTGCCCTGCCCGGCCTTCTTACCCTGATCGACCAACTGCTTGATGCCGTCGTTGATGTTGTCGGCGAGCGCCACGAACGAGCCGCCGTCACCGTACGAGAGCAGCACCTTCTGCAACAGCGGGTACGCGTCCTGCTGGTTGCTCTTCACGTAGACCGGCTCGACGTAGAGCATCCCGTCGGCGAAGGGCAGCGACAGCAGGTTGCCGTACTGCACCTGCGCCTGGTTGCTGGAGAGCAGGTTGAGCTGCTGACGGATGTTCGCGTTGTTGGTCATCTGCTGGTGCACCTGCACCGGCCCGGAGATCCGGGTCTGGTCCGGCAACTCCAGCACCTCGAGTCGAGGTTTTCCGTCGACGTACGACCCGGAGATCAGCGCGGCCAGGTTCTGCCGGCCGTTCGGGGTGACCGCCGAGGTGAGCTGGAACCGGGGGCTCTCCTGCCCGGGGAACTGGGTGAACAGGTAGTACGGCGGCTGCTTCTGCCCGCTGTCCGGCGCGTCCGGCACGTTCGGCACCTGCCAGAAGTCCTGCGCCGAGTAGAAGTCACCCGGGTTGGTCACGTGGAACTTGGTGAGCAGGTTGCGCTGCACCTTGAACATGTCCGCCGGGTAGCGCAGGTGCTCGGTCAGCTCGGGCGGGATGTCCGCCTTCGGCTTGATCAGGTCACCGCCGAAGGCCTTGTTCCACGCCTTGAGCACCGGGTCGGTGTCGTCGTACTCGTAGAGCGTCACGGTGCCGTCGTACGCGTCGACGGTGGCCTTCACCGAGTTGCGCATGTAGTTGACGTTCTCCCGGGCCAACTGGAAGGTGCCCCGGTTGGTCAGCTCGTCGGTCGTCTCGACCTGGAGGTTGACACGCTCGGCGTACGGGAAGGTCGCGGCCGTCGTGTAGCCGTCGACGATCCACTGCACGCGGCCGTCGACCACCGCCGGGTACGGGTCGCCGTCCAGGGTGAGGAACGGTGCGACCTTCTCCACCCGGTCCCGGGGGTTACGCACGTACAGCAGCTTGGAGTCCTTGTTGATCGCCTCGGTGAGCAGGAAGTTCGACTCCTGCTCCTTGATGGCGTACAGCAGCCGCCGGCTGAAGGAACCGATCTTGACGCCGCCCTCACCGGTGTAGGTGTAGGACTCGCCGCCACCCTCCCCGACCGGCCTGTCGAACTCGGCCTTCTTGTTCGGGTCGGACTGCCCGACGATCGCGTAGTCGTCGGCCGCCATCCGCTCGCCGTAGTAGATGCGCGGCTGCTTGGCGGGAATCTGCTCGGTCTGCGAGGAGCACGCCTCCTGCGTCCGCTCGCCGAGGAAGCCCGAGACGAAGAACGGCTGCCCGCCGCACACCACCTGGTTCGCCGGGGCGGCCACCAGGCCGTACCCGTGGGTGTAGACGGTGTGCCGGTTGATCCACGTGTTCTGCTGGTCGGTCAACTCGCCGTAGTTGATCTCGCGGACGCCGACGACGTAGTCGGACGTCTTGCCGTTCACCCCGTACCGGTCGATGTCCAGCTTGGGGCCGAAGTCGTAGAAGCCCCGGACCTGCTGGAGCTGGGTGTACGTCTCGCTGACCAACTGCGGGTCGAGCAGGCGCACGTTCGACACGACGGACGTGTCGGTGGCCAGGTTCGCCGGTGGGGTGAGGTTGCTCGCCGCGTACGGGGTGGTCTCGGTGTTGCCCAACCCGAACGCCGCCCGCGTCGCGTCGATGCTGCGCTGGATGTACGGCGCCTCCTTGTCCTTGGCGCTCGGCTTCACCTCGAAGGTCTGCACCGCCCAGGGGTAGATGCCGCCGATCGCCACCGCGGAGACGCCCAGCAGGGCGAGCGAGATGCCCGGCCACACCAGGTTCCGCATCCAGGCGTTGGAGAACACGACGATCGCGATGGCCACGACGACCGAGATGTACGCCAGGATCTCCTTCGCCGTCAGCAGCGCGTTGACGTCCGCGTAGCCGGCGCCGTACAGCTTGGCGCCCTCGTTGTACTCGAGCAGCATCGCCCGCCGGTCCAGCACGTACGCGAGGGCCTTGAGCAGGACGAACACCGCGACGAGACTGCTCAGGTGCGCCCGCGCCGCGTTGCTCATGCGGTCCCCGACACCCTGGAGGCGGACCCCGCCGAAGAGGTAGTGCACCGCCAGCGCGCCGATCAGCGCCAGCACCACGGCGGTGAAGCCGACACCGAGCAGGTAGCGCCAGAACGGGAGCTGGAAGACGTAGAAGCCGATGTCCACCCCGAACTCCGGGTCCACGGCACCGAAGTCACCGCCGTTGCGGAACAGCAGCCACTGGTCCCACCGGCTCTGGGCGGACAGCCCGGCGAAGAGGCCGATCACGGCGGCGATCAACGCGATCCAGGTGCCGAGACGCGGGCTGAGCGCCATCCGGTAGCGCTCCAGCGTGGCCTGCTCCGCCGAGTGCGGTCGCAGTCGCGGCCGCAGCCGGTACGCCAGCCACAGGTTGCCGCCGACGACCACCGCCATGCCAAGGCCGATGACCGCGAAGAGCAGCAGCCGGGTGACGAGCACACCGGTGAAGACCTCGGTGTAGCGCACCTCGTCGAACCAGAGCCAGTCGGTCCAGGCCTGGACACCCCAACCGAGCAGGGTGAAGAGCACGAACACCCCGACCAGGACGGCGATGGTGACCCGGCCGCGCCGGCTCATCCTCGGCAGAGGGCTGCTGCTACGCATTACCACTGTTGGCTCCGCACGCTCGATGTGATCGGCTCCGATCAGGCACCCAGAGTACGGGTTGTTCCTGAGCGTGTCGGGGCACGGTCACACGGGTCAGCAGCGGGTCGGCTGACCACCCGCGCGCAGCGTCTCCAACGCGGTCAGCGCCTCGTCCAGCGAACCCACCTTCAGCAACGGCAGGTCGGGCTGCGGGTTACGGACCGCCTCGGCACAGTTGTCGGCCGGCACCAGGAAGACCTTGGCCCCCGCCCGCTTCGCGCCGACCAGCTTCTGGGCGATTCCGCCGATCGGGCCGACCGTGCCCTCGTCGTCGATGGTGCCGGTGCCCGCGATGACCTTTCCGCCGGTGAGGTCGGCCGGGGTCAGCTTGTCCACGATGCCCAGGGCGAACATCAGACCGGCGCTCGGCCCGCCGATGTCCTCCAGGTCGATGCCGAGCGTGAACGGGTGCGGCTGCTGCTGGTCGATCTCGACGCCGATCCGCGGCCGACCGTCCTGCTCCCGGCTGGTCACCGTCGCGGTGGCCGGCGTGCCGTCGCGGGTGTAACCGATGGTCAGCGCCGTACCCGCCGGCTTGGCCCGGATCAACTCGGTGACCTTGGCGGCCACCGGCACCGGCTGACCGTCGACCGAGGTGACCACATCGCCGACCTTGAGCGCCCCGGCGGACGGGCCGTCCGCCGCGACCGTCTTGATCACCACCTGCACCGGGAAGCCCAGTTCCCGCAGCGCGGCGGTCTCGGCGCTGGTCTGCGACACCTTGAAGTCCTCGGCGTTGCGCTGCTCGACCTGCTCGGTCGACTCCCCCGGCGGGTAGACCAGCTCGCGCGGCACCACCGCCTCGTCGTCGGAGAACCAGCCGGCGATCGCCGAGCGGAGCCGGACCGTCGGCTGCACCCCCACCGTCGTCAGCCGCAGCTGGCCCGCCGACGTGGAGGTCTCCCGGCCGGTGACCTGGATGACCTCCTTACCGTCGGCCGTGCCGAGGGTGTTGACGGTCGGGCCCGGGCCGAGCACCACGTACGGAATCGGCACCCGGAGCACCCCGATGCTCAGCAGGGCGGTGAACAGGGCACCGAGCAGGACCGTCAGGCCACGACGTCTCATGCGCCAGAGCGTACCGATCGCCACCGGCCGGTCCGACGGATGCGTCACACGACTTCGCCCTCAGCGCAACGCCAGCGGCGACTACCTGGGGCGCGGCCCGCGTACCGTAGAGGTCGTGCCTGATATTCCGTTCGGTTTCGCGCTCCCGGGTGGGCAACCACCAGACCCCAACGATCCCGCGCAGATGCAGCAGTTCATGTCGCAGTTGCAGCACCTGCTCTCGGCGCCGGGCAGCGGTCCGGTCAACTGGGACCTGGCCCGGCAGGTAGCGGCCAGCCAGCTCGCCGCCGCCGGTGATCCGGCCGTGTCGCCGTACGAGCGCAACGCCGTCGAGGAGGCGTTGCGCCTGGCCGACCTGTGGTTGGAGCCGGCCACGTCGTGGCCGTCCGGCATCCAGTCCCCGGTCGCCTGGAACCGCAACGAGTGGATCTTCAAGACGCTCGACGTGTGGCGCAAGCTCTGCGACCCGGTGGCCAGCCGGATGGTCGGCGCGATGGGTGACCTGGTGCCGCCGGAGGCGCGCGCCCAGCTCGGCCCGATGCAGTCGATGGTGGCCACCCTCGGTGGCGCGCTCTTCGGCGGCCAGCTCGGGCAGGCCCTCGGCTCGCTCGCCGCGGAGGTCCTCTCCGCCGGCGACATCGGGCTGCCGCTCGGCCCGGCCGGCACGGCCGCGCTGATTCCGGCCAACATCCGCGCGTACGGCGAGGGCCTGGAACTTCCCGAGGACGAGGTACGCCTCTACGTGGCGCTGCGCGAGGCCGCCCACCAGCGGCTGTTCCAGCACGTCCCGTGGCTGCGCGGGCACGTGCTCAGCGCCGTGGAGATGTACGCCTCGGGCATCCGGGTCAACCGGGAGGCGATCGAGGAGGCGATGGGCCGGGTCGACCCCACCGACCCGGAGTCGATGCAGGCGATCGCCCTGGAGGGCATCTTCACCCCCGAGGACAGCCCGGCACAGAAGGCCTCGCTGGCCCGCCTGGAGACCGCGTTGGCCCTGGTCGAGGGCTGGGTGTGCCACGTGGTGGACAGCGCCGCCAGCGACCGGCTGCCCAACGTCGTACGGCTGGGCGAGGCGTTCCGCCGCCGCCGGGCCGCCGGTGGCCCCGCCGAGCAGACCTTCGCGGCGCTCGTCGGCCTGGAACTGCGCCCGCGCCGACTGCGCGAGGCGGCGGCCCTGTGGGCGGCGCTCACCCAGCACCGCGGCATCGAGGGCCGGGACGCCGTCTGGGGCCACCCGGATCTGCTCCCGTCCGACGACGACTTCGCCGACCCGGTGGCGTTCGCGATGAACGACATGGACCTGAGCGAGCTGGACAGCTTCGACTTCAGCGCCCCGGGCGGCGCGCACGAGAAGGCGCCGGGCGAGTCCGACGACGACAGCGGCACGGACGGCGACAGCGAGGGCGAGGGCGGCAGCGGCACGGACGGCGGCGCCAAGAGCTGACGCGGCCAGGCCGGGCGCCCGACGCGGCTCAGGCGTCCGGCACGCGCCCGACGCGGCTCAGGCGTCCGGCACGCGCCCGACGCGGCTCGGCGTCCGGCACGCGCCCGACGCGGCTCAGGCGTCCGGCAGGCGCCCGGCGCGGCTCGGTGATCCACTCGGCTTCCTGGAAGGCGGGTTGTCCGCGCGGCCTGGACGCCGCGCCTTCCTGGAACCCGAGTGGATCACGCCCGCGACAACCCCGCGGGGCGGCCGACGGCGCGGCGATCAGGCGTCGCGATCAGGCGGGGCGGCCTGAGCCCGACAACAGCGAGCGGGTGGCCTCCCAGCCTTCGAAGGCCGGGTCCAGCGCGGCGAGGTCGGCCGGGCCACGCTGGCGTCGCCAGCCGGCCGTTACGGCGACGTCCCCTGGCTGGGGGGCGCCGACCCGGGCGTCGGCCGGCACTGCGGTGTCAAAGTCGAGCGGGGGCAACCACTGCGGCACGGGCAGCCGTACGGCCACTCCGAGCAGACCCGGGCCGCCGCCCTCGGCCGGGGCGACGGCGACCGACCGGGTGGTGAGCGGGCGCAACAGCTTGCCGACGGTCAGCGCGGGCAGGTCGGGCACGTCACCCACGAGCACTGCCGCCTGGTCGTAGCCGTCCAGCGTGGCGAACACCGCGTTCGGCGTCGGCTCGGGCACCTCGTGGACGGCGGTGCCGGGCCAGACGAGCGCGTCCGCCAGCGGACGGTCTGCCGGGGTCACGGCGACGGCCACGTCCACCTCGTTGAGGGTCGCGACCAGGTCGATGACATCCTCGGCGAGCGCCGCCCGCCACTGCGCCAGGTCGATCCCCGGCGGCGACCACCGCACCGGCCCGAACATGACCACCACCACCCGCCGCGCCATGACCCGACCCTAACGCCCCGACCTACCGCCCCACCCACCCCGCCGAGCCCACCCGACCGAGCCCAACGCGCGCCGAGCCCGCCTCGCCCAGCCCAACGCGCGCGACCCGCCGCACCGCGCCAGCCCAGACGGGCCAGTCAGCCGGCGGGCCCGGTGATCGACTCCACATCGGCGATGTCGGGGCATCCCGACGCCAGGACACCCCGACATCAGCGATGTGGAGTCGATCAAGGCCGGGCAGGGCTGGGCTGGGCCCAGGGGCGGGTCAGGTGGGGACGGGGGCGCAGGATGCGGCGGCGATGCCCTCCAGGTAGCCGCGCGCACGCTCCGACTTGGGGTACCGGCCGACGAGCGCCCAGAACCGGGCGTTGTGGCTGGGCACGATGAGGTGGGTCAACTCGTGCAGCAGCACGTAGTCGATCACCCAGTCGGGCATGTCCTGGACGCGGTGTGAGATGCGGATGCTTCGGTCGGCGGGGGTGCACGAGCCCCAGCGGCCGTTCTGGTTGGTGACCCATCGGACGCTGGCCGGCACGGCCTTCTCGCCGTAACCGCCGAGGTAGAGGTCGATCAGCCGGTTGGCCCGGGCGACGAGTTCGTCGTCGGAGCGGGCCAGTCGACCCTCGCGGGCGGCGAGCCGCGCCAACATGCGGTCGACCCACTCGCTCTCCTCGGCCCGGGAGAACTGGTCCGGGATGAGGACGACCACCCGCTCACCGTCACGGTACGCAGACACCGTGCGTCGCCGACGCTGGCTGCGCCGTACCTCGACGACCGGCTTACGCGTCCCCGCCATCACTGGGCCGCGCAGCCTCGGCTACGTGTCACGAGGGAAAGCTAATGCGTACTGACCAGGGGTCCGCAAGAGTCAACCGCGCGACACGCGCCCAAAAAATGGTGATTGGTCGCCCGGCGTCCCGAAAATTTATTGACTGGACCACCGCCGAAGTGCCATCACGCCGTCTCGTCACCCACCGTGTACGCCGACGGCGGCACCGCGCGGTCCGCCCCTCCACCGTAGGTGATCACCGCGCTCGACCCTGCCGCGGGGGCACCCGCAGGGGTGGCTGTGAGGGTTTGGTCGGCGTGTCCCCGCCAAACTGACTTATCCGACCTAATTCGCCATGCACACTCTCGACGTCGACTTGCTCACAGTGACGATGCACAGCTGACATGGAACTGCCCAGACCTGGGTAGGGTCCGCGAACCAGCGGTCACGAAGGTGGCCGTGGAGTAAGCCCCAGCGCCGGCGCCCCGTGAGGTCCGCCGCCGGGCATTCCGCCGGAACCGTATTGACCGGCGGACGAGACGAGGAGGGCACCGTGGCCGACCAGGCCCAGACCTACAACGGTTACTGCGTGAAGTGCAAGGAGAAGCGGGACTTCGAGGGGCACGTGGAGGTCTCGAAGACCGGCATGAACATGGCCAAGGGCAAGTGTCCGGTATGCGGCACAACAGTGAACCGGATTCTCGGCAAGGCGAAGGTCTGACCCGTACGGATCTGCGGGGGCGGGGGGGGCCCCCCCCCCCCCCCCCCCCCCCGGCCCCCCCCCCCGGGGGTGGCAGAGGGGGGGGGGGCCGCCCCCCCCCCGGGCGGGGGGGTTAAACCCCCCCACGCGTGGGCAC
>NZ_JBITDT010000028.1:0-34163 GCF_044454415.1 Micromonospora sp. NPDC051543
CCCACCAAAAGCAGGCTGCCAGTCCGGGGTATAAATCATAATTGGCACTGGCTTTACAAGCACCCTGTTGAGTTCTCAAAGAACAACCACACACCGATCAGAAGCCCCACATTCCGTGGAACCCCGTTTCGGGGCAACCGCTCAAACCTACTTGGTCGAACTTTCATTGTCAACCTCGTATTCGAGGTGATCAATCTGGTTCGTCCGGACCCACAATGACGCACGCCGTATCCGGCGGTCGTTACTCTCGTGGGAAACCGCAGACCGGCCGATCGCCGCTGCGCGGCTCTCCGCCCGGCTCCTGCCGGCTTCAGAACTCTACCCGGCCGGCTTCGCGTCCGCAACCCCGTCTCCGAGGTGTTTCGCACCGCCCGATCTCAGTCTCGCTCGGCGTCTCCGCCACGAGCCTGGCGCCCGCTCTCGGCCGGTTTGTCCGACCTCCCTCGTGCAGAGAGAAAGTTACGCGGACGGCCGGGAGAAGGCAAATCAGGGTTCATCACTGGTTCGGGTGACGTCGACCGGCGCGCTCTCCACCGTGGTCGGCGACGCGGCACGCGTCGGCGTGCCAGAGTGTCAGTCATGGATGAGTCCGGGCTGGAAACCGCGGTGTTCGCCGAGGAAGCACTGCTCGGCATCCTCCTGCCGTTCTGGCAACTGGTGATCGGCGCGGTCGTGCTGGTGGTCCTGTTCTTCTCGGTCGGACGCCTGGCCCGCCGCGGCAGGTCCCGGATGACCACGGCCCTGCTGGTCACCGCCGCGGTGATCGCCGGGCTTGCGACGATCGGCGTCCTACTCGAGGGCTGAGTCTCAAAGCCTGCGGTTGGCGAGGCTCGGCAGCTCGGCCCGGATCACGGAGAGCCGGTCAAGGTCCAGATCGGCGACGGCCACCCCCGGCCCGTCGGGCAGCTGGGTCAGGACCGTCCCCCACGGGTCGACCACCATGCTGCGCCCGAAGCAGGTGCGGCCCGGCTCGTGGTCACCGGTCTGACCGGCCGCCGCCACGAAGCACTGGTTCTCGATCGCCCGGGCCCGGAGCAGGACCTCCCAGTGGTCCCGACCGGTGTGCATCATGAACGCCGCCGGCACCACCAGGAGCTGAGCGCCACCCTCGGTGGCGAGCCGCCGGTACAACTCCGGGAAGCGCAGGTCGTAGCAGATCGACAGCCCGACCCGCAGGCCCTCCACGTCCACCACGACGGGTTGGGTGCCGGGCGCGACGGTCTCCGACTCCCGGTAGGAGACGCGACCGGGGATCTCCACGTCGTACAGATGGATTTTGCGGTAGCTCGCGGCCAGGCTGCCGGCGCGGTCGAAGACCAGCGAGGTGTTCCAGGTGTGCGCGGGGTCCGGGCCGGCCTCGTGGAACGACCCGGCCAGCACCCACATGCCCAGCCGCTGTGCAACCCCGGCGAAGAAGCTGCCGACCTCGCCGTCGACCGGCTCCGGCTCTGGCAGACCGGCCTCCGGGCCGAGATAGTCGACGTACTCGGGAAGGATGGCCAGGTCCGCGCCGCCGCTGGCGGCGCGTTCCAGCAGCAGCTCCGCGGCGGCCAAATTGGCCTTGCGGTCGTCCCGGGCATTGAGCTGGCAGACGGCGACGCGCATGAGAGAAGAGTACGACCGGACCGGCCGGTGTGGACAGCCTCAGATGCTGGCCAGCACCAGAGCCCCGGCCGCGAACCCGAGGCCGGCGATCTGGACCGGCCGCAGCCGTTCGCGGTCGACGGCGAGCGCGAGCAGGACCGTGCTCGCGGGGTAGAGCGCGGCGATCGCCGCCACGATGCTGAGGTGCCCTCGCGCGGCAGCGGCCAGGAAGAGCGCGTTGGCGGCGCTGTCGAGCAGACCGGCGAGGGCCGCCCAACCGAGCACCCGCCGTCCGAGCCGCAGTCGCACACCGGTGCCGGCGGCGAGGAGCAGGCCGATCGCGATCGAGCTGGTCCGTACCGCTGCCACCGGCCACATGCCCGCGCTCTCGCTGGCCTGACCGAGCAGGGTGAAGAAGACGCCGAAGAGCGCCCCGGCCGCGAGGGCGAGCCCCACCAGCCGGGCCGGGACCGTCGGACGACCACCCCCCTCGCCGAGACTGACCAGGGCGATCGCGACCACCGCGAGGCCGGCGCCGGTGAGCGCCGGGGCGCCGGGGAAGGTGGTGGTGAACAGGCCGGCGACGATCGGCACCACCGCCGCGGTGATCGCGGTGACCGGCGCCACCACGGCCATCATCCCGCCGGCGAGCGCCCGGTAGAGCAGCACAATGCCGCCCGCTCCCGCCATCCCCGCGAGCAGTCCCCAGGCGATGTCGGCGACCGTCGGTGACCCCGGCACCAGGAGCACCAGAGCGACCAGCAGCGGGACGCTCAGGAGCTGGGAGACCACGGTCACCGCGATGGGGTCGGCGCGGCGGGACGCCTTGCCGCCGGAGAAGTCGGCGGTGCCGAACGCGACCGCGGACACCGCTGCCAGGAGAATGGGGAACATGCCACTGTCGTACCACAATAGTAACCGTGAAGGATAGTTTGATGACCGACGCAGGTGGCCGGGTCAGTGCGGTGACGGCCGCGGTGGCCCGGCAGGTACGGGAGCTGCGCGCCGCCCGGGGCTGGTCCTTCGAGGAGTTGGCCGGCCGGTCCGGCGTGAGCAAGGCGATGCTCGTACAGATCGAGAGCGCACGCACCAACCCCAGCGTCGGCACGCTGTGCCGGGTCGCCGACGCGTTCGGCGTCAACATCGCCCGGCTGCTCGAGCCCGACGAGGAGCAGACCGTACGGATCAGCTCCACGGCCGAGGCGCCCGTGCTCTGGCAGGGCGAGCACGGCGGCACCGCCCACCTCCTCAGCGGGCTCGGCGAACCCGACCTCGTCGAGCTGTGGGACTGGCGGCTGGAACCCGGAGAGCGACACCGCTCCGCCGACCACCCCCGGGGTACCCGGGAGGTCCTGCACGTCCTCGCCGGGGCGGTGGTCGTCCACGTGGACGGGCAGGATCACGCCGTACGGGCCGGGGACACGATCGAGTTCCACGCCGACCGGGAGCACGGCTACCGCAACGACGCCGACGAGCCGGCTCGGCTGATGATGGTGACGGTCACCCCGTCGGGTGAGTGGGACCGCCGGACACGGTCACGCCGGCCGCGTCAGTGACGGACGGCCGGCGTGTCGTGGGGAGGATCAGGCCGACTTCTCCTCGCGGTCCCGCCGGGCCCGACGCCCGGTGAACTCGCGCGGAACGATCGTCGGGTTGACGTTCTCCAGGACGACCTCGCGGGTGATCAACACCCGGGCGGCGTCGGGGTTGCTCGGGACCTCGTACATCGCGGAGAGCAGGACCTCCTCGATGATGGCCCGCAGGCCACGGGCGCCGGTGCCCCGCAGCATGGCCTGGTCGGCGATGGCCTCCAGCGCCGGCTCGTCGAACTCCAGCTCGACGCCGTCCAACTCGAACAGGCGCTGGTACTGCCGGACGAGGGCGTTGCGCGGCTCGGTGAGGATGCGCACCAGGGCGCTGCGGTCCAGGCTGCGCACGTTGGTGATCACGGGAAGCCGGCCGACGAACTCGGGGATCAGCCCGAACTTGAGCATGTCTTCCGGCATGACCTGGCTGAAGATGTCGTCGGTCGACCGCTCGGACACCGACCGGAGCCGGGCGCCGAAGCCGGTGCCACCCTGACCGGTGCGGGACTCGATGATCTGGTCGAGGCCGGCGAACGCGCCACCGCAGATGAACAGCACGTTCGTGGTGTCGATCTGGATGAACTCCTGGTGCGGGTGCTTGCGACCGCCCTGCGGCGGGACGTTGGCGACCGTGCCCTCCAGCATCTTGAGCAGGGCCTGCTGCACACCCTCGCCGGAGACGTCGCGGGTGATCGACGGGTTCTCCGACTTACGGGCGATCTTGTCGACCTCGTCGATGTAGATGATGCCGGTCTCGGCCCGCTTGATGTCGTAGTCGGCGGCCTGGATCAGCTTGAGGAGGATGTTCTCCACGTCCTCGCCCACGTAGCCCGCCTCGGTCAACGCCGTGGCGTCGGCGATGGCGAACGGGACGTTCAACATCCGGGCGAGGGTCTGCGCGAGGTGGGTCTTGCCGCACCCCGTCGGGCCGAGCAGCAGGATGTTGGACTTGGCCAGCTCGACGGCGTCACTGCCGGAGCCCGGCGCGTTGGCCGCCTCTGCCTGGATGCGCTTGTAGTGGTTGTAGACCGCGACGGCGAGCGCCTTCTTGGCCTGGTCCTGCCCCACGACGTAGTTGTCGAGGAACTGGCAGATCTCCATCGGCTTGGGAAGCTCTTCCCACTTCACCTCGCCGGACTCGGCCAGCTCCTCTTCGATGATCTCGTTACAGAGATCGATGCACTCGTCGCAGATGTAGACCCCTGGGCCCGCGATGAGCTTCTTGACCTGCTTCTGCGACTTACCGCAGAAGGAGCATTTCAGTAGGTCGCCGCCGTCACCGATCCGTGCCACCTACGTTCTCCCTGCACTCATCGGCCGGAGACCCGGCCCTGACCTGCGGACGCTGCGCGCCGCCCGGCTTGGTTCGCTTCGCTGGCCCGACCGGCGAAGCGGTACGGACCCGACGTTACCCGTTGGCGGGGCATTCTCCGACCCCCAAAACGGGTGTGTCAGAGGCCGGCCGGGAACTCACGCCCCGGCCAACCTCTGACCCGGTACAGCTCAGCTGGCGGAGTGGGTCGCCAGCAGACCCTTCTTGCGGCTGGTCAGAATCGTGTCCACCAGCCCGTACTCCTTGGACTCCTCGGCCGTCATGATCTTGTCACGGTCGATGTCCTTGCGGACCTGCTCGATCGGGCGGTTGCAGTGGCGGGACAACATGTCCTCCAACTGCGTCCGCATCCGCAGGATCTCCCGGGCCTGGATCTCGATGTCCGAGCCCTGCCCGTAGCCGCCCTCGGTGGCCGGCTGGTGGATGATGATCCGCGAGTTCGGAAGCGCCATCCGCTTACCCGCGGTGCCCGCCGACAGCAGCACGGCCGCGGCGCTGGCCGCCTGCCCGAGGCAGACCGTCTGGATGTCGGGGCGGACGTACTGCATGGTGTCGTAGATCGCCGTCATCGCGGTGAAGGAGCCACCCGGCGAGTTGATGTACATGATGATGTCGCGGTCCGGGTCGGTGCCCTCCAGCGTCAGCAGCTGGGCCATCACGTCGTTGGCCGACGCGTCGTCCACCTGGACACCGAGGAAGATGATCCGGTCCTCGAAGAGCTTGTTGTACGGGTTCGACTCCTTGACCCCGTACGACGTGCGCTCGACGAACGACGGCAGCACGTAGCGGTTGTGCACGGCCGCGAACTGGGGCGGCAGGCTCAGGTCGGTCATCGTCAGCTCCTCAGCTCAGGGTCCCGGCGCCATCCGGAACCTGAGCGGCCCCGATGATCACCTTGTCGATGAAGCCGTAGTCCATGGCCTCCTGGGCGGTGAACCAACGGTCCCGGTCCGAGTCCGCCTCGATCTGCGACTGGTCTTGGCCGGTGTGGTGCGCGACCCGCTCCTGGAACATCCGCTTCGTGTAGAGCATCTGCTCCGCCTGGATGGCGATGTCGGACGCCGTGCCGCCCAGACCACCGGACGGCTGGTGCATCATGATCCGGGCGTGCGGCAGGGCGTAACGCTTGCCCTTGGTGCCCGCGCAGAGCAGCAGCTGACCCATCGAGGCCGCCATGCCCATCGCCACGGTCGACACGTCGTTGTCGATGAACTGCATGGTGTCGTAGATCGCCATGCCCGAGTAGACCGAGCCACCCGGCGAGTTGATCCACAGGTTGATGTCGCGGTCCGGGTCCTCCGCGGCGAGCAGCAGCAGCTGCGCGCAGATGCGGTTGGCGACCTGGTCGGTCACCTCACTGCCCAGGAAGATGATGCGTTCCTTGAGCAACCGGTTGTAGACCGAGTCGTCGAGGTTGCCAATGGAGTCGCCACCGCGCGCGTCAATCGCCCGGAGCGACTTCTTGGGGATGTGCATGTCGGTCATGGCAGCCCTTCGCTCTCCGTACCGTCTTTCCCGACACTAACCGCTGTGCGGGGCCGCAGAGTCCCGGTCGGGGCACTGTTCGCTCTCAGCGCAGCTGTGTCGGGCACCCGCGGCGCGGGCCTTCCGGGCGTACCCCGGCAGCGCTCAACTCCGGGCGTACCCCGGAAAGGGTTTGGCCGCCGTGCACCGCGCAGCGGCGGACGGCGGCCGCACCCGACGATCAGTGCTCGTGGTTGTGCTCGGCCTCGTTGGCGGCGCGCAGCGCGTCCAGGGTGACCGGGTTGCCGGCCGAGTCCTTGATCGTGATGCGCTCCATGACGGCCGCGAGCGCCTTGCCGCGCCGGACGTCACCGAAGACCGCGGCGGCGGCGCCGGAGCGCACCAACTGGTCGTAGTACTGCTGCGGGGCCATCCCGGCGCGCTGCGCCCGGTGCACGATCTCGTGCCCGAACTCGTCGTCGGAGACCTGCACGTCCTCCGCGTCGGCCAGCGTGTCGAGCAGGAGCTGGACCTTGACGCCCTCGGTGGCCGCCTCGGTCAGCTCGGCGTCGATCTGCTCCTCGGTCTTCTCCTCGGCCGCCAGGTATTCCTCCAGGGAGGCGCCGATCCGCTCGAGCTGGTCGACCATCGCCTGCTTGCGGCTGGCGACCTCCTCGCGCACGACGCCCTCCGGCGCCGGCACCTCGGCGGTCTCGACCAGCTGCGCCAGCGCCTTGTCGCGGGCGGCGTAGATCTGCTCGACCTGCTTGCCCTGGGTGACCCGGGACCGCAGGTCGCCGCGCAGCTCCTCGATCGTGTCGAACTCGCTGGCCATCTGCGCGAACTCGTCGTTCAGCTCCGGCAGCTCCTTCTCCTTGACCGTGCGCACGGTCACCGCCACGTCGGCGTCGCGGCCGGCGAAGTCGCCGCCCACGAGCTGGGTGGTGAAGGTGGTGCTGTCGCCGGCGGCGAGGCCGACCACGGCCTCGTCCAGGCCCGGCAGGAGCTGCTTGCTGCCCACCTCGTGGGAGATGTTGCTGGCCTGACCGCCCGGCACGTCCTCGCCGTCGACGGTCGCGTTCAGGTCGATCTGCACGTAGTCGCCCTCGGCGGCGGCCCGCTCGACCGTCTTGAGGGTGGCGAACCGCTCGCGCAGGTTCTTGACCTGCTCGTCGATCTCGCTGTCGTCGATCTGCAGCTCGTCGACGGTCACCTCGATGGTGGACGCGTCCGGGATGGTGATCTCCGGACGGACGTCGACCTCGGCGGTGAAGTTCAGCGAGTCACCGTCGTTGAACTCGGTGATCTCGACCTCGGGACGCCCCAGCGTCTTCAGGTCGTGCTCGCGTACCGCGGCCATGATGTTCTCCGGGATGGCCTCCTGGACCGCCTCGTTGAGGACGGTGCCCCGGCCCACCCGCTGGTCGATCACCGCGGTCGGCACCTTGCCCCGGCGGAAGCCCGGGACCTGGACCTGCGAACCGATCTCCCGGTACGCCTTCTTGAGGCTCGGCTCGAGCTCGACGAACGGCACCTCGATGGCGAGCCGCACGCGCGTCGGGCTCAGAGTCTCGACGGTGCTCTTCACAGGCGTACTCCTTGACGGATCTGGGTTTGATTCTGGGCCTTCGATTGGCCCATCGAGTGTAGGCGAGCCGGCGGGGCCGGCTCGCAGCGCCCGGGGAGACCGGACGCGGACGACAGTCGGGGTGGCGGGATTTGAACCCACGGCCCCTCGCTCCCAAAGCGAGTGCGCTACCAAGCTGCGCCACACCCCGTGGCGACGTGCAGTCTATGCCGTCGCCGCGCCTCAGGCAGTGCCGGGGCGTCCGTCACCCGGACAGATCTCCTATAAGCCCCCATCTCACCCGCCTCTCAAGATCCGCGCGCCTTCGCTCTTCAAGATCCGCGCGCCTTCGGCGAAAGCGCGGCTTCCCGGCGCGCGGATGCCGCAACTTCGGTGAAGTTGTGCGGATCTTGAAGGGCGCCCCGCGGCGTCGCGACGACACGACGCCGCGGGTGCGGTGCCGCGGTCGCGCGCCCACAACCGCCATTGGGTACGCTGTCCGCGCGCCCCGTTCCGGCGGGGCCGAGCGCGGGCGTAGCTCAATGGCAGAGCTTCAGTCTTCCAAACTGACGGTGCGGGTTCGATTCCCGTCGCCCGCTCCACCCACGAAGCCCAGGCCAGCGGCACATCCGCTGAGCCTGGGCCTTCTTCCGTTCAGCCTTCGACGCGCTCCAGGACGACCACGGGAATCTCCCGGGTGATCCGCTGCTGATACGCGGCGTACTCCGACCGGGCCGACACCATCAGACGCCACAGGCGTGGACGCTCCCGCGTGGTGGCGGTGCGCGCCCGAGCGGTGAAGGTCTCCGTACCGACCTGCACGGTGACGTACGGGTCGGCGAGCAGGTTGAGGTACCACGCGGGGTGGTGCTCCGCGCCGCGGTTCGAGGCGGCCAGCACGTAACGGTCGCCATCGCGTTCGTACACGAGCGCGGTGCGGCGCAGCTCGCCGGTTCTTCGGCCACGTGTCGTCAGGAGCAGGTCGTGCACACCTGGCCGTGGTCGGCCGCCGGTCTCCTCGAAACGGCGGATGTGCTCGGCGACCCAGGTGTTCGGGCTGTCGTGGACCTCGGGCATCACACCTCCCGAACACTCAGGGCGGACCGGTGGTGGCGGGGCGTCTCGACCTCGTCGAGCAGCGCTATCGCGAAGTCCGGGTAGCTGATCCGGCTGGCCGGGTCACCGTGCCCGGCGACCCGGTAGCGCCCGGTACGTGTGCCGTCGTGGTCGAAGTCGCCGGCCGGGGCCACGTACGCCCAGTCGAGATCGCAGGTCCGCAGCTCGTCGAGGCCCGCCGCGTGGCCCAGGTAGAAGGATCGGTACTCGTCGGGGTAGCCGGGCTCGTCCATCAGGGCGACGCCGGACGCCCCGGGCATGATCGACGCGAGGCCCACCAGCACCAGGCGGCGTACGCCCGCTTCGGCCAGACCGGCGGACAGGGCGCGGGACGACGTCGTGAAGAAGTCGTGTGGTGGCCGGGACAGGTCCACGGCGGCGCTGATCGCGGCGTCCTGCCCGGCGGCGGCGCGCGCGACGCTCGCGGCGTCCGTGACGTCGCCCGCCACCACGTGCGCGTCGCCCAGGTCGCCGTGGGCCGCCGGGTCACGCACCACGGAGGTGACCCGATGGCCGCGTCGACGCGCCTCGGTGGCGGCCCGTCGTCCGGCCCGGCCACCCGCGCCGAAGATCACGATGTTCATGGCGGACGCCTCTCACCAGGGCCGGAAGCCGTACGCCCGGCCGATTCGCCGACGCTATCGCCGGGCCTGGTTACCGCCGGGATACCAGCTATCGTCAGGCCATGAGGCAACCCCTGCCCGCCGACATGTTCGACGAGCTGTGCCCCTCCTCGCTCAATCCGATCCGGTTCGGTGACAAGTGGGCGGCGCTCATCATCCGCTGCCTGGAAGACGGGCCTCGCCGCTTCTCCGAGCTGCGCGTGCCGCTGCGCCGCGTCACACCCAAGGTCCTCACCCAGTCGCTGCGTTCCCTCGAACGGGACGGGCTGGTCACCCGCACCGTCCACGCCGGAGCGGCCGCGCACGTCGAGTACGAGCTGACGCCGGTGGGCCGCAGCATGCTCGAACCGATCGCGGTCGCCTGCGCGTGGGTGGCGCAGCACTGGGACGAGCTGCTCGACGCCCGCGAGTCGTACGACACCGGCACAGCGGCGCGGTGACCGGCGCCCGTCCCGCTCGGGCAGGACAGACGCCGGTCCAAGGTGTCGCGGGTCAGCTCGTCGGCACCAGGAGGTAGGCCCGGCGCGCGCGATCACCGCCCTCGGCGCAGTCGACGGGGCAGGCGAGGCCCACGATGACGCCGTCGTCGTTGACGTCCTCGGCGGAGCGCAGCGTCACCGTCGGGGGAAGGTTCCGCACCCGGGTGTTCAGGTCGACCATCCGGCCGCCCTGCCAGAGGAACGCCCGCTCGTTGTAGAAGTCGGGGCTGCTGGTCCGGGCGATGCCCACCACCTGGCCGGTCTCGTTCACAGCCCGCGCCTCGGAGTAGTTGCCGCCGAGGGACCCGAGGTCGCGGATGGTGCCGTTGCGCCAGAGCGTCGCGCGCAGCTGGCCGGTGGTGTTCTGCGAGATACCGACGACGTGACCCCGGTCGTTGATGTCCCGGGCGTACGTGGACTCCGTGACACCGCCCAGGGTGCCGAGGTCGGTCAACGCCCCACCGGAGTAGACGAAGGCGTGCAGGCCGCCGCTCGGCACGGCGGCGCCGCCGACGACATGGCCGGACGAGTTCACGCCGTAGGCGATGCTGTCCGTGCCCCAGGGGCCCGCCTGGCCGCCGAGCGTGCCCAGGTCGACGACTTTGCCGTTGCGCCAGACGACCGCCCGGGTCGGCGCCCCCTGCGTCTCGAACCGGCTGCCCACCACCACGCCGTCGTCGTTGACGTCGTACGCCGAGCTTCCGCTGCCCGCGCCGTAGCCGGTGCCGAGGTCGGTCATGACCCCGCCGGCATAGCGGAAGGCGTGCGGAGGCTCCGTGGCGTTGACGTGGGTGGCCCCGACGACGACGCCCCGGTCGTTGATGCCCGCCGCGGAGCTCGCGCCGTACGGCCCGGTGTACAGGGCGCCCAGGTCGCTCATCACCCCGCCGGCCCAGGCGAACGCGTGGAAGTTGTAGACACCGTCGATCGTGGAGACGCCGACCACGGTACGGGCGTCGTTGAGGGCGTAGCCGTCGCTGGTGGGCGGCTCCCCCGTGCTCGGCACACCGAGCGTCCCCAGATCCACGAACGTGTACGTGGGCAGCGCCGCGGCTGCCGACGCGACGCCCGGTGCGGTCGTCAGACCGGTGGTCAGCACGATCAGGAAGGCCAGACTTCTCCGTAGTCGACTCATCGACGGTCCCCTCGTTGGCAACGGATGGGGGAATGATGTCCGTCGACGTGGCCGGATGACCTTACGTCGTCCTTACCGATCAGAGACCTTGACATGTGTCGATCAGTGCACTGGTGTAAGGACCACACGCATCGACGTCCGTCACAGGAGGGCACATGATCGTCCGACGACGGTGGACGGCTGCCGCCACCACAGCGATCCTGATCAGCGCGGCGCTGTCCCATCCCGGCACCGCGACGGCGGCACCCGTCGCCGACACCGCCCCGATCACCCTGGCCGCCGCCGAGACCGCTCTGGTCCGGGTGCAGTTGCGCGATCAGGCCCAGCTCGACAGATTGGTCGCCAGCGGCGTCGACCTCGCCAACCGGCCCCGAGCACGGGATGGCCGGATCCTCGCCGACCTGGTGTTGACCGGCGCGCAGCTCGCCGACCTGACCGCCCAGGGCGCTACCGCCACGCAGGTCGTGCAGCGGGCCGGCGACGGCAGCCGGCACTTCGCCGACAGTGTCCGCGCGGCGCGGGCGCGTACCGTCGCCGGGCTCGGCGCACCGGCCGCCGGCCAGCGGACCAGCAGCACGGCCGCCGCCGTCGACACCCTCGCGGTCCAGCAGGCGTACTGGTGGACCACCGGCGGGCAGACGTTCCTCCAGGCGCAGGTGGCCACCACCGCCACCGACGACCCGGACGTGGAGATCACCGTCAGCTGGCGGACCGCGGACGGCGCCACCGGATCATTCCCGCTCTACCGGTTCGAGGACTCGGGTGAGTACCAGTACCACTACAACGTCCCGCAGCCGGTGCCGAGCCGACCGGTCCAGTTGACCGCCACGTCCAGCCTCGGCGGCGTCAGTCGGGCCGTCACCCCGACGCTGTGGCCGAACGCCGCCCCGCCGCCGCTGCCGGCCGGCTACCAGAAGGACTTCATCGACGCGTACCTGACGCCGGTGGACATCCAGGCTCGGATCAAGCGGCTGGCCCGCCAGTACCGGGACCTGGTCGACGTCATCGACCTGCCGAACAAGACCCAGGGGTACCGCCGCAACGCCGTCGCGTACCTGGGCGACCCGGCGGCCGCCGCCGTGGTCGTGGAGTCGGTCCGCTTCGGCGACCAGGGCATGAACGGCGTGCAGGTGCGCACCGTCGACCCGGGCCGACCCGACCGACCGCTGACCGTCGGCTACCGCGACCGCGTCCTCACGGTCACCCTCGCCACCGACGCCGCGGGCAAGACGGTGAGCACCACCGACGACGTCGCGGCGGCCGTGAATGCCCGCCAGGCGAACCGGTTCCGGGCCACCGTCGAGGACGGCTCGACCGGGCTGCCGATGCCCGTCGCCGGGCCGGTCCGCCTCGACGACGGGCTCCAGGGCACCGAGGTGCCGGCGAAGCCCTGGACGGTGCAGGCCCTGCGTCTCGGCGTACACCGGGACGGCTCCCGGGTCGGCGTGCTGGCGTACTCCCAGGAACACGCCCGGGAGTGGGCCACGCCGCTGGTGACGCTGGAGTTCGCCGAGCGCATGCTGGCGAACGCCCGTACCGACCCGGCCACCCGCGAGCTGCTGGAACAGGTCGACGTGTTCGTCATCCCGACGGTCAACCCGGACGGCGCGAACTACTCGTTCAACGACTACAACTTCCAGCGCAAGAACCTGGTCAACCACTGCGAGGGACCGGCACGGGACCCGAAGTACCGCACCTCGTGGGGCGTCGACGTGAACCGGAACTACACCGTCGGCTCGTACTTCGACGGCTACGTGGGCGCGAGCGCCAACTGTCTCTCCGGCAACTACGCCGGTACGGCGGAGCTGTCCGAGGCGGAGAGCGGCAACGTCGTCGCGCTGGCCAAGGCCCATCCCAACATCAGGTTCGCGATGAACGTGCACTCCTACGGCGGGTACTTCATGTGGCCGCCGGGCGCGTACCGGGCCGACGGGCGGATCACCCTCCCCCGGCCGTCGATCGACGAGTCGACGCTGTTCCTCGGCAGCGCCCGGCGGATCGTCGGCGCGATCGCGCAGGAGCGCGGCACGGTCACCTGGCCGTCGCAGACCGGCCCGGTCGCCGACGTGCTCTACTCCGCCGCCGGCAACTCGGCCGACCAGCTCTACTACGAGCTGGGCATCTTCGCCTGGGACTTCGAGGTCGGCAACGACCGCTGGAACGCCGCCACCGGCGAGTGGGAGGGCGTCGGTTTCCAGCCGCCTTTCGACGAGGCGCACGGCGAGTCCCAGGAGTACGCGGGCGGCCTGGTCGAACTGGTCCGGGTGGCCCGCGACCACGCCGCCGCCGAGGCCGCCGCCGGCTGACCCGAACGACGGACGCTCCGGCCGGCCACGGATGAACCGTGGCCGGCCGGGTAAGCAGCGGCACTGCCTGGTGGGGAGACGACCGGGTGCACGGGCGGGCGGCGCATTGCCGGCCCGTCCGTGCACGCCTCGTCACACGTTCGAGGTGATCCAGTTCCAGGCCGACACGACCCACTCGGTCTGCTGGAGCCAGGCCACGCCCAGGCCGACGAGGAAGACCCCGGTGGCCAGGTGAGCGCCCCGCGCGCCGCGTCGGACCCGTCCGAGTTGCCGCTCCAGGACCAACCGTCCGACGGCTCGGGCCAGGGCGAACAGGCCGACCGCCACCAGCAGGCTCAACACGAGCACGAGCAGCGGGCCGGACAGGTCGCCACCGCCGGAGAGCGCCCAGATCCCCCAGCACACGAAGGCGAACAGGCCACCCGCCGCGCTCCACTCGCCGCCGCGACGCAACTGCGCCAGCCGCCAGCTCAACGGCCGGCGCGGGACGGGTTCGCCCGGCCAGCCCGTGCCGGTCGGCTCCTCGACCACGGGGAACGGTTCGGTGCGCGGGGTACGCGGTTGACCCACCGGCGCCACACCACGGCGAAAGCCGTCCCGCTGCGCCGGCACATCGACGCCTGCCTGCGGTGGGACCTCGACGGTTCGCTCCGCCCACGGCTGCGTCTGGTCTGCCATCTCGTCCTCCCCCTGACGGACGGCCTCAGCACCGCCCGAACCCGAGGGTAGCCAGCCGGCAAATCGGTCGCAGACCGCCGTCCGCCGCGAACCCGGCACGCGTGCCGACCAGAGCTCGCAAAGCCACAACATCCCCGACGTTGTACGGATCTTGATGACGTGGGGAGGTACGGTCGGCTGATGGGTGACCCGGACCGACGCCGGCGACGGCTACGCCACCATTCCGACTCCGACGCGGCCACCCGGAGCGCCGACGGCTCGACGGCCAGCACGGCCGGCGTCCACGACGGTGGCGATCCGCCACCGCGACGTCGAGGTGGCGGCGACGACCGCGACGGCGAGCGGGGGCTACGCGGTCTGGTCGGCTCCGGCTCGTCCCAGGTGGGGCTGAGCGCGGCGCTGCGGGCCCGCGACGCCGCCCGGCCGACCGACGACGACCTCGCCGAGGCCGAGGCCCGGGTGGTGGTCGTGCGCCGCAACTGGGTGCCCCGCGAGGACCTGCCCCGCCCGCCGCGCTGACGGCGGGCGACGCGGGTCGGCAGGGTCAGGGCAGGTCGGGCAGCTTCCGGGTCTGCTCGTACTCGGCGACCTGGATGATCCGGCGGGCGTGCCGCTCGTTGCCGGAGAACGGCGTGCTCAGGAACGCCTCGACGATGCCCGTGGCCTCATCCAGCGTGTGCTGGCGGGCACCCACCGCGACGACGTTCGCGTCGTTGTGCTGCCGGGCGAGCTGAGCTGTCTCGACACTCCAGGCCAGGGCGGCACGAACCCCGGCCACCTTGTTCGCGGCGATCTGCTCGCCGTTGCCGGACCCGCCGATGACGACCCCCAGGGAGGTCTCGTCGGCGACCACCCGGTCACCGGTGTGCAGGCAGAACGTCGGGTAGTCGTCGTCCGGGTCGTAGCTGTGCGGGCCGACGTCGACCACGTCGTACCCCTGCTTGGCCAGGTGGTTGGCCAGGTGCACCTTCAACTCGAAACCGGCGTGGTCGGATCCCAGGTAGACGCGCATACCGGGCAGTCTGTCAGGCCGCGCTCTCCAGCGCCGCAGGGGCGGCGCCGGAGAGGCTGGTACGTCACACGGTCGGGCGGTACGGGGTCAGCGGGGCAGCTCGGCGACCACCAGGCCACCGCGCGCCTTCGGGGTGAACCAGGTGCTCTTGCGAGGCATCTTCTCCCGGGCCAGGTTCACCGCGACGAAGTCCGCCACGGTCACCGGCGCGATGAGGACGGCCAGCTCGGCACGCCCGGCGTCGACCTCACCGGTGAGCCAGCTCGCCGGGTAGTCCCCGCCCACGTAGGTGATCCGCTTGTCGCCCGGGTCCAGACCCAGGGCGTCGCGCAGCAGCAGCCGCTCGACCAGGGCGTGGTCCAGGTTCTCCAGGCGGGCGTCGGCGGTGGCGGGCAGGCGCACCGCGTACCCCTGGTCGGCCAGCCGCAGGTGGACGGTGCCGCCGGCCGCCGGGACCTCGACCGGGCCGTCGATCGGCTCGATCTCGGCGCCCGCCGCGCGCAACCGGTCGAGCAGCTCGCCCGGCGTGGTGGTCAGCTCGCTGACCAGCCGGTTGTACGGCTGGATGGCCACCGACCCCGGGGTGGTCACCACGGCCAGGAAGCGCGACAGCCCGCCGGTCTGGGCGGCCAGGCTCCGGTGGTTGCCGTCGGCGACGACCAGCTCGCCGCCGCCCGCCAGGGCGGTCAGCGCGTCCTGCTCGGCGCCCGGGCCGAGCAGCCAGATGGCGTGGGTGCGGCCCGCCTGGTCGGTGTCGGTCGCGGCCGGCGCCCCGGCCGCGTCGGTCGCCGCCGCGAGCGCGGCGTGCAGCTCGTCGCCACTGCCGGTCTGCAGCAGGAGTACGGGTGACAGCAGGTGGCCCAGCGCCTCGGCCAGCGCCACGCGCTCGCGCACCTTGGCGATGAACACGTCCTCGTTGCGGATGACCAGGCCCGGCTCGTCGGCGCTGGTGGAGATCTGGTCGGTGTCCACCATCGCGAACAGCCCGTACGCCGGTTCCTCACCCGGGGCGCTGATCCGGTACAGCACGATCACCTGTTCGGCGGGGGTGTAGCTGCCGTCGGCCTTGGCCTCGGCGAGTCGGGCCACCGAGGCCGGCAGCGCGTCGAGGAACGACGTCCCCAGGCTGTCCGGAGCACGGTGCGGCATCTCGATGCCGAGGGCACTGTGCGGGTTCGCCTCGATGATCGCGGTGATCTCCGCGTCGTCGGCGAACTCGTCGTAGTTCTGCGCGCCGGTGCCGCCAGTGGTGATCCAGGCCCGGGCGATCGGATGCACGACCGTCATGCCCACTGACGCTACCGGCGTCGACGGACGGGACGACGGGGACCCGCGCGGCGTCCACCAGATGAAAGCGCCCACACGCCGACGCGTGGTCAGCCGGCGCGGCCGGACGCGCCGTTGTGCCGGCGGTGCCGGCCGGCGACGACCGGTCCGGCGTTGCCGCGCCGGCCGCCCCCGACGGGACCGGTGATCGCGTTGCGGCGAGGCGAGGCGGGCGGCCCCGGCACGGGACGCTCGGGCGGCGGCGCCGGAACGGGCCGCGGGTTCAGCGGCGGAGTGGGCACGGGGCGCGGCGCGGTGGGCGCCGGCGGCGGCGGAGCCGGTTCGGCCGGCGCGGCCGCCACCACGGCGACCGGTTCCAACGCCGCCACGACCGCCGCCGACGCCGAGGGCGCCGGGTCCACCGGCACGGGCGTCGCCAACGCGGCCCGCGCGGGTGTCAGGCGCGAGGTGACCGGCACCCGGGCCACGCCGACCACGATGGGCGGCGCGAGCAGGTCCGCCACGTCGGCGGGAAGGTCGGGGCGGACCGTCGGCCAGCGGGAACCGTCGACCGACCAGTACGCCGCGCCGGGAGTCTCGATCACCCCCTGCCGGGTCAGCTGATCGTCACCGGACGCACGGTGCTTGGCCATCGGGACTGCCTCCACGAGCTGCGGTGTGCGGCCCTGCGGGGCCACTGCGCGGACACCGAGGGAAACGACGCCCCCCGCCCAGCGGTGACGCTGTGACCGTTTCCGGCCCCCGCGGCCACACCGGGCCTCCGGCGCGACGCACCCCCGCCCGGACAACCGACGGACTCCGGACGGGGGCGTGTGGCGGTCGTGGTCAGTCGAAGATCGGGGACTGTTCGCGGGTGCGCTTGAGCTCGTAGAAGCCCGGGGTGCCGGCGACCAGGAGGACGCCGTCCCAGAGCCGTCCGGCGGCCTCGCCCTTCGGGCGCGGCGTGATCACCGGGCCGAAGAACGCGACCGGGCTGCCGTCCGGGCCGGGCGCGTGGACGACCGGGGTACCGACGTCCTGCCCGACCGGGCGCATGCCGGCCTCGTGGCTGGCCCGCAGCGCCTCGTCGTACTCGGTGCTGTCGGCGGCGGCGGCCAGCGCCGGGTCCAGGCCGGCCTCGGTCAGCGCGGCCACGTACAGCTCCGGGCCCCGCTCCTGCTTCTCCAGGTGGATCCGGTTGCCGAGGGCGGTGTAGAGCTTGCGCAGGACGTCGTTGCCGTACCGCTGCTCGGCGGCGATGCAGATCCGCACCGGGCCCCAGGCGGTCTTCAGGAAGGTCTTGTAGTCCTCGGACAGGTGGTCCCGGCCGTCGTTCAGCACGGCCAGGCTCATCACGTGGAAGCGGATGTCCACGTCCCGGACCTGCTCGACCTCGAGCAGCCAGCGGGAGGTGATCCATGCCCACGGGCAGGCCGGATCGAACCACATGTCTGCGGCGACACGTTCGGACACGGTGCGGTCCCTTCGCGGAAGGAGCGGCGCCGGCGATCCGGCGTCTCTCCAGGAATCCTCCCTCCGGCCCTGACCGCCGACACCCGAAGGAGAGCGTGACCTCGACCACCGATGGCGGGCCGTACGTGGAAGACTCGGACCGGGCCGGACGTCACGAGCGGTCGGCAGACGGGCGCCGCCGGGCGTACGGCGAGACGTGGGATGGAGACGAACAGTGCCGGGAGTGCGTAACCTGACGCAGGTCGAGGCGACCGAGCGGGCCCGCCTGCTCGAGGTGACCGGATACGACATCAGGCTGGACCTGGCGACCGCCGTGCTGGCCGCCGACGGCCGCACCTTCCGGTCGACGACCGAGGTCAGGTTCCGCTGCGCCGAGCCGGGGGCGAGCACGTTCATCGAGGTGGCCGCCGAGTCGGTGCGGTCCGCCACGCTGAACGGCGACCCGGTGGACCTGTCCGACTGGTCGGCCGAGAAGGGCCTGACCCTGACCGGACTGGCCGGCGACAACACCCTGGTCGTCGACGCGGACTTCGCCTACTCCAACAGTGGGCAGGGCCTGCACCGCACCGTCGACCCGGTCGACGGCGAGACCTACCTGTACAGCCAGTTCGAGACGGCCGACGCGCAGCGGGTGTTCGCCTGCTTCGACCAGCCCGACCTCAAGAGCGTCTACACCTGGCACGCGACGGTTCCCGCGCACTGGCGGGTCGTGTCCAACATGCCGGTGCAGAGCGAGGAGCCGGCCGGCGAGGACCTGAAGACCCTGCACTTCACCGAGTCGCCCCGGATGAGCACGTACATCACCGCGCTGTGCGCCGGCCCGTACCACGAGGTGCGCGACAGCCACGACGGCATCGACCTGGGAGTGTTCTGCCGGGCGTCCATGTCGCGCTACCTGGACTCCGACGACCTGTTCCTCATCACCAAGCAGGGCTTCGACTTCTTCCACGAGAAGTTCGGCGTGCGCTACCCGCTGCCGAAGTACGACCAGCTGTGGGTGCCCGACTTCAACGCCGGCGCGATGGAGAACTTCGGCTGCGTCACGCACGCCGAGTCGCACTACCTGTACCGCTCGCAGGTCACCGACTACGAGTACGAGCAGCGGGCCAACACGATCCTGCACGAGCTGGCGCACATGTGGTTCGGTGACCTGGTCACCATGCGCTGGTGGAACGACCTGTGGTTGAACGAGTCGTTCGCCGAGTGGGCCAGCCACTGGTGCAACACCAACGCCACCCGGTTCACCGAGGCGTGGACGACGTTCCTGTCAATCCGCAAGAACTGGGGTTACCGACAGGACCAGCTCTCCTCCACCCACCCGGTCTACACCGAGATGCCGGACATGGAGGCCGTCGAGGTCAACTTCGACGGCATCACCTACGCCAAGGGCGCGAGCGTGCTCAAGCAGCTCGTCGCCTACGTGGGCGAGGAGCCGTTCGTGGCCGGGCTGCGGGCGTACTTCGGCAAGCACGCGTGGGGCAACGCCACCTTCGACGACCTGCTCACCGAGCTGGAGGCGGCCTCAGGCCGGGAGCTGCGCAAGTTCGCGGCGCAGTGGCTGGAGACCGCGCAGGTGAACACCCTGCGCCCGGAGGTGACCATCGGCGCCGACGGCACGTACGAGCAGGTGATCGTCCGGCAGGAGGCGCCGACGGCGTACCCGACGCTGCGCACGCACCGGATCGGCGTGGGCCTGTACGACCTGGCCGACGGTCGGTTGGTCCGCCGCGAACGGTACGAGGTGGACGTGACCGGTGAGCGGACCGAGCTGGCCGAGCTGCGGGGTCTTCGGGCGGCCGACGTGCTGCTGCTCAACGACGACGACCTGAGCTACACCAAGCTGCGCCTGGACGACCGGTCGATGGCCGCGGTGGTGCAGCACATCGGCGGCTTCGACTCGTCGCTGGCCCGCGCGCTCTGCTGGACGGCCGCCTGGGACATGACGCGCGACGCCGAGCTGGCGACCCGCGACTATGTGGCACTGGTCCTGGCCGGGCTGCCCGCCGAGACCGACATCAACCTGGTCACCGCCACCCTGCGCCAGGCCACCACCGCGCTGACCCTCTACGCCGACCCGGCGTGGGCGGCCACCGGCTGGGCGGGACTGGCCCGCACGGCGAAGGACGCGCTCGCCGCCGCCGAACCGGGCAGCGGCTTCCAGCTCGCCTGGGCCCGGGCGTTCACCTCGACGGCACGCTCCGAAGAGGACCTGGCCACGCTGCGCGGCTGGCTGGACGGCACCGGAGCGCCGGAGGGCCTGACCGTGGACACCGAGCTGCGCTGGACGGTGCTCGGCGCGCTGGTGGCCAACGGCGCGGCCGGCGCGCCCGAGATCGAGGCGGAGCTGGCCGGCGACCGTACGGCCAGCGGCGAGCGGGAGGCCGCGTACGCGCACGCGCTGGTGCCGACGGCGGAGAACAAGGCGGCCGTGTGGGCGCTGCTGACCGGCCCGGACTCGCTGCCGAACTGGCGGAACCGGGCGCTGTTGCAGGGCCTGGCCCACCCGGCGCAGGTGGAGCTGGTCACCCCGTACCGGGAGCGGTACTTCGCGGCGGTCGGGCAGGTGTGGGCCAGCCGGGACAGCGAGCCGGCGCAGGAGTTCGCCCAGCTCGCGTACCCGACGTACCTGGTGGACGACGAGACGGTGGCGGCCACCGACGCGTGGCTGGCCGGGGACGGCAACCCGGCCCCGCTGCGTCGCCTGGTCGCCGAGGGTCGTGACGGCGTGCTGCGGGCGCTCAAGGCCCGCGCGAAGGACGCCGAGCAGAGCTGACCCGGCGAGTACGCGGCCCGGGCCGGCGTGGGTGCGAACCCACGTCGGCCCGGACCCGTCGGCCTGGCCGCGCTGAGACACCCAGACACAACGAAGCCCGACCCGCCGTGTGGCAGGTCGGGCTTCGTCGTACGAGGGAGGGATCAGCCCTTGCCGGCGTGGCTGGCGAGCTGGTCGAGCCCGTTGATGATGCCGCCGGCCAGGTCGCCGCCGCTGAACGCGCCGACCATCGAGAGCGCGGCCAGCTTGGCGTACGTGTCGGGGATGCGCTTGCGCGCGTGCCGCCCGGTGACGATCTCCAGCTGGCGCTGGTTGGGCGACAGGGCGATCAGCACCGACTTGTCCGGGTCGGCGAGCTGGCGGTGCAGCCGCTGGGCGTGCTCGCGGATCGGCTCGTCAAGGCCGCCGACGAACACCGAGAAGACCAGGCCGGTGCCCTTGTCGGCCAGGCGCAGGGCCTCGTCGATGCGCAGCAGCTGACGGGTCGAGAAGGGCCCGTCGAGCACCTCGGGCGGATTCTCCGTCCCGGTCTGCTTCTCACCAACGGTCACTTGCGCCTCCGGTTCCACCGGCCGGCGCCTCGACGCTGGCCTGCTCTAGCTTGTGGCTGGTCAGCGCGGGCGCCTGCGCGCCCGCCGTCAGCGCAGTGCCGGCCGAATCGGCCAGCTGCTCCGGGCGGCCCAGGAACCAGACCGGAGTGAAGTCGAAGGGCCGGCCCGGCCGGTAGCGCTTGGCGCCACCACCACCGCCGGTGGCACCCCCACGGCTACCGGCGTACGACAGGCCGGCGATCACCAGCACTGCCGCCAACGGGATGCCGACGAAGACCAGCACCGTCTCGGTAACAGACAATCCCAACGCCCCCAGGCGGAAGAAGGACCTCGAACAAGCGGGTCGGATGGACGATCATGATGGCGACCGGCCAACTCCGTCGCCATTCACGTTAGCGGAGTCGACGGCCCGCCAGATTGCGGGGTGCCGATCCCATCCGTCACTGGCGTGCTCCAGTTGCGCAGCGGTAGCGATGAGCCGCGCGTCGTCGCCGTACCGGCCGGTGAGCAGCACCCCGACGGGCAGCCCGTCGGTGGTCGTGGTGCCCAGGGGCAGGGAGACCGAGGGGTCGCCGGTGACGTTGAAGATGGCGCAGTAGGGCGAGAAGCGGCGTTGCCGGTCGAAATCGGCCGCCGGGTCGCCGTCGGCGGTGAACCAGCCGACGGGTGCCTGCGGGGTGGCGAGGGTGGGGCAGAGCAGGAGGTCGTAGTCGGCGGTGCGGGCCGCGCCGAGGCGTACCTGCGCCTGTAGTTCGCCGAGGGTCGCGGACAGTGTCCCCGCGGACACCTCGGCGCCCCGGGCGCGGAGCAGCCGGGTCAGCGGCAGCAGCTCCGGCTCGCGGTGCGCCGGGACCGGTGCGAGCGCCAGGACGTACCAGATGATCTCGAACAGCGGCCACACCGCGGGCGTGAGCGGCGGCGGCACCTCGACCACCTCGTGGCCGGCGGCGGCGAGCAGCGCGGCGGCGGAGTCGACGGCCGCGACGCAGTCGGGGTGCACCGGCTCGTCGGCGAGCATCGGCGTGGTGAACCGGCCGATCCGCAGGCGGCCGGGCTCGGCCCGGCGGGCGGCGGCCAGGTATCCGCCGGGCGGCGCGGGCGGCGACAGGTAGGGCTCGCCGGGCACCGGGACGGCCATGACGTCGAGCAGCGCGGCGATGTCGGCCACCGTCCGCCCGATCGGCCCGCTGGTGGGCAGACCGAACGCGCCGGAGCCGAGCGGCCCGCCGGAGACCAGGCCACGGCTGGGCTTGTAGCCGATCAGGCCGCAGAGCGACGCCGGGATGCGCAGCGACCCGCCGCCGTCGGAACCCTGGGCGACGGGCACGAGACCGGCCGCGACCGCCGCCGCCGCGCCGCCGCTGGAACCACCGGCGGTGTACGCCAACTGCCACGGATTGCGGGCCGGCGGCGCGACGCGGCCCTCCGAGTAGAGCGAGCAACCCAACTCCGAGGTGGTCGTCTTGCCCAGGCTGACGAGGCCGGCGGCCTTGATGAACCGGACCACGTCGGCGTCGACCGGCGGGACGAAGTCGGCGAAGGCGGCCGACCCGAAGGTGGTGCGTACCCCGGCGGTGAGGGTGAGGTCCTTGATGGCGGTCGGTACGCCGTGCAGCGGGCCGCGCGCCTCGATGGGCACCGCGTCGGCGGCGCGCGCGGCCTGCCGCGCGAGCTCCGGCGTGACGGTGACGAACGCGCCCACGGTGTCGCCGAGCGCCGCCACCCGGCGCAGGGAGTGCTCGACCAGCTCGACGCTGGACAGCTCACCGCGGGCGACGGCGGCGGCCTGTTCCAGCGCGGTCAGGTCGTGCGGCTCGGCCATCTCCTCATCCTGCCCGGTTTCAGCGGCCGTCGGCGGGCCGACACGGCGTGGGTCGCTGCGGCAGCTCCGGAATCCGCCCGGCCCGCCCGGCGCCGGCGGACCGCCAGCAGGACGACCGAGCGCCGGGACAGTCTCCGGTCGCGTCAGCGCCGCCCGTGCAGGAAGCGCAGGGCGTTGGTGGATCGGAGCTTGTCGCGCTGGGCGTCGGTGAGGAAGTCGGCCGCGTCGACCACCGCGCCGACGGGCCGCTCCCCCAGCGGGTACGGGTAGTCGCTGCCCACCAGCACGCGGTCCTCCCCCAGCGTGTCGACCAGCAGCCGCAGAGCCGGCGGCGTGAAGACCACCGAGTCGACGCTGAACCGGTCGACGTAGCTGCTCGGCGGGGCGGCGGACGCGCCCCGGACCAGGTCGCCACGGCGGTGCCAGGCGTTGTCGGCGCGGCCGAGCCAGAACGGGAAGCTGCCCCCGCCGTGCGCGAAGCAGATCCGCAGCGCCTCAGGCACCCGGTCGAAGACGCCGCCCAGGATCATCGCGAGCACCGACAGGTGCGTCTCGGCGGGCATCCCGGTGAGCCAGCGGGCCATCCAGCGGTCCAGCCGGGGGCTGCCCGGCATGTCCCAGGGGTGGACGAAGACCGGGGCGCCCACCTCGGCGCAGTGCTGCAGGAACGTCACCACGCCGGCGTCGTCCAGGTCCCGGTCGCCCACGTGGTTGCCGATCTCCACGCCCACGTGCCCGGCCGCCAGGCTGCGGTCCAGCTCGGCGCAGGCGGCGTCCGGGTCCTGAAGGGGCACCTGGCAGAACGGCACCAGCCGATCGCCGCCGGCCGCGGTGACCTCCAGGGTCAGGTCGTTGAAGATCCGGGCGACCTTCACGGCCTGGTCGGCCGGGCGGTCGTAGCTGAAGAAGACCGGCGTCGGCGACACCACCTGTACGGCGACACCGTCGGCGTCCATGTCGGCCAGTCGGCGCGACGCGTCCCAGCACTCGGCGCCGATCGGCCGGAACTCCGTCTCCCCCACCATGATCATGGCGGCGCGCTCGGAGTCCACCCGCAACCACGGCCAGCCGGACCCACCGCACGCCGCGCCGAGGTCCGGCCATCCCTTCGGTACGACGTGCGTGTGCACGTCGACCACACCAGCGGGCATCAGCCCTTGCCCGGGTGCAGGGTGCCGCAGTTCGCGCAGGTACGCGCCGACTCGTCCGCGTAGAACGCCTGGAACACCGGCGGCAGGTCGGCCGCGATGTCGCGCACCTGCAACTCCACCTCGTGCACCTTGTGCCCGCACTCCGGGCAGTACCACTGGAACGTCTCCAGCGTGCCCTCCTCGCGGACCCGCTCCACGACCACACCGATCGAGCCGGCCTCCGGCCGCTGTGGCGAGTGCGGGGTGTTGCGCGGCAACATCCACATCTGACCCTCGCGCACGTGCACCGTACGCGGCCCCTGCGGGGTCATCAGGTTGACGTGCATGTTGCCCTTGACCTGGTAGAAGAACTCCTCGTACGGGTCCACGTGGAAGTCGGTGCGCTGGTTGGGGCCGCCCACCACCATCACGATGAAGTCGTCCCCGCCGGGGAACATCTCCTTGTTGCCCACCGGAGGCTTCAGCAGGTGCTGGTTATCCGCGATCCAGCCCGGAAAGCTGAACGGTTCGGCGATCTCACTCACGACTGACCTCCCGAGGGAAGAAGGGCCACGGCCTGGATCTCGATGAGCAGGTGCGGGTGCGGCAGCTGGTGCACCGCCACCGTCGTACGGGTCGGGCCGGACGCGTCGAAGAACTCCGCCCAGACCTCGTTGTAGCCACCGAAGTCGTTCATGTTGACCAGGTACGACGTCACCTGGACGAGGTCGGTGAGGTCCGCGCCGACCGATCGCAGCAGGTCGCCGATGTTCTCGATGACCGCCCGGGTCTGCACCCGGATGTCCAGGTCGGTCGTACCGAACTCGTCCACGGACACACCGGCGAAGCTGTTGTCCGGCCGCCGGGACGACGTACCGGAGACGAAGACGAACCCACCCGCCACCTTGACGTGCGGGAAGGCCCCCCGAGGGACGGCCTTGCCGGCGACGACGACCCCGCTCACGACGACGCCCGCAGGGACGCCGTGCCGAGCTTCTCGACGACCGCGCGGACGTGCGCGCCCGGGCGCAGCGGGACGGCGGCGGTGGCCGCGCCGGCCAGGAACACCCAGCCCGACTCCAGTCGCACCCCGTGCCGGCCCGCCAGTCGGATCCCCTCGTCGAGCGCGCGGCGCGGATCGCCGAGGATCGCCGCCGTCGAGCCGACCTGGGCCACCCGGCCGTCGACCTCCAGCAGCACGCCCAGGTTGTCCAGGCCCGCCGGCACCGGGGACCACGGGCCGATCACGAACGCGGCGGCCGAGGTGTTGTCCGCGATGACGTCCGGCAGCGAGAAGCGGAAGTCCGCGTACCGGGAGTCGATCAGCTCGATGGCCGGAGCGACCGCGCGCACCGCCGTGGCGAAGTCGCCGACCGGCTCACCCGGCTCGGGCAGCCGGTCCAGCAGGAACGCCACCTCCGGCTCGACCCGGGGATGGATGTACGCGGCCGGGTCGACCGCGCCGCCGTCGGGTACCCGCATCGCGTCGGTGAGCCGTCCCCAGATCACCTCGTCCACGCCGACCTGGGCCATCTTCGCCTTGCTGGTGAGCCCCATCTTCAGCCCGACCAGCCGCTCGCCGGCGTCGATCCGGCGCTGCGCCAGCGCGGCCTGCACGGCGTACGCGGCGACCACGTCGAGGCCGGTCTCGGCGGCGAGTTGCGGAATCGCGGTGGCCGTGTCGGCCGCCGCGCCCAACTTCTCGGCGATCCCCGCGATGTCCGCTCCGATCATGATTGCTCCTTGCCGGCCAGGTCGAGTGCGACGTCCACGATCATGTCCTCCTGGCCGCCGACCATCCGACGCCGGCCCAACTCGACCAGGATCGAGCGCACGTCCACGCCGTACTTCGCCGAGGCCCGCTCGGCGTGCCGCAGGAAGCTGGAGTAGACCCCGGCGTACCCGAGGGAGAGCGTCTCCCGGTCCACCTGGACGGGCCGGTCCTGCAACGGGCGGACGATGTCGTCGGCGGCGTCCATCAGCGCGAACACGTCACAGCCGTGCTTCCAGCCGTGCAGTTCGGCGACCGCCACGAAGACCTCCAGCGGCGCGTTGCCGGCGCCCGCGCCCATCCCGGCGAGCGACGCGTCCACCCGCACGGTCCGGCCGTGCGGCGCGTCGGGGCCGGCCGGCGCGGACCCGAGGACCCGGCCGTGCTCCACGGCGAGCACGCTGTTCGCCACGCCGAGGGACAGGTTGTGGTGCGCGTGGATGCCGATCTGCGTCTCCGGGTCGAGGACCTGCCGGTACGCGTCGATCCGCTGCGCCACGTCGGACATCAGCAGCCGGCCGCCGGAGTCGGTGACGTAGACGCAGTGCGCCCCGTACGACTCCATGAGTTTGGCCTGCCCGGCCAGCCCGGCCGGATCGTTCATGTGCGACATCATCAGGAAACCGGCCACGTCCATGCCGTTCTCCCGGGCCCAGGAGATGTGCTGGGCGGAGATGTCCGCCTCCGTGCAGTGGGTGGCGATGCGGACGCTCGTCACCCCGAGCGCCTGGGCGGCCTTGAGGTCGGCGATCGTGCCGATGCCGGGCAGCAGCAGGGTGGTCAGCTTCGCCGTGGTCAGCACCTCGGCGGCCGCGGAGATCCACTCGGCGTCGCTGGCCGCGCCGTGGCCGTAGTTGACGCTGGACCCGGCGAGCCCGTCGCCGTGCGCGACCTCGATGGCGGCCACCCCGGCGGCGTCCAGCGCGGCGGCGATCGTGCGCACCTGCTCGACGGTGTACCGGTGGGCGATGGCGTGCATACCGTCGCGCAGGGTCACGTCCTGGATGTACAGGTCGGTCATGCCACCGCTCCCGTCGCGCGCAGGGCCACCAGCCGCTCGGCGGTCCGCAGCGCGGCCGACGTCATGATGTCCAGATTCCCGGCGTACGCCGGGAGGTAGTGGCCCGCGCCGGAGACCTCCAGGAAGACCGACACCTGCAGGGCGGTGAGCTGCCGTCCGAGCGACGGCAGGTACGCCTGCACCCGGTCGAACTGCACGTCCTGCTTGAGCCGGTAGCCGGGGACGTACTCCTGCACCGTCGCCACCATGTCGCTGATCGAGGCGGCGATGGCGGCGCGGTCGGCATCCGCGTCCGGGCAGAGGCAGTAGACGGTGTCCCGCATGAGCAGCGGCGGGTCCGCCGGGTTCAGCACGATGATGGCCTTGCCCCGCTCGGCCCCGCCGACCACCTCGATGGCTCGCGCCGTGGTCTCGGTGAACTCGTCGATGTTGGCCCGGGTGCCCGGCCCCGCGGACTTCGAGGCGATCGACGCGACGATCTCGCCGTACGCCACCGGGGTTACCCGACCGACGGCGGCGACGATCGGCACGGTCGCCTGGCCGCCGCAGGTCACCATGTTGACGTTCGGCTCGTGCAGGTGCTCGTCGAGGTTCACCGGCGGCACCACGTACGGGCCGATCGCGGCCGGGGTCAGGTCGACCACGGTGCGGCCGTGCGCCCGGAGCACCTCGTCGTGACGGCGGTGCGCGCCGGCCGAGGTGGCGTCGAAGACCAGCTCGACGTCGGCGAACTCGGGCATCGCGACGAGCCCGTCCACGCCGTCGGCGGTGGTGGCGACGCCGAGCCGGCGGGCCCGCGCCAGGCCGTCGGAGGCCGGGTCGATGCCGGCCATCGCCACCATCCGCAGGCTGTCACTCAGCCGAAGAACCTTGATCATCAGGTCGGTCCCGATGTTTCCGGAACCGAGCACCGCCACACCGGTGGTCATGCGGACACCCCCTTGCTGAAGCAGGTGCGTACCGAGCCGAGCCCGGAGATCCGGGCCTCGTACGCGGCCCCGGGGGTGACGGGGACCATCGGGCCGAGCGCCCCGGAGAGCACCACGTCCCCGGCCCGCAGCGGGTCACCGGCCCGGGCGAGGGTGGTGGCCAGCCAGTGCAGGGCGTGCAGCGGGTTGCCCAGGCAGGCCGCGCCCGCGCCCACGGAGACCGGCTCACCGGCGCGCTCCAGCACCATGCCGCACAGCCGTAGGTCGACGTCGGCGAGCCGGCAGGGCGTGGTGCCCAGCACGAACAGCCCGCTGGAGGCGTTGTCGGCGACCGTGTCCACGATGGAGATGTCCCAGTTGGCGACCCGCGAGTCGACGATCTCGATGGCGGGCAGCACGTGGTCGACCGCGCGGATCAGGTCGACCGTGGTGATCCGCTCCTCGGCGAGGTCGTCGCTCAGCACGAACGCGATCTCCGCCTCGACCCGCGGCTGGAGCAGCCGGTCGATCGGCACCTCGACCCCGTCGCCGACGGCCATCTCGTCGGTCAGCATCCCGAAGTCCGGCTGGAACACCCCGAAGGTCTCCTGCACCGCCCGGGACGTCAGCCCGATCTTCGCTCCGACGCGGCGCTCGCCCCGGCCCTGCCAGGCCCGCGTCTGGAGCTGCTGCACGCGGTACGCGGACTCGACGTCCCCCTCCGGCAGCAACCGGCCGCGCAGCGGCGGGCACGGCTTGCCGCTGGTGCGGGCCTCGGCCAGTTCCCGGTTGGCGGCCTCGATGTCGGCTTCCACGTTCACTCCCCCGGTCACGACAGGTCCACGCAGACGTTTGTGAGTTCGGAGTAGAAGTCCAGCGAGTGCACGCCGCCCTCCCGACCGATGCCGGACGCCTTCACCCCGCCGAACGGGGTGCGCAGGTCCCGCAGGAACCAGGTGTTGACCCAGACGATGCCGGCGTCCAGCCGCGCCCCGGCCCGGTGCGCCACACCGACGTCCCGGGTCCACACCGTCGCCGCCAGGCCGTAGTCGGTGCCGTTGGCCAGGGCGTACGCCTCGTCCTCGGTGTCGAACGGCGCGACGTGCACCACCGGGCCGAAGATCTCCTCCCGGTTGGTGCGGGCGTCCGCCCCGAGGCCGGCGAGCACCGTGGGCTGCACGTACGAGCCGCCGTCCCGGGCGTCGCCGAAGCTGGGCTTACCGCCGCCGGTCAGCACCTCGGCGCCCTCGGACCGGGCCAGGTCGTACGCGCCGAGCACCTTGGCCCGGTGCTGCGGTGAGATGAGCGGCATGGTGGCCGTGGCCTCGTCGGTCGGCCAGCCGTACGCCAGCTCGCCGGCCCGCTTCGCCAGCCGGGCGGTGAACTCCTCGAAGACCGGCCGCTGCACGTAGATGCGCTCGGTGCAGAGGCACACCTGACCGCCGTTGGTGAAGCTGGACCGCACGGACCCGGCGATCGCCGCGTCCAGGTCGGCGTCGGCGAACACCAGGCCGGCGTTCTTGCCGCCCAGCTCGAAGCTGACCGCCTTCACCCCGTCGGCGGCGGCCCGCATGATCGCGCCGCCGGTGGCCGACTCGCCCGTGAAGGTGATCGCGTCCACGCCCGGGTGGCGGGTCAGGAACTCCCCCGCCGAGTCCGGACCGAAGCCGTGCACGAGGTTGAACACACCCTCGGGTACGCCGGCGGCGGCCATCACCTCGGCCAGCACCGTCGCCGAGGCGGGTGTCTCCTCGCTGGGCTTGACCACGACGGCGTTACCGCAGGCCAGCGCCGGGGCGACCTTCCAGGTGAGCAGCAGCAGCGGCAGGTTCCACGGCACGATGACCGCCACCACGCCGACCGGCTTGCGGACCGCGTAGTTGAGGGCCCGGCCACCGGTCGGGGTGACCGTGGTGAACGACTCGGTGGGCGCGGTCGCCACGATCTCGGCGAACGCCCGGAAGTTCGCCGCGCCGCGCGGAATGTCCAGCGTACGGGCCTGGGCGATGGACTTGCCGGTGTCGGCGACCTCGGCGGTGACCAGGTCGTCGAAGCGGCGCTCCAACTCGTCGGCGACGCGGCGCAGCACCTCGGCGCGCTCGCGCTCGCCCATCCGGCCCCACGGCCCGCGCAGGGCCGCGCGGGCGGCGGCGACCGCGTCGTCCACGGTGGACCGCGACGCCTCGGCCACCTCGAAGACCGGCTCCCCGGTCACCGGGCTGACCTTGGTGAACGTCGACCCCACGTCGACGAACTCACCGCCCACGAAGTTGCGCAGCCGCGGCAGCCCGGCCGGCGCGTGGCCGGTCATCAACGTCGGGTCCCAGAGGTGGTTCACGCGCGCCTCCCTCGGTTGAGCACCGCCGTGATCGCGCCGGCCAAAAGCAGCGCCGCCCCACCGGCGACCGCGCCGAGCACCCGGTGCTGCCGGCGCACCCGGCGGCGCACCTCGGCGTACGGGGTGGTGGAGAAGGACACCAGCTCGTACTGCGAAACGTACCGGCCGGGCAGGGCCCGTTCCAGCGCGTGCTCCACCCGCCGCCGTGCCTGGAAGACCGGTGACGCGACCTTGTCCCGCATCTCCACGAAGTTGGTCAACGCCATCTGCGCGATGGCCTCGGCGTTCTCCTGCCGGCGGCGCTGGAACAGCGGCAGCGCCGCCGTCCACTCGTCGGCGCACTCGTCGAGGCAGCGGTCCAGCTCGACGACGTCCTCGAAGGCGCAGTTCGCGCCCTGGCCGTAGAACGGCACGATGGCGTGCGCGGCGTCGCCGATCAGGCCGACCGTCCCGTTGACCTGCCAGGGCGTGCTGCGGACCGTGCCGAGCACACCCACCGGGTTGTGCTGGTAGTCGTCCACCAGGGCCGGGGCCAGGGGAACCACGTCGGGGTACCGCTCGGCGAAGTGCGCCCGGATCGCGGCCGGATCGTCCAGGGCGGCGAAGCTGCCGGCGCCCTCGTTGGGCCAGAACAGCGTGCAGGTGAACGAGCGGTCCGGGTTCGGCAGCGCGATCATCATCGACGTGCCGCGCGGCCAGATGTGCAGGGCGTCCGGATCGAGGGCGAAGTCCCCGCCCAGCGGCGGGATCGTCAGCTCCTTGTAGCCGTAGTCGAGGAAGTCCACGCTCTCGCTCAGCAGCCCGTGCGCCAGCAGCTGCCCGCGTACGGCGGAGCCCGCGCCATCCGCGCCCAGCACCACGGACGCCTTGGCGGCGACCGGGCCCTGCGGGGTGTCGAAGCTCAACGAGCCGTCGGTCGGGTCGAGTCCGACGAGACGGTGGTCGAAGACGACCCGTACCCCGGGCAGCGCGGTCGCGGCGTCCAGCAGGGCGTTGTTCAACGCGCCCCGGCTGATCGAGTTGATCGCCCGGTCGCCGGCCGCGCTGTACGACTGGAACTGTGGCTCCCCCTCGACCGGGTGGATCATCCGGCCGCGCATCGGCAGGGCGTCGGCCATCACCTGTTCGGCCAGGCCGATCCGGCGCAGCGCGTCCAGCCCGCGCTCGGAGAGCGCCAGGTTGATCGAACGCCCGCGCTCGGCCGTGCCGGCGCGCGGGTCCGGCCGCCGCTCGTACAGGGCCACCGGGTAACCCCGCCGGGCCAGGAAGCAGGCGGCCAGGCACCCGGCCAGGCCGGCGCCGATGATCGCGACCTCGTCACGCCGGGCCGTCATGGGCTCACCTGCCCCACGGTCGCGGCCAGCGCGGCGGCGGCCCGCCAACAGTCGAGGTACGTCGAGTAGAGCGGCACCGGGGCGAAGCGGACCACGTCCGGCTCCCGGGCGTCGGCGATGACGCCGTGTTCGTACCGTAGGCGTTTGGTCAGCTCGGCGGCGCTGCCGGCGCCGATGCGGACCGAGAGCTGGCAGCCCCGCCGCGCCGGGTCGCGCGGAGTGACCACCCGCAGCGGTCGGTCGGCGGTGACCTCGTCGAGCAGCGACTCCAGCCAGCCGGTGAGGCGCAGGCTGCGGGCGCGCAGCGCCGGCATGCCGACCGCGTCGAACAGCTCCAGCGAGGTACGCACCGGACCCATCGCGAAGATCGGCGGGTTGGAGATCTGCCACGCCTCCACGGTGGACGGTGGGCGGGACACCGGCGTCATCTCGAACCGGGTGGCCGCCGCGGTGCTCCACCAGCCCTCGAAGCGAGGCAGGTCGGGGTCGCCGAGGTGGCGCTCGTGCACGAAGACGCCGGCCAACGCCCCGGGACCGGAGTTCAGGTACTTGTACGAGCACCAGGCCGCGAAGTCGACGTCCCAGTCGTGCAACGCGAGGGGCACGTTGCCGACCGCGTGGGCGAGATCCCAGCCGACCACCGCGCCCGCCGCGCGGCCGGCGGCCGTGATCGCCGGGATGTCCAGCAGCTCACCGGTCAGGTAGTTGACGCCGCCGAGGAGTACCAGCGCCACCCGGTCGCCCTCGGCCGCCAGGTAGTCGGTGACGTCCTCGGTGCGCAGCGCGTCCTCGCCGGGGCGGGGGCGCAGCCGGACCACAGTGTCGTCCGGGTCCAGGCCGTGGAACCTCGCCTGGCTGCGCACCGCGTAACTGTCCGAGGGGAAGGCGCTGTCCTCGATGACGATGCGGGTACGCGTGCCGGCCGGGCGGTAGAAGCTGACCATCAGCAGGTGCAGGTTGACGGTGAGCGAGTTCATCACCACGGCCTCCGCGGGCCGGGCGCCGACCAGTCGGGCGGCCGGGCCGGTCAACAGCTCGTGGTACGGCAACCAGGCGCGCTCGGCCTCCAGGTGCCCCTCGACGCCGAGCCGTCCCCAGGCGTCCAGGTCGGCGAGGAGTTCGTCGCGCGTGGCCCGGGGTTGCAGACCGAGCGAGTTGCCGGCCAGGTACGCCGATTCGCTGTGGTCGCCGCCGTCGGCGGGCGGCACGTGGAAGAGGTGCCGGTGACCCGGGTCGGCCTCGTCGAGGCGGTACGCCTCGTCAACAGGAATGTGCATGTCTCGCTCTCCGGTCACATCGCGGTGCGGGCCGACCACAGCTCCGGGAAGACGACCCGGGCCATGCTCCGTTGCAGCCACGCCAGTCCGGCGGAACCGCCGCTGCCGACCTTCGCGCCCATCGTCCGCTGCACCGCCTTGACGTGGTTCCAGCGCCAGTCGCCGAACTCCTCGGCGACACCGCTGAGCGCCTCGCCGAGCAGCCGCAGGTGGTTGTCGGGGCCGTTGTCGGCGTAGATCCGCACCCAGGCGGCCTCGACCTCCGGCTGCGGGTCGTGTTCGACCGCCACGTCGCGGTCCAGCACGCCGGCCGGGATGTCGAAGCCGCGCCGGGCCAACAGCGCGACGACGTCGTCCCAGAGACTCGGGGCGGCCATCGCCGCGCTGAGGGCGGCGTGCACCTCGGCCTGCCGACGGAACGGGCGGATCAGCGCCGGGTCGCGCAGCCCGAGCAGGAACTCGAGGTGCCGGTACATGGCGGACTGGAAGCCGCTGCCCTCGCCGAGCAGGTTGCGGAACCGGTTGAAGTCGGCCGGGGTCATCCAGCGCAGGCCCTGCCAGGCGGCGTTCAACCCCTCCAGGTGCAGGGTGGCCCGGCGCAGCGGGGCCAACGCGTCCCAGATCCGGTCGGCGCGCAGCAGGCGCTGGGTCTCGCGCAGTTCGTGGCAGGTCAGCCCGAAGTACAGCTCCATGATCTGGCTGACCATGAGGAACGACATCTCGCCGGGGTCGTCGCTGAGAGGTTGCTGCAACTGGTGCAGCGCGCTGGCGCGCACGTACGCGTCGTACGGCACCAGGTCGGCGAACTCGAGAGTCGGCTCACCGCCGTTGCGTGCGGCGCGGGCCGCCCGTTGTCGCGGGGTCACCGGTCGCACCGTGGCGACGCGGTTCGAGGCCCGCCGCTCCGTCGATTCCACCAGTCGTCTCCCTTCCCCGAACTGCCGACGTCATGATCTCGCGGTGGGATCGGCCTACGGAATGCCAGATCAACGGCACTTGCCGTCCTGACCTGGCGAACGGAAGGCAGCTGGGCGAATCCGGTTCACGAAAGTAAGGTGCGAGCGTGGACGACATGGACTGGGCGCTGCTGCGCGAGTTGCAGGCCGACGCCCGGCTCTCCTTCAGCGAGTTGTCCCGCCGGGTACACCTGTCCCCACCAGCGGTCGCCGAGCGGGTTCGCCGGCTCGAGGAGACCGGGGTGATCACCGGCTACCACGCCCACGTCGACCTGACCCGGGCCGGTCGCACAGTGGTCGCCCTGATCAGGATGTCCTGTTACGGGTCGCGGTGCATCCTGCACGACCCGGAGGTGTCCGACTGGCCGGAGATCCTGGAGATCCACCGGATCACCGGTGACGCGTGCAGCATGCTCAAGGTCGCCGCCGGCTCGATCGGGGACTTCGAGGCCGTCATCGACCGCCTCGCCCCCTACGGCCAACCCTCAAGCACCATGGTCCTCTCCTCCCCCCTCCCCTGGCACCCCATAACCCCCCACCCCTAGCCCCGCCACCCCCCCGCCCCCCGCGCCCCGCCCTCCCCCGGGTGCCCCGCCCTACCTCTCCGCGCCGATCTTGCACTTGCTGTTGCCGAAATACGAGGAATGCCCGGCTATGCGA
>NZ_JBITDT010000029.1:0-31309 GCF_044454415.1 Micromonospora sp. NPDC051543
CCCGCAGTCAACACATGCGCTCGCGCCACCCAAACTCCTTCGACCGGTCCGTACCGTGATCAACGATCACTTGCACGGACCGGTCGAACCCGCCCCGCTTCTCCTGACGCGAACCTCTTGATCACCGGGTTGCAGCGGGCGGTGGTGGGGGTGGTGGGACTAGGCTGCGGCGGCATGAGTGGTGAGATTCCGGCTCGGGCTGACGTCGTCATCGTCGGGGCCGGGCACAACGGTCTGGTCTCCGCAGTTCTGCTGGCCCGCGCCGGCCTCGACGTCCTCGTGCTGGAGGCCGCCGACGTGATCGGCGGCGCGACCCGCACCGAGAACCCCTTCCCGAAGGTGCCAGGGCTGCGCCACTCCACCGGCTCGTACCTGCTCGGGCTGATGCCCCCGGAGCTGCTCGCCACCCTCGACGTACGCATCCCGGTGCTGCGCCGCGACCCGCACTACTTCCTGCCCACACCGGGTGGCCTCGGCTCGCCGTACCTGCTCTTCGGCAGCGACACCGCCGCCACCCGGGCGCAGCTCACCGAGTTCTTCTCCCCCGCCGACGTGGCCGCCGACGACGCCATGCAGGCCGAACTCGCCGCGCTACGCGAGGACCTCGCCCCCGCCTGGCTGGCCGAGCCCATGAGCGTCGAGGAGACCGCCGAACGGCACGTCCGCCCGGCACTGCGGCAGGTCTTCGTCGACCTGGTCCGCGGGTCGGTCGCCGACTACCTGGCCCGCTTCGAGTTCCGCTCCGAACTGCTGGTCAGCATGTACGCGGTCACCGACGGCCTCTCCGGCCTCAACGCCGGCCCGGACGATGCCGGGACGGGCCACAACTTCCTCGTGCACAACATGTGCCGGCTACCCGGGTCGGGCGGCACCTGGATGATCGCCGAGGGCGGCATGGGCACCGTCTCGCGGACGTTCGCCGACGCCGCACGCGCCGCCGGGGCCACCATCACAACGGGTACGCCGGTGAGCGCGGTGACCCTGGACGGCGGCGCGGCCAGCGGCGTCGTGCTGGCCGACGGTCGGCAGGTCGCAGCGAGGGTGGTGCTCGGCGCGTGTGACCCGTACACCCTGATGGAGCTGTTGCCCGACGGCGCGCTCCCGGCGCGACTCGGCGATCAGATGGCGGCGGTCCGCCGGCCCGGCACCACCCTCAAGCTCAACCTGGCGCTGCGCGGCCTGCCCCGCTTCTCCTGCCTGCCGGCCGACGCGCCGAGCCCCTTCGGGTCGACCATCCACCTGCTGCCCGGCTCCGCGTCGCTGGTCGGCGGCGACGCCCCATCGCCGATGACCGCGCTGCGCGACATGTGGACGGACGTGCAGGCCGGGCGCCTGCCGGCTGAGCCGACCATCGAGTGGTACCTGCACACCACCGTCGACCCGTCGCTCTCCGACGCGGCCGGGCACCACTCGTCGGCGCTGTTCGTCCAGTCGGTGCCCTACGAGCTGACCGGCACCACGTGGGACGCGGAACTGCCCGGTTACGTCGACCGGCTCGTCGAGATCGTCGAACGGTACGCCCCCGGCACCGCCGACCTGATCGCCGACGCGGTGCCGCTGCCGCCACCCGGGATCGAGGCGCACTTCGGCATCAGCGGCGGGCACATCCACCATGTCGACAACACCGTCTCGTTCACCGACCGGATGCCGTACGCCACCGGCGTCGACGGCGTGTACGCGGGCAGCGCCGGCTGCCACCCCGCCGGCAGCGTGATCGGCGCCGCCGGCCACAACGCGGCCCGCCGAATCCTCACCGACCTAGGTCGTTGACTCGGCCCGGCGCGCGTACGGGCGGAGGTCACCCGGGCCGCCGATGAGATAGAAGCCGACCAGCAGGAGGTACGCGCAGAGGCTCAGGATCGGGTCGACGAAGACGGTGGCGAAGGCGACCAGGTAGAGCACGGGCTTCAGCCGTATCCGCCGTGCGATCGCCCGAGCCAACCGGGGATCCAGGTCGGCGTGCAGCAGGCTGGCCCGGCGGGCCCACCACCAGCTCAGGTTCACGAAGATCGCCTCACCGAGCACGGTGCCGAGGTAGAGGGCGGCGGTCAGCCGTTGCTCGGTGGCGCTGCCCCGCAGGTTGTCCGACAACAGGTCGGCGGTGAACGGGATGGTGGCGATGAAGAGCAGCACGAGCAGGTTGAGCACCAACAGCATCTGGTCGACCCGGACCACGTACCGCCAGATGTTGTGGTGGGCGATCCAGACCTGACCGGCGATCCCGAAGGTGATCACGTACGCCAGGTAGGACGGCCAGGCGTGGGCGAGGGCGGCGGGCAGCTCCCTTCCGCCCTCGCGGGCCGGGCCGGTCTGGAGCAGTTCGACGGCCATCACCGTCAGGACGACCCCGAAGACACCGTCGCTGAACGTCTCGACCCGCGCAGCGTCCCGGGCCATCTCCCGACCGCGCCCGTACCGGTAGTCCTTCCGCGCGTCCGCCCCTGCCACGCCCGCCCCGCTCTCGGTGGTGCGTCTCGCGCGCACCCCTCCCGCGATCTTGCGCTTTCGGTCGCCGTTCCGGGGCGATTGCGGTGCTTTACTCCCACCGAAAGTGCCAGATCGCGGACTAGGAGAGGGCTTCCCCGGCGGGGGCGGGCGTTTCTGCGTCCACCCGGTGGGCTCTCACCTTGTGGCCGACGCTCGTTAGGCAGCGGCCGCTCGGCAGGTCGAAGCGCCAACCGTGCAGCTGGCAGGTGAGCTGGTCACCCTCGACGATGCCGAAGCGGGTCAGATCCGCCTTCAGGTGCGGGCAGCGGCGCTGCACCACCCAGTCGCCCAACGTGATGTCCTCGGCGTCGGTGCTGCGCTCGTGCTCGTCGTACCAGCCCTCGGCGTACTGGAGACGCTCCTCGGAGAGGCACTTGAAGAACGCGTAGACGAACTCGTTGTACTGGCCGATCCGCGCCGCCGAGAACCGACAGGACAGGAAGAGCGAGTTGACCCAGTCCACCTCGTCGATGAAGAGCAGGTGCTCGATCAGCGACCGCTCGGTCCGGAACCGGTACCGCACCTTCTCGTCCGCGTACGGCCGGACCTCCTTGCCCGGGAAGTCCACCACGATCGACTCGACGCTCTCGCCGTCGTACCCCACCAGGTCGAAACGGACCGGACCGCCGACCCCCTTGGCCAGGTAGATCGACTCGTCGAGCAGCGGCTCGATCCGGCGCTTCATCTCACCGAGCACGTCCACCTCGGGGTGCCGCCAGGACGCCTTCTCCGCCTCGATGATCGGGCGCTTACGCTCCCGCATCTCCTCCAGGTGGGCGACCTTGTTGGCGAAGAACTCCTCGACCGGCACCGGGTGGGTGGTGCTGGCGCCCTCGGTGGTGACCTCGGCGACGCTGCCCGGCAGCAGCACGATGCCGTTGGTGCCGCCGACCTTGGCGTACTCCGACAGGAACACCGACTGGTCGGGGAAGATGTTGCCCTCGTCGCCGTGGATGTCGTTGAACTGCCACAGCTCGTCGTCGAGGAAGCACGGCGGGCCGGCGATCGGGAAGACGTGATCGGCCTTCAGGTCGTCGATGTACCGCCAGGTCCGGTCGAACTGTCGGTCGCGCTTCTGCTTGCCGAACGCGGTCTTCGCCGCCTGCGGCAGCTCGTAGACCATCGGGTACCAGATGGCCCCGGAGAACTGGAGCAGGTGCGCGTGCACGTGCCCCAGCTCGGCGAAGACGCTCAGGTCGGTGGGGCGGGCGTCGTTCTGGTTCAGCAGCCGCACGCCGTCGTACTCGACCCAGAGCGACGAGTCGCCGATCGGGCCGTCGGTGGGGCTGGTCAACGCCTGGATCATGATCTTCAGCCCGCCGGGCAGCTCAACTACCTGCTCGTTCGGGGCCTTCAGGAACTTGGTGAAGCCCAACGCCCGGAACTCGTCCTCCATCTCGGAGGTGGGGAACTCGGGAAGCAGGACCGTGGCGTCCTTCGAGATGTGGTCCCGCAGGTGCTTCGCGTCGAAGTGGTCCCGGTGCAGGTGGGAGACGTACAGGTAGTCGACCTGACCCAGCGTCTCCCAGTCGAGCAACGAATTGTCCGGGAAGGGGAACCACGAGGCGAAGTAGGCCGGATTGACCCACGGGTCGCACAGGATGCTGCCCGCGGCCGTGTCGATCCGCATGCTGGCGTGCCCGGTTCCGGTCACTCGCACTACACAGTCCCCCTCAAACAGACAATCAGGTGTACGCCAAACGCTACCGGAGTGAGTCTGACCGCCACCCCTCGACGCCCGCAGAGCCGTCCGGCCTGGGCGGGCAGGGCTGTCCGGCCGGGAAACCCCCACCGCACCGCCCCGGGCGGGAGGCGTGCCAGACTAACCAAAGATCCGATCGCGAGGGAAGGACCGACAGTGGCAGGAAGCGAGCCGGTAACGTCGCCGGACCAGCACAAGCCCGGGCACCGCAAGTCGGGGCGCATCGGCGCCGTGCTGTCCGCGCTGGCGCTGGTCGTCATGGCGTTCTGCGGCAACCACGAAGGCAGGGTCGAGGACATCTGGCTGGTCGGCCTCGCCGCGCTGCTGCTGGTCATCGTGATCGGCGATGCCGTGCTGCGGCGCAACGGTCTGCGCTCCTGACCCAGCCGTCCGCCGGTCGACCGGCCGAGAAACGCCGAGGGCCCGCCCCCACCCGGGGACGGGCCCTCGTTCGTGTACGCGTCCGGGTCAGCGCCCGAACAGAATGTCCTGCACGTCCTTGAGCGCCGCGTCGACCTCGGCCTCGAAGTAACCGCCGGGCACCAGACCGAACCGGAGCGTGTCCAGGTCCTTCGGGTCGACCGGCATCGGGTTGCGCCGCTGCATGCCGCCGAGCAGGGAGTCGAAGAACTGGTCCACCTGGTCCGGGTCGTACCCGCTGCCGAATCGACGGACCTGGAACCGGCGGCGGATCTGGTCGACCCGGTACAGGTCGCTTCCGGGCGGGCCGGCCATCGGCGGACCACCCATCGGCGGACCGGCGACGGCGGGCGGGCCGGCCATCGGCGGACCGCCGATGCCCTGCTGCGGCATCGGAGGCGGACCGGCCGGGCCGCGCCGCAGGTCACGCAGGTCACGCTCGGGCATCCGGATCTCGGCCGTCATGTCGGCGCGGGCACGCCGGCCGGCCTCGAAGCCGTCGAAGCGCGGCTCCTCCGGCGGCGGGTAGCCACCCGGCGCTCGCGGACCGTCGGGCGGCCCGTACCCGCCGGGCATGCGCTGGTCATCGGGCGGGCCGTAACCACCGGGCATCCGCTGGTCGTCCGGCGGACCGTAACCACCGGGCATCCGCTGATCGTCGGGCGGACCGTAACCACCCGGCATGCGCTGGTCGTCCGGCGGACCATAACCACCCGGACCGGCCGGCAGGCCACGCGGCGGCATGCCGTGCCCACCCATCGGGCCGCCGGGCCCCATCGGGCCGGGACCGCCCGGGCCGGGGCCGGGGCCACCAGGGCCAGGGCCGCGCTGTGCGTCGTAGCCGCCCCGGGGGGCGTCGTACCCGCCGGCGAAGGCGCCGGTGGGCTCGTCGTACCGGCCGTAGCGGTCGGCCGGCGGACCGGCCTGGGCGGGCATCGGGCGGGGAGGCATCGGCTGCGGCATGCCGCCACGGTCGTCGCGCATCGGCGGACCCATCCGGTCCGGGGGACCCATCCGGTCACCCATCCGAGGATCGCCGCCGCGTCCGGCGCTGTTGCGCTCCTCCAACTCGGCCAACTGTCGCTCGACCCGGTCCAAGTGCAGGTCGACCTGCCACTCGTCATAGCCGTTGAACCGGACCCGGAAGACGACGTCGTGGACCTCCTGCGAGGCGACCGGCGCACCGACCTGTCGGCCGTCGAGCGTCGCCTCGACCCGGTCGAGGAAGGCGTCCACCTCGTCGACCTTGTATCCCCGGCGAACCGCCTTGCGCCGGAAACGCTGACCCTGACTCGCCACTATGTCTCCTGGTGTCGTTCGCCACGCCCGGTCACGCCGGTGCCTCTTCGGCGCGGTCGGTGAAGGTGTCGGTGTCCTCGGCGGCGGCGAGCTGGCCACACGCGCCGTCGATCTCGCGACCCCGGGTGTCCCGTACGGTGGTGGAGACTCCCGCGTCGCGCAAGCGCCGGACGAACTCCCGCTCGACCGGCTTCGGGCTCGCGTCCCAGCGGCTGCCCGGGGTCGGATTGAGCGGGATGAGGTTCACATGCGTCAACTTGCCGGCCAACAGCCGCCCGAGCAGGTCAGCTCGCCACGGCTGGTCGTTCACGTCCTTGATCATTGCGTACTCGATGGACACGCGACGGCCCGTCCGGGCGGCATAGTCCCACGCTGCGTCCAGCACCTCGGCTACCTTCCAGCGCTGGTTTACCGGCACGAGTTCGTCGCGCAGATCATCATCGGGCGCGTGCAACGACAGCGCAAGGGTCACAGAGAGGTCTTCGCTGGCCAGTCGGCGGATGGCCGGAACCAGGCCGACCGTGGAAACGGTGATGTGCCGCTGGGACAGGCCGAGCCCTTCCGGAGCGGGGCTGACCAGCCGACGGATCGCCGCAACGACCCGGTTGTAGTTGGCCAGTGGTTCGCCCATGCCCATGAACACGACGTGCGACAGCCGCGGCGGTGAGCCGGCGACCGCGCCGGAGGCCGCGACCCCGGCCAGGTAGACCGCCTGGTCGACGATCTCGGCGGTGGACAGGTTGCGGGTCAGCCCGGCCTGGCCGGTGGCGCAGAACGGGCAGGCCATGCCGCAGCCCGCCTGGCTGGAGATGCAGACTGTGACCCGGTCCGGGTAGCCCATCAGCACGCTCTCCACCAACGCGCCGTCGTGCAGCTTCCAGAGCGCCTTGCGGGTCGCGCCGTCGTCGCAGGCCAACTCACGCACCGGCGTGAGCAGCGTGGGCAGCAACTCGTCGGCCAGGCGCGCACGGGTCGCGGCGGGCAGATCGGTCATCGCCTGCGGGTCGCGTACCAGCCGCCCGAAGTAGTGGTTGGAGATCTGCTTGGCACGGAACGCGGGCTCGCCCAGCCCGGCGACCAGCGACTGGCGGCCGGCCAGGTCCAGGTCAGCAAGGTGCTGCGGTGGCATGGAGGCCCGGCGTGCGTTGGGGGCGTCCGAGATGGCGGGGATCAGCGGCAGACTCGTCATGGCCGGTCCAGTGTGTCACGCCTGAAGCGTTCGGCACCCGTCCGGAGGTGCCGAACCGGCCCCCGGCGTCGGTCGGCAGCGCTCCGGCCATGGTGACGCATGCCTCACCCCGCCAGCGGCACGAAGATCACGAGCAACAGGTAGGCGGTCGGCACCGCGAACAGGATCGAGTCCAGCCGGTCCATCAGGCCACCGTGCCCCGGCAGTAGGTTGCTCATGTCCTTGATACCGAGATCCCGCTTGATCATCGACTCGGCGAGGTCGCCGAGGACCGCCGCGCAGGAGACGGCCACCCCGAACACCGCGCCCCACCACGGGGCCAGATCGAACATCAGCCACAGCAGCAGGGCGCTGCCCACCGCCGCCGCGGTCACCGAGCCGGCGAACCCCTCCCAGGACTTCTTCGGGCTGATGGACGGGGCCATCGGATGCCGGCCGAAGGAGACGCCGGCCGCGTACCCACCGGTGTCGGAGAGGACCACCGCGATCAGCGTGGCCAGGATGCGCAGCCGACCGTCGTCGGGGGCCGCCGCCAGCAACGCCGCGAAACCCGCGAGGAACGGCACGTAGACGGCGATCAGGGTGGCGGCGGTCAGATCCCGCTGGAAGCCGGACGGGCCGTCACCCAACCGCCAGATCATCGTGCCGAGCACCGTCACCAGCAGCCCGAGGCTGAGCGCGTCCGGGCCGGCGAACCAGGCCAGACCCACGGTCAGGACACCACCGGCCAGCAGCGGCACCAGCGGCGGGTGAGCGCCGCTGCGTCGGACCGCCCGGGCCATCTCCCAGATACCGATTGCGACGGCGGCGGCGATCACCGGCAGGAACGCCGGCGGATAGACGACCAACGGCACCACGATCAGCGCGCCCAGGGCGAGGCCGACACCGATCGCCGCCGGCAGGTTGCGGCCGGCTCGTCCGGTACCCACCTGCTGTGTCGCCGGTCGGTCGACGCTGGCCCGTCGGCGTCCCTTCGGCCGCCGACCCACCGGCGGCTCCGGGTCGGTGATCGGGTCGTCGTCCGGCAGAATCTCGGCGCCGATGGGCGCGAGCTGCGCGGTCGGGAAACCGGCATCGTCGTCGAAGCGGGGCGGAACGTCACGGTCGTCGTAACGCGGCCCGACCTCGCGGTCGTCGTAACGCGGCGGGGTGTCGCCGGCCGATGGGCGACCGCCGTAGTCGCCCCGGTCGTCGTAGGGGTTACGGTCATCGAAGCGGTCGCGCCGGTCCCGATCGTCGAAACGCTCCCGGTCCTCGGGGCGGACGGCCCGGCCACGCTCGTCGTACGGGTCCGCCGGCTGCGGCTCGGTGTACGCCCGGGCGCGGGGCTCGGCGTACACCTCAGGGCCGGCGGCCGGACGGCGGCTCCACTGGCCGGCCTCCAGCTCCTGGTCAGGCCAGGGCAGGGCGACCGGGTGCTCCGGCCGGTCCCAGCCGCGCGGCTCGCCGCCGTAGGGGTCGGGGCGGGACATCACACACCGTGTCGGAGCGCGAGTGCCACCACATGACGCAAGACCACAAGCATCCCCTACAAGCGCGACTGTTCTTCTCCGACTCGACCGCCGCGACGGTCACCAACCCCCGGTGTTCACCACTCGGTGGCCGGGAATCCTGCCGAGCCTACTGCACTCTCCGGCGCGGCGAGGCGGACGATGGCCCACCCCTGCGGCATACCCGCTCGGGCGCCGACCCCCTTTCCCAGACCTTTGCACTGCTTCAGCGGAGGCAACAGTCGATGTCCGGATACCGGACGCGAGGTGTTGCCTCGGTTGAAGCAGTGCAAAGGGGCTACGAGGGGTGCGGGGCCCCGGCCGGACGCCGGTTCAGCCCGGAGGAACCTGGACAGGAGCGAGGCCCGCCCCGCGGTCCGGGTCGGGCCTCGTCGTGACGAGCGGATGGGGGTCAGACCTCCAGCAGCTCGGTCTCCTTGTGCTTGACCAGGTCGTCGATGTTGGCGACGTAGCGCTGCGTCAGGTCGTCGAGCTCCTTCTCGGCGCGGCGGCCGTCGTCCTCGCCGGCCTCGCCGTCCTTGACGATCCGGTCCAGCTCCTCCTTGCCGCGGCGGCGGACGTTACGGATGGCCACCTTGGCCTCCTCGCCCTTGTGCCGGGCCACCTTGATCATGTCGCGGCGGCGCTCCTCGGTCATCTGCGGGAGCAGGATGCGCAGCTGGTTGCCCTCGTTGTTCGGGTTCACCCCGAGGTCCGAGTCGCGGATCGCCTTCTCCATCGCGTTGATCTGCGAGTTGTCGTACGGCTTGATGATGGCCATCCGCGGCTCGGGAACCGCGATGGACGCCATCTGGGTCAGCGGCGTGGGCGTGCCGTAGTAGTCGATGATGACCTTGGAGAACATGGCGGCGTTGGCGCGACCGGTGCGGATGGCGCCGAACTCCTCCTTGGCGTGCTCGACAGCACGCTCCATCTTCTCCTCGGCCTCGAGGAGGGTGTCGTCGATCACCGGTCTCCTCGCCTCCTTCTGTGCTCGTCGTGGGCTCTGCTGAAAGTCGTCAGGCTCACGCGGTGATCAGGGTGCCGATCTTGTCGCCACCCACCGCGCGGATGATGGTGTCGTCACCCTGCGCGCCGAAGACCAGCATCGGCAGGCCGTTCTCCATGCAGAGGCTGAACGCGGCCGCGTCGGCCACCCGCAGGTTGCGGCGCAGCACCTCGGAGAAGGTGATCGAATCGAGCTTGCTGGCGGTCGGGTCGATCCGCGGGTCGGCCGTGTAGACGCCGTCGACGCCGTTCTTGCTCATGAGCACCACGTCGGCGCGGATCTCCAGCGCCCGCTGGGCGGCCACGGTGTCGGTCGAGAAGTACGGCATGCCGGCACCGGCGCCGAAGATGACCACGCGGCCCTTCTCCAGGTGCCGGATCGCCCGCAGCGGGATGTACGGCTCGGCGACCTGGGCCATCGTGATCGCGCTCTGCACCCGCGTCTCGATGCCCTCCTTCTCCAGGAAGTCCTGCAAGGCGAGGCAGTTCATCACGGTGCCGAGCATGCCCATGTAGTCGGCGCGAGCGCGGTCCATCCCGCGCTTCTGCAGCTCCGCGCCGCGGAAGAAGTTGCCCCCTCCGACCACCACCGAGACCTGCACACCGCGGCGGACCACGGTGGCGATCTGGCGGGCGATGGCCTGCACGACGTCCGGGTCGACGCCGATCGCGCCCCCGCCGAACACCTCACCGGAGAGCTTCAGCACCACCCGGCGGGCCCGTCCGGGCGGCGGTGCCGTCGGATCGTCCACCGCCAGCGTCCGGTCACTCACAACCTGCGTCATCCGCCCCGCCTTCCCCACGCGCACGCCCCGGGCGAGGCGTTACCGCGAACCTGCCGCTGCCGACCCTATGTGACGAGGAGGCCGCGGTGCTTGTCACGTACACCGGCGGCCTCCTCGTTCGACGTCTCCTGCCCACGGGCGCGCGTGGCGCCCGGTGGCGGCTCAGGCCTGGCCGACCTCGAACCGCACGAAGCGGGTCACCTCGATGCCGGCCTCGGCCAGCACCTGCTTCACCGACTTCTTGTTGTCGGCCACGGACGCCTGCTCGACCAGGACGTAGTCCTTGAAGAAGGCGTTCACCCGGCCCTCGACGATCTTCGGCAGGGCCGCCTCGGGCTTGTTCTCCTCGCGGGCGGTCTGCTCGGCGATGCGCCGCTCGGACTCGACGACGTCGGCCGGAACCTCGTCACGGCTGAGGTACTTCGGCCGCATGGCCGCGATCTGCATCGCGACGCCGCGGGCGTCAGCGTCGCCCGCCTCGTCGCTCTTGCCGGTGTACGACACCAGCACGCCGACGGCCGGCGGCAGGTCCTGGGCCTTGCGGTGCAGGTAGACCGCGGTGGTGCCCTCGACCTTGGCGAACCGGTTGAGCACCAGCTTCTCGCCGATCTTGGCGGACTGCTCCTGGATCAGGTCCGCGACGACCTTGCCGTCCAGCTCGGAGGCGAGCAGCTCCTCGGCGTTGGTCACGCCGGAACGCTCGCCGTGCTCGACCAGCTGCTGGGCCAGCGCGATGAACGACTCGGTCTTGGCGACGAAGTCGGTCTCGCAGTTGAGCTCGAGCAGGGCCTTGCCGGAGTGGGCGACCAGACCGTTGGCGGCCGTACGGCCAGCCCGCTTGCCGACGTCCTTCGCGCCCTTGACGCGCAGGATCTCGACGGCCTTGTCGAAGTCGCCCTCGGCCTCGGTCAGCGCCTTCTTGCTGTCCATCATGCCGGCGCCGGTGAGGTCGCGGAGCTTCTTGACGTCCGCGGCGGTGATTTGGGACATGGCTCTCTCTTCGATGTTGAGTCGGCGTGTGGATGGTCAGAGGTGCCGGTTACCCGGAATCGGGCCGAACGTGCCCGTCGTACCGTCGCCGCCCGCCGTCCGCGAAAACGGACGGCGAGGCGGCGACGATGCGATCACTCCGCGGTCGCGGCCGCCGGCTGCTCAGTGGCGGCCTGCGCCGGCTGCTCGGTGGCGGCGGGCTGCTCGTCGGCGGCAGCGGCCGGCTGCTCGGTGGCGGCGGGCTGCTCGTCGGCCTTCTTCGGCTCCAGCAGCTCGCGCTCCCACTCGGCCAGCGGCTCGTCGCTCGCGACACCCTCGGGCTTCTCGTCCCCGCCCCGGCGACGGCCGGAACGCGCGATCAGACCGTCCGCGACGGCGGCGGCGACGACCTTGGTCAGCAGCTCGGCCGAGCGGATGGCGTCGTCGTTGCCCGGGATCGGGAAGTCGACCTCGTCCGGGTCGCAGTTGGTGTCGAGGACGGCGATCACCGGGATGCCCAGCTTGCGGGCCTCGTCGACGGCGATGTGCTCCTTCTTGGTGTCGACGATCCAGACGGCGGCCGGCAGCTTCTGCATGTCCCGCAGACCACCCAGCGTGCGGGTGAGCTTGATCTTCTCGCGGGAGAGCTGCAGCGTCTCCTTCTTGGTGTAACCGGCGGCGGTGCCGCTCAGGTCGCCAAGGGCCTCCAGCTCCTTCATCCGCTGGAGCCGCTTGTACACCGTCTGGAAGTTGGTCAGCATGCCACCGAGCCAGCGGTGGTTGACGTACGGCTGACCGACCCGGGTCGCCTGCTCGGCGATGGCCTCCTGGGCCTGCTTCTTGGTACCGACGAAGAGGATGCTGCCACCCTCCGCGACGGTCCCACGCACGAACTCGTACGCCTTCTCGATGTAGTCGAGAGTCTGGCGCAGGTCGATGATGTAGATGCCGTTGCGCTCGGTCATGATGAAGCGCTTCATCTTCGGGTTCCAGCGCCGGGTCTGGTGCCCGAAGTGGACACCGCTCTCCAGCAGCTGACGCATGGTCACGACGGCCATGGTGTGGGTACTCCTCAAGATCCCTGGTTGTCACGCCCGGCCGGTGGCCGGGCGTCCTGGCGCCTGGTCGCCGGCCCATGGTGGACCCGATCAAGATCGGGACCAGGGAGGCCGTCGCTACACGACGATTCGTGAAGAGGGCGCGCGAGGTCGACCGCGCGAGGCGGTCGCCAGTTGGCCAGTGTACGCCCCTCCCCGGTTTCGACGTGCCGGGGTGCCGCGCCGGGCGGACGGCGGTGGGTCAGCCGGCGGCGAGCGCCGCGGCGACGAAGAGCACCAGACCGACAGTCAGGTACGCCGTGGGAGGGCGCAGCCAACCTCGGCCAGTGTCGGAGAGCGCGAGTCCGCCCGTCCTGAGCCCGTACAGCCCGGTTGCGAAGATCGGCAGCCCGGCGACCAGGCAGATGCCCACCACGACGTTGCCCGCGTCCACCGGGTCGCCCGTCACGCCGGCCAGCAGCACCCGCAGCGCGGGAATCTCGAAGATCAACGCCAGCAGGGCGAAGAGGGCCGCCAACGCCGGCCGGCGGGTCCGGTAGACACCGTCCGGAGCCGGGGGGTACGCCGGTGCGTCTCCCCCGCTCGGGTCGGGGCGGGGGCCGATCCCCGGCATCGGGCCGGTCGGCATCTCCAGCGGATGCGGGTGCTCCCCGCTTCCGCCCCGGGTCGGCTCGACGATCGGGTAGCCGGCGAGCGGGGCGGGCCGGCTCTGCTCGGCGGTGAGCGGGACAGGGTGGCCCTGCTCGGCGAAGGCGGCGGGCTGGCCCGGCTCGGCGGGTCTGGTCTGCCCGGCGAGCAAGGCGACCGAGGGTGCGGCATCCGCGATGGTCGCCGGGGGGAGGTCCCGCGCGGGAGCCGGCATGGCCGTGGTCGGTGACTCTCGGGCGGCCCGGCGACCGGGCAGCTCCCCGGAGATCTCCGAAGGGTCCCGATCCGCCCGGCGCGAGCGGGTCGTGCGGTAACCGTCCGCCTCCGTACGCATCTCACCCAGCGGGTCGACCGCGCCGAACCGCCCCGAGTCGGGCTCGGCGGTACCGAATCGTCCCGGCTGGGCCTCGACGGCGCCGAAACGCCCGGAGTCCGCTTCCGGCGCACGACCGAAGCGGTTCGCGTCGAGCGCGCCCAGACGGGCGGAGTCCGGCTCCGACGGGCCGCCGAAGCGGCCCGTGTCCAGCGCGCTCAGGCGGGCCGGGTCGGGCTCGGCCGTGCCGCCGAAGCGGACCGGGTCGGGCTCGCGGCGTCGGCCGACGCCGGTGTCCTCGACGGAGCGGGCGTCCTCGACGCCGCGCTGCTCGGGGATCTCGCCGTCGCGGTATCGCGGTTCGCCCGCGCCGCGCCACTCGGGCTCGCCGTACCCGCGCCCCCGCTCGTCGGGGTACCAGCGCGACTCCTGATCTTCCGGAAAGCTCCGTCGTCCGTCCACGTCAGGCACCGTATGCGACGGGCCATACCCGCGCCATTTCGGCCCGGCCGAGTTGATCAACGCCACTCCGCGCGTTAGCACAGCAGGGGCTTGATCGTCCGGTTGTCCACAGAGCGACCGTCATCCACAGGCGGACGGTTCCGGGGTCGCGGCGCTCGTGCTCCGAGGAGCACCGTCGCGGCCATGACGAAGCGGAACCAGGCGGTCGGCGCGTACGGCGAGCGGTGCGCCGCCCGGCACCTGAGCGAGGCGGGACTACGCCCGATCGTCCGGAACTGGCGCTGCCCGGAAGGCGAGATCGACATCATCGCCTGGGACGGGCCGGTGCTCGCGTTCTGCGAGGTGAAGACGCGTCGGGGCGACGCGTTCGGGCCACCGGCCGAGGCTGTCGTACCGGCCAAGGCCCGCCGCCTGCGCGGCCTCGCCGCACGCTGGCTCGCCGAGACCGGCACGAACGCCGACGAGGTGCGGTTCGACGTGGTGTCGGTACGTCTGCCCGACACCGGTCCCGCGCGGGTCGACCACGTCAAGGGCGCGTTCTGAGATGCGCCGACGAACGGGAGACGCGTCATGAGCTACGCGAAGGTGCTCTGCGTGGGGTTGGTCGGCGTCACCGGCCATCTGGTCGAGGTCGAGGCGGACCTCGCCGCCGGCCTGCCGGCGGTGGTGATCTCCGGCCTGCCGGACACCGCCCTGCACGAGGCCCGCGACCGGGTCCGGGCCGCCGTCGTCAACTCCGGTCAACGGTGGCCCAACCGGCGCATCACGCTGAACCTGCTGCCCGCGACGCTGCCGAAGTTCGGCTCGGCGTTCGACCTGGCCATCGCCGCCGCGCTGCTGGGCGGCTCCGGCGAACTGCCGCTGCTGCCACTGGAGAAGGTGGTGATCCTCGGCGAGCTGGGCCTGGACGGGACGGTCCGGCCGGTGCGCGGCGTGCTGCCGATGGTCGTCGCTGCGGCCCGGGCGGGCATCGACCGCGTGATCGTGCCGACCGACAACGCCGCCGAGGCCGCCGTCATACCCGGCGTACGGGTACGGGCGGTGGACACCCTGCACCGGCTGGTCACCTTCGTCCGTGACGGCAGCCCGCTGATCGAGCCACCGACGGACACCCCGGCGCCGATCACCGGCGGTCCCGACCTCGCCGAGGTCGCCGGACAGCAGATGGGCCGGCGCGCGTTGGAGGTCGCCGCAGCCGGTGGGCACCACCTCGCGTTGCTGGGCCCGCCGGGGGCCGGCAAGACCATGCTGGCCGAGCGGCTGCCGTCGCTCCTGCCGGAGCTGGACGACGACGCCGCGCTGGAGGTGACCGCCCTGCACTCGGTCGCCGGGCTGCTGCCGCCGGGTGGCCGGCTCCTGCGACGCCCGCCGTTCCAGGCGCCGCACCACACGGCGACCATCCCTTCGCTGGTCGGCGGCGGTTCCGGGCTGGCCCGCCCCGGCGCGGTGTCGCTCGCCCACCGCGGGGTGCTCTTTCTCGACGAGGCCCCCGAGTTCAGCAAGGGCGCGTTGGAGGCGCTGCGCCAGCCCCTGGAGCACGGCCGTATCCAGCTGAGCCGCAGCGGTGGCGGCACCGAGTACCCGGCCCGGACGCAGCTGGTGCTGGCCGCCAACCCGTGCCCGTGCGCGAAACCGTCCGGCGACGCGTACTGCGAGTGCACGCCCGTGGCCCGCCGCCGCTACCTGGGCCGGCTCTCGGGGCCGCTGCTCGACCGGATCGACGTGCAGGTCCGGCTGATGCCCGTGCGGGCGGCGGAGCTGATGGCGTCCGGAGGCGATGTCGAGTCCTCGGCCACCGTCGCCGCCCGGGTAGCGGCGGCACGCGGCGCGGCGGCCACCCGCTGGGCCAGCCTCGGACGGCGACTCAACGCCGAGGTGGACGGCCCGTTCCTGCGCCGCCCGCCCTGGCGACTACCGGCGCCGGTCACCGCCGAACTGCGCGCCCGGCTCGACTCCGGCTCGCTCTCGGCGCGCGGCTTCGACCGGGTGATCCGGATGGCCTGGACGATCGCCGACCTGGACGGTCGGGACCGGCCCGACCGTGAGGACGTACGAGAGGCGACCCAGCTACGGACAGGAGAGACGGCATGAACGCCGACGAGCAGAGCAGGCTGGCCCGGGTGGCGCTGACCTGGCTGGCCGAGCCCGGCACCCGCGTGGTGCACGCGTTGGTCCAACGGCTGGGGCCGGTGGCGACGCTGGATCTGCTGCTCGACGGCGGCAGCCCCGACCGGCGGCTGGCCTCCGCCGTGACCGCCCGGATGTCGACCGGCGACGCCCGCGCGGCGGCGGACGAGGCCCTGGCCCGGGCCGATCGGCTCGGCGCGCGTCTGGTCACCCCGGACGACGACGAGTGGCCGGCCCGGGTCGCTGATCTCGACACGCTGCGTCTGCCAGACCTGACCCGCCGCGTGGATGCGGAGACCGCCCCACCGCTGTGCTTCTGGGTACGCGGCGCGTGGCCGCTCGGCGAGGCGATGGAGCGCTCGGTGGCCGTGGTCGGCGCGCGGGCGGCCACGGCCTACGGCCAGCACGTGGCCACCGACCTCGGGTACGGGCTGGCCGAGCGGGACTGGACGGTGGTCTCCGGTGGCGCGTTCGGGATCGACGCCGCCGCCCACCGGGGCGCCCTCAACGCCGAGGGCCGCACCGTGGCGGTGCTCGCCTGCGGGGTGGACCGGCCGTACCCGATGGGCAACACCGCCCTCTTCGACCGGATCGCCGACACCGGGCTGCTGGTCAGCGAGTGGCCGCCGGGCGCCGAGCCACTGCGGCCCCGGTTCCTGATCCGCAACCGGGTGATCGCTGGCGGCACGCTGGGCACCGTCGTGGTGGAGGCGTCGGCGCGCAGCGGAGCGACGCAGACCGCCCGGCGGGCCATCTACACCGGTCGGGTGGCCATGGTGGTGCCCGGTCCGGTGACCTCGGCGATGTCCGTCGGCGCGCACGAGTTGCTGCGCGAGACCGAGAAGGCCCGACTGGTCACCGGCGTCGCACACGTGCTCGAGGAGGTGGGCCGGATCGGCGCGGACCTGGCCCCGCTGTCCCGTGGCCCGCAGCGGCCGGCCGACGACCTGGACGACGACGCCCGGTCGGTGCTGGAGGCGTTGCCCCGCCGGGGCGCACGGGGTGTGGACACGCTCGCGGCCCGCGCCGGCCTGGACGTGCGTACCGCGCTGCGCAAACTGTCCCTGCTCGAAGAACTGTCCATGGTGGTACGACGGGACGACGGCTACGCCCTCGCCCCGGCCGACAAACCCAAGGGTCCGGCCGACAGCCGGTAGACGCGGCCGCCGACGTGGCCGGCGGAGCACAACCCTCGGCCGTACGCTGGTGCCGTGCCTGCTGCCAGCGAAGGTGCGCGTGCCGCCCGGCGGACCGCATCGGTGACGCCGCGTGAGGCGTGGCGGCCGTGAGCCGGTCCGACCGGGGCACCCGGGCCACCCATCAGAACCTGCCACCGCCACTGCGGGACGCGGTCGACGACTTCGCCCGGCACCTTTCCCAGGTCCGCAACCGGTCGGAGCACACCGTCCGCGCGTACGTCACGGACGTGGTCGCGCTGCTCGACCACGCGGTGCGGATGGGTTGCCGGGACCTGGGCGAGGTCGACCTGTCGGTCCTGCGGAGCTGGTTGGCCCGGCAGCGGACCACCGGCGCCGCCCGTACGTCGCTGGCGCGCAGAGCCGCCTCGGCACGGGCGTTCAGCGCTTGGGCACACCGCGCCGGGTTGCTCGCCGCCGACGTCGGGGCCGCGCTGGCCAGCCCTCGCGCGCACCGGGACCTGCCCGGCGTCCTGCGCGCCGACCAGGCCGCCGCGCTGCTGGAGGCGCCGACCCGGCACCCGGCAACCACACACGGCACGCCCACGACGGGACCGCCCGCGCACGGCACACCCACGACGGGGTCCGCCCCCAGCGGGGAGCCCACGACGGACGGCGCCGCCGACGCGGCGGTGGCGCTGCGCGACAGGGCGCTGCTGGAACTGCTCTACGCCACCGGCGTACGGGTCAGCGAGGCGTGCGGGCTGGACGTCGAGGACGTCGACCATGCCCGGCGCGTGATCCGGGTGTTCGGCAAGGGACGCCGCGAGCGGTCGGTGCCGTACGGCGTGCCGGCGCAGCGGGCGCTCGACGAATGGCTGCGGCAGGGCCGTCCCGCGCTGGTCGCCCCGCACTCGGGCGACGCGCTGCTGCTCGGGGCCCGCGGCGGTCGGCTCAACCCGACCACGGCGCGTCAGATCGTCGGCGGGTACGCCGAGGCCGCCGGCCTGCCCCGGACGAGCCCACACGGGCTGCGCCACTCCGCCGCCACCCACCTGCTCGAAGGCGGCGCCGACCTGCGGGCCGTGCAGGAGCTGCTCGGTCACTCGTCGCTGGCCAGCACGCAGATCTACACCCACGTGTCGGTGGAGCGGTTGCGTGCCGCCTACCGCCAGGCGCACCCCCGCGCCTGATCACTGGCGGGGAGGCCGGACCTCCCGACGGTTACGATCATCCGGTGAGCGTCCCGCAGCCTCCCGAGCCGATTCCGGGCGCCCGCCTGCTGTTCTCCCTGGACCCGGCGGTCAGCCACCTCAACCACGGCTCGTTCGGCGCGGTGCCGATCGGCGTGCAGCGCGCCCAGCAGCGGCTGCGCGACGAGATGGAGGCCAACCCGCTGCGCTTCTTCACCCAGGGGCTCGTCGACCGGATCGCGCACACCCGGCGGCACCTCGCCGGGTTCCTCGGCGCGGACCCGCAGGGCAGCGCGCTGATCGGCAACACCACCACCGGCGTCGCCGTGGTGCTCCAGTCGATGGGCCTGCGACCTGGCGACGAGATCCTCAGCACCGACCACGGGTACGGGGCGGTGAGTCTGGCCATCGCGCGCGAGTGCCGCCGCACCGGCGCGGTCAGCCGGGTGCTGCCGATTCCGCTGGACGCCGACGACGACCAGATCGTGCAGACCATCCGGGCCGGCCTGCGCCCGGGACGGACCCGGCTGCTCGTCGTCGACCAGCTCACCTCGGCCACCGCCAAGCTCTTCCCGACCGCCGCCATCGTGGCGGTGGCGCACGAGAACGGTGTGCCGGTCCTGGTGGATGCCGCGCACGCCCCCGGCATGCTCGCCACCACGGTCGCCAGCATCGCCGCCGACTTCTGGGCGGGCAACCTGCACAAGTGGGGGTACGCCCCACGCGGCACCGCCCTGCTGACGGTCGCCCCGCAGTGGCGCGAGCGGATCGAGCCGCTGGTGGTGTCGTGGGAGCAGGAGTCCGGTTTCCCGGCCCGGGTCGAATGGCAGGCCACCCTCGACTACGCCTCGTGGTTGGCCGCCCCCGCCGGGCTGTTCACGCTGCGCAGCCTCGGTGTCGACCGGGTACGGGAACACAACGCCGCGCTCGCCGCGTACGGCCAACGGGTGGTGGGGGACGCTCTGGGGGTGTCCCCCGCCCAACTGCCCGACCCCGGCGGACCGGGGGTGTCGCTGCGTCTCATCCCACTGCCGGCCGGGACGGGCACCACGATCGACGCCGCGCGGGCGTTGCAGACGCGCATCGGCGAGCGGCTCGCCGCCGAGGTGGCGGTGATGAGCTGGAACGGCCGTGGGTGGCTGCGGCTCACCGGCCAGGTCTACAACACGGCCGACGAGTACGAGCGGCTGGCCGCACGGTTGCCGGCGCTGCTCGACCAGCGCTGACCCCGCGCACCGGGTCGAGCGGGAGGAGCCGCACCGGGCCGAGGCCGAGCAGGGCGAGCGGGTCCAGGTACTCCTCGCCGCGACGCAGGCCCCAGTGCAGGCACGCGTCTGCCGGGCAACCCGGGTGGCCGGGCAGCAGTTCGCCCAGCGGCGCGCCGGCGGCGACCGCCTGACCGGGGCGTACCCCGGGTTGCACGGGCTCGTGGGTGGTTCGGAGCCCTCCGGCGTGCCCCACGGTGACCACCGGGCGGCCGGCCACCAGACCGACGAAGAGGACGGTGCCCGGCCCGGCACTGCGGACCACGGTTCCCGCCGAGGCGGCCAGGTCGACGCCGCGGTGGCCGGACAGCCACGGCTGGGGTGGCGGGTCGAAGCGGCGCACCAGTCGCGGTGGCCCGTCGAGCGGCCAGCGGAAGCGCTCGGCGGGCGCGGGAGCGGGTGCGGGAGCGGGCGCAGGAACGGAAGCCTGGAACGCGATCGGCACGGTCGGCCTCGGTGGCTGGCCGGGCACCGACGCGACAAGCACCGTCAGACCGCAGAGCTGCACGATCAGAGCGAGGGGGAACGCCGCGCAGAGCAGCACGGTACGGCGGATCGAGGCGAGACGGATGGCGGAGGGCGATCGCATGCCGGCAGCCTCGGCCCGGGGCCGGGTCGTCCGCCAGTCCGGCCACCGAAGCTGTGGACGACAGACGGCCCTGTGGACGACCACCCGGAGGAGTCGATGATCTGCTATGCCGCGCTGAGGCGATGCGGGTCAGATCACCACCACTCTTCGTTGGAGCCAGTCTCGTAGTCGTACTCCTCGACGTGGTCCCATTCCTCTCCGGTCACCTTCTGATAGGCGTTCGAGGGGACATCGAGGATCGAGTCCGCGTGCGCGGCCTCGACGGCGGTGAAGCGGGCGAACGCCGCCGGATCGGCGAGCACGGCATCGAAAGCCGCAGGCCCCGCCACCACCACCGCGCAGCGCGCGTACAGGAAGCCGTCCTCAGTCAGTTGATCGGCGCCCGGTGGGACCGCCTGAGCGAGCACCCGACGGTCCAACTGATAGAGCTTGAAGGCAAGCGTCTCGGCAAAGTCGATGATCCGCTCCACCGGCTCGTCCGACAGCATGGCGGTCAACCGCTCGTACGGCCGGTCGTCCTGGACTTCGGGCTGGCCGCCCAGCACCGCCATGAGCTGCCAGAATTCCTCGTCTGCAAGCATCAAATCCCCAACCCCTCATCGGTACGGCCGGACTGGCGCCAATTCTCGTGCCCGTTCTCCGGCGCGGACGGGAAGGCCTACGCTGGGCCGCGTACGGCGGGTGCCGCCGTCTGTACCGGGGAGGCCGGCATGACCACTCTTGACGATCGGACGACGTCCCGCGCCGACGGCGCCGAAGGTTCCGGGCCGACGGTCGCGGACGTGAGCGGCCCGTCCCGGCTCGCCGAGCCCGACGAGGCGATCAGCGCCGACGAGTTGCAGTTGGCGGCCCGCAACCACGGCCTGCCGCTGGAGGCGCTGCGCTACGACGTCACCCCCGCCGGGCTGCACTACCTGCTGATCCACTACGACATCCCGGAGCTGGACCCGGCGACGCACGCGCTCACCGTCGGCGGGGCGGTCGAGCGGCCGTTGACCGTCGGTCTCTCCGAGCTGCGGGAGCGACCCCGGGTCACCCACCGGGTCACCCTGGAGTGCGCCGGCAACGGACGCGCCCTGCTGCACCCCCGGCCGGTGAGTCAGCCGTGGCTGGTCGAGGCGGTCGGCAACGCCGAGTGGACGGGTACGCCGCTGGCGCCACTGCTGCGCGAGGCGGGCCTCGGCCCGGACGCGCTGGAGGTGGTCTTCACCGGCGCCGATCACGGTGTCGAGCGCGGGGTCGAGCAGGACTACCAGCGGGCGCTGCCGGTGGCCGACGCGCTGCGCGAGGAGGTGCTGCTGGCGTACGAGATGAACGGCGCTCCCCTGCTGCCGCAGCACGGCGCTCCGCTACGGCTGATCGTGCCGGGCTGGTACGGCATGGCACACGTCAAGTGGCTGCACTCGATCGAGGTGCGGACCACGCCGTTCGACGGCTACCAGAACGCGGTGGCCTACCGGCTGCGTCGCGACGCGGACGACCCGGGCGAGCCGGTCACCCGGATCGAGCCGCGTGCCCTGGTCCGCCCACCGGGCTTTCCCGACTTCATGACGCGCCGGCGGGTGCTGCCGGCGGGACCGTGCACCGTGGACGGTCGGGCCTGGTCGGGGCACGCACCGGTGGTGGCGGTGGAGGTGAGCGTCGACGGCGGGGCGAGCTGGGCGCAGGCCGAGCTGGACCCGGCGACGGGTGGGGAGTTCGCCTGGCGACGGTGGCGGTACGAGTGGACGGCGACGCCGGGCCGGTACGTGCTCAGCGCACGGGCGACCGACGCGTCCGGGCGGACCCAGCCGGTCGAGCAGCCGTGGAATCGTGGTGGCTTCGCCAACAACCTGGTGCAGCGCGTCGAGGTCGTGGTGCCCGCCGAGTGACCGCCCACGGGTGGGGGCCCGTGGCGCGACAGGAGCGCGGTCAGCTGCCGAAGCCGGAGTCGGCGGGCAGGGAGATGTCGGGCTTCTCCAGCTCTTCGACGTTGACGTCCTTGAAGGTCATCACTCGGACGTTCTTCACGAAGCGGGCGGGGCGGTACATGTCCCATACCCAGGCGTCGTGCATCTCGACCTCGAAGTAGACCTCGCCGTCCGAGTTGCGCACGTGCAGGTCGACCTGGTTGGCCAGGTAGAACCGACGCTCGGTCTCCACCACGTAGGAGAACTGGCGGACAATGTCGCGGTACTCCCGGTAGAGCTGCAGCTCCATCTCGGTCTCGTACTTCTCGAGATCTTCCGCGCTCATCGCACTCCGCCTTCCATGACCACATCTTCCCCCACGGGCGTCGAAGGCCGAGGCTGCTCGCCCAACGCCACGCCGACGGTACCCCCTGACGCCCCGGAGTGCCCCATCGGCTCATCCGAGCCCGGGTCGACCGGTCGCCGGGCGCGCGGTGGCCGGCCGTCCCGGCCGGAGACCGTGGCGACATTGACGTACGAGAAGCGGTGTTCCCGGCACGGCCCGTGCTCGCGCAGCGCCGCGCTGTGCTCCGGGGTGATGTAGCCCTTGTGCTCGGCGAAGCCGTACGCCGGGTACACCCCGTCCAACTCCACCATGATCCGGTCCCGGGTGACCTTGGCGAGCACGCTGGCCGCGGCCACGCAGGCGGCCACCCGGTCGCCCTTCCACACCGCCAGCCCCGGCACTCCCAGGCCGTCCACGCCGAAGCCGTCGGTCAGCACGTACTCCGGTCGGGTGGTGAGCGAGGCGAGCGCCCGCCGCATCGCGGCGAGGTTGCACACGTGCAGCCCTCGGGCGTCGACCTCGTCGGCGGGGATGATCACCACGGCGTACGCCAGGGCGCGGTCCACGACCTCGGCGTACACCCGTTCCCGGCTGGCCGGGGTGAGCAGCTTGGAGTCGGCCAGCCCGTCGATCTCGCCGCGCCGACCCTCCGGGAGTACGGCCGCGGCGGCGACCAACGGCCCGGCGCACGCGCCCCGGCCGGCTTCGTCGGCGCCGGCCACGTGCCGGAAGCCGCGCCGCTGCAACGCCCGCTCCAGCGCGTAGAGCCCGGCCTCGCGACGAACGACGGTGCGCGGCGGGGTCAGCACGACGCCTCGGCGGCCGGCGGCAGGAGCCGGGCCAGCAGGTCGGGCAACTCGGGTGGGTAGTAGCGCTCGCCGCTGGCGGCCAGCTCGGCGGGCCGCCACCAGCGGTGACCGGCGATGCTGCGCTGCTCGACGTCGCTGAAGCCGGCGGTGTCGACCTGCCACGCCGAAACGCGGAGCAGGAAGAAGTCCTGCTCCTGGCGGTACCAGTCGCCGTCGAACGGGAACTCGGTGGCGTCGGACCAGACGGGTTCGCCCAGCTCGGCCGGATCGACCCGCAGCCCGGTCTCCTCGGCCAACTCCCGCACCGCGCCGGACGCCGGAGACTCGCCCTCGTCGAGCCCGCCGCCCGGGGTGAACCAGTAGCGGTGCTCCGGGCGGGCCGGGTCGAAGCCGTGGAACAGCAGGATCCGGCCGGCCGCGTCGACCAGCAGCACCCGCGCCCCGTGTCGAAGGGTGTAGGAACGGTCGGCGCTGTCCGCCGCCGGACCCGTACGGTCGCTCCTCACGCTCACCGCACCAGCCTGCCAGACGGGCGGCCGATCGCCCATGCCCCCGCCGCCCTAGGGCTTGGGAATGCCGTCGAACTGGTCGGGCACGGTCAGCCAGGTGGCCCGGTTGACGGGCCAGAAGACGGTGAACGCCCGCCCGACGACCTCGCCCTCGGGGATCGTGGCCTCGGTGATGTTCTGCCCGGACTGCTGCCAGTGCTCCAGCGAGTCACCGGAGGCCGAGCGGTGGTCACCCATCACCCACAGCCGACCCTTCGGCACGGTGATGTCGAACTCCTGGTCGGCCGCCTTGTCCTGGACCCCGTCGATGGAGAAGATGTACGGCTCGTCGAGCGACTTGCCGTTGATCATCAGGCGCTCCTGCGGGTCGCAGCAGACCACGTGGTCGCCTCCGACGCCGATCACCCGCTTGATGAAGTCCTCGCCGTCGGGGTTGCCGCTCCACTCGGTGGGGGCCTTGAACACGATCACCTCGCCGCGGTGCGGTGACCGGAAGTCGTAGACCAGCTTGTTGACCAGCACCCGGTCATCGATCTTGAGAGTGTTCTCCATGGACGGGGACGGGATGAAGAAGGTCTGCAGCACGAAGGCGCGGACCAGCACCGCGACCAGGATCGCCACACCCAGCAGGATCGGCAGCTCCTTCCAGAAGGAGCTACGCGGCTTGTCGGTCTGCTCGTCAATCACGCCAAGGAGCCTACGTTGCCGGACCGGACGTCACCGTCCGGAACGCGCGGGAACCCCTCAGCGCGACCGTCAACGGGAGTATCAGCAGCACACCGCCTTGCGGGGACGGGCGGGTCGGCGGCACACCGGACGAGGCCGTGGCCGGCGCGGCCACGTCGTCGAACGTCGCCGGCACCGACAGCGCCGCCCAGCGCGACGAGGGCCAGACCACCATGAACGCCCGGCCGACGACGTTGTCGATGGGCACCGGCCCCTGACAGCGCGCGTCCTGGGAAACCTCGCGGTGGTCGCCCATGACGAAGATCTGACCCGGGGGTACGACCACCTCGTCGAAGCGCCGCGAGCGGCACTCCTGCGGGTTGGGCGGCAGGTCCAGCGGCGAGTCGCGCAGCACGTACGACTCGTCGAGCGGGGTCCCGTTCACGGTGACCCGCCCCTGCGAGTCGCAGCACTTGACGCGGTCGCCGGGCACGCCGATCACCCGCTTGATGAAGTCCTTCTCGCCGGGACGGCTCACCCCGACCAGGTCCCCGACGGTCCGGGCGAGCTTGCCGGCGAACCCGGGCTCCGGCTGCTGGTCGACCTGCGGCGCCCACCGGTCGGTGCCCCGGAACACCACCACCTCGCCGCGCACCGGGTCACGGACGTCGTAGACGACCTTGTTGACCAGCACCCGGTCCCCGATCAGGAGGGTGTCCTCCATCGAACCGGACGGGATGAAGAACGCCTGGAGCAGGAACGTGCGGATCAACACCGCGAGGCAGAAGGCCACCACCAGCAGCAATGGAAGCTCCTGCCAGAGGGGCATCTGACGCCGGGTGCGGCGAACCCGCCGGCGCCACGGATCGACAGTGCCGTCCTCGTCAAGCGTCTGCACCACGCCACTCCCCGGTCCGCAGAAACACCACCGCCCGGGAGCCTCGTCGAGGCTCCACGGGCGGTTGTGGACGGCTGCCCGCCTCGTCGGCGGGGCCACCGCCTGGCTGCGCCCGTACGACCAGGGTAGTGCGGTCCGGTCGGTACGGCATACGCGCAGCTCAGGCGGCGTGGCGAGCGGGAAGTCAGCTGGGCTGCTTCTCCCGCTTCTCCTTGATCTTGGCCTTCTTGCCGCGCAGCTCGCGCAGGTAGTAGAGCTTGGCGCGACGCACGTCACCGCGGGTCACGACCTCGATCCGGTCGATGCCCGGGCCGTTGAGCGGGTAGGTGCGCTCGACACCGACGCCGAAGCTGACCTTGCGGACCGAGAAGGTCTCGCGCAGACCGTCACCCTGGCGGCGGATCACGACGCCCTGGAAGATCTGGACACGGGACCGGTTGCCCTCGACGACCCGCGCGTGCACCTTGACGGTGTCACCGGCACGGAAGTCGGGGAGGTCGGTCCGCTTCGACTGGGCGTCAAGGGCGTCCAGGATGTTCATCGCTGCGTCCTCGTAAGGCTCACGGCGCACCGTGACTCGGTGCGCGGGTGGGTGATTCTGATTCCCGGGTGGTGGTCGGCGGGCCGACCCCGGTCGGGGATCCTCGCAGCCGCCCACGGGCGCGGACGGATGCGGCAACCCCCCTACTTTGCCACATCCCCCGGCGGTGGCTGAAATCCGGCCCGTTCCAGCGCCGCGATGTCCCGTTTGTCGAGACGCTCGGGGGGCAGCGCGGCCAGGAGGTCCGGACGTCGGGCCGCCGTACGCAGCAGCCCCTCTTCGCGCCGCCAGCGGGCGATCTTGCCGTGGTCGCCGGAGCGGAGCACGTCCGGCACGTCGTGGCCGCGCCAGCTCGGCGGCTTCGTGTAGATCGGCGCCTCGAGCAGCCCGTGCGCGTGCGACTCCTCGTCCAGCGAGCCGGCGTTGCCCAGTACCCCGGGCAGCAGTCGGGTGACCGCCTCCAGGACGACCAGCACGGCGACCTCGCCGCCGAAGAGCACGTAGTCACCGAGCGACACCTCGGTGACCGGCATGCGGGTGGCAGCGTGCGTCAGGACCCGCTGGTCGATCCCCTCGTACCGGCCGCAGGCGAAGAGCAGGTGCGACTCGGCGGCCAGCTCGTGGGCCATGGCCTGGGTGAACGGCACGCCGGCCGGCGACGGCACCAGCAGCCGGGGCGGCGCGGCCTCGGTCGGCGCGAGCGCGTCGAGCGCCGCACCCCACGGCTCGGGCTTCATCACCATCCCCGGGCCGCCGCCGTAGGGGGTGTCGTCGACCGTGCGGTGCACGTCGTGGGTCCAGGTCCGCAGGTCGTGCACGGCGAGCTGGAGTACGCCGTTCGCCCGGGCACGGCCGATCAGCGACAGGTCCAGCGGGGCGAAGTACTCCGGGAAGATCGACACGACGTCGACGCGCATGCGGGGTGGTCCTAAAGATCGAGCAGTCCGGCCGGCGGGTCGACGATGACGCGTCCACCGGCCAGGTCGACCTCCGGGACGATCGCCCGGACGAACGGGATCAGCGCGGTACGCCCCTCGGGCCGCCGCAGCACCAGCAGGTCGGACGAGGGCGCGTGGTCGATCCGGGCGACCTCGCCCAGACGTTCGCCGGACGGGGTGACGACCGCCAGACCCACCAACTGGTGGTCGTGGAACTCCTCCGGGTCCTCCGGAGGCTCGACGTCGGCGCTGTCCACCACGAGCAACGTGCCGCGCAGCGCCTCGGCCGTGTTGCGCTCCAGGATTCCGGCGAACGCGACCAGCAGGCGACCCTGGTGGAACCGGGCCTCCTCGATGGTCAGCTCGGCGGGAACCCGGAACAGCGTGCCCGGTCCGTCCGCCGGCACCGGCGGCGGAACCGCCCCCGGCTCAGTGCGCAGCACAGTGCTGTGCGCAGGTGCAGCCGGGGGCCTCGCCCCCGGCTCAGTGCGCAGCACAGTGCTGTGCGCAGGTGCAGCCGGGGGCCTCGCCCCCGGCTCAGTGCGCAGCACTGTGCCGGGGGCGAAGCGCGCTTCGGGCTCGTCCGTCCGCACTTCCACGGTGACCTCACCGCGGATACCGTGCGGCTTGCCGATCCTTCCGACGACGAGCTGCATCAGTACGAGTCGACGATGTCGACGCGCACTCCGCGCCCACCGATGGAGCCGATCACCTGACGCAGCGCCTTGGCGGTCCGGCCGGACCGCCCGATCACCGTGCCGAGGTCCTCGGGGTTCACGCGGACTTCCAGCCGCTTGCCCCGACGGGAATCGACCATCCGCACCCGGACGTCGTCCGGGTGGTCGACGATGCCCTTGACCAGGTGCTCCAACGCGGGACGCAGCGGCATGTCAGGCCTGCTCACCGGCGTCGGCGGCGGGGGTCTCGGCCGGAGCCTCGGTCGCCGGGGCCTCAGCGGCCGGCGCCTCGGCGGCCGGTGCCTCAGCGGCCTTGGCGGCCTTCTTGGCCGGCTTGGCCGGGGTCTCCGGGGTCAGCCCGGCGGCGGCCTTCGACTCAGCCTCGTACGCCGCCTTGCGGTCGGCCTTCTCGGGAGCGACCAGCAGCGGCGGCGGGGCCGGCAGGCCCTTGAACTTCTGCCAGTCACCGGTCAGCTCCAGCAGCCGCTGCACCGCCTCGCTCGGCTGGGCGCCGACGGACAGCCAGTACTGGACCCGCTCCGACTTGACCTCGATGACCGAAGGGTCCTCCTTCGGCTGGTACACCCCGACGAACTCGATCGCCCGGCCGTCGCGCTTGGTGCGGGAGTCGGCGATGACGATGCGGTACTGCGGGTTGCGGATCTTGCCCATCCGCAGGAGCCGGATCTTTACGGCCACAGTTGTTTCGCTCCTGTTGCGATCTCACCAGCCCACTACGGGCGGTGTGCATGGGTGAGCGCCGACCGGCACAGTGGGGTTGGGCCGGAGACAACTCGGTGGACTGGCGACGCGCCCGGGTTAGAGGGCGCCGGACGCGCGCCGGATACCAGCGACCTATTCTGCCAGATCCGACGCCGATCGTTCGCATCGGACCCGGAGACCACGTCACCGGTGATCCGGAACACCTAACTCAACGCACCGGCGGACGATCCCACCCTGGGGGAAGTTTGTCCGGTACGTCCCAATCAGCAGGCGGGGTGAAGTCACACCAGGTGCCGTCGAACGGGAACGCGCCGGCCTCGGCGAGCGCGATCACCCGCTCGCCCTCGGCCCGGACCGCCTTCTCGTCGGTCACCCAGTAGTCGTCGCCGAACGCGAGCCGCTCGACGAACTCGTCCTCGTCCTTCCACTGCCAGCTCAGGTCCGGGCGTACCACCACGTCGAGGTCCTGGTCCACCACGTCGACACCGGCCACCGGGCCGTCGTCCCAACGGACGCCGGGCTCCTCCAGGTTGACGTACCAGTGGGCGAACCGACCCTGCGCGTCCCGGAACCACCACACCGAATGCGCCGCGCCCGTGGGCAGGAACTTCAACAGCGGCGGACCGTTCCAGTGGCCGTGCGCCAACCGGTAGGACGACGAGACCCACTGGGCGAACGGCATGGCCCGCATGTTGAGCCCGGCCTCGGTCACCTCGTGGGCCACCGGCGAGTCCCGGGCGATCCACACCAGCAGGCCCCGCTCGTCGTCGCTGACCACCCGCCCCGGGCGCACCCAGCCGATCCGGCCGTGCCGCACGTTGCGGTGCATGATCAGCCGACCCGGCTGAAACCGGTCGACCAGCACGTCAGTAGGCGCGCGCGAGGATGGCCACCAGGTCGGGCTCGTCCTCCGAGTCCGGCACCGAGCCGTCGCCCCGCAGCAGGCAGCGCACCGTCACGCCCTGCCCGTTCGCCTCGGCCTCGCCGGCCACCCCGACCGCCGACCACGGCACCACGGCCCAGCCGGTCGCGGCCGCCTCGATCGCCTCGGCCAGGGTCGACACCTCGACCGTGCGCGACTTCCGGTGGGCCAACGCCTGGTCGTGCAGCACCTGCTGGTCGGCCTCCAGCGCCGCGAGGACCGCGCCGACCACGTCGGCCACCGGCGTCGGAGACTTCGATCCGTCCGTACGACGGACCACCGTCGCGTTGCCGACGGCCAGGTCGCGGGGGCCGACCTCGACGCGTACCGGATAACCGCGCAGCTCGGCGTCGACGGCCCGGCGGCCGAACGCGGTGTCGGTCCGGTCGTCGAGCGCGACCCGGACACCGGCGTCGCGCAGGCCGTCGCGCAGCTTGGCCGCCGCCTCCGCGACGCCCTCGCCGTCCTTGACAACCATGATGTACGCCTGAATGGGCGCAAGCCGCGGCGGCACCCGCAGGCCGTTGTCGTCGCCGTGCGCCATGATCAGGCCGCCGAGCATCCGGGTCGACGTGCCCCAGGAGGTCGTCCAGGCGTGCTCCCGGCCGCCCTCCTTGGCCGAGTAGCTGATGTCGAACGCCTTGGCGAAGTTCTGCCCCAGCTCGTGGCTGGTGCCCAGCTGGAGCGCCTTGCCGTCGCCCATCATGCCTTCGCAGGTGTACGTGGCGGTCGCCCCGGCGAACCGCTCACGGGCCGTCTTCAGGCCCACCACCACGGGGATGCCCAGCACGTTGACCATCAGGTCCTCGTATGCCTCGTGCAGGATCCGCCGCGCGTAGGCGCGGGCGTCCTCGCGCGTCGCGTGCGCGGTGTGCCCCTCCTGCCAGAGGAACTCGCTGGTCCGCAGGAAGATCCGGGGACGCAGCTCCCACCGGACCACGTTCGCCCACTGGTTGAGCAGCAGCGGCAGGTCCCGGTACGAGTCGATCCACTTGGCCATGAACTCGCCGATCACCGTCTCGCTGGTGGGACGCACCACCACCGGCTCGGCGAGCTGCTTGCCACCACCGTGGGTGACCACCGCCAGCTCCGGCGAGAAGCCCTCGACGTGCTCGGCCTCGCGCTTGAGGTAGCTCTCCGGGATGAACAGCGGGAAGTACGCGTTCTCCGCGCCCGCCGCCTTGATCCGGTCGTCCATCTCGGCCTGCATCCGCTCCCAGATGGCGTAGCCGGCCGGTCGGATGACCATGGTCCCCCGGACCGGGCCGTTGTCGGCCAGCTTCGCCTTGGCGATCAGGTCCTGGTACCAGCGGGGAAAGTCCTCCGCACGGGGAGTGAGCACGCGTGCCATGACCGCACATCCTATGCGCCGGGCGAGGCGTCACCGCGCCCGGGAGGCGCCCCGCCCTCCACGTGGCGGCACGGCCCCCTTCCACGCGGCAGCGCCGCACCCCTGCGCCTGGCCGCATCGGCCGGGTCGGCCGGGCCGACGCAGCGCGGCTCGGAGGCGGACGGGCCGCGCGTAGAATTTGACCATCATGACTGGGACGACGGGCTCGCCGCGCCAGCGGCTCCGGGACACGATCGTGGACGCGGCCCGCGCGCGGACCATCGCCGCCGGCTGGGACGCGGTACGAATGGGCGGGGTGGCCACCGCCGCCGGTGTGAGCCGACAGACCGTCTACAACGAGTTCGGCAGCAAGACCGGCCTGGCCGAGGCCCTCGCCCGGCGCGAGGTGGACCGTTTCGTGGGCGACGTCCGCGAGGCGCTGGACACACACGGCTCCGACGTGCGGGCCGGCGCGTACGCCGCGATCGCGCACACCCTCACCACCGCAGCGGACAATCCGCTGGTCAAAGCGATCCTGACCAGCAGCCGGGGCGGCTCGGACGAGTTGCTGCCATACCTCACCACCCGGGCCGAGATGGTGCTCACCGAAGCGTCGGACGCACTGCTCGGCTGGGCCGGCGACCACCTACCGGGCGCGGACCCGACCGCGCTCGCCTTCGCCGCCGACACGATCGTCCGCCTCGTGGTGAGCCACATCGTGCTCCCCGGCGCGCCGATCGAACAGACCGCAACGGCCCTCGCCAACCTGGCCCTACACCTCTTCACCACCGCCCGCCCGTCCCACTGACCGGCTCGCACCGCTGTCCCGCTGTCCCGCTGTCCCGCTGTCCCGCTGTCCCGCTGTCCCGCTGTCCCGCTGTCCCGCTGTCCCGCTGTCCCGCTGTCCCGCTGTCCCGCTGT
>NZ_JBITDT010000030.1:0-25862 GCF_044454415.1 Micromonospora sp. NPDC051543
CTCAACGACCGCCCCCGCATGACCCTGAGCTGGGCCACCCCCGGCGAAAAAATGGCCCAACTCCTGAATGTTGCAACCACCGGTTGAGCCCGCCCAGCTAACGGAAATTGTCCAAGATCTGCGCGGTGTGCGCCGTCAGGCGAAGCGCGGAGGCCGCGCGCGCGAAGACGCGCCGAGGCCGCGCGCACGAAGACGCGGGCGGCCAGCGGCCAAAGTGTCTGAGATCTGGCGGCGCGGCACCAACCAAGCGGGAAGGCTCGACGGGATGTTGCCTCCTGATGACGCCGACGCATTCGACTGGCTCGCCTTCGAGCAGGCGGGTGTGCTGACGACCGCGCAGCTCTCCGGGCTCCTCAGCGAGGGGGCGGTCCGGGGCCGGATCCGCTCGGGACGCTGGCGCTCGATCTGCCACGGCGTCGTGCTCACCGGCAACGGCCGGCTGACCCGCGACCAGCAACTGTGGGTGGCCGTCCTCGCGGCCGGGCCGGGCGCGGTCTTGGCCGGGGCGACGGCAGCCGCCGAGGCCGGCGTACGGGGACTGCGGCGAGAACCCCTGCATGTCCTGGTGCCCGCCGACCGTCGCGCCGCTCGGGCGAGCCTGCGTCGACTGCCCATCGACATGCCCGCGGTGCTGGTCCACCGCACGTCGGTGCTGCCCGACGCGCACCTCCAACTCGCCCGTCCGCCGCGTACGACGACGGCCCGCGCCCTGGTGGACGCGGCCGGATGGGCGGGCGGTGTGGATGAGGCGCAGGGGTTGTTGGCGGCCGGTTGCCAGCAGCGTCGCGTGCTACCCGACGAGTTGGAGGCCGTACTCGCCGTCCTGCCCCGGGCACCCCGCCGACGGCTGATTCGGCAGGCTGTCGCCGACATCGCCGGCGGCGCGGAGGCGCTCTCCGAGATTGATTTTGTACGGTTGTGTCGGCGGCACCGGCTGCCCGCACCGGACCTGCAACGACACCGGGTCGACGCGGCGGGCCGCAACCGCTGGTTGGACGCGTACTGGCACGAGTGGCGGGTGCAGGTCGAGATCGACGGCGCGCATCACATGGACGCGCGGCAGTGGGCGGCGGACATGCGTCGACAGAATGACGTTTGGACCAGCGGCGACCGTATCCTGCGCTTCCCCGCCTGGCTGGTCCGCGCCCGCCCCGACGAGGTCGCCGACACCGTACGTCGGGCGCTGATCGCGGCCGGCTGGACCCCGACCGATGCGGCGCGACGGTCGCCGAAACGAGCCCGATGACGCCTAGGGTTTGCGGGCCACGCCGCTGTAGCCGGTGCCCGCCACCTCGGCGTCGACGGTGGCCGGCGGCTCAGGGTACGGCCACATGTTGACCAGGCCGGGTGACTCGAGGACGAAGTCGCCGAAGAACCCGGTGACGTCCGCGTGGCTCCGCGGCACGAACGGACTGTTCGCGCGGGCGTAGATCGCGGAGATGCGGGCCATCAGGTCCGGGTGCGCGTCGGTGCTGGCGTGGGACAGCGCGAGGTAGCTGCCGGGGGCGAGCGCATCGCGGTAGGCCGCCACGATCTGGTGCGGGGCCTGCTCGTCGGGCACCAGGTGCAGCACGAACATCATGAGCACCGCGACCGGGCGGTCGAAGTCGATGGCGGCGGCGACCTCCGGGTGACCGAGCACCTCGGCGGGTCTACACAGGTCGGCCTGCACCACCGACACCGTCGCCGCGCCGGCGAGCAGGGCACGCCCGTGGGCGCACACCACCGGGTCGTTGTCGACGTAGACGACGCTCACGCCCGGGTCGATGCGGTGGGCGATCTCGTGCACGTTGTCGCGCGTCGGCAGCCCGGAGCCGAGATCCAGGATCTGCCGGACGCCCTTCTCCTCGACGAGGTGACGGACCGTGCGGGCGATCAGGTCGCGACCCTGCCGGGCGGCCTCGGGCATCCACGGCGCGACCTGCAGCACCATTTCGGCGGCGGCACGGTCGGCGGCGAAGTTGTCCTTGCCGCCGAGGTAGAAGTCGAACATCCGCGCCGCGTTCGGCCGGTCGGTCTCCAGGCTCACTCCGGGCTCCGACTGCGTCATGACCGACCACCTCTCCCCCGCCGAGCCCGCAGCATAACGTCCACGATGGTCGGCCGGCCGTCCGGCCGTACCCGGATGAGGTTGATGCCGGTGAGGCATCTGGATGACTCACCGGCATCACGCTCACCGACGGGGGCTGGTGACCACGTGCCGGTCGGCGGGCGGGACAAATGTCCTGGCCGACCGCGTACCGGTGACTCTGCCCGCGCCGCGCGCGCCTGCCTAGCGTGACAGGCATGGATGACACAGCCGTACGCCTCAGCGGCCTCACCCGACGGTTCGGTCCGGTCCGCGCCGTCGACGGGCTCGACCTGACCATCGCGCGGGGCAGCACGGTCGCCCTGCTCGGGCCCAACGGCGCCGGCAAGTCCACCACGATCTCGATCATGCTGGGTCTGGATCGACCGGACAGCGGCACCGCCACCGTGTTCGGTCGGCCGCCGGCCGAGGCGGTCCGGGCGGGACAGGTGGGTGCCATGCTCCAGGACGCCGGCTGGGCGTCCAGCGCGACCGTCCGCGAGGTCGTCGACCTGGCCCGGGCGCTCTACCCGCGAGCGATGCCCACCGACCAGGTGCTGGAGCTGGCCGGGCTGACCGAGCGCGCCGGCGGCCGCCTCGACAGACTCTCCGGCGGCGAGGCGCAGCGCGCACGGTTCGCGTTCGCGCTGGCCGGCGGCCCGGACCTGCTGGTCCTCGACGAACCCACCGCCGCGCTGGACGTCGCCGCCCGGCACGCGTTCTGGGCGGCCATCGACCGGTACACCGCCGACGGGCACACCGTCCTGTTCAGCACCCACCACCTGCACGAGGCGGACGAGTTCGCCGATCGGGTCGTGGTCCTCGCCGCCGGCCAGGTCGTGGCCGACGGGCCGCCCGCCCAGATCCGCGCGCTGGCCGGCGGCCGTACCGTCTCGTTCGACCTCGCCGGTGGTCCGGTCGACGGCCTCGACGCGCTCCCCGGGGTCCGGTCGGTGCAGGTCCGGGGCGGCCGGGTCGCGCTCACCACCGACGACGCCGACGCCACCGTCCTCGCCCTGGCCGGCACGCGTGGCTTCCAGGGCCTGGAGGTCACCGCCGCCGCCCTGGACGCCGCCTTCCTCACCCTCACCGCGACACCGACGACCCGCACCGCGACACCGACGGAGCACTGACATGCGCGCGTACCTGCGATTCGAACTGCGCCGACTGGCCCGCGACCCGCGGCTGCTGCTGTTCACGGTCCTCGCGCCGGTGGTCACGTACCTCATCTTCTCGGGGATTGGTCTGGACGGCGACCGGCTGGAGGGCCTCGACGCGGCGGTGGCCCTCATGGTCGGCCTGGCTGGCTACGGCGCGGTGGCCGGCGTGCTCTCGGTCGGGTCCGCGGTCTCGCAGGAGCGGGCGTCGGGTTGGCTGCGCCAGCTCCGCGTCACCCCACTGCCCGCCTGGCGGGCGGTGACGGCGAAGGCCCTCGTCTGCACGCTCAGCGGGGTGCCGTCGGTGATCGCCGTCGGCTGCGCCGGACGCCTCGCCCACCACGTCGAGCTGGGGGCCGCGCGGTGGGTCACGCTGCTGCTGCTGATGTGGGTCGGCACGGTGCCGTTCGCCCTGCTCGGGCTCGCCATCGGGTACGGCCTCAGCCCGCAGCTCGCCCAGCCGGTCAACTTCCTCGCCTTCCTCGGCCTGTCGGTGCTGGGCGGCCTGCTGGTGCCCGTCGCCTACTTCCCCGCCGTGCTGCGTCACCTGGCCCACGCCCTGCCGACGTACCGGTTCGCGGAACTCGGCTGGCGCTCGGCCGCCGGGCTGACGCCCACCCCGTCGGGACTCGCGGTGCTCATCGGGTGGACGGTGGCGTTCACGGCCCTGGCGGCGTGGGCGTACCGCCGGTCCACCGTTCACCGGTGACCCCCGATACGGTGTCCACCATGTCGTCCGGTGCGACCGGGTCCGGCGGAGCCCGCCGACGAGGCCTGATGCTCGTCGCCGCGCACACCCTCTGGCTCTGGCTGCTGCTGACGCCGGCCGCCGCGATCGCACGCGGACAGGTGCACCCCGCGCCACCGGCGGCGGTGGGGCTCGTCGTCTTCGCGCTGTTCTACCTGGCCCTGGTGGCCGTACCCGTGGCCGACCTGCCCGTCCGTCCGGCCGTGCACCACGCGGGGCTCGTCGCCTTCGCGCTGCTCGGGGTCGGGCTCGCGGTCGCGTACGCCGGTGGGCCGGAGGGCTGGTTGGTCGTCTTCGTGTACGTCACCGCGGCCGGCGCGGTCGCCTTCGTACGCGTGACCTGGGGGTTCGGTTGGGTCGGCGGATCGGCGGCGGCCGTCCTGGTGATCGGTGTGGCACATCGGCTGCCGGCCACCGAGACCGCCCAGATGGCGCTGATCACCGTGCTCGCGGGCGCGGTGACGCTGGCGTTCGCCCACACGGCCCGCCTGGTGGAGGAGTTGCGGCGTACCCAGCGGGAGCTGGCCCGCACGGCGGTGGAGCAGGAGCGGCTGCGTTTCGCGCGCGACCTGCACGACCTGCTGGGCCATACGCTGTCGCTGGTGGTGGTCAAGGCGGAGGTGGTGCGCCGGCTCGCCCCGACGGATCCGCAGCGGGTCGTCGCCGAGGCGACGGACATCGAGCGGATCGGTCGTACGGCGCTCGCCGAGGTGCGCGAGGCGGTCACCGGCTACCGGGAACGCAGCTTCGCCCGGGAACTCGACGGCGTCCGTACGGCCCTGGCCGATGTCGGGATCACCGTCAACGTCAAGGGCGGCGACCGGCAGCTCGGGGTCGAGGCCGACGACGCGTTCGGTTGGGTGCTGCGGGAAGGGGTGACGAACGTCGTGCGGCACAGCCGGGCGTCGCGGTGCGACATCGAGGTCACCGCCGACACCGACGAGACGGTGCTGACCATCCGCGACGACGGGGTGGGTGGCCGGCCGCAGTACGGCAACGGTCTGCGCGGCCTCACCGAGCGGCTGGCGCAGGCGGGTGGAACGCTGCACGTCGGCCCGGCGCGCGACGGCGGTCTGCTGCTCACCGCCCGACTCCCCCAGGCCCCCACCGGACGGTGGGCGTCGTGATCCGGCTCCTGCTCGCCGAGGACCAGGGCATGATGCGCGGCGCGCTGGCCCTGCTGTTGAACCTCGAACCCGACATCGAGGTCGTGGCCGAGGCCGCGACCGGGGCGCAGGCCACGCGCGAGGCTCTTCGGGTACGCCCCGACGTGGCGCTGCTGGACATCGAAATGCCCGACGGCAGCGGCCTCGACACCGCCGCCGCGCTGCGCGACCGGTTACCGTCCTGCCGGGTGCTGATCCTGACCACCTTCGGCCGCCCCGGCTACCTGCGGCGGGCCATGGAGGCCGGCGCCCACGGCTTCCTGGTCAAGGACGGGCCGGTGCAGGAGCTGGCGGTGGCCGTCCGACGGGTGCTGGCCGGCGAGCGGGTGATCGACCCGACGCTGGCCGCCGCCGCCCTCGCGGCCGGCCCGAACCCGCTCACCGACCGGGAACGCGAGGTGCTGGTCGCCGCCGTGGACGGCGCCACGGTCGCCGACATGGCCGCCGCACTGCACCTGTCCGAGAGCACCGTGCGCAACTACCTGTCCGCGGCCATCGGCAAGACCGCCACCCGCAACCGCATCGAGGCGGCCCGCACCGCGCGCGCCAACGGCTGGCTCTGAGCCGCCGTACACCCGGCCTCCGAGACGGAGGAGAGCCGCCGTCCCTCCGGCCCGGGACAAGCCAAGATACCCTGAGAGTCAGGGCTCGATCACCGTACGCCAACAGGGACGGTGGCGGCTCAACCATCCGACCACCACTGGTGGTGATAGAGATGCGAATGACGAGGCCACCACGGATGGTGGTGGCGGTCGCGGTCGCCAGCGTCCTCTCCGTCGCGACGGTGCTGACGGGGCTGATCACCAACGAGGCGTCGGCGCAGCAACGGTGGCCCGGCTGGCTGGAGCTCATTCGTACCCACCCGTGGCATTCGCTCGGTCTGCTGGCGTCAATCCTGGTCGGCCTGACCGTCGTCCTCACCGTGCTGCCGGAGAACGCGACGAAAGCCACCGGCTTTCCAGGGATGCCGGCGGACGCCGATACCGAGGGAGCGACGCTCCCGCCGGGCGAGACCGGCCCGGCCAGCCTCGCGGGGTCCGCGGAGATGGCGCCGCCCATGGATCGACCAGAGGAGCGACGGGATCGGTTGAAGCATCTCTCGACCGAACTGGTCAACCGGCTCGGACGGAGAAGAACCGCGTACCCCCTTGATCTGAGCCTGGCGGAGTTACACCGGATGGATCTGTTCGTGCCGGGCCGACTTGCCCGCTACCAGGAGCGGATCACGGGCGCGGGCGAGCAGGCGACGGCGGCGCTGGCGGCCCGCCTCCAGGCTCGCGAATCCGTCCTGCTCCTCGGCGAGCCGGGGTCGGGAAAAAGCCTCTCGCTGTACGGCGTAGCGCTCGCTCTCCAGCAGGTCGGAGTGCTGCCGGTCCCACTTCGGGCGCTGGACGCGCCGGAGGTTCTCGCCGAGCTGCGCGGGGCGGGTTTCGACACGACCGCCATGTCGGAGGTGGTGTTGCTGGTCGACGGCCTCGACGAGGCGAGCGACCTGGTCGACGGCGAACCGCTCGCGACCGCGCTGCTGGACCTGTTCCGATGCGCCCCGGCCCTGGTCACCTCACGCATCAGGGAGTACGAGGAGTGGATCGTCTTCGAGACCACCTCGTTCACCTTCGACCAGGTCTTCGTGCTGAGGAACTGGTCGGTGGAGGTCGAGTTCGCCGACTATCTGGTCCGGTTGCAGCGACAGAGACTGATCGCCGACCCGGACCTCTACCGGACGGTGGTCACCTCGGAACGGTTGACCCGACTTGTGCAGCGTCCCCTCTATGCCAGGATGCTGACCCTGATCGGCCCTGACGCCGCGACGCGCATCAACAGCGCAAGCACCCTGTACGGCGAGTACCTGAACCGATTGAGCCGCGCGACGGACCTCGCGGTGCGCGGCAGTCATCCCCGCTGGAGCGGCCACTCGTTGCCGGTCTGGCAGACGGCGGCCTGGCTCGTCCACGCGCGTGAGTTACCGGCCGACGCGATTCCGGTGGCCGAACTGCATGCCACTCTCACCCCGGGTCGCGCGCGTAGCGCCGAGATCAGAGTTCTCGACCAGGTGATCGACCGCCGTACGGTGCACGGCACCGAGGTCGGCGAGTTCCTGCACTACTCGTTCTACGAGTATCTGCTCGCCCGGGACATCCGTGACCATCTGCTCGCTGCGCTCTCCCCCGAGCAGGCAGTCCTGTTACTGCGACGAGACCTGAGCAGGGAGGTACGGCATCATCTGATCGGCCAGCTTGCGGAGTTGGCCGACCACCGGCTCGGCGAGCGGCTGGCCGGACTGTACCGGCAGCTCCGTGACGAGGCGGGTCTCGACACCGCTGACCGACTCACCGTGTGCAACCTGCTGGTCTACCTGATCTCGCGCACGAGCCCATCGGCTCCGGAGCACCTCGACGCGCTGCTGCACCAGGAGCGGGACGAATTTCTGTTGAGTTCGATCCTGTGGGCGTTGTGCCACCACCGGTCCGACTCGGCACTGGCCCGCTTCTTCTCGATGTTGCAGTACGACTCGGCCTTCCGGGCGTGCAGCCGCGGCTACGTTCTCTACTACTACGGGGACGTCCGGGCCGGCCGGCCACCGTTCCTGGACCTACCGCCGTACCCGCCGCACGAGCGCACCACGGCCCGCGTCCTGGCGATTTTCGAGAGTACGACCTTCCAGGCAATTCCCGCACAACGCCGCTACGTCGACCTCTACACCTTCATGGACATCTATCTTGTACGCCATGAGGTCATCGATGGTCGCCGCCTGTCCACACTTCGATCGGCCGTCGATGCGCTGTCCGGACAGGGCCTGACGCGCGAGATGAGTGAGAAGCTGTCCGAAATGCTGCAGGCGATCTCTCGTCGACCCATAGCGGACGCGAGCTCGGCGTCGTTTGCGGAATGAGCAGGTTAAGCTACGCGACCACGGGAGAGGCCAGCTCGTGAAACTCTTTGTCTGGGATTTGCACGGTGTCCTCGAACGGGGCAACGATCGAGCCGTGGTCGACATCTCCAACGAGGTGCTATCGACCTTCGGATACGCGCAGAGATTCGGGTACGAAGACGGCCGACGCCTGTACGGCCACAAGTGGTACGAGTACTTCGCCACCCTGCTGCCCGCCGAGAGCCACCGCCGGCACCTGGAACTGCAGGATGCCTGCTTCATCCTGTCCGAGGAGCGACCTGAGCTGCAATATCGCTGGATGACTCCCACCCCGCACGTCGCCGCGGTGCTGAGCGCCGTCGCCGCCAGCCACCAGCAGATCGTCATCTCGAACACCCGCCCCGGCACCCTCGACATGTTTCTCAAATTGCTGGACCTGACGGACCACTTCGTACCGGGGCGGGCCTTCGCCGTGGACCAGCACGTGCGTGATGTGAAGACCACCAAGAGGGACGTCCTGGCCTGCTACCTCACCGGGCAGCCGACCTTCGACGAGATCGTGATCATCGGAGACTCGGCGAGTGACATGCGGTTGGTTGAGGTCGCCGGCGGGACCACCTACCTCTTTGCTCATCCCGATTTTGCATTTCGCAACTGCAATGCTGACTTCCGAATCAGGGACCTGCGAAAGGTTCTCGACCGGATATAGACTGCGGCATTCGCACTCCTTAAACTGAGCGCAATCGATGCCTCACGGAGTGCGAGGTCACCCATGGCATCAGCACGAGCAGATCGGCCATTCCCACTGGACCGGCCGCCACCGTTCTGTGACGCGGTGATCGTCGTTCCGCCACCGTCACCATCGGACACCAACCCTCCGCTGGGTCCGGCGATCCTCACGACTGCCGCCGCCCGCAGCGGCTTCTGCGTACAGGTGCTGGATCTCAATATCCTCTTACTGCGCCGCTTCACGAACCAGTCGGCTGGCCCTGGCAGCACGCTCGGTGACCACGGCAAGGACCGGTCGAGCGTGGCGGCCGCGGCGCAGTGGCTCTTCTCTCAGACAGGTCTGCGGGACACTCCCCCGCTACACCTGCCCGACACCGCGGACCCGGTGGCCGGCATGCACTACCCACTTGCCGCCATCACGGCCGCCGTCGCGGCTGCCACCAGCGATCCGGAGCCATGGCGAGCCTGGCTCGAACAGCAACTCCGAGCCACCTGCGACCGCCCGCCGACAGTCGTGGGGGTGTCCGTGATGGGGCCCTCCCAGGTCTTTGTCGGCCTGCTCGTGCTGCGATTGGTCAAGGAGATCTGGCCGGGCACGACGACGATGCTCGGTGGCAGCCACGTGACCCTGCTGCGGGGTGAGATGCGCCGGGACACGGGGCTACGGGAGTCAGCCGACCTCGTGCTCACCGGTCACTGCGAGGACGAGTTCGTGGCGGCCCTGGCGCGGCTGAGCCCGCGCCGTATCCGGCGACCGATGCTGCCGGTGCACCTGCCGGCCGACACTCCGTTCGAATACCTGCCCACGTTCCACGCGCGGCAGCTCGCCCACTACGACAGACGATCGCTGACGCTTCCGGTCCAGTTCACCCGAGGGTGCTCCTACGGACGGTGCACCTTCTGCACCTACCCGGTGGTCGAGCCGCAGACCACCCCGCTGAGGGCGGAGGCCGCGAGCCGGACGATCACCGCTCTGGTCCGCGCGCACGGCGTCAGTCGCTTCTCCCTGAAAGACTCGCTCTTCACCGCGCCGATGATGCGCGCCCTGGCCGAGGCGTTACGGCGTGAGTCGGGGGACGCCGTGCGGTGGAGCGCGACGACGAAGGCCAGCCGGGCCCTCATTCCGCTGGCCCCACTCCTGGCCGAGTCGGGGCTCGCCACTGTGGAGATCGGGGTGGAGACGATCAGCCGGGCCGGTCAACGGCTCTTCGACAAGCCCGCCGAGCCCGCCATGATCGAAGAGCTGATCCTGGCGTTGGCGGAGGCGGGCATCACCGTGGTGCTGAACTTGATCTTCGGGCTCCCGGGCGAGCAGGAGCAGGAGGCGCAGACCCAGCTGGCCTGGTTTCTCAACCTACAGGCGGCAGCACCGGTCGACCGGGTGGACTGCTCGTTGAACATGCTGGAGATGGTGCGCGGCGCACCGATGGTCGCCAGTCCGCCACCGGGAGTGGAACTGCGTGGGGTTGCCCCCTGGGCGTTCAGCTACGACTGGAACGCCCCGGCGTGGCGGCCTGCTTTCGCCGCCGGCCTGGAGCGCGTGGAACGCGCACGCGAATCGAGCAGCCAGTCCCGCGATCCTGCTTCTGGTCCAAGGGCATCGAGGTGACGTCCACGCGGCGGACCACGGTCCCGAGGAGCCACCGTGCGGTCAGCGCGGTGGGCGGGCGCTGTCGCGGACGACGAGTTCGGTGGCGAGTTCGATGCGAGGGCTCTCGGTCTTCTCGCCCCCGGCGAGCCGCAGCACCGTCCGAGCGGCCAGCATGCCCATCTCCGCGAGGGGTTGGCGGACGGTGGTCAGCGGTGGGGAGCACCAGCGGACCTCGGGCAGGTCGTCGAAGCCGATCACGCTGACGTCGTCGGGCACCCGCAGGCCACGTTTGCGGACGGCCTCGTAGACGCCGAGGGCCATCTGGTCGCTGGAGGCGAAGATGGCGGTGGGTGGGTCGGGCAGGGCCAGGAGCTGCGTGCCCGAGGTGAAGCCGGACTCGTGGTAGAAGTTGCCGGGCCGGATGAGGGCGTCGTCGACGGCGATGCCGGCGGCCCCCAGCGCCGCGCGGTAGCCGTCCATCCGGGCTCGGCTGCACATCAGGTGCGGCGGCCCGGCGATGAAGCCGATACGGCGGTGACCGAGGCCGATCAGGTACTGGTTGGCGCTCAGGCTGCCCGCCCAGTTGGTCGCGCCGATGGTGGGTGACTCCTGCGGGTCGACGCCGGCGGGGTCGATGATGACCACGGGCAGGTGCAGCCGACGCAGCTCCGCCTGTAGTGGAGGGTTCACCATCGAGGTCACGAAGATGACGCCCTCGGTGGATCGCGTCCGCATGTTGTCGAGCCACTGCTTGGCCGAGGAGATGCGCCAGTGGATGGCGGAGACGACGGTGCCGACGCCGCTGGCGCGGGCGACGTCCTCCACCCCACGGATGATCTCCACCGCCCACGGGCTGTCCAGGTCGTTGAAGACCAGGTCGATCAGCGCGGCCTCGGTACGCCGAGCCTGGGTGCGTCGGCGGTAGCCGTGATGGTTGAGCAGGGCCTCGACGCGCTCCCGGGTCTCGGGAGCGACGTCGGTGCGACCGTTGATGACCCGCGAGACCGTGGGCACGGAGACACCGGCCAGTCGCGCGATCATCGCGATGGTGACGTTTCGGCCGTTGTCGGAGCCCACGGTCCGCTCCTTTGTGTGGCGGGGCGTTTCAGGTCGGTCGGTGATCCGCTGCCGTCACCCCTTGACGCTGCCGGTGAGGCCGCCGATCAGTTGACGTTCGGCCACGGCGTAGAAACCCAGCGCGGGAAGCATGGACAGGACGACGTAGGCGAGCACCCGGGCGGTGTCGTCGGCGTACTGCCCCTGGAACGCCTGGACCCCGACGGGCAGGGTCCACCAGCTCTGATCACTGAAGACGACCAGCGGGAGCATGAAGTTGTTCCAGCTCGTGACGACGGCCAGGACCGAGACGGTGGCCAACGCGGGGCGGGCCATCGGCAGCAGGACCCGCCAGAAGAACCCGAAGGAACCGCAGCCGTCGAGGACGGCGGCCTCCTCCACCTCGGCCGGGATCGTCCGGAAGAACTGACGCAGGATGATGATGGTGATCGGCAGCCCGAAGGCGGCCTGCGGCAGGATGACGCCGAGCGGGTTGTCCAGCAGGCCGATGGAGCGCAGCAGGACGAACAGCGGCAGGATCGCCACCGCGAACGGGAACATCAGGCCGATCGCGAACAGGGTCACCAGGAACTCGCGGCCCCGGAAGGCGTACCGGGCGAAGACGAACGCGGCCATCGCCGCCGCGGCGACCACGATGAACGTGCTGGTGACGGCGATGAGCAGGCTGTTGCCGAGCTGCCGCCAGAACACGCCGGAGGCGAACAGATCGGTGTAGTTCGACGGCACCCAGGGATCGGGCAGGCCCAGCGGGTTGGTCGACAGCTGGCCGTTGTCCTTGAAGCCACCGATCACACCGAACCAGACCGGCACGACGATGAGCGCGCCGACGCCGATGCAGACGAGGTGCAGCACGATGCTGCGGGTCCGCTGGGCGCTACTGGTCTTGGCGGTCATCGCTGGCCTCCCTGGTTGGTGATCGCGCCCGCGGTGTCCCGACGCAGGACGACGCGCTGGTAGAACAGGGCGAAGACGAGGCTGAGCAGGAACATGACCATGCTGATCGCGCTGGCGTAGCCGACCTCGAACCGGCGGAAGCCGAACTGGTACATGGTGACGGCCATCGTCTCCGAGGAGTGGATCGGACCGCCGCCGGTGAGCACCCAGACCATGTCGAACAGTTGGATGGTGCCGATGACCGACAGGAAGATGCTGATCCGGATCGTCGGCCCGAGCAGCGGCAGGGTGACGTGGCGGAAGGCCTGCCAGGCGGTGGCGCCGTCGGTGACCGCGGCCTCGGACAGCTCCTTCGGGATGCCCTGTCGGGCCGCCAGGAAGAGCATCATGTAGAGGCCGAAGTACTTCCAGGACACCACCAGGAAGACGGCGTACAGCACGGTGGACGGGTCGGCGAAGACCGCGCCCGCCTCCGCGCCGAGGAACTTCGAGACCGACTCGCCCAGACCCCGGTTGGGTGAGAACACCAGGGTGAACAGGACCGCCGTGGTGACCTCGGAGAGCACGTACGGCGCGAAGAAGATCAGCCGGTAGGCGGCTCGGCCGCGCAGCGGCTGGTTGAGCAGCATCGCCAGGGCCAGCGCGGCGGGTAGCTGCACGGTCAGCGACAGCAGCACCAGCACGAGGCCGCGCCACAGGTCGCCGCGGAAGGTCGGGTCACCGAAGGCACGGGTGTAGTTGTCCAGCCCGATGAAGTTCTCCGGAAGCCCGAAGCCGTTCCACTTGTAGAGACTCGCGTAGGCGGCCACCAGGATGGGCGTGATGACCAGCAGCAGGAACAGGGTCAGGGCGGGCGTCAGAAAGACGGCAAGGACGCCACCCCGCCCCGGCCGGGGCTGGCGGCCGCGCCGTCGCGCGGTGCCCGGCCCCGGTGCCGGCGGATCTGTCGCCGTGTCGCCGCGCCCTGTGTACGACACGGTCGATGGCCTGGTCATGCCTGCTCCACTCGGTTTCTATCGCCGGCTACGGATGGGTACGGGGTCACGATCAGACGGTCTTTGCCACCTGCGTGATGTCCTTGAGGATCGCCGCGGGCGCCTTCTTGCCAGCGATGATCTCGGCGACGCTGTCGTTGATCTGCTGCCCGAGCGCGGGCGCGTACGCCTGGTCGAGGTAGAGCTGGAAGCCGGTGTTCTTGGCCAGCGTCTCCGCGACGACCTTGTTGTTCGGGTCGCTGATGGCGTCGGTGGCGTCCTTCACCGTGGGCAGGACCGCGCCGGTCTTGGCGGACCGGCGCTGGTTGTCGACGCTGAGCAGGAACTTCAGGAAGTCGATCGTGGCGGGCGGGGCGTCCTTGCCGACGGCGAAGCCGTTGCCGCCGCCGAACACCTCGGTGGCGGTGCCCTTACCGCCGTCGACGGCCGGGAACGGGAAGAAGCCGAGCTTGTCGCCGATGCCCTTCTTGCTGGTCGAGCTGGACGCCTGCACCGCCGGCGCCCACTGACCCATCAGCTCCATGGCCGCGCCGCCGTTGCCCATGGTGGCGGCCTGCCCGTCCGGGGAGCCGTACTCGGCGCCGAGGAAGCCCTTCTGGAAGGGTTGCAGGTCGACGAGCTCCTTGAGCCGCTCACCCGCGGCGACCAGGTCGGGGGTGTCGAAGTTCTTGTCGTCGACGGCCTTCTGCAGCGCGCCGACGCCGCCGATGCGCATCGCCAGGTACGACCAGTAGAAGTGGGCCGGCCACTTGTCCTTGCCGGCGATGGCGACCGGGGTGATGCCGGCGGTCTTGAGCTTGCGGACCGTGTCGAGCAGGGCGGCCCAGGTGGTGGGGGGCTCGGTGATGCCGGCGCGGGTGAAGAGTTCCTTGTTGTACCAGAACCCGACCATGCCGATGTCGAACGGGATGCCGTAGATCTTCCCGTCGATCGTGTACGGCCCCATGGCGGCCGGCAGGATGCCGCTGACCAGGTCCTTCACGTCATCGGTGAGGTCCTTGACCAGACCCGCGTCGACCTGCTGCTTGAGCACGCCGCCGCCCCAGGACTGGAAGAGGTCCGGCGGGTCGCCGGCCTGCGTGGCGGTGGTGAGCTTGGCCTTGAACGCCTCGTTCTCCAGCGGCTGGATGGTGAACGTGACGTTGCTGTGCGCGGTCTTGTACTCGTTGGCCATCGCGGCCCAGACCGGCAGCATCGGCTCGGTGTTCTGGATGTGCCACCAGTTGATCGTCTGCGCCGCGTTCGGGTCGCTGGACTTGTCGTCGCTGCTACAGGCACTGAGCAGGTAGGCGCCGGCGCCGGCGCCGGCGATGCCGAGCAGCGATCGGCGGGAGAGGTGCGCTGTCATGATCCATCCCTTCGGGGACTCACGGTGTGCTCGGACGCCGGCCGAGCCGGCAAGGGTTCGAACCTGGATCTCCGGAACTTTCATTGCTTCGTCGGTATTACCGATCGATGGCCGGGACGCTACGAGCAGTTCCCCCAGCGGTCAAGACCCCTGTCCTATCGCGATAAGACCGGCTACCGTACGAGGGGCTTCCAGTGATCTGGTCCCGCAAGTTTCCGGAAGTTTCACAGCCGCACCGCACAGAGGAGCCCCCGTGTCGACCGACACCGCTGACGTGGCGACCGCTGCCTGGTCGATCCGCAACCCCGTCCTCGCCGGGTTCCACCCGGATCCGTCGATCCTGCGCGTCGGCGATGACTTCTACCTGGCCACCTCGACCTTCGAGTGGTATCCCGGGGTACGTGTGCACCACTCCCGCGACCTCGTGCACTGGCGTCCACTGGGTGGGATCATCACCGACCGCCGCCTGCTGGATCTGCGTGGCTGCGGCGACTCCAACGGCGTGTGGGCGCCCGACCTGACGTACCACGACGGGGAGTTCCACCTCGTCTACAGTGACGTGGCCAGCTTTGCCAGCGGTTACTGGGACCCGCAGAACTTCCTGATCACCGCGCCCGACATCGCCGGGCCCTGGTCCGACCCGGTGAAGCTGCACGGGCGTGGCTTCGACGCCGCCCTGTTCCACGACGACGACGGCACCAGTTGGCTGCTGAGCATGAGCGCGGACTGGCGTCCGGGCCGGGACCGCTTCGGCGGCATCGAGATCCAGCAGTACGACCGGGCGGCACGGCGTCTCGTCGGCCGACCCCGCATCCTGTTCACCGGCACACCGGTCGGGGTGACCGAGGGGCCGCACCTGTACCGCCACGACGGCTGGTACTGGCTGATCACCGCCGAGGGCGGCACGAGCTGGGAACACCAGGTCACCGTGGCGCGCTCGCGGGAGTTGTTCGGCCCGTACGAGGTGGACCCGGACGGGCCGCTGCTCACCTCGGTGGGCCGCCCCGACCTGCGCCTGCAGAAGGCGGGGCACGGCAGCCTGGTCCAGACCCCCGACGGTGGGTGGTACCTGGCCCACCTGGTCGGTCGCCCCTACTCACCCCTGGGCAACTGTGTCCTCGGGCGGGAGACCGCGATCCAGCGGGTCGAGTGGCCGGACGGTGGTTGGCCCCGCATCCCCGGAGGGGTCCCGGCCGAGGAGGTCGTCGCTCCGGACCTGTCGCCGCACCCGTGGCCCGAGGAGCCCGCCACCGACGACTTCGACGCCGCCGAACTGGAATCCTGCTGGTCGACCCTGCGCCGGCCGGCCACCCCGGACTGGGTCGACCTGCGCTCCCGGGCCTCGCACCTACGCGTCCATGGTGGACAGTCGCCGGTGGGTCGCCAGGCGCCGAGCCTGGTCGCGCGACGGGTCGGGGCGACGCACTGCTCGCTGGAGACGGTTGTCGAGTTCGACCCGATCGACCACCGCCAGCTCGCCGGGATCACCGCGTACTACAACACCCTGAACTGGCACCACCTCTACCTGACCCGCGCCGACGACGGCCGTACGGTGTTGGAGCTGCTCAGCTCCGACAACGGCCGGCGCACCCCGTACCCCGAGCTGACCGTCGACGCCAGCGGTGTCACCCGGGTCGGTCTGCGGGCGGTGTTCGACGGGCCGGTGGTGCGCTTCGACTACGACCTCGGGGCCGGCTGGCAGCGCCTGCCCGTCGACCTGGACGCGACCATCCTGTCCGACGAGCACGCCGCGTTGATCATCGACGGGGAGCCGGCGGCGTGGGGCTTCACCGGCGCCTTCGTCGGGTTGTGGGTGCAGGATCTCGGTGGTGACGGGGTGTACGCCGACTTCGACCACGCCACCTACCGGGAGCACTGACCACGCGAGGCGCCTCACGGTCGTTGGGCGACCGCGCGCAACTCGCCGAGGGTGGTGCGGAAGCCGTTACCCGACGCCGTCGCGTCCTCGGTGCGCAGGCCGGTGACGGCCATGGCCTGCGAGCGGGTGGCCGCGACGGCGTCGTCGCCGGATCCGGTGACGTCGAAGATGCCGAAGTCACCGCTGAGCGTCCGGTACGTCGGCGTCGCGGTTCCCGCGTCCTGGGACAGGTAGAGGACCACGTGCTGACCCGCCTTCAGGGTCGACATGTGGGCCATGTCGGCCACCCCGGCGTCGAGGCTGGCGAGCGTGATGGACGCTCCGGAGCGTACCCCGGAATCGGTCCTGGCCCGCAGCACCTCGTCGACCCGGAAGCCGGCGGACGCGAGCTGGCCGCGTACCACCAGGTCCGCGGCCTCGGTGAGCTGCTGCACCGTGCCGTACCCGCGCAGCTTTCCCCGTGCCGGCGCGGCCGGCGCGCTCGCCGTCGGAGCGACCGCGCCGCTGGTGGTGGGCGCGGCGGCCGGCTCGGCGCCGTCGGCGCTGGCGCAGGCCGACAGCGCCGCGACGGCGAGCACGGCGGTCGCGGCGGCCCACCAGGGCAGGGTACGGCGGAGATCGACTGCCATGGAACGCTCCTCGCGATCGGTGGCGCTGCTGACGCACACGGGTTTGTGCGCCTCCAGGCACCGTCGGAGCCCGCGCGCGGGCTGACGATAGCGACCGACGCGCACGGCCGCGCAACGGCCGGATGAACAAATGATCTTCGTCTCCGACGTGTCGCGTCGCGGCGTCACGGCCTGACCGGGCCGGTCACGCCGCCTCGTCGGCCAACCCGTCCAACTGACGGAGCGCCCGCCCGGTCGCGTCCTGGTCGGCGGGCAGCAGCGGCAGTCGGACCGTCGGGGTCGGGATGCGTCCCCGCGCGTGCAGCACCGCCTTGATGACGGTCGGGTTGGGGCCGGCGAACAGCGCGGTCGACAGGCCCGCGAGTCGATGACCGAGCGACCGCCCACGGACGACGTCGCCCGCCTGCCAGTGGCCGACCAACCGGACGAACTCCGCCGCCGCGACCTGGGCCGACGCCACGATGGCACCGTGCGCGCCGAGGGCCAGCAGCGGCGAGAGGAGCGGATCTTCACCACCGAGTACGGCGAAGCCGGGCGGAATGTCGGCGAGAAGGTCGACCGTGTCCGCGTCGATCCCACCCGTGGCGTACTTGACGCCGACGACGCCCGGCACCTCGGCGAGCCGGCGGAGGTCGTCGGCGCCGAGTTGCTGCCCGGTCCGGTACGGGACGTGGTAGACGACCAGCGGCACCGGGCTCTCCTCGGCGAGGTGGGCGAAGTGGGCGAGCACTCCGGCAGCGCCCGGACGGAGAAACGGGGGTACGAGGCTCAGGGCCGCCGTCACCTCGGGCCGCTCCCTCAGGGCGCGTACCGCCGCGACGCTGTTGGCGCCGACGAGCAGGCGCGCGCCGCGTTCACGGCACACCTCGGCCAGGACGTCGAGCACCACGCGCTGCTCCTCGTCGCTGAGGGCGGCCGGCTCGCCCGTCGTTCCCAGCGCGACCACACCGGCCGCGCCGGCGTCCAGGGCGTCGAAGGCCAGGGTGGTCAGCGCGTCGATGGCGACGGCTCCGGACCTGTCGAACGGAGTGATCAGGGGCACGTACAGGCCGCTCAGGGTCATGCCCTCACTCTCGACGGACCGAACCGGGTAGGTCCAGTTCCGATTACTCACGCAATACCTAAGCTGAACTGATGCTTGACGTCCGTCGCCTCGTTCTGCTGCGGGACCTGGCCCGTCTCGGCACCATCGCCTCGGTCGCCCAGGCACACGCCTACACGCCGTCCGCCGTCTCGCAGCAACTGGCCGCCCTGCAACGGGAGGCCGGCACCCGGCTGCTGGAGCGCGCCGGCCGCCGGGTCACCCTCACGCCGACGGCGGCCGCCCTCGTACGGCACACCGAGGTCATCCTGGCCGCGCTGGAAGCCGCCGACGCGACCCTCGCGGCCGCACGCACGGGACTGCGCGGGAGCGTACGCATCGGCGCCTTCCCCAGTGCCGTCCGTACCCTGCTCCCGGCGGCGCTGGTCACCCTGGCCCGCGACCATCCGGCGCTCGACCTGATGATCACCGAGTTGGATCCGGTCGACATGCCGGCCGCCCTGCGGAGCCGGCACCTCGACGTCGCGCTGCTGCACGACTACGACATCACGCCGGTCGCGCCCGATGCGGCGCTGGACTCGATCGCGCTGCTGGAGGAGACCGTCTACCTCGCCGTACCCCCTGGGGTCGTGCCGGACGGCGGCGGCACCGATCCGGTCGGCGAGGCGCGCGACGCACAGTGGATCGTCGGTAGCACCGGGACGCTCTGTCATTCGGTCGCGCTGCACGTCTGCCAGCTGGCGGGCTTCGTTCCGGCGGTACGGCACCACGTGGACGACTTCACCGCCATGCTCGCCCTGGTCGCCGCGGGCGAGGGGGTCGGGCTCGTCCCACAGCTCGCCATCACGCGGCCCTCCCCAGGGGTTCGACTCCTCCCGCTGGGCATCCGCCGTCGTACGCGGGTCGCGTACCGCCGGGGCGCGGGCGACCACCCCGCGGTGCTCGCGTGCGTCGCCGCGCTGCGGGGCGCCACCGCCACAATGCCCGGTTGAGCCCGATTGACAGATGATCGACATACTGCTATCTGTTAATACAGTTTCCTGATTCTCGTGGTGCCCCCGCGCTCTCCCCCACGCCGGGCACCCAACCGGTCGGCGGCATGCCGCCTCTCTCCCCCGAGGAACACCATGGTGCGTAAGAGAACAGCCGCCTACGCCGTGGGCACCCTGCTGATCGGCGTCGCGGCGGTCGGCTACGGCCTGCCGTCGGCCAGCGCCGCGACCGCCGGCCCGATCACCGGCCTGGCCGGCAAGTGCGTCGACGTGGCCGCCGCGAGCTCGGCCAACGGCACGGCGGTGCAGCTCTACGACTGCAACGGCAGCGCGGCCCAGACGTGGACGGTGGGCAACAGCGACAGCTCGATCCGCGCGCTCGGCAAGTGCCTCGACGTCACGGCCGCGTCGACCACCAACGGCGCCAAGATCCAGCTGTACGACTGCAACAACACCGGCGCCCAGAAGTGGACCGCCGGCAGCGGTGGCGCCCTCGTCAACACCGCCTCCGGCAAGTGCCTCGACGTCACCGACCGGAGCACCGCGAACGGCGCCCGCCTCCAGATCTGGACCTGCGGCGGCACCACCAACCAGCAGTGGACCCTCCCCGGCGGCGGCACCCCCACCCCCACGCCGACCGCCAGCGGCTCCACCGGCACCAACCTGGACGACCCGGCGAAGAAGGACGTCGCCATGCAGCTCGTGTCGGCGGCGGAGAACTCGTCGCTCGACTGGCGGGCCCAGTTCTCCTACATCGAGGACATCGGCGACGGTCGCGGCTACACCGCCGGCATCATCGGCTTCTGCTCCGGCACCGGCGACATGCTCGAACTCGTCCAGGCTTACACGAACACCAAGCCCGGCAACGTGCTCGCCGGCTACCTGCCGGCGCTGCACGCCGTCAACGGCACCGCGTCGCACTCGGGCCTCGACCCAAACTTCACCCGCGACTGGCGCACCGCCGCCAACGACTCGGTGTTCCGGGCGGCGCAGGAGGCCGAGCGGGACCGGGTCTACTTCAACCCGTCGGTCCGCGACGGCAAGAACGACGGGGTACGCGCACTCGGCCAGTTCGCCTACTACGACGCGTCGGTCATGCACGGATACGAGGGCATGCGTCAGATCCGCAGCCGCGCCCTCACCCGCGCGAAGCCCCCGGCGCAGGGCGGCGACGAGCGGACCTGGCTCAACGCGTTCCTCGACGAGCGGGTCATCGAGATGAAGAAGGAGGAGGCCCACTCGGACACCTCCCGCGTGGACACCGCCCAGCGGGTGTTCCTCAACAACGGCAACTTCAACCTGAACACGCCGTTGGCCTTCGCCGTCTACGGCCAGCAGTTCCGCATCAGCTGACCTGTCGGCGGCGCATCACGCGCGGCGACGACATCGATCGCGCCGCCACCCCTGTCCAGGCGGGCACGGGTGGCGGCGCGATCACCATCTGACCGTCGGTCCCATGCAGCGCCAAGGTGCCACGGTGGAGGTCAACACGGTGGAGAAGTTCGGCGCGGACGACTTCCTCGAAAGCTCCTGGGATCTTCCAACAGCGGTCAGCGAATCGCTTCGTCCGCTCATTCAGATGACGCCTGAGGGCTGGGTCGTGGACGCGTGGCCCATGACTGCGCAGCTTGCTGCGATCGTGCAACCGTGGGTGGACGAACCCGTCGATGTGGAGTCAGGTTGCTGGTTCGTCAGCTCCGCGCGGCATTGACGGGATGCCGGCAGCGACCATTTGACGCTCCAGCGAGCCGTCCGCCGCGGATCGGCACCATCGGACATCCAATCGATCATGATTACTGAAACTGTCGTACGCCTGTTCTAATGTCAGGTCATGGTCGAGGAGCTGGCGCAGGCAGACGCGGCGGTCGCCGCCTGCCTCGACGCGTCCGCCTGGAGCCTCGGCGAGCACGAACTCGTCGCCGCCCTCGACGCCACACACCGCCTCGCGCAACGCCTCGCCGCGGTTGAATTGGCCCTCGTTCGCGAGGTCGACGGCCGGGGCATCGCCCGCTCCCACGGCGCGTCCAGCACCACAGTCTGGCTGCGCGAGCGCCTGCACCTCACCCTTCCCACCGCGCGTCGGCTCGTCGACCTCGCCGCCGCCCTCGACAACGGCCACAACGGCGGAGTCCGGCAGGCGTTGGCGGACGGGAACATCACCGCCGAGCAGGCCCGCGTCATCACCGACACCGTCACCACGGTGCACGACACCGCCGGCACCGCAGCCGCCGACAAGGCCGTCGGTGTCCTCGTCGAATGGGCCGGGGAGTTCGACCCGACCCTGCTGCGCAGGTTGAGCACGCGCATCCTCGACCACGTCGCGCCCGACGTCGCCGAGGCCGCCGCGAAGGCCGCGCTCGACGCCGACGCCCGCCGAGTCGACCGCGACCGGCACCTCACCCTTTCCGAGCAGACCGACGGGCGGCTGCGACTCGCCGGCACCCTCGACGCCGAGACCGCCGGCCTGCTCCGCGCCGCCATCGACCCGCTCGGCGGCCCCACCGGGCCGGACGACACTCGCACGCCGGGCCAACGCCGCCACGACGCCCTCGCCGACGTCTGCCGACTCGCCCTCCGCAGCGGCGACCTACCGGCGACCGGCGGCGAGCCCGCCCAGATCGTCGTCACCACCGGCTACGACGCCCTGAGTCAGCAGCTCGGTGCCGGCACGCTCGACACCGGGCTCTCCCTGACCCCGCAGACGGTACGTCGGCTCGCCTGCGACGCCGCCGTCCTCCCCGCCGTCCTGGGCGGCAACGGCCAACCACTCGATGTCGGCCGGCAACGCCGCCTCATCACCGGTCCCCTGCGGCGCGCCCTCGTGCTTCGCGACCGTGGCTGCGCCTTCCCGGGCTGCGACCGGCCACCGCGCTGGTGCGACGCCCACCACATCCGTCACTGGGCCGACGGCGGCGACACCAGTCTCACCAACGCCGTCCTGCTCTGCGGCCACCACCATCGCCACGTACACAAGGGAGAATGGACGGTCCGGCTCGGCAGCGACAACCGACCGATGTTCGTTCCGCCAGCCTGGCTGGACCCCGACCAGATACCCCGCCGCAACCGCTACCACCGACGCAACTAGGGGACGGTAGACTTTCGCCGGTGACCGCCGTATCAGTACGGCCGCTGGATCCCTCGCTCGTCCAAGGCAAGATGGGCGCCGCCTCAGTGCCCCGAAGACCATTTGTCAGATGCGGCCGAGGCTGATAGCGACAATCCCGGTGCCCTTTCAGGGGCGGCCATGAGCGGGGGGCGTGGGCTGACTGAGGACGGCTTGCGACTCGTCGACGAGTCCGGTCAGGCGTGCGACCACGGTGTCGGTCAATTGTTCGGCAACTTCGGAAGCTTCGACGTTGGACCGCAGGTGGTCGGCACTGCTCGTGCCGGGGATGACGACGATGGAGGGCGAACGGCGCAGCAGCCAGGCCAGTGCGATCTGGGCCGGTGTGGCACCTGGGCGCTCCGCCGGGCCGGTGAGCTCCTGGTGGCCGCTGAGCCGTCCGGCGGCCAGCGGGAAGTAGGGGATGAAGAGGATGCCCTGGGTTTCGCAGTCGGCGAGGACCTGGACGCCGCTGCGGTCAAGCAGGTTGAAGCGGTTCTGCACCGCCGCGATCGGGTCATCTGCTGGGCGCGGGCCAGCACCTGCGGAGAGCGCCGGACAGGCCGATGCGGCGGATCAGCCCCTGGTCTCGTAGCTGGACGAGTGCGCCGAGCGACTCCTCCAGCGGTACGTCCTGGTGCGCTCCGGGGGTGTCGCCGACGAGTCGGAGGTAGGTCAGCTCGCTCGCGTCCGTACCCATGTCGGTAAGGGCCTCGTGAACCTGCCGCCGGACCGTCTCCGGGCGACCGTCGACGACCCAGGACTTGTCCGGACCGCGCTCTGCGCCGCCCCGCCGAGACCGCACTCCTGCGGGACTGGCTCCAGCGTCTCGCCCACTAGGACGAGCGCTGGGCATTTGTCAGACACGGGCTAGGTGTCCTGCCGATCAGGTGACGTGTGGCGCCAGACCTGGCGGGGCGCGAAACCTTCACGTCGCAGCCAGTGCTCGGTATAGACGATCCGCTCGGGCTCGACGACCACAAGGGTGTCTTCGGGCGGCTCGGACAGCGACCGTCCCCGCTCGGCGTGCTCGTTCTCCCATCGGAACGCCTCCCAGTAGTGCGCACGGTCCGGATGCGCCGGGTCAAGCACCCGGGCGGTACCGAACACCTGCGCACCACGGCTGCTGGCCAGCCCGACCAGCGGCGCGAAGATCCCGACGGACACTCGCGGATCGGCGGCGATGTTGCGCAACTTGGGCGAACGCGGCGAGGCCGTGAACAGCACCGTGAAGTCGAGCGGGTAGTACCGCACCGGGGTGGCCAGCGGGCCGTCCGGACCCGTGGTCGCGAGCACGCACATGTTCTGCGACGACAGCAGGTTGAGAATGCGCTCTTCAAGCCGTTCACGGTCGAGCCGCCCAACCGGCGTCGACCCGGCCAGCCACGGGTTCGTCAACGGCATACGGTGTCCCCGATCATGAAGAGCACCCTACGACACGCCCAGCCGCGACCGGCGGCTTGACCTAAAGCTCGGATGAGGTCCTAGCCTCCGGTATCGGAGGTACGCATGAGCATGGAAGTTACCGCGTGGACGTCTCTGCGCCACGCGATGAACGCGCGGGACGAGCGACCGCTGTCCCGCGCCACCCTGAAGCGGATCGCGCGGTTCGCCCGGCCGCACCGCGCACTGATCGTCAGATTCCTGCTGTTGAGTGTGGTGACGGCAGTCCTCACGGTGGCGTCGCCGATCCTCGCCGGTCGGGTGGTCGACGCGATCGTCGACGGCGCCGACGGCGACGTCGTGGTCCGGTTGGCCGTACTGATCGCGGTGATCGCCCTCGCCGAGGCCGGCCTCGGGCTGGTGACCCGATTCCTCTCCGCCAGCATCGGTGAGGGGCTGATCGTCCAACTGCGGACGGCTGTCTTCGACCACGTCCAACAGATGCCGGTGGCGTTCTTCACGCGGACCCGCACAGGTGCGCTGGTCAGCCGACTGAACAACGACGTGATCGGCGCGCAGCGGGCCTTCAGCGACACCCTGTCCAGTGTGGTCGGCAACGCGGTCACGCTGATGCTGACGTTGGCCGTGATGCTCAGCTTCTCGTGGCAGATCACGCTGTTGGCGCTCGTCCTGCTGCCGATCTTCGTGCTACCGGCCCGCCGCATGGGCTCCCGGCTCGCCCGCCTGCAGCGCGAGGCGGCCGAGCACAACGCGGCCATGAGCACGCGGATGACGGAACGGTTCTCCGCGCCCGGCGCCACCCTGGTCAAGCTGTACGGGCGACCGGCCGAGGAGTCCGCCGAGTTCGCCGCCCGGGCACGGCGGGTACGGGACATCGGCGTCCGTACGGCGATGCTGCAGTGGGTCTTCATCACCGCGCTCACCGTGGTCGGCTCGCTGGCGCTGGCCCTGGTCTACGGGCTGGGCGGCCTGTACGCCCTGCGGGGCAGCCTCGACGCCGGGACGGTGGTCGCCCTCGCGCTGCTCCTGTCGCGCCTCTACGCACCGCTGACATCGCTGGCCAGCGCCCGGGTCGAGGTGATGAGCGCGCTGGTGAGCTTCGAGCGGGTCTTCGAGGTCCTCGACCTCAGGCCGCTGATCCTCGACAAGCCCGACGCCCGGCCCCTCCCCGACGGGCCGGTCGCGGTCGAGTTCGACGGGGTACGGTTCGGCTACCCGTCCGCCGACCGGGTGTCCCTCGCATCTCTTGAGGACGTGGTGAAGCTCGACACGCGTGGCGGCGAGGACGTGCTGCACGGGGTGTCGTTCCGCGCCGAGGCGGGCCAGATGGTCGCGCTCGTGGGCTCCTCCGGGGCGGGCAAGTCGACGATCGCGCAACTGGTGCCCCGCCTGTACGACGTCGATGACGGGACCGTGAAGCTCGGCGATGTCGACGTCCGCGACCTGTCCGCCGAGTCGATCCGGACGTCGCTGGGCGTGGTCACCCAGGACGGGCACCTCTTCCACGAGAGCATCCGCGCCAACCTGGCGTTCGCCCGGCCCGACGCCACCGAGGACGAGATGTGGGACGTGCTGCGGCGGGCCCGACTCGACGATCTGATCCGTACGCTTCCCGACGGTCTCGACACCATCGTCGGCGAACGCGGCTACCGCCTGTCCGGCGGCGAGCGGCAACGGTTGACCATCGCGCGACTGTTGCTGGCCCGGCCGCGCGTGGTCATCCTCGACGAGGCCACCGCGCACCTCGACTCCACCTCGGAGGCGGCGGTCCAGGACGCCCTCGCCGAGGCCCTGACCGGCCGCACGAGCGTGGTCATCGCGCACCGACTCTCCACCATCCGCGCGGCCGACCAGATCCTCGTCGTGGAGGCCGGCCGGATCGTCGAACGCGGACGACACGGCGACCTGCTCGCGGCGGGCGGTCGCTACCACGAGCTGTACCGCACCCAGTTCGCCCAGGAGCAACCGACAGTCCAGGACCAACCGACGGTCCAGGAGCAACCGACAGTCCAGGAGCAACCGACGGTCCAGGAACAACCGACGGTCCAGGACCAACGCGTGCCGATCTAGACCCAACGCCGTTCAGTTAGGCGTTTCGGTGGGCTGTCAAGCGTGTCGTGGAGACGAAGCAGCGGAGCTCCGGTATAGAGGGTGGTCACTCTAAGACG
>NZ_JBITDT010000031.1:0-21893 GCF_044454415.1 Micromonospora sp. NPDC051543
CTGCTCCCGCTCCAACGCACTCAACCTCGACGCCATAACCACCCCAACGACAACCACCAACAGGGGGTGTTGCAACCACCGGTTGAGCCCAAGCTCGGAACGGTAAGTGTCCAAGATCTACCCTCCTGGCTGCCTCCCGCGCCTCTGGACGACGTCAGCGGCACGGTCTTCGAGCATCAGATGGGCCGACACCTTCGCGCGCGGAGTGCTTGGAACGGATCAGCTACGTATCGCGGTGCGAGGTCGTGGGTTCGACGATCGGCCTGCGGAACGGTCCCCATCCCACGAACCTGTCGTACAGGGCTCGCGGACTCGGTCCGTCGTGTGGGTTGAGGTGGTACAGGTCGCGCATCGCCTCGTACAGCAGCCCGGCCAGGTAGATCGACAGGCTCGGCATCTTGCTCTCGTACTCGGCTTTCAGCATGGGTCGCGCCGTCGGGCACGGCCACGGCTGGCCGTCGGCGCGGCAGGCCCAGTGCGGTCGTAGCGGCGTGTGCGGCGGGGCTTGGCCGTACCGGCGCGGACGGTCCGCGACCGGCCCCCGATCGGGTCCGGGAAGCTGCGTGGAGATCACGCCCGACCCCCGTACGCCCGCTGTACCCGGATCCGGTGGCCCGCTGTCGGGATGGTCTCACTGTGCCCGAACGTGAAGCGCATGGTGCCTCCTTCGCGCAGTCGTCGTGGGAAGGGGCCGCCCCGTGAGTGCTTGCCGGTCAGGGGCGGCCCCGGCACGAACGCGTCCGCCGGGTTTCGGGTGGTCCCTGCCGGCCGCGCCGTCGTTCGCTACCTTGCCGCCTGTTGCCTAACGAATACACAGCGTTGCACTATCTCCTGTCTACGCCTGGGACGTACCGAGGAGTTATCGAATGAACCACGCAGTCATCGAGGCCATGTCGGCCGCTGGCGAGACGGCGGACAGCCTCGCAGCTCAGATCGGTGTCGATCCAAAGACCGCAGCCAAGTGGGCTAACCCGGGGCGCATTCCGCAGACTCGGCATCGGGCAAAGGTTGCAGCATTGCTCAGGCGCGAGGAGGGGGACCTTTGGCCGGACGTTCTGAAACGTCGCGAGCCTTCCTGGTTCCGTCTCTGGGCGGACCTCGAGCGCGAAGCCCTGTCGCTGCGCAGCTACCAGCTCGCATGGGTGCCCGGCCTGCTACAGACGGAGGCGTATGCCCGCGCCACGCTGGCGGGCGAAGATCTGACCCCGGCCGAGGTCGATGACCTGGTTTCCGCTCGCATCGGTCGACAGGCGATCCTGCGACGAGATCGGCCACCACTGCTCATCGCGGTTGTCGACGAATCCGTGTTTCGGCGCACCTCCGGTGGCAACCGGGCCTTGATGGCCGAGCAGTTGAACCGACTTGTCGAATGGTCGGCAATGCCCGCAGTGCAGCTCTACGCGGTGCCGACTACGACCGGCATGTATCCGGGCCTCGGCGGCCCGTTCACCATCGCCGACATGCCGGACGGTGGGCGAGTGGCGCACGTGGACAGCCAGGCGGCCGCGCAGATCGTTGATCAGACGCCGGACATTGTTACGCTCGAACGACGATGGGAGCGTGTTCGCGGCGAGGCCCTATCGCGAGCGCAAACCCTGGACCTCATCAGGGAAGCGGCAGCATCATGGACATGACCGGTGCACGGTGGCGCAAGAGCACCAAGAGCGGCAACAACGGCGGCGACTGCGTCGAGGTCGCTGACAACCTTCCCGGTGTCGTCCTTGTTCGCGACACCAAGGACCGTGACGGCGGGACGCTCGCATTTGAGCCGGCCCAGTGGCAGGGCTTCGTCGACCTCGCGAAGGCTCTCGGCCCCGTCTCCTGATGATTGCTACGCGAAAGGCCCCCGGAACGAACCGGGGGCCTTCGGCGTGATCGGGGTCAGGGACGCTGGCGTTTGCCGTCGGTGTGCGGGATGCGTTCGGTGGGGATGACGCCGAGCCGGCCGGCCTTGAAGTCCTCGAACGCCTGGAGCAGCTCGTCGCGGGTGTTCATGACGAACGGGCCGTACTGCGCCACCGGCTCCCGGATGGGCTGACCGCCCATGATGTACAGGTCGAGCGCCGGGGTGTTGCTGTCCTGCGTGGCGTTCGCGCTGAAGCGCAGCGCGTTGCCCGGACCGTGCACCGCGAGCTGGCCCGTGTGGACCGGACGGCGCTCGGCGCCGACGGTGCCGCGCCCGCCGAGGACGTACACCAGGGCGTTGAAGTTGGGCTTCCAGGGCAGGTCGACCTGCGCGCCGGGCTGGACGGTGACGTGGCTGATGGTGATCGGCGTGAACGTGGAGCCCGGCCCCTTGTGCCCGGCGATCTCACCGGCGATGACCCGGATGAGCGCGCCGCCGTCCTCGGTGGTGAGCAGCGCCGACTCCCGGCCCCGGATGTCCTGGTACTGGGGCGGGTTCATCTTGGCCTTGCGGGGCAGGTTGACCCAGAGCTGCGTGCCGTGGAAGAGACCACCGCTGGTCACCAGGTGCTCCGGCGGCGCCTCGATGTGCAGCAGACCACTGCCGGCCGTCATCCACTGGGTGTCGCCGTCGGTGATGGTGCCGCCGCCGCCCTGCGAGTCCTGGTGGTCGAAGACGCCGTCGATGATGTACGTGACGGTCTCGAAGCCGCGGTGCGGGTGCCACGGAGTGCCCTTGGGCTCACCCGGTGCGTAGTCGACCTCGCCCATCTGGTCGAGGTGGATGAACGGGTCCAGGTCGGTCGTCGACACCCCGGCGAAGGCCCGGCGGACCGGGAAGCCCTCGCCCTCGAAGCCGCTGGGCGCGGTGGTCACCTTGCGGACCTTGCGGATCGTGGTGGCCTTGTGGAGCTTGGGCAGGCGGGGCAGAACGAGGACGTTGTCAACGGTGATCGCGGGCATCGCGGGGCTCCTTAGCGTGTGGCGTGGGTGTCCGACGTGGTCCCGGCCGCCCGCAGGCGGCGGCCGAGCCGGTCGAAGATCCGGGTGAGGCAGGCGACCTCGGCGTCGTCGAGGTCGTCCATCAGATGGGTACGCACCGACGCCAGGTGGTGGGGCGCGGCCTCGGTCAGGGTGAGCAGCCCGGCGGCGGTGAGTACGGCTTCGCTGCCGCGCCGATCGTCCGGGCAGGGCTCCTTGCTGACCAGGCCGCGCCGCTGCATCGAGGAGATCTGGTACGTGAGGCGACTGGGGGAGAAGACCAGACGGCCGGCGAGTTCGCCCATGCGCAGCCGTTGCCCCGGCGCTTCGGAGAGCAGGACCAGCACGTGGTAGTCGGCGAAGCTGAGGTCGCTGTCGGCCCGTAGGTCGTCTTCCATCTGGGTGAACAGGCGCTGGCTGGCCTCGATGTAGGCGCGCCAGGCGGCCGCTCGGGTGCTGTCCAGGCTCTCTGTCACAACCACGACACTAGCACTAGTTAAAAATTTAACTAGTGGTGTTCAGGGTTGCCTGCGTCACGTCTGTCTGGTTGCAGGCTTCCTTCGTACAGCTTTGAAGGAGCCTCTGAATAATGCGGCGGCCGGACCGACGCGGAGTGTGTCAGACTCCGGCCTCGTGGAACACGTGGAGCTCACCGCCGACGACCTGATGCTGCGTCCCTGGAAGGACGCGGACGCCCCGGCGGTGCTCGACGCCCTGCGCGACCCGGCCATCGCCCAGTGGAACCCCCAGGGCGACGGCCCCGTCGACGAACAGGTCGCCCTGCTCTGGGTACGTCGCCGGGCCGACTGGTCGTTCGGTGACCACGCCTCGCTGGCGGTGACCGACGCCGGTGACGGGGAACTGCTCGGCTCGGTGTCGCTGCACCACATCCGGCACGGCGACGCCTCGATCGGGTACTGGACGATGCCGGCGGCGCGCGGGCGTGGTGTCGCGACGCGGGCCGTCGCCCGGCTCACCGCGTGGGCGTTCGACGACCTCCGGTTGCACCGGATCGAGCTGTGTCACGCCGTCGCCAACCCGGCGTCCTGCCGGGTCGCCGACCGGGCCGGCTACCCCGCCGAGGGGACGCTACGCGAGTCGTACCGGTACGGCGACGGCCGCCGCTACGACGAGCACCTGCACGCCCGCCTGTCCACCGACCGCTAGGGCTGGCGGGCAGGCCCCCGGTCTACGCGCCGTCCCGGCCCTGCCAGGTCGTCACGCACGCCTCGTTGCCCTCGATGTCGGCGAGAACCCAGAAGGCGGGGGCGTGGGACGCGGATACGAGGCGGCCACCGGCCGTCAGCGCGGCTTCGATCCGCCGTGGTGCCTCGTCGTGGGGGACACAGATGTCGAAGTGGATGCGATTGCGGTCCGTGCGTGGCCGATCCATCTGCTGAAACCACATCGCCGGCCCCTGCCCCACCGGGTCGACAATCGGATCCTCGGGACCGTCGGCTCCCGCCTCGTCCGTGTAGCTCAGGACGGCCTTCCAGAACGGCCGGACCGCCGCGATGTCGAGCGCGTCGATGGCGATCTCCACGAGCTGGACCGACCGCGGCGATCCCGTACCGATGTCGGGCCCCGTCTGGCGCCCGCCGTTGCGCACGGTGGCGGAGATCCGATGCGCAAGGTCGATGTCGCAGGCGGTGAGCGCCGCCTGATCCAGCGACTGCAACGTCAGCACGACGCGGTCCGGCCGGAGATCAGCGCGCAGGTGCCCATCGGCGTCGCTACCGCATGCCGCCACGACGCGCGCCATCACCTCGGCTGCCTCGACCAACGAACCGACGGGCACCGACGTACGCAGCGCGCCCAGCAAATACCGCCACCCCTGGTCGCTGATCGCGTCCGAGGCCGCCCGCCGGCTCAGCGCCTCTTGCACATAGGCATCCTTGCATGCGGCGGGTGACGAGTTCCGGACGTGCGGGCCGGGAGCCGGACCTCGGCACCTCTGGTTGGGCCCTGTCGAGCTGCCCCAGAAACGGGGCGGGCTGCGGCGGCCGCTACGCGAAAGCGGCGGCTGCTACGCGAAAGCGATGGGCGGCCCAGATCTGGGGCAGCTCATATCTGGGGCAGCTCGACAGGCTGACCAAACCCGTGGTGCTCCGCTCCCGCCCAGATCTGGGGCAGCTCGACAGGGCGAACACCCACCTACCGGGGCAGCTCGACGTCGGCGCACTTCTCAGACGGCTCGACCGGACGATCACACACGACCCTAGGATCGGGATGGTGTGGGAGACCCGGCGAACGGTTCGGCCAGCGACCTTGGCGGATGTTGCGTCACTGGTGGAGTTGCGCCTGGCCAACGCTGAGGCCCACGTTGCTCTCGACGCTGCCGCCTACCGCGTTCCGCCGCGTGACGCGGTAGTGCGCCACTTCGCGGTCATGGTGGCCGACGAGGCCGGGCCGGATGGTGTCCTCGTCGCTGAGGGCCCCGACGGTCAGGTGATCGGGATGGTCGAAGTGCTGCGGCATTCCGACCCGCCTGACCATCAGATCCTGCGTCCTGAACCGTCGGCTCAGGTCCACACGGTGGTGCTCCCCGAGGCCAGAGGGCTCGGGGTGGGATCAGCGTTGCTGACGGCGGCCGAACGGTGGGCGAGCGACCGGCGTATCACGTATCTGTCGGCTGGTATCCACCACCGCAACGTCGGTGCGGTGCGCTTCTACCGCCGGCACGGCTACGCCGACGCCGGTCTCTCCCTCGGTAAGAGCCTGGCTGGGCAGCCGCCAGTTACTCGGTGACCCGGCGCAGGAACGCGGCCAGGTGGCCGGTGGTGCGGTCGATCTTCTCGGTCAGGGTGAGGGTCTCCTCGATCCGCCGACCAGCGTCCTTCTTCCCCCGCAGGTAGAGGGAACAGGCCAGGTCGGAGCAGACGTACGCGCCCACGGAGTTGCCCTGCCGGCCCTCGCGGCCGGCCTTGCGGGCGGTCATCAGCGAGACGCCGTCGCCGGTGTGGGTGGTCAGGCAGAAGGAGCACATGCTGCGCCGTGTCCGCCCGGTCTGCTGCGGCGCCACCCGCAGTGCGACCCCGACGGGACCGTCGTCGGTCTCGGCGACGAGGTACGCCCGCTGCGGCGCGGCGGGGTCCCGCCAGCCGAGGAAGTCCAGGTCGTCCCAGGGGAACGTCTCCAGATCGTTCGGTACGGCCAGCCGCTTCGCCTCGCCCTGCGTGCAGTTGACGAAGGAGGCGCGGATGGCGGGTTCGGTGATGGCTAGCATAGGTAGTAGCCTAGCTCTCCTAGGCAAGCGATTAACAAGGCTAGGTTGAGGGGGTGTGGCGAGTGGCACGTGCCGGCGTGACGGTTGAGCGGTTGACCCAGGTGGCGGCCGACCTGGCCGATGAGGTGGGCGTCGAGAACGTGACCGTCGCCGCACTCGCGCGGCACTTCGGCGTCAAGGACGCGAGCCTCTACTTCCACCTCAAGAACGCCCGCGATCTGCGGGTCCGAATCGCCCTGCTGGCGCTTGCCGAGCTGGCCGACCAGGTTTCCGACGCGCTCGCCGGCCGGGCCGGCAAGGACGCCCTGGTCGCCTTCGCCAACGCCTACCGGAACTACGCGACGCGGCACCCGGGCCGGTACGCCGCCATGCAGATCGACCTCGATCCCGAGACGGCCGCCGCGAGCGCCGGAGTGCGGCACTCGGAGATGACCCGGGCCATCCTGCGCGGCTACCGGCTCGCCGAGCCCGACCAGACCGACGCCATCCGGATGATGCACAGCACCTTCCACGGCTTCGTGAGCCTGGAGCGGACCGGCAGCTTCCGCCACACGCCGCGTCCGACGGACGACTCGTGGGTCCGTACCCTCGATGCCCTGGACGCTGTTCTCAGCAACTGGCCACGGCGGTGACGGCCGGGTGAGCATGGCGGTCCATGCTCCACCCGGCCGTCATTCGCCGCGACTCCGGTGAGGTCAGGACGCCGGAGGTGGCGTGAGGTTGACCAGCCAGTCCGTCCCGAACCGGTCGGTGCACCTGCCGTAGCGGGCGCCCCACGGCGACGGCGCGAACGCGACGGTGACGGCGCCTTCCGCGCTGAGCCGCTCCCAGTACCCGGTCATCTCCGTCTCGTCGTCACCGCCCAGCGTGATCGACGACGTGCCATCGGGACCGTCGTCGCCCGGCGTCCGGTCCGAGCCCATCAGCACGATCCCGGACGAGCCTCGGAGCATCGCGTGCGCGACCAGGTCGTCGGCCGCCGCTCCGGTGGGGCCGTGCAGGTCGCCGAAGGTGGCGATCTGGAGATCGCCCCCGAACACCGACCGGTAGAACCGCATGGCGTCCCGCGCGTCGCCGGCGAAGCTGAGGTACGGGCTCACCCGGGCGGTCATCGGCCGGCCTCGGCGGCGAGCGGACGTCGCGGAGCGGTCCGCTGCCGGAGCAGGACGAGCCCGAGCCCCGCCAGGAACCAGCCGGCGAGCACCGCGAGCGGCACCAGCGTGTGCGAGCCGCCGAAGTAGCCGAAGTTGTTCACCGCTCGGACGGCCGCGCCCGGCGGGAGCTTCGCCGAGATCGCCTGCGCCCAGCCCGGCAGCAGGTCGACGCCGATCGTCGCTCCGCTCGTCGCGTTGCCGATGGTGGTGAGGGTGAGCACGGCGAGCGCGATACCGATCGGCCCGAGCCAGGCGCCGAGGGCCTTCGTGGTGAAGGCGCTGGCCGCCGACAGCAGGGTGAGCGACAGGGCGAGCAGGGGGAACGGCGCCGTCAGTGAGCCGTACACCGGGCCGGCGACCGTGGCCGCGACCACGCCGATCAGGACCGCGAACCCGCCCATCGCGTAGAGCCGGTGGCGCAGGCGCACCTTCGCGGTGGCCGCGGTGAGCCCCTGCGCGAGGACGAACGACGAGAGGGTGACCCCGAAGACCACGTAGAAGGCGGACAGCCCGCGGCTGTCGTAGTTCGCCAGCGGGACGATGTCGTTCTCCTGGACGGTCATTCCCGCCTGGCGGGCGAAACCGGCCACGAGTTGCCGGGCGGCACCGCTCTCGCTGAATCCGCTCGCGCCGGCGTAGTCGAGCCGCACGCTGTTGGGCGCGGTCGGGCTGAGGACCCCGACGGCGTCGCCGTCGTGGACCAGGGCGGTGCCGGCGTCGACGCTGGTGACCTGGGTTACTGCGACGGCATCGCCGAAACCGGCGTGGGCGGCGGTGGCGAGCTGGTCGCCGACGACCGCGATCGGCAGGCGGCTCGGCGAGGGCTCACGTTGCAGCCCGACGTAGACGGCGATGAACGCCGTACCGATGATCAGCCCGGTGATCACCAGAGAGAGCCAGGCGGCACGCTGGGTGGTGACGGGCGTTTCCCGCTCGGTGGGTGACTCGGATGGCGACGTCATGGGTGCTTCCTCGGGTAGTGTGGTTTGAATGTCCAACCAGATGAACCGTAGCACCCCTGGTTTGAATTCCAAACCGGCGCGGGACACTCTCGCGGTGGCGCTCGACGCGGTCAACGACAGGTGGTCTCTGCACATCGTGCGAGCGCTCGCCTTCGGCGCGTCGCGTTATACCGAGATTCTGCGAGCGGTCGGCGCACCCCGGGACGTCCTCGCCGCCCGGCTGCGGAAGCTGGCCGAAACCGGAATCCTCCAGGCGCGTTCCTCCGAGGACGGCAAGGTCGCCGGGTACGAACTCACCCAGAAGGGCCGGGACCTCGGTCAGGTCATCCTCGTGCTCAAGCGCTGGGGCGACACCTACAGCGACGCCGACGTGCCCACGATCGACTTCATCCACGACGTCTGTGGCGAGGTGTTCGTCGCCGAGGTCCGCTGCCAGGCGTGCGGCCGGCCCCTGAAGTCCGGAGAGCTGTCCCTCGACAAGGAGTCCCCCACGTGCTGACCGACCTGGAGCTGGCCGACTGGCGCGAGCGGGTGGCCCGGCTGTACCTGTCCGACGTCGACCTGGCGGGCTTCCGCGCCGGCCGCGACGACCTCTTCGCTACCCACCCGCAGAGCCCCATCCCGCCCGACGAACGGCCCGCCTTCCAGGGCGTGCGGTACTTCCCACCCAACCCGGAGGCCGTCGTCGAAGCGCCGCTACGGCCGGCCAGCGGTCAGTTGAGCATCGACACCGGCGGCCCGGACGGCGTCGTGACGTACCGGCGGGTCGCGGTGGCCGATACGTCGTGGGGGCCGCTCACGCTGTGGTGGATCGAGGCGTACGGGGGCGGACTGTTCGTGCCGCTGCGCGACGCCACCTGCGGACCGGAGACGTACGGCGGGGGCCGCTACCTCACCGACACGGTGAAGGGCACCTTCGGCCGGGGGGTCGAGCTGCTGCCCGGTGACCGGGTCCGCCTCGACGCCAACTACCTCTACAACCCGAGCTGCGCGTACGACGACCGCTGGGCCTGCCCCCTCGCGCCGCCCGAGAACCGGGTCGACGTCCCGCTGCGCGCCGGCGAACTGGCGTACCACGACTGACCGGCGAACCAGGAGAACCGGTTACGAACACCGAGCTGACAGCTTCCTGACATGCCTGCGCCAGGGTGAGGCCGAATCGGTCACCCGACGGGAAAGAGGCACAGCATGGCGAGGCAGCGCACGGCGTTCCTGGTGTTCGCGGCCGTCATCGTGGCGGCGACCGCCGCGTGCGACTCCGGCGGCGCGAAGACCGGTGAAGGGCCGCCCGACGTCGCCACGCTCCAGACGGCGACCGCCGCGCTGCCGTCGCGCAGCGCATCGCCGACCGTCGAGGCGCCGAGGTACCGCCTCGACGACACCGACGCGGACCGGGCCGCGAAGATGAAGCCCTACGACGACTGCCTCAAGCAGCACGGGCTCGACGTCATCGCCATCCGGCAGAAGCGCAAGCCCCCGCTCGGCGACGCCGCCCGGGAGGCCGCCAACAAGGCGTGCGAACCCCTCAACCCGCTCCCACCCTGGGAGGAGGACCCCGCCAACCCGAAGGCCCGCGACTTCACGTACGCCGTGGTCAAGTGCCTGAAGGCGAAGGGCGTGGACGTCGAGTTGTCGCCCGACGGGTCGAGCTACGGCTTCAAGGGGTCGGCGGACGACCCGGGCGACGTCGAGAAGGGCATGAGTCTCGCCCTCGTCTGCCGCCGCGAGGTCGCGAAGTCCGGGTACTGAGCCCTCGCCCCGGCACCGCCGATCTTGCACTTTCGGTCATTGATATGCCCGCTCTGCGCCAATGTGGGAGCGCAGAAAGTGCAAGATCGGCGGCGGGGCGGCGGCTCAGCGGCTGTTCGCCGGGCGGGAGCCGCCCATCTGCATGCGGCCTAGGAGCTGCCTTGCCTGGTCGGCTAGCTGCGCGTCGACAGTTACCGCGTACTGGCCGGCGCGGAGCGAACTGGCCGAGGTGAAGTCGCGCTGCCCGCCGGTCATGGCGTGCGCGACCGCGCCGAAGACGGCGCCCCAGATCGCGCCGATGACCAGTCCGACCAGGATCACCGCCAGCCAGTTGCCGACGGTGAAGATGCCGAACAGCAGGCCGATGAAGAGGCCGAACCAGGCGCCGGTGCCGGCGCCGAGCAGGGCCGCGCGGCCCGTCGTCATCCGTCCCAGCACCGTCTCGACAAGCGTCAGGTTCGTGCCGACGATGGCGGTGTGCTCCACCGGAAAGCGGTTGTCCGCCAGGTAGTCGACCACCTTCTGCGCGGACGGATAGTCCGGGTACGAGCCGATCGTCACGGTGGGTGCGCCACCTTCCGGCCCGTGCCCGTCCGCGCCGGGTGTCATCGGGCGGCCTGCCGGACCGGACGGAAGTACGTCACCACTGGTTGCGCCGGGCCGCCAGGCGGCGGTCGGCTCCGGAGCTGAGGTCATGAGCATCCTCCCTCGTCAGCCGCCCGGTTTCCCGCAAGTGTCGAGTGGTAACGCCGGGTCGGCGGGTGGGTGCCGTGGCTCGGGAGGCATGCGCGGGGACGGCCCGGGTAGGCAGCCGGGTGCAGACCGCAAAGATCAGCGACCACGGCTTCCTCGCGGACGGCCGCAGCGCGGCTCTGGTAGACCGCTCGGGGTCGGTGAACTGGTGGTGCCCGGGTCGGTTCGACGCCCCGTCGGTGTTCGCGCGGCTGATCGGCGAGGACGCCGGGCACTGGTCCATCCGGCCGGAGACCGACGACTTCACCGTCGAACGCAGCTACCTCGACGACACCCTGGTCCTGCGGACCGTCTTCCGCACCGCCGCGGGCGAGGTGGAGTTGACCGACGCGCTCGCCCTGGAACCGGGCGCGCGCGAGCACGACATCGGTCACCGCTCGCCACAGGTGCTGGTCCGCAGCGTGCGGGGCCTCTCCGGCGAGGTGCCGATGCGGGTGCACTACCGACCCCGGTTCGAGTACGGCCGCACCACGCCGTTCCTCGTCGAAGAGGACGGGGCCCTGGATGCGGTCGGCGGGGCCAGCCGGCTCCGCCTGGTCGGCAGCGTGCGGCTGACCTGCGGCGACGGCGAGGCCGCCGGCACGTTCACCGTCCGCGCCGGCACGACCAACAACTTCACCCTGGGGTACGCCCCGACCTACGACTCGCCCCGGCCACAGGTGCCCGACGCCGACCGGACCATCGCCGACACCGCCGAGGGGTGGCGCTCCTGGGTCCGCCGGCACGAGTACCGGGGGATCTACGCCGAGCATGTGCGACGCAGCGCGCTGATCGTGCAGGGCATGACGTACCGGCCCAGTGGCGCGGTGGTCGCCGCCGTGACGACGTCGCTGCCGGAGGAACTCGGCGGGGACCGGAACTACGACTACCGGTACGTCTGGGTGCGCGACTTCAGCCTGACCCTGCGGGCGCTCTGGCGGACGGCCTGCTTCGACGAGGTGCAGCGGCAGTTCACCTGGCTCGGCCGGGCGATGGGTCGGATCGACGAGGAGCCGGTGCCCATCATGTACGGGGTGCTGGGGGAGCGGGACCTCACCGAACACCGCCTCGACCAGCTCGCCGGCTACCGCGACAGCCCGCCCGTGATGATCGGTAACGACGCGTGGCGGCAGCGCCAGACCGACGTCTTCGGCGAGGCGATGGACGCGGCCTGGCTCATGCGTGACCGGCTGGAACCGTTGGAGCCGGACGTCTACCACCTGCTGCGGTCCCTCGCCGACAAGGCGGCCCGGGACTGGCCGCTGCCGGACGCCGGGATGTGGGAGGAGCGCGGGATCGAACACCACCACGTGTCCTCGAAGGTGCACTGCTGGTCGGCGCTGGACCGGGCGGTCCGCTTCGGCGCCCGACTGGGAGATCCGCAGGACGTGGCCCGCTGGGCGGCCGCCCGCGACAAGGTCCGTGCCGAGGTGCTGGAACGAGGGTGGAGCGAGCGGGTCGGGGCGTACACCGGAAGTTACGAATCCGACGACCTGGACGCGTCGGTGCTGGTGATGCCCCTGGTGGGGTTCCTGCCGGCCGACGACGAGCGGATGCGCTCGACGATCCGTGCCGTGGAGGACAAGCTGTCCCACGACGGCCTGCTGCGACGCTGGGACGGAGACCCGGCCGGGTTCCTCATCTGCTCGTTCTGGCTGGTCTGCTGCCTGGCCCTGGCCGGTGAACGGGACCGGGCGCGCGAGTTGTTCGAGACGCTGCTGGCGCGACTCAACGATCTGGGACTGTTCGCCGAGCAGATCGACCCGCTGACCGGGGAGCAGTTGGGCAACTTTCCCCAGGCGTTCTCGCACATCGGTCTGATCAACGCCGCCGGTGTGCTCAGCGACGTCGAAGAGGACTCGGCGCTGCGCGGCCTGGGCATGCCGCCCGCCTACTTCACGCCGGCGGCGCGCTGAGCACGCCGCCCACGCCCGGGGGATGATGCCGGCATGAGGCTGGTGGTCACGGCGGACACGCATCTGCCGAAGCGGGCCCGGGATCTCCCGGAGCAGTTGTGGACGGCGGTCGAGGCAGCGGACGTCGTGCTGCATGCCGGCGACTGGGTCGACGAGTCGCTGCTCGACGCGATGACCGCCCGCGCGCGACGGCTCGTCGGCGTCTACGGCAACAACGACGGGCCGGCGCTGCGCGCCCGGCTGCCCGAGGTGGCCCGCGTGGACCTCGATGGGCTACGGGTCGCCGTGGTGCACGAGACGGGCCCGCGCACCGGCCGCGAACAGCGGTGCGCGGCCCGTTTCCCCGACGTCGACCTGCTGGTCTTCGGCCACTCGCACATCCCCTGGGACACCGTGGCCCCCAACGGGCTGCGCCTGCTCAACCCCGGGTCGCCCACCGACCGCCGCTCCCAGCCACACGCCACCTACCTCGAGGCCGAGACGACCCGGGGGAGCCTTACGTCCGTCCGCCTGCACACCCTGCCGCGTCGCTGACCAGCGCGCCTACTGGCCCCGGCCGGTCTCGGCCTGGAGCTCGTCGATCCGCTTGGAGGCCTCGGCCTTGGTCAGGTCGTCCGGGAGCGTCGTGTCCGCCTCCCGGGCCAGCGTGGCCAGGTACGACTCCTGGGCCGCCGTGGGCGGCTCGTCGCCGGTGACCCATTCGTCCGGGTCCTTGATCGCGCCGCGCGGGTCGGCCTGCTCGTTGCTACGGTCCGTCATCCTCATCACCCTTTCTTCGAACAGGTGTGCCAGTACCCCGATCACCGCCGGTTCATGCCCCCGGGGTCTGTTTCATGAGGCCTACGATCATCGAATGAGCGTGAACTCCGCGGGCGTGCTGGTGGTCGGGGCGGGCATCGCCGGAGTGGCGTGCGCCGTGGAGCTGACCCGCGCCGGGGTGCCGGTGCGGGTCCGTGAACGGGGTCACGTCAGTGGCGGCCGGATGGCCAGCAAACGCTTCGACGGCCGCCCCGCCGACATCGGCGCCGCGTACTTCACGGCCAGCGACCCGGACTTCGCCGCCGTGGTCGACGAGTGGCGTGCCGCCGGCCTGGTCCGCGAGTGGACCGACACCTTCTGGGCGTACGACACCAACGGCCGTCACGACGTGCCCGGGCCGCTGCGGTACGCCGCCTCACGCGGGCTGCGCTCGCTCGTCGAACACCTCGCCCGTCCGGTGCCGGTGACCGTCGACCGGTTGGTGCTCGCCGTGGAACCCGGGCCGACGGTCGACGGCGAGGCGTACGACGCCGTCGCCCTGGCCATGCCGGGACCACAGGCGGCCCTGCTGCTCGATCCGGCCCTGGACGACGCCACCCGCGCCGTGCAGGCGCAGACCTGGTCGCCGACCCTCTCCGCGGTGCTGCGCTTCGAGTCCCGGCGCTGGCCGACCTTCCGTGGCGCGTTCGTCAACGACCATCCGGTGCTCAGCCTCGTCTGCGACGACGGCGACCGGCGGGGCGACGACGCGCCGGTGCTGGTCGCCCACACCGTGCCGGAGTTCGCCGCCGGGCACCTGGCCCAGCCCAGCGCCGCCGGGCCGGCGATCGAGCAGGCCGTCCGGGACCTGCTCGGTCTCCCCGACGAGGCCGTCGACGTGCACGTGCACCGCTGGACGTATGCCAAGCCGACCGGCCAACCCACCGACGTCACCCACCACCTCGACGCGGACGGGATCGGCCTGGCCGGCGACGCGTTCGGCAAACCCCGCGTGCAGAGCGCCTGGCGCTCCGGCCGGGACCTCGGTCGCGCGCTCGCCGCCCGCCTCGGCTGAGGAGTCCCGGCGCGCTCAGGAGTGCCCGGCGGCGGCCACCGGCTGGGCCTCGGACTCGGACGGGTCCGCGGTGCGCTCGCCCTCGCGGTCCAGCAACTGCATCACCGGGGTCGCCGCGACGCCGTGCACCACCACGGACACGAGCACCACCAGCCCGACCGTCGCCCACAGCAGTTCCGCCTGCGGGAAGTCCGCCTTCGTGGTGGCGTACGCCAGGTAGTAGAACGAGCCCACCCCACGGATGCCGAACAGCGAGATCACCCAGTGCTCCGCCGGGCGACCGGGCGCGCCGCGCAGCGACAACCAGCCGACGGCCGGCCGGATCAGGAAGACCAGGGCCAACCCGACGGTCGCCGCCGGCCAGGTCAGCGGCGCGAGCAGGCCGCCCACGATCGCGCCGCCGAGCAGCAGCAACAGCACCAGGGTGAGCAGCCGCTCGACCTGCTCGGCGAAGTCGTGCAGCACCGAGTGGAACTCGTGGGTCCGCTCGGCGGCCCGGATGGCCCGCGCGGCCACGAACACCGCCAGGAAGCCGTACCCGCCGGCCACCTCCACCAGCCCGTACGCGAGGAACGTGGCGGCCAGCGCCAGGAACCCCTCGGCGTGCCGGGCCAGCCGCAACTCGCTGGGCGCCCGGAAGAACAGCTTGCCGAGCAGCCAGCCGATGAGCAGGCCGCCGCCCACCCCGACGCCGACCTTCCAGAGCACGTCCACGGTGAACCACTCGGCCATCCACGCGCGGGGGGCGAGGCTGGTCGAGGCGATGGCGATGGCCGCGTAGACGAACGGGAACGCCAGCCCGTCGTTGAGGCCGGCCTCCGAGGTCAGGGCGAAGCGGACCTCGTCCTCGGAGTCCTCCACATCGGTTGGCTCGCCGACCTGCACGTCGGCGGCGAGCACCGGGTCGGTCGGGGCCAGCGCGGCGGCCAGCAGCAGCGCCGCCGCCGGCACCAGACCGGCCCACCACCAGCCGAGCAGCGCCACCGCCGCGATGCACACCGGCATCGCGATGGCCAGCAGTCGCCAGGTGGAGGACCACCGGGCCCAGCTCAACGGTCGGTCGATCTTCAACCCGGCGCCCATCAGGGCGACGATCACCCCGATCTCGGTCAGGTGGGTGGCCAGCTCGGGATGGGCCAGCGGGTCCGGTGTGGGCAGTCCGATCGGGAGGAGGAAGACCAGCATGCCGAGGGCGAGGAACGCGATCGGCATGGACAGCGGTCGGCGCTCCAACACCCGGGGCAGGATGCCCGCGAGCAGGGCGCCCACGCCCACCAACGCGAACGCCACATCTACCGGCTCCACGGACACCACCCTCTCGCCGCACCCGCACGGTGCGGGCAGGTGGCCACAGACCATGCCCCGCGAGACTGGTGGCTATGCGTGTCGACCCGGACGAACCGGAGTGGGCCTCACCTCGGTCGGGTGAGGGGAGAGTCCGCCAGTTCGGCCAGCAGCGCGGCCGGGTCGTCGTACACCGCCACCGCGCCGGCGCCGGCGAGTTCGCCGCGGCTCGTGCCGCCGCAGGTCAACCCGACGCAGGGGATGTCGAGCTTGCCGGCCGCCGCGACGTCCCACACCGAGTCGCCGACGTAGACGACCCGCTCGGCGGCCAGCCCCGACTGATCGAGCGCCGCTTCGAGAATGTCCGGCGCGGGCTTGCTCTCCTTGGCGTCGGCCGACGACGTGACGGTGTCCACCACGTCGTCCGCGTTCAGCGCCCGGCGCAGCGCGCCGACCTCGTGCTCGGCGGCGGAGGTGGCGAGCACCACCCGCAACCCGCGCTCGGCGCAGGCACGCAGCAGGTCCGCCGCCCCGGGCAGCGGCGTCAGCCGTCCCCAGTACTCGGTGTAGAGGGTGTCGTGCGCCTCGCGCAGCTTCGGATCCTCCTCGCGGTCACGCTCCGGGCCGAGGAGGTGATCCAGCAGCTTGTCCGAGCCCATGCCGATCGAGCGGTGCACGGTCGCCATCGGCACCGGCCGGTCCACCTGGCGCAGCGCCTCCCACCAGCTCACCGTGTGCAGGTAGGTGGTGTCGACGAGGGTTCCGTCGACGTCGAAGAGCACCCCTTGGGGTTGTTCGTTGGCCATGGCCGCACTCCTACCCCTTCGGCGATCGGCTGACTCGCCCCGCACGGGTCGGTGGGTACGACTCAGTGTGGTTCGGCCGGTGGGACGAGGATCTCGAACCAGACCGTCGAGCCGCGCACCGACGGGTCGGTGCCCCAGGCGTCACTCAGCTCCTCGATGAGACCCAGTCCACGCCCGCGACTGCTCAACGTGTCGGTACGCGCCCGGGTCACGGTGCCCCGCGTCCCGGAATCGGCGACCGAGACCAACAGGCGTTCTGGGCTGAGGTCGATCTCCACCCGGGCGGCCGTGCCGGCGTGCAGCAACGCGTTGGTCGTCAGCTCGCTGGTGCACAGCACCGCAGCGCCGATCACCGACTCGGGCACCCGCCACTCGGTGAGCTGACCGGTCATCCAGTGCCGGACCCGGCTCGGCGCGGTCGGCTCCGCCGGCACCTCCATCGCCGCCGACCGGCTCGGCTTGAGCGCGTGCTCGACCGCCAGCACCGCAACGTCGTCCTCGGTGCCACCGGACACCGCCGCGGTCGCCACCGCGCAGAGGGCACGGGGGTCGCTGGTGCCGGCCTTGGCCACCGCGTCGCCCAGGGCGTCCATCCCCGCGCTCAGGCTCTGCCGGCGCCGCTCCACCACGCCGTCGCTGAACAGCAGCAGGGTGTCGCCGGGTGGGAACGCCACGGTGACGGTGGTCGGTCGTCCGCCCAGCCCCAGCGGGGGAGCGGCCGGCACCTGCACGTACTCGGCGTGCGTGCGGCCGTCGGGCGCACACCGGCGGATCAGGGGAGCGGGATGACCGGCGCTGGCCAGGGTCAGTTCCCGCCGCTCGGCGTCGATGACCCCGAACGCCACGGTGACGAACAGCTCGTGGCTGCCGGCCTCCGCGCCGAGGCTGGTCACCAAGCGGTCCAGACCGGTCAGCACCGCGTCCGGCGCCGGGTCGGTCAGGGCCAGCGCGCGCAGGGCCGCCCGCACCTGCCCCATCCGTGCCGCGGCCTGCACGTCGTGCCCGGCCACGTCGCCCAAGACCACGCCGAGCGCGCCGGTGGGCAGCAGGAACGCGTCGTAGAAGTCGCCGCCGGCAGCGTTGCCGTCCACGCCGGGGTCGTAGCGGGCCGCGATCCGCAGCCGGGGCAGGTCGGGCAGGTGCTCGGGCAGCATGCTGCGTTGCAGCAACTGGGCGGTGCCGTGCTGGGTCTCGAACCGCCGCGCCCGCTCCGCGGCCTGGCCGATCAGCTCGGCCGACGCGGCCAGCAGCGCCCGCTCGGCGGCCGACCAGGAGTGCGCGACCTGGTAGCCGACCGTCAGCCCGCCCCGGACCACCGACGTGCCCAGCGGGAGCGCGGCCATCGAACGGATCTTCTCGTCATGCCGGTCCACGGCGGTCTCGCGCAGCGGCTGACCGTCGCGGATGAACAGGGCCTCGCCCGTCCGGGCCGCCAGCGCGACCGGGCCCTCCCAGTCGGCTGGCGCCCGCCGCCACAGCGGAGGCAGCCGCTCGTCGGCCTCGTCCATCAACTCGCCGCGCACCCGACGCACCATCCGCCAGCCGCCGCCACCCTCGTCGACCACGAACGCCACCCGGTCGGCGTCGAACATCCCGATGGTGTGGCGCAGCGCGACCCGGGCCACGTCGTCGAGGGTGAGGGTGCCGGCGAGCGCGGCGGCCACGTCGCTGAGACTCCGCAACTGCTCGGTGACGTGGGTGGTTTCGGCGGCCACCGTCAGGATTCCGACGATCTGCCCCGCGCTGTCGCGTACGGCCGAGTGACTGCGGGTGAAGACCACCTGTTCGACACCGCCACTCTCCCCGATCAGGGGGAGTGTCGACTCCTTCTCCAGGAACGGCACACCCTCGCGGTAGGCGCGCTGGATCGCGTCCCCGAAGCCGGGCAGCTGCCAGACCTCGGCGTGGACCTCGGCGGCCGGTCGACCGAGGGCGGTCGGGTGCTTGCTCCCCAGCAACTCGGCGTAGCCCTCGTTGTAGAGCAGGACCAGATCGTCGCCGTACGCCAGCGCCATCGGCATCGGCGAGGCGAGGATCAGCGCCACCACGGCCCGGACCGCCGCGTCCCACTCCTCACGGGGGCCGAGCGCGGTGGCGGACCAGTCGTGGGCGAGCACGGCTGCCGCGCCGGGCCCGGTGGATGCGCCGGGGGCCGGAATTGCTGGCGTGGGGACTCGCCCGACCGTTCCTGGCATGTTCGCAGCCTAGCCGGCCGCCGCTCAGCTGCATCCGATCATGTGTGCGGGTCGCCGACACCCCCCGCGTGGTTGCTGTTCGGGCAGGTCACGGCCCCTGTTTGTCGACTTGTCGGAAAAATGGCAGTGAGCCGCCCGGACTGCCGCACCGGTGGCCGGGTATGCGCCCGGCGCAGTCCACGCGACAGGAGGGACATCATGCTGAAAACCCTCGCGGTGCGGCAGGCCGACATCGGCGACGCCATCGCCGACACCTGGAGGTCGGTGCTGCTCTTCATCCCGAAGGCAGTGGCCTTCATCGTCATCCTCGTGGTCGGCTGGCTAATCGCCAGAGCGGTCCTCAAGATCGTGGATGCGGTGCTGGAACGGGTGCGCTTCGACGAAGCCGTCGAACGCGGAGGCATCAAACGGGCACTCGAGAGAACGAAGTACGACGCCAGCGACATCCTGGCCAGGTTGGCGTACTACGCCGTCCTGCTGTTCACTCTGCAGTTCGCCTTCGGAGTCTGGGGGCCCAACGCGATCAGTGACCTGATCAGCGGCGTGGTGGCCTGGCTGCCGCGCGCGTTCATCGCGATCGTCATCGTGGTGGTCGCGGCCGCCATCGCCAACGCCGTCCGGGATCTGGTCACCGGGGCGCTGGGCGGACTCTCGTACGGCAAGGTCCTGGCGGACCTGACGGCGATCTTCATCATCGCGCTCGGCGTGATCGCCGCCCTGAACCAGGTGGGTATCGCCACCACGGTCACCACTCCGGTGCTGATCGCGGTCCTCGCCACGGTCGCCGGCATCCTGATCGTCGGCGTCGGCGGTGGCCTGGTCAAGCCGATGCAGAACCGCTGGGACGGCTGGCTGGACCGGGCCGCCCGGGAAGCCCAGGCGGTGCAGGAGCACCGGCGGGCCACCTCGGCGGGCCGCGGCGACATGGAGCGGCAGATGGCCGACCGTGGCGGCGACCGGACCCAGGCCATGCCCCGGGTCGACGAGCAGTCGACGATGTCGGGTGGGCGTGGCACGTACCAGTCCGGTGCGGCCGACGAGACCCAGCAGTACCGCCCGTAACGGGGCGCGACCGTGCCAGGGGGAGGGCGTCCACCGAGTCGGTGGGCGCCCTTCGCGCGGTCAGGAACGGTCGAGCGAGCGGGCCAGCGCGCAGACGGCGACCAGCCGGGCCAGCGGCCACTCCGGCGCGCTCCAGTCCACCGACCCGCGCGGCGGGGCCCACCCGTGCTCCAGGGCGGCGGCGCGTACCCCCTCGGCGTAGCCGGCGAGCGCCGCGGCGGTCAACGGCCGGCGGTCACCGTCCAGGCTGTCGCGGACGGCGGCGGCGTGCTGGTCGACCAGCGCCAGCAGCCCGGGACGCGCGGCGGCGGCCGCGAGGCCGGCGGTGCCCACGGAGACGGTGAGGGCGGCCAGGGTGGACCGCGCCGAGTCGACGGCGGTCGGGGAGGCGACCCGGTTGAACGGCACACGCATGGTGACCGAGGCTAACCGACCGGTGACCGACCGACCTCGGCCGCTCGGCGCTTGTGGGTTGTGCCACCGGACACCTCGACGCTGGCCGCGAGGGTTGATCCGGCACAGACGGGGCACCAGGCACCCGACGACGCAGGACGGCGCAGAGTGTGGGAGCGGGGATGGGGCAGCGGGTGGACGGGCCGGACGAGCAGCACCGGCGGCCGGCCGGGGTGAGCGACGAAACGGTCGCCGCGCTGGGCAAGCTCAGCGAGGCGTTGGAGTGCGTCGAACGGGCCCGCGGACACGTGTACTCGCTGCACCAGCTCATCGGGCACGCCGACCTGATGCTCGACGACGCGGTGGAGACGTTCCGTGCCGCCGGGCACCACCGGATCGCCGAGCGGATCGACACCGAACTGCTGGGCCGCAACGTGATCGCCGGCCGGTGGACGTTCCAGATCGTCGAGGAGTTCGACGACGGCTACCACGCGCTGTTCCGGGCGCTGGAGCAACAGGCCCGCGACGAACTGGTGGGCGGGCGGCGACACCTCTACGAGGCGGAGATGAAGGAGCGCCGCCGCACGCGGGGCCAGCCGGGCCACGAGGCCCGGCCGGACTGACAACGAACTGGCGGCATGTGGATGATGGGACCCGGTTCGCCGGGCCCCATCATCCGTGAGGAGCGTTCGTGGCCAAGGACAGGAAGCCGCCGTTCATGATGAGGGTGATGCTCAGGCTGGAGCGCGGGACCGCGAGCACCGTCGAGACGCTGCGTCGGTACGCTCCGCTCGCCGACGAACTCGGCGCCGACGGGATGGACGTCGACATCGAGCGCGCCGACCTGCTGCTGTCCGGCTGGCGCGTCGCCGTCAACGAGGAACGCGCCATGCGCGACCTGGCCTCCGGACTGTTGCGGCGCTTCGGCTGGCGGGAGCAGGACTTCGTCTACTCGTCGAATGTCCGCTACGCCGAGACCCTGGGACCGCCGTCCGGCCCGCCGGCGGCCCGCCTGGTGATCAACCGGGCCGACCAGGATCTGGGCTGGGAGGGCGCGACCCACGGCACCGCCCTGACCCCCGACCGCACCCTTGACATCGCGCCGGCCGAAACCGAGGTGGTGGCCCGGCTCTTCGTCGCCGTCCCGGCGACCACATTCGCCGCGACGGTGGAGGCGTTGGAGCCGTGGTCGGCCCGGGTCGGTGCGGCGGCGGTCGGGGTGGACCCGGGCCGCGGCGCTCTGGCGTACCTCGCTCGGGGCGGCGACCTGCGGGCCGAGGCGGCGAGGCTCGGCCTGGGGTCGGTGGAGACCGGCCGCATCGCGGCGGACGCCGATCACATCATCGAGACCGCGACGGCCGCCGACGGCACGACCCTCTGGCTGCGCCGCGGCACCGACCCGCTCTCGCCCTACTGGCCCGGCATCCTGGAGATCCGGGAGATGGTGATCGACCCCTCCTACCCGGACTAGGGGCGGCGATGGTGACGTGGCCTGGAACGCCCCCAGCATCGGACACTCGCGTTAGCTCTGCGGCGGATTCACGACTCGCGGTCTTTCCGGCCCGCGATCAGCACGGTCGGGGCCGGGGCGCTGAGCGGCGGCGGTCATGCTGGTGAGCCTGATGCCTGTGAGTCATCTAGATGCAACGCCGTTCAGTTAGGCGTTTCGGTGGGCTGTCAAGCGTGTCGTGGAGACGAAGCAGCGGAGCTCCGGT
>NZ_JBITDT010000032.1:0-20326 GCF_044454415.1 Micromonospora sp. NPDC051543
CCACCACCAACATCAACATCATCAGCCCCGACCCTTGACGACCACACCAAACGCCTAACTGAACGGCGTTGCATCTAGATGACTCACAGGCATCAGCCTCATCAGCATTACCGCCGCCGCTCAGCGCCGCGGCCCGACCGGGCTGATCGCGGCCACTGCCTAGTCGGCGGATTCGGTCGACTGGCGCTCGGCGGTGATCCGGAGGAGTCCTTCGATGCCGTGGAGGAAGGTCTCGGACACCAACGCGGGGTCGAAGAGGCATCCGGCTGCCATGGCACCGTCGCGGAGCATGACGAAGTGGCGCGCGGCGGACTCTGCCGTCTCCTCCTGGACCTGCGCCAGCAGCGTGGTGAGCGTGTCCAGGAACCATTGCCGGTGGGCGATGATCTCCTGACGTACGGGATGTTCCGTGTCCGGATACTCCGCCGCGGCGTTCAGGAACGCGCATCCACGGAACCCCGGGGACTGGATGCTCTCGGCGATGGAGTTGGCGATGGCCAGGAGTGGGGCGACCGGCCGTGCGTCGGCGGTGATGACCGTGTCGACCGCGCCGCGATCCATCTCATGGATCTCGCGCAGGTAGGCGAGGATGAGATCTTCCTTGCTGGGGAAGTGCCGGTAGAAGGTGGCCCGGGTCACCTTCGCCTCGGCGATGATCCGATCTACGCCGACGGAATGGATGCCCTCCGAGTAGAAGATCCTGGTTGCCGTGGCAAGGAGCCGTTGGCGCGCCTCGGAGGGCCGGGCACCGGATGCGGTGGGCGTCATATCGCCATCGTAGCGGATAGAACGTTCGGTCTAAGGGGCCGCGACGCCCTCAGGCTCGACACCGCTGGTCGATGGCGGCGGGTAGCGCAGGGCCATGGGAGTGGATAGAACGTTCGGTCTTGACGATGCGAGCTGAGCCTGTCATGCTTGGCGAGACAGAACGATCGGTCTCCCTAGCCCCTCCGCTGAAAGGGTCACCCGTGACCACCATTGCTGCTTCGCCCGGTATCTCCCAGACGGCTTCCGCCCTGCGGCGGCTGTACTTCGTCCGCTTCGCGTTCGCCATCGTGTGGGCCCTCGTGACGATCGCCACCGCCAAGGAGATCGGTCCGCTCGCGGTGACGCTGTTCGTGATCTACCCGCTGTTCGACGTGGGCGCCGCCATCTACGACCTCCGTTCGTCGCGGACCACCGGCTCGCCGACCCTGCTGTATGTGAACATCGCGGTAAGCCTGATCACGGCCGTCGGTCTGGGCATCGCAGGCGCGTCCGGTATCCCCGCCGTTCTGCGGGTGTGGGGCGCCTGGGCGATCGTCGCCGGTCTGGTCCAGTTGATCGTCGGCGTCACCCGTCGCAAGATGGGCGGCCAGTGGCCGATGATCATCAGCGGCGGCATCTCGGTTCTGGCTGGTGGGTCCTTCATCGCCGGCGCCGCCGCGGACAACCCGTCGCTGACCAACGCTGCCGGCTACGCCATTCCCGGCGCCATCTTCTTCCTCATCGCGGCCATCCGTCTCGGCCGCGCCGCGAAGGGCAACTGACATGACCACCATGGAGTACGACGTCATTGTGATCGGTGCCGGTCCGGTCGGGGAGAACGTGGCCGATCGGGTCGTGCAGGGCGGCCTGACCGCCGCGATCGTCGAGCGGGAGTTGGTCGGGGGTGAGTGCTCGTACTGGGCCTGCATGCCGACCAAGGCGTTGCTGCGCAGCGCGTCCGCGTTGCGCGCGGCTCGCCAACTGCCGGGTGCGCGGGAGGCGGTGAAGGGAGACCTGGACGCGGCTGCGGTGCTGGGCCGGCGAGACTCCTTCGCGTCGCATTGGCAGGACGACGGTCAGGTGTCCTGGCTGGCGTCGGCGGGCATCGCGCTGCACCGCGGTCAGGGGCGGATCAGCTCCGCCCGCGTTGTCGAGGTGACCGGCGTCGACGGTGTCACGACGACGCTGACCGCGCGGCACGCCGTGGTCGTCGCGACCGGCAGCAGCGCCCTGTTGCCGGATATCCCGGGGCTGCGCGAGGCGACGCCGTGGTCCAGCCGCGAGGCCGCTTCGGCCAGTTCGGTTCCCCGTCGGCTCGCCATCATCGGTGGCGGCGTCGTGGCAGCCGAGATGGCGACCGCCTTCGCCGCGCTGGGGTCCGCGGTGACGATGCTGGCCCGCGACGGCCTGTTGCCGTCGGCGGAGCCGTTCGCCAGTGAACTGGTCACCGAGTCGTTGCGCGGGGCCGGCGTGTCCGTACGCCTCGGCGCGGAGGCCGTCGCCGTCAACCGCGACGACAGCGGAGTCGTCCACATCGAGACCGCCTCCGGCGAGCGGGTCGAGGCTGACGAGGTGCTGGTGGCGGTCGGTCGTACGCCGAACACCCAGGACATCGGCCTCGACCGGGTCGGGCTGGCGCCGGGCGCCTGGCTGGCGGTCGACGACACGTTGCGTGTCGTCGGCGGCGGCGAGTGGCTCTATGCGGCGGGTGATGTGAACCGACGGGTGCTGCTGACCCATCAGGGCAAGTACCAGGCGCGGGCGGTGGGCGACGTGATCGTGGCCCGGGCGAAGGGTGAGAAGGTCGAGGACGGCCGGTGGGGTCGGCACGTGGCGACGGCTGACGAGCGTGCGGTGCCGCAGGTGGTCTTCACCGACCCGGAGATCGCGTCGGTGGGCTTGACCGCGGCTGCGGCCGAGGCGGCTGGGCTGCGGATCCGGGTCGTGGACTACGACCTTGGGGCCGTCGCCGGAGCTTCCCTGCACGCCGATGGCTACCGGGGACACGCCCGGATGGTCGTCGACGAGGACCGCACGGTGATCGTCGGCCTCACTCTCGCCGGCCCGGACGTCGCGGAACTGATCCACGCCGCGACCATCGCCATCGTCGGTGAGGTCCCGCTGGACCGGCTGTGGCACGCGGTTCCGGCCTACCCGACCGTCAGTGAGGTGTGGCTGCGGCTGTTGGAGACCTACGGCCGCTGAGTTCAGGTCTGCGGCGTTAGTTATGTCCGAGATGGAACAAACCGAGGAGAGTCCCGTGCCCACCAAGATCACCATCATCATCGACAACCCGGCGAGCCCCGACGACTTCGAGCGGGCCTACGCGGACGTGAAGGCTGCCGCAGCGAAGTTCCCGAAGCTGCGGCGACTCGAGTCAGCGAAGGTGTGGCCGAAGGAGGATGGCACCGCTACGCCCGCGTACCGGACGCTCGACCTCTACTTCGACAGCTACGAAGACGCCTCCGCGGCAGTCGCGACAACCGTTGTCGCTGATGTCTTCGGCACCCTCGCGGGGACGCAGGTCACGTTCAAGGGCCTGTTCTCGGAGATCGAACAGGCTTGAGGATCAGCACTTCCCGGGCGTAGGCGGAAAGGACGCCTACGCCCGGCTCCTGCTTCGGGCGGCGAGAGTTCAGGGTTGGAGCGTGCGCAGCATCAGTGCGAGATAGCGCTGGGAAGCCGCCGCGGCGTCGAGCCCGCCGGCCAGGACGACGCCGTGATGGGCGGCGATCAGCAGCCGGAAGTCGGCGACGGTCAGGTCGGCGCGGACGGTGCCCGTCGCCTGTGCCTGGCGCAGCAGCCGGGCGATGACCCGTTCGGTCTCCTGCCGCTCGTGGTCGAGCCCGCGTCCGGTGACCACCGACTCGACGTAGGCCCTGGTGAAGCCTCTGTCCTGTAACTGGTATGCGCAGAGCGTGCGAATCAGTTCCCGCAGCGCACGCGCCGGGTCCGGATCGCTGAGCGCTTCGGCGTGCATGGCCGCGCAATCGTTCCACTGATCGCCGTAAGCATCGGTGATGAGGCTGTCCCGGGTGGGAAAGCGCCGGTAGACGGTAGCGACGGACACACCGGCGCTGCGGGCGATCCGAGCCACCGTGACGTCCTCGCCCTTCTCGGCGAAGGCGCGCCGTGCCGCGGCCAGGATTCGGCGTCGCTTCTCCTCGGCGTCCCAGCGCATCAAACGAGCGTACGCGCGGACGATTCTCCGGATGAGGAAGTGCAACAACCGTGGGCCGCGATACCTCAGTCCGTTGCCGGCCGCACGGCGAGGGTCGGACCGTGGTACCCGCTTCGATACGCGCCACGAAGGGGAGATCATGGAAACGATGGACGGCACGACAAGCCTCGTCACCGGCGCGAGCCGGGGCATCGGCCGCGCGATTGCCAAGCGGCTCGCCGCGGCTGGGTCGCTGGTGGTGGTGCACTACGGCACGAGCGAGTCAGCCGCGCAGGGGACCGTCGCGCAGATCACCGAGGCGGGTGGCGCCGCGTTCGCGGTCGGCGCGCAGCTCGGCGTGGCGGGTGATGCCGATCGGCTCTGGGCTGGGGTGGAGGCCGGGTTGGCCGAACGCGGCGCGCCGCGCGGCATCGACGTGCTGGTGAACAACGCGGCGATCGGCGGGGCCACCCCGACGCTGGCCACCGCCCGGCCGGATGACTTCGACGAGTTGTTCGCGATCAACGTGAAAGCGCCGTTCTTCGTGGTCCAGCGTGGTCTGGACCTGCTCCGCGACGGTGGCCGGATCGTCAATGTCTCGTCCGTCGCCACCCGAGTCGCGATACCCGGCACTCTTGCGTATGCCATGACGAAGGGCGCGATCAACACGTTCAGCGTCACGCTGGCACAGGAACTGGGCTCTCGGGGTATCACGGTGAACGCGGTGATGCCCGGGACCACCGCCACCGAGAACAACGTGGCCTGGTTCGACGCCCAACCGGCGCTCCGCGAGGTCGTCACCGGGCTCTCGGCCCTCCGTCGTGTCGGAGAGCCGGCGGATGTCGCGGACGTGGTCGCCTTCCTTGCCTCCCCAGCGGGGCGATGGGTGACCGGCCAGGTGATCGACGCCTCCGGTGGGACGTATCTCGGTCTCTCCGTCGACCAGGGGCCGCCGGAGTAGAGGCGACCGGGTTGCGTTTCGGTCCCTGCGGCGCTCAGCGGGCCCGGATCCCGTTCAGCACGATGTCGAGGTAGTGGCGGCCGGCGGCGGCTTGCTCTTGCGCGTCGGCGGCTGGATGCATCCGGGCAGAGAAGGCGACTCCACACATCAGTGGCGTCATGTCGGCGAGCGTGACGCCGGGTGCCAGCAGCCCTGCGTCCCTGACCCGTACGAACAGTTTGTTGAACAGCGAGGACAACTGATCGAGCAGGTGCGCGGTGCCCGGCAGCGTGGCCGTGGGCGTGGACAGGACCGAGGACAGGGCAAGGTCGAGTAGTTGCGCGTCCACGACCCGGACCAGGAGATCACGGAAAGCCGTCCAGGGGTCGTCCTGCTGCACGGCCCGTTCGCCGGCCTGGATCAACGTCTCAAGTCCGTCCACCGACACCGCCTCGATCAGCGCTTGAGGCGTCGGGAAGTGCCGGTAGACCGTGGCGACGCCAACGCCGGCCACACGGGCCACCTCGTTCAGCTGAATCGGGGTGCCGTCCGCGACCATCGTCCGGCCAATCTCGATGATCCGCTGGCGGTTGCGTAGTGCGTCCTTACGGGGCGGCGGAGCGGTCACTCCTCCAGCATAAGCGGATAACAGCTCCGCTTGCCCCCGCCTGGAGCCGTGGCCCTGAACTGGCGGCTCAGACCGGGAAAACGGATGGTCTATCCGGTTCGTGCTACGGTTGGGCAAGCGGATGGCCTATCCGTTTCATCGCTCACTCGGCTCCGGAGAGAACATGCAGATCCTCATCACCGGCGGCACCGGCTACCTGGGCTCGGTGCTCGTCGAACACTTCGTCGCGGCCGGCCACGAAGTAGTAGCGCTCACCCGGTCACCGGAATCAGCAGCCAAGGCGGCCGAGGTGGGTGCGTCTCCTCTGCTTGGCGACCTGACCGACACCACGCTCCTTGAGAAGGCTTCCGCGCAAGCCGATGCGGTGGTGCACACCGCTGTCGACTATTTCGGTGGCGAGGACGCGGTCAGGGCGGAGGCCGCTGCCGTGGAGGCGCTGACCCGTGGGGCGGGCAAGGCCGGCACCGGCAAGCCGTTCCTCTACACCAGCACCAACCTGGTCTACGGGCTCGACCCCAGCCATCCCCGCGACGAGGACGCGGAACTGCCGGAGCCGGGCCCGCAGCCCTTCAAGCTCGTCGGCGAGCGACTGGTGCGCGAGGCGGCGGGCCTGAACAGCATCATCATCCGCGCGGGTCTGGTCTACGGTCGGGGCGGCTCCCTGCTGTTGACCAGTCTGATCGACGCCGCGACCCGCTCGGGCGCGGCCACCTACATCGACTCCGGCGACAACGAGTGGACCCCGGTGCACGTGGACGATCTCGCCCGCCTGTACCTGACGGCCCTGGAGCGCCCGGTAGCGGGCACCTACAACGCGGCCGGACCGCGACAGTTCACCTTCCGTGAACTCGCCGAGGCGATCGCGGACCTGACCGGAGCCACCGCCACCTCGATCACCGCCGAACAGGCTGAGAGCGCCATGGGGCCGATGGCCGCGTTGCTCCGATCCTCGGCGCGCATCACCTCCGACAAGGCACGCAACACGTTCGGCTGGAGCACCAGCGGTCCCGCCCTACCGGAGGACGTGCGCTCTGGCTCCTACCGGGTCGTGCAAATGTGAGCCCCAGCCTGGAGGGCTGAGCCGTTGTCGGTGTGCTGCGTGTGGCAGGCCACGCGAGGCCTCAGCGAGCGAATTTCTCGATGGCGGCCGGGGTGACCGGAGTGAAGAGGTTGACGAGGTTGCCGTCGGGGTCACGGAACAGCAGCGACCGGTTGCCCCAGGGCAGCGTGGTGGGCTCGTTGACGAAGTCGTCGACGACGCTGGTCAGGTTCTGATGCACGCTGTCCACGTCGTCGACGAGGAACTCGATGATCAGGCTGCGGTTGGCCGCCGGTTGAGCGGACCCCGGCGCGAACAGTGAGACGGTGCGAGTGCTGCCGATCGCGAGAGTGCCGGAGGTGGTCCGCAACTCAGCGAAGTCCTCGGTGGCCCAGTCCGCCTGCACTCCCGTGACCCGTTCGTAGAAGTCGACGAGGCGTGCGACATCACCAGTGATGATCCGGACTGAGACGAGGTTCATGGTGATCTCCAAGATTGGGTGGAGCCAGGTGGCGTGGCCACGCTAGAACCAATACCGGACAGAATCGGTCCAGTATTCGCGGTAAATTCGGGAGGTGGTTCGACCTACCGCTCAGGTCCTTACCCTGTTGGAGCTCCTGCAGTCAGGCGGCATCCGGACGGTGGCCGAACTCGCCCACCGTCTGGGCGTCGACGGGCGCACCGTGCGGCGGTACGTGGGTCACCTGATTGACCTCGACGTGCCTGTCGAGTCGGTACGCGGTCGTCACGGCGGGTACCGACTCGCTCCGGGGTACCGGATGCCGCCGCTCATGCTCACCGACGACGAGGCTCTCGCGGTGCTGCTCGGCCTGGTCGCCGGTCCCCGAACAGGGTTGGCGACGACGTCCGACACGGCGGTCGAGACGGCAGCGGCCAAGATCCGCCGTGTACTGCCCGAGCGCCTCGCCCGCCGACTTGGCACCGTGCTCGAGGCCCTCGCCTTCACGGCTCCGCCCGGCGAATTCCGCGCCCCGCAGACGGAGGTTCTACTCGCTGTCGCGGATGCGGTGCGCCATCACCAGCCGTTGTCGATCAGATATACCACTGCCGACGGCCGGCGCAGTGCACGGACGCTGCACCCGTACGGGCTCGTCGCCCATTCGGGCCGGTGGTACGTCACAGGTGTGGCCCCTGAGATCTCAGAGGACCGGACGTTGCGGCTTGATCGGATCACTGACGCGAGGACCCTTCCCGGCTCCTTCGAGCCACCGACCGGACTCGATCCGGCGCAGCGCGTTCTCTCGGCGCTCGCCAGGGCGCCGTACCGGTATGAGGTGACCCTGCTGATCCAGGCGACGGTGGAGCAGCTCCGTACCCGACTTCCCGCCAGCATCGCGATCGTGGAGGAGTTGCCGTCGCCGGCAGACGCAGATCTCGACAGTGAGGGCTGGCTGCGCGTTGAACTGCGGGCGGAGCGGCTCGACTGGCTGCCCCCGGTGCTCGCGTCGCTCGACCGGCCGTTCGTCATCGAGCGACCGGACGAACTCCGCGGGCTCGTCACCGCGCTCGCCGACCGGCTCGCGGCCAGCGCCCGCAGAGTCCGTCCGGTACCTGACCGCAACTCGTGAAGCGGGAGGCTTCCGCTGACCCGGTCGGCACTGGTCTCAGTGCGACTCCGGCAGCGGAAGCATGGCCAGGGGCACGTGGTGCTGTCCAGCGTGGATGTCGCGGTCGCGCAGGCTGCCCTGCGCCACCGGGCGCGGGAACGAGATCTTGACGACGTTCAGCGCCGGTATCCGGAAGATGCGGATGGCGTCGGCCGGTACGCCGTAGAGGCGGGCGATCAGTGGCGCGTCCAGGAAGCCCGGGTCGGCTACCAGGGCGTACCCGGCAGTGTCGCGCATGAACAGCTCCATCGTCACCCAGAACGGGCCGGCGTTCTTCGACCGAACCTCCAGCGCGAGGTCGGCGACGGTGCGGGGGTGGGCGTTATCGGACAACGCTGTCCTCCGGGAGGTGGATGCGGAAGAGGCTGGTGGGCGAGTCCACGTCGACGACGTGGTTGAGGACGAACTCGTACGCTGCCCCGCGCTCGGTCTCCGCGGGGGAGTAGGGGAACGCGAGGCTTGGCAGGTAGTCCATGTCGGGCGTGGGCAGGTGCAGCATGAGCGGATTGGCGATCTTCGCGACGGCGGTGGCCGTCTGCTGATCCGCGGCGCTGACCAGGAGCATCACGCCGACCTCGCGGGGTGTCCGGGTGTCCGGGTCCTTCGCCTCCAGCACGGCGTCGTAGCCGTACAGGCGGATGTCGAAGGCGTAGTCGTCGGCGCCGAGCCCGAGCGTCTGGGCGACCCGATCCGTGGTGACCCGGCGCAGCAACTGCGCCCAGGTGGTGATCTGGCCGAGGATGTGCGGGTCGCGGATGGCGGTGAACGACATCGTCTCGTACCCGGTGATCCGGGCCCCTTCAAGCTTGTTGGTGTAGGGGGCCGGCTCGAACCGGGAGCCCTCCACCCGTACCCGCCGCTCGTCCAGGGCCCGGTAGGTGGCGTCGGCGACCATCAGAGTGCCGGCCGGTTCCCGCATCGAGAACGGGTCGGCGGTCTCGTAGAGCATGTGCGCCGAGACCGAGGTGGGCGTGCAGGCCACGGCCGGGTCGAGCGGCTCGATGGTGAAGCCGGTGGCGTCGATGGTGGCGAAGACCCCGCTGGAGCGCGGGTTCGTGGTGCACTGCGCGCCGCACTCGATGATCTTGGCGGCGTGCCAGGTCGGGCCGGCCGGCATGCCGGCCATCAGCGGGAAGGCGGCGGCCACGGCGGTGTCGGTGGCGCGCCCGGCCAGTACCACGTCGGCTCCGCCCGCCAGCGCCTCGGCGATCGGCTCATGACCCATCATCGCGACGATGTGCTGGCAGCTGTCCAACGTCGCCGGGTCGAGGTCGCCGGCCGGCGGGAGCGGGTGGATCCGGCCCCGGTCGAGATGGTTCTTGAGGTCGGTGGCCCGCTGCTCGCTGTAGATGGTGGCGAGCCGCAGGTCCAGCCCTTCCTCAGTCAGGATGCCGCGGGCGATGCCGGCGACCCAGTCCACACCGGAGTCGGTGCCGCTGGTACCGCACGAGCCGACGATCAGCGGAATGCGCGCCTTCGCCGCCGCGCGGAGCAGCAGGCGCAGGTCGCGGGCCACGGCCGCCGCGGTGGTCTTGGCCGTGCCGGTGCCCAGATAGTACGGGCCGGAGTCGGTCGACCCTCCGTCCACGGCGATGACGTCGGCACCGAGTTCCAGCCCACGGTCAACGATCTCGGGCGGGAATCCCGAGCCGAGCATGCCGGAGGGCACGAGAATGCGTACGCAGTCGAGGGTCACGCTTTCCTCATCTCGGGGGTATGAGCCGGTCATCCGACGGTGGCGGCCACGGCGCGGCCGGCCTGGCGGCCGGAGAAGAGACAGCCGCCCAGGAAGGTGCCTTCCAGCGCGCGGTAGCCGTGCATGCCGCCACCGCCGAATCCACTGGCCTCGCCGGCGGCGTAGAGCCCGGGCACCGGCTGGCCGGCGCCGTCCAGCACCCGACCATCGAGGTCGGTGTGCAGGCCGCCCAGGGTCTTGCGGGTGAGCACATGCAGGCGTACGGCGATGAGCGGCCCGGCCTTCGGGTCGAGGAGTCGGTGCGGCGCCGCTGTCCGCATGAGCCGGTCGCCCCGGTAGTTTCGGAAGTTGCGGATGGCGGCGATCTGCATGTCCTTGGTGAAGCTGTTGGCCAGCTCCCGGTCACGCGCCTCGATCGTGCGCTGGATGTCGAGCGGGTCCAGCAGAGGCTCGTCGGTGAGCGCGTTCATGCCCTTCACCAGCTCGTCCAGCCGGTCGGCCACGACGAAGTCGGCGCCCCGCTGCTTGAATGCCTCCACCGGCGCCGGCGCGCCGGCACGGAGGCGGCCGAGTACCTGTTTGACGCTGCGACCGGTCAGATCCGGGTTCTGCTCGGAGCCGGAGAGCGCGAACTCCTTCTCGATGATCTTTTGGGTGAGGATGAACCAGCTGTGGTCGTGGCCGGTGGTGCGCAGGTGGGCGAGCGTGCCGAGGGTGTCGAATCCGGGGTAGAGCGGCACGGGCAGCCGTCGTCCGCGCGCGTCGAGCCAGACGGAGGACGGCCCGGGCAGGATCCGGATGCCGTGCTTGTCCCAGATCGGGTCCCAGTTCTGGATGCCCTCGACGTAGTGCCACATCCGATCGGGGTTGATCACGGCGCCGCCAGCGTCCTGGGTGATGGTCAGCATGCGGCCGTCCACGTGGGCGGGAACGCCGCTGATCAGGTGGGTGGGCGGCGCACCGAGCCGTGCCGGCCAGTTGCGGCGGACCAGGTCGTGGTTGCCGCCGATGCCGCCGGAGGTGACGATGACGGCCTGCGCGGTGTAGGCGAAGTCGCCGATCTCCTCCCGCGAGCTGGCGCTGCCGCGGAGGGCCTCGCTCGGCTCCAGGACCCGGCCGGTGGCACCGACCACCGCGCCGTCGCTGATGGTCAGCGCGTCGACCCGGTGCCGGAAGGCGAACCGGACGAGGCCGCGTCCGGCCGCCTCCCGCACGATCGCGATGAAGGGTTCGAGCAGGCCCGGTCCGGTACCCCAGGTGACGTGGAAGCGGGGCACCGAGTTGCCGTGTCCGGTGGCGTCGTAGCCCCCGCGTTCGGCCCAGCCGACGATGGGGAACATCTTGACGCCGAGGCCCCGCAGCCACGCGCGTTTCTCGCCGGCGGCAAAGTTGACGTACGCCTCGGCCCAGCGCCGCGGCCAGGCGTCCTCGGGGCGGTCGAAACCGGCGCTGCCCTGCCAGTCCTGCCAGGCGAGTTCGGTCGAGTCGCGGATGCCCATCCGGCGCTGCTCGGGCGAATCGACCAGGAACAGACCGCCGAACGACCAGAACGCCTGTCCGCCGAGGCTCTGCTCCGGCTCCTGGTCGAGCAGCAGGACGGATCGGCCAGCGGCGACGAGTTCGGCGGTGGCCACCAGTCCGGCGAGGCCTGCGCCGATCACCATCACGTCCGCGTCCGCTGTCTTGGTGGTCATGCCGGCTCCTTCGGTTCGCTGAGCGAGTGGGCGGGCCGGCCGTCGAGGGCGGCGACGAGTTCCTTGGCACCCTCCATCCCCGCGGCCAGCCGGGCTTCGGCAGTCTGCCCGGCCATGTGCGAGAAGACAGTGATGCCGGCCACGCCGCGCAGGATGCTGTCGGCGGGCAGCGGCTCCACGTCCACCACGTCCAGGGCTGCGCCCGCCAGCCGGCCGGACCGGACCGCCTCGACCAGGGCAACCTCGTCGACGAGCGGCCCGCGTGCGGTGTTGATCAGGTGCGCGCCCGGCTTCATCCGGGCCAACGCCGCGCTGTCGACGAGGTGGCGCGTGAGCGGGGTCAGTGCGGTGTGGACCGACACGAAGTCGGCGTCGCGCAGCAACTCGTCGAGCGTGACCCGGGTGACCGGCGCGGGAAGGCTGCCGGTGCACAGCACGGTCATGCCGAAGACGGCGGCCAGCGGCGCCACCCGCTGGGCCACCGCGCCCCGCCCGATCAGGCCGAGCGTCTTGCCGCGCAGCTCGTGGCCGTCGGTGCGGGGCCAGCCGCCGGCGGCCACCCCGGCGGCCATCGGCACCAGGCACCGGGCCTGGGCGAGCAGCAACCCGATGGTGTACTCGGCCACCGCGTTGGCGTTGATCCCGGGCAGGTTGCTCACGCTGATCCCGAGCCGGCCGGCGGCGGCCACGTCGACGGAGTCGTACCCGACTCCGGTACGCACGACGGCGCGCAGGTCCGCTGCCTGGCGCAGCACCTCCGCGGTCATCGGCTCGTTGGCGATCAGCGCCCCCTCGACGCCGGCCAGGGCCGTGATCAGCTGCTCCGGCCGGCGCGGTCCCCGCATCGGGTCGTGCCGCGTCGTGAACCCGAGCCCGGTCAGGTAGGTGTCCACCTCGTCACCGGGGGCGAGGTAGTCGGTGGTGATGAGGATGGTCGACATCATTCGCTTTCCATGAGGGTGTCGGCCCGCTTGGCCCGGTGCGCACGCTGCAGGCGTTCGAGCCGTACGACGACGAGCATGGCGAGTAGGGCGAGCACGGCGATGTAGAGCAGCATCCCGTCCCAGCCGACCAGGTCGATCACCCCGCCGATCAGGGCGGGGCCGCCGAAGCCGCCCAGGTACCAGGTGACCGCGTACAGGCCGGTGTAGGCGCCGAACACCCGGCTGGACGGTGCCAGGTTCCACAGCGCCACCGCTGCGTTGATCGTGAAGGCGGCGGCGCCGGCCGAGGCCACGCAGAACGCGACGACCGTGCCGGTGGCGGTCTGCACGATGGCGCCCGCCGCCAGGGCGACGGCGAAGACGGTGATGCCCACGGCGATGATCCGTAGCCGTCCGAAGCGCTCGGCCAGCAGTGCGGCCGGATAGGCGGCAGCCATGTAGACGATGCCGCTGGGCAGGGTGAGCCCGCCCGCGTCGCCGCGGCTCAGGCCCAGCGCCTCCATGCCGTACGGGGTGATCAGCGACCGGGAGGCGAACCATGCCCCGCCGAAGAGCAGGACGGTCAGCAGCAGCAGGAGCCGGCGGCGATCCTGGTCGGTGAACAGGCCGGAGACGATCTGCCGCAGTGGTTGGCTGACCGCGGCGGGGCCGGCGGAGGCCTCTTCGGCAACCGCGGCCTGGTAGGCCGGCGACCGGCTGTCGCGCACGTTGGCCAGCAGCACGAACGTGGCGGCCAGCATGATCACCGACGGGATGACGAAGGCTGCCCTCGGATGCTCGTCCACCACGAGCAGGCTGATCAGCGACGCGACGATGATGGTCAGCGCGGTCGCGATCTTCACGACGGCGTTCGCCCGGCTGCGGCGTTGCGGGGGCAGGAAGTCCGGCACCAACGACTCCGCCAGCGGTCGTGTGGTGTTGGCGATCAGCGCGTAGCAGAACATCACCACGACCAGCGTGGCCAGCGACGTGGTCCACGGCAGCAGTACGAAGACCAGCGCGGCCAGGGGCATGCCCACCGCGAGGTACGGGATCCGTCGCCCCCACCGGGTCCGGGTGTTGTCGGACCGGTTGCCGATCCAGGGCTGGATGAAGATTCCCAGCAGGTTGTCCATCCCCATCAGCGCGCCGACGAGCGCGGCGCTCGCCACATGCTCGCGCAGCAGGACGGGGACCTGGTTGTCATAGAAGTTCCAGGTTGATTCCTGGGCGAAGAGTGCGAGGGCTATGAAGAACGTGATCCGCCGGTTGGACACACGTCCACCTCCTTGTGTCGCCGGCCACGCTAAGTTGCTGTAGCAAACTCGTCAACAGTTGCAAACAAACTTGCTATGTCATGCGCTAGAGTCCGGTCATGACGACAGCCGGCACGCTCGCCGATCAGGCGTACCGACAAGTTCGCACCGCGATCGCCACCGGCGAACTCGCGCCGGGGGAGAAGGTCACCGAGCGCGGCATGGCCGAGCGGCTCGCGGTCAGCCCGACGCCGGTACGCGAGGCCCTGCGCCGGCTGGAGCTCGACGGGCTGATCGAGCGGATCGGGCCGCGTACCGTGCTGGTCGCCGCCATCCGCGACGCTGCCATCGACGACCTCGCCGAGGTGGAGGTCGGCCTGCGTGGCCTCGTCGCCCGCTTCGCCGCCCGACACGCCACCGCCGAGCAGCTCGACGCGCTGGATGGCATTCTCGACCGCGCCGACGACCTGCTGATCCTCCTCAAGGAGCGGTCCGCGCAGGGTGCGCCGGTCGAGCGGCACCTCGCCGAGCTGCTCGACACCATGCAGCGGTTCAACGACACGGTCAGCGCCTGCGCGCACAACCCGGTGCTGGTCCGGATGCTCGAGCAGAGCCGCGTGTTCTCCCGCCCGCAGCGCCGCGAGCTGCTTCTGCGACGGGTGGCGGAGGACGACACGTTCGGCCTGGAGCGATACAGCAGTCACCGGGCCCTGGTCCGGGCGCTGCGTGCGGGCGACTCCGCCACTGCGGAGCGCATCGCGCTCGAGGACTCGCAGGGCGGCCTCGCAGCGCTTCGGGAGGCGCCGTGACCACCCACCGGATCGCCGTCATCCCCGGTGACGGCATCGGCAAGGAGGTCGTCCCGGCCGGCCTCGACGCGCTGCACGCCACCGCACGTCGTTTCGACCTGACGCTCACCTTCGACAGCTTTGATTTCGCCAGCGCCGACTACTGGCAGCGGCACGGCGCAATGCTGCCGCCCGACTGGGAACAGACGCTGCGGGGCTACGACGCCATCTACTTCGGCGCGGTGGGCTGGCCGGAGGTCGTACCCGACCATGTCTCGCTCTGGGGCAGCCTCCTGAAGTTCCGGCGGGTCTTCGACCAGTACGTGAACCTGCGCCCGTGCCGGCTCATGCCCGGCGTCCGCAGCCCCCTGGCCGGGCGGCTCCCGGGCGACATCGACTTCGTCGTCGTCCGGGAGAACACCGAGGGCGAATACTCCAGCGTCGGTGGGCGGATCTTCGAGGGTACCGACCGGGAAACCGTCCTACAGGAGACGATCATGACGCGCGTCGGTGTCGACCGTGTCCTGCGCTTCGCCTTCGAGCAGGCCGACCGACGGCCGAAGCGGCACCTGACGTCCGCCACCAAGAGCAACGGCATCTCCATCTCCATGCCGTACTGGGACGAGCGGGTGGCCGCGATGGGCGAGCGGTTCCCCGACGTTCGCCTCGACAAGTTCCACATCGACGCGCTCGCGGCGCAGTTCGTGCTCCATCCGGAGTGGTTCGACGTGGTCGTGGCCAGCAACCTGTTCGGCGACATCCTCTCCGACCTCGGCCCGGCCTGCACCGGCACCCTCGGCATCGCCCCGAGCGCCAACATCAACCCTGAGCGTGAACACCCGAGCCTGTTCGAGCCCGTGCACGGCTCCGCACCCGACATCGCCGGCAAAGGCATTGCCAACCCGATCGGCCAGATCTGGTGCGGCTCGATGATGCTGGAGCACCTCGGCCACCCCGAGGCCGCCGCCCACCTGCTCGGCGCGGTCGAGGACGTCCTGGCGTACGGGCCCGGACAGGCACCGTTGACCCCCGACCTGCACGGTACCGGCACGACGGCGGAGCTGGGCCGGGCGATCGCCGAGAGGGTCGGCGAACGCGCGCCCGCCACCGCGTGAGGGGGACCGTTCCGACGGGCGGCACCTTTGCGTCGATGCTGGTGAGGGGCCCGAACCGCGGGCTCGGTGGTCCGGTGTCGTACATCGCCGTGCTGTGTGGGAGCGGTGCGATGCTCGCGTCATCGGTCGTCCTGATGCTGTTGCGGGGACGGGGCCGGCGGCGGTAACCGGTGGAGCGCGTACGGACGTCCGAAGCTGCTTGATGACGGATCGTCTGCGCGGACGGTCACCGGGTTACGAGACATCGCTCAGTCCTCGTCCTGCCACCTGCGCAGATCCGTCTGGTCGTGATACGGCATGCGGTCGGGCGTGGTGATGAATTCCATCGTCGTGCCCCAGGGCGTTCGGCAGTAGCAGACCTTGTTCCCGGGACCTTGTTCGGTTGTATAGGGAATAGCGCGAGGCTCCGTGAGGGGAGTGCCGCCGGCCCTTCTGAAGCGTTCGACGGATGCGTCGATGTCGTCGGTGTAGAGGCCGAAGTGCGTGATGCCGAAGTCGCTCGGTCGGACCGGCTGGGCCTGTTCGGGGCCGTGCATTTCGAAGAGCTCGAAATCGGGTCCGGTTCCGATCTTGACCATCGCCTGCGCACGCACGGCCGTTCCGGGGTGAGCGCCAGTGGCCCGCTCGAATTCGGGTCCCTGTCGGGGCGGATCCTCCGGTCCGAAGGACTGGTAGATCACCTGGGCGCCGAAAGCTTCCACGAAGAACGTCTTCGCGGCTTCGATGTCGGGCACCGTGATGCCGATATGGTTGACGCCGCGAATGACAGGTGGGGTCATGACCGTTTCCCTTCCTTGTTCAACCGATCAACGCGATTCGCCCAGCCCACGATGGCGCGGTCGCAGAGTTTCACGTGGCTGTGAGGAACTCGATCAGAGCGGCCGCGACCTCATCCGGCCGTTCCTCCGCGAGATAGTGGCTGGACCGCGCGATCGAGCCGCCCGTCACATTGCTGGCGAACTCTTTGAGCATCGGCACCATCTGCCCGCCGAAGCGCTGATCCCCGCCGAGACCCAGCACCGGTATCTCGAGCGGTTGCTTCTTGTACTCGAGTGCGGCCGCATGGTCGGCGGGGAGGGTCCGATACCACTCCATGCCGCCGCGGGTGCGACCGGGAAGCGCCATCGCCTTCGCGTAGATGTCGATGTCCGCCGGATTGAAGGTGCTGTGATCGTAGAACCGTTCAGCCATGAAGGTCGAAACGTACTCATACTCGCGGCCGTGGATCAGGCGCTCGGGTAGATCCCGGTTCATGTGGAAGCTGAAGTGCCAGAGCTTCGCGGTCGACGCCTCCCAATCGGTCCAGCCGGGAAGCGGAACGTCGAGGACGGCCAGGTGGGTAACGGCATCCCGATAGGTGGCGGCCTGCGGCAGGGCGACCATTCCGCCGATGTCATGTCCGCACGCCGCGTAGCGTTCATGCCCGAGGGCGACCATGACTTCGTGTGCGTCGCGCGCCATCGTCGCCTTGTCGTAGCCGTCGAGCGGGCAGTCGGAGAAGCCCGCGCCGCGCAGATCGATGGCCACCACGCTGAAGTGCTCGGCCAGCAGCGGCATCGCACTGTGCCATCCCCACCAGGTCTCCGGCCACCCGTGAAGCAGAAGGATCGGCGGACCCGAACCTCCCGTGACAGCGTTGATCTTGATGCCATTCGCCGGCACCAGTTGCTGGGTGAACCCCTTCAAGGTTGCGATCATGAGCGCCCTCCAGTCAGAGGTTGACGTTCAGACAGGGCTCGCGGGCCAGCGCTCAGGGCTGGTCGAATCGGCGGCGATGGTGTGTTCCGCCAGGCGTCAGATATCGCTGCGGAAGGCAGCCGGCCTTCGCTCAGTGATCAATCTTGCGATCGGCCTTCGTCGATCCGTATCCAGACGGCGCAGAGCTGTCGCCGCCACGATCCGCCGCATCGGCCATGATCGACCAGTCCTTGCGCGCCTGAGGTCAAGCTACCGTGACCAGGTAGGTTCCGGGCGCGTAACTGGTGAGGTCCCGTGAGAGCGTGTTTGGCAGGGGTCCTTGTGGACGGCGTAGCCGCGTAACATCGGCGATCCTGGCCGGCAGGTGGCGCGGCGGCTGCGCGTCGTGGCTACCGCCCGATGCCCATTCGGTGATCGAGTCGGTGGTTACAGGTGTCAGCATCTCACTCGATGGTCCCGGCGCGTTGCGGTGAAGGTTCGAGTTGGTTCTTCACATCGCGGGGCACCCGCACCCCGCGAGCACGCAGATCGGCGATGAAGCGGGCCGCGAGTGGGTCGGGCTCTCCCGGCGTCACCGCGACCAACTCCCGGGTCCACCGGGGCGAAAATGAGCGGACCACGCCCGGAAAGCCCGCGCTGACGGCGCTGACGGGGGTTATCGCGATGCCCAGTCCGGCCGCCGCCAGCTGAGGTGCCGCAGAGGTGACGGCCGTTCGCAGTGCCGGCTTCAGGCGGACCCCGGCTGCGCCGAGGGACCGGTCAAGCCAGCCGCTCAACCCGTTCTCCGGCGCGAAGTGCACCAACTCCTCGCCGTCGAGCTCGGAAAGCCGCACCGATCCCCGCTCTCCCAGCGGATGATGACGAGGGGCCGTCAGGACGATCTCCTCCGCGCCGAGAACCGTGGACGTGAAACGGCCGTCCACCGGGCCGGCTAACACCAGTACGTTGACATCCCCGCCGCTGATGGCGTCGAACAGGCCGTCCGACACGACCGCCTCCCGGAGGTCGATCGCCACCTGGGGGTGGTGCCGGTGCCAGGCGCGGATCACCGGCGCGAGCAGCGGCACGGTCAAGCTCTGGGCGCAGACCAGGCGCAGCGACCCTCCCTTCGCCTCGCCCCTGGCCCGGGACGAACGGACGGCTGACGCGGCCGCGTCGATCGCTCGCCGGGCGTCCGCGACGGCGGCGCGCCCGGCCGGCGTGAGCGAGGTGCCACGTGCCCCCCGTCGCAGCAGAGGCGTACGGGTCTCGCGCTCCAACACGGCGATCTGCTGGGACACCGCAGGCTGCGAGGAGTGCAGCAACCGGGCCGCCTCGGTGATCGACCCGGTGTCCGCGACCGCGACCAGACACTCCAGGGCACGCAGCGTTGTCATTCGGAAATCTTATCGCTGACCCTTGAAAGATAAATGACGCGGAGGGAAGCGGGGCGAGTTGCTGGTTGCTGAACCGAGCAAGGACCACGACCTCCAAGGAGAACGACATGGCACAGACCTTCGTGACAGGCGGTTCCGGTTTCATCGGCCGGAGTCTGATCAGGCGGCTCGTGGCCGACGGACACGCGGTCAGAGCCCTGGTCCGTAGTGCGACGGCTGCCAACGCGGTGGCCGCGCTGGGCGCCGAGCCGGTGCGCGGCGAGCTGACCGATCCCGACACCTGGCGCGCCGGCGTCGAGGGCAGCGAGGTGCTGTTCCATCTGGCGGCGGAGACGGACATCACCGCCGATCGGGAGCGTCAGGAACTGGTGACGGTGGGCGGTACTCGGGCCGCCCTGCAAGCGGCTCAGCAGGCCGGGGTCGCCCGCTTCGTGCACGCCGGGAGCGAAGCCGCACTCATGGCCGGTGAGCCGCTCATCGACATCGACGAGAGCGCGCCACTGCGACCGGACTCGGAAGCCGCGTACAGCGCGACGAAAGCGGAAGCCGAGGCACTGGTTCTGGCTGCGAACGCGCCGAGCTTCGCAACGGTGTCGATCCGGCCGCGGTTCGTGTGGGGCCCCGACAGCTCTCTCGTCGAAGGTCTCGTGCGCTCGGCCCGCAACGGCGAATTCGCCTGGATCGAGGGCGGCCGCCAAAGCACCGACGTCACGTTCGTCGACAACGCCGTCGAGGGCCTGGTCCGAGGTTGGCTGAGCGGCCGGCCAGGTCACGCCTATTTCATCACCGATCAGCACCGGGTGACCCTCCGCGACTTCCTTGAGAGCACCTTCGCGATCTACGGAGTCGACGCCACGATTCCGGACATCGACGCCGCCACCGCGGCCAAGGTGATCCCCGTCCCCGCACGCTGGTTCCTGGAGCAGACCTGCACGCTACGTACGGACAAGGCGGTCGCCGAACTCGGCTACCGCCCGATCGTCACCCAGGCGGACGGACTGAACGCCGTGCGGGAAGCGGTAGCCCGCAGCGCCGCCTGAGGTCGACGCCGCAACCCGCTGGATAGCTTGCCCGCGATCCCCACCTGTCCCGGCCCGGCAGTCTTTCGACCCGGGTCGGGACAGCGTCAGTGGCAGAGCCCGTACGCTGGGGTGGTGATCGACTTTCGTGTGGCGGTCGAAGCGGGCGATCTCGACGCCATTGAGGCGGCGCTGGCCGACAACGTGGTGTTCCGCAGCCCGGTGGCGTTCAAGCCGTATCAGGGCAAGGCCATCACTGCCGCGATCCTGCGGGGTGTGTTGCGGGTGTTCGAGGACTTCCGGTACGTCCGTGAGTTGAGCGGCGAGGGCGGTCGGGAACACGCGCTGGTGTTCGAGGCGCGGATGGGTGACGTCGCTGTCGAGGGCTGTGACTTCCTGCATCTGGATGAGGGCGGCCTGGTCGACGAGTTCACGGTCATGGTTCGTCCGCTGTCCGCCGCGCAGGCCTTGGCCGCCGCGATGGCCGCCGAATTCGACCAGATCCAGCGCGAGGCGACCACCGGCTAGGTGTGCTGTTCGGGGAGGTTGGTCGAGATTGTGTGATGACACGATCTGATGTCGTAGGTAGGTGAAGGCCTCCGGTTGTGGAGTGGAGCTG
>NZ_JBITDT010000033.1:0-14731 GCF_044454415.1 Micromonospora sp. NPDC051543
GTACGGCGCGACGGTGAAGTCCTTGAGTGACACCCAGCCCGACTTCGGCTGCGCCAACGCCCCGGTGGACGACCACCGGTACGACGACGGCAGGTTGCACGTGGTCGGCGGCGGGGTCGTCGGCGGCGGGGTGGTGGGCGGCGGGGTCGTCGGCGGCGGGGTGGTGGGCGGCGGGGTCGTCGGCGGCGGGGTGGTGGGCGGCGGAGTGGTGGGTGTGGTGCCGCCGTTGCAGGTCACGCCGTTGAGGGCAAAGTTCGTCGGTGCCGGGTTGCTGCCCGTCCAGGAGCCGTTGAACCCGAACGACGCCGTGCCGTTGGTCGCGATCGAACCGTTGTAGCTCACGTTCCGCGCGGTCACCGCCGCCCCGCTCTGCGTCAGGGTGGTGTTCCACGACTGCGTGATCGTCTGACCGGCGCTGTACGACCACGTCAGCGTCCAACTGCTCACGGGATCGCCGAGATTCGTGATCGTGACGTTGGCGCCGAAGCCACCCGGCCAGTCGGACGACACGGCGTAGTTCACCGAGCAGCCCGCTGCGGCCGCGCCGGCCGGCAGCGCCACGGCAACCGTCGCCGACGCCAGTAACGCGACACCGGCCGAGACGACCCCGATATTGGTCGGTCTGAATATGGTCATCGAGCACCCTCCTGACGGGACGGCGGCCTCCACATTCGTGGGAGTCATTGTTAGGTGAGCGTTAACAGCCGCGTCCGGTATGTTACGGGAGCGCTCCCAAACCATCAACCTCGATGTCTCGCCGACACGTAAATGGCCTCATCACGCCGCTGAGCAGGGCTTCAGCAGGCGACCGGGGTGGCCGGCCGGGCCGGGTGTGGGCACCGGCCACTGCGGGCCGGGTGGTCGACAGAGCGAATGATGGGGTGTCGTCGCTGTTATCGATAACATCCGCCGTCACGCCACTTCGTACTCCAGCATGAGGACGCCGGTGCCGGTCGGCGTGCAGCCGGCGAGCCGCAGCGGGCGCGGCCGCTCCGACTCCGGGAACAGACGCTTGCCCGAACCGAGCAGGAGCGGGTGCAGGAACAGCCGGTACCCGTCGACCAGGTCGTTGGCGATGAGTTCCCGCACGAGCACCCCGCTGCCCAACACGGCGACGACACCGTCGCCCCGGGACTTCAGGTCCGCGACCGCCGGAGCGAGGTCTCCGTCCAGACGTCGGGCGTTCGACCAGGTGAGGTCGGTCAGGGTGCGGGTGGCGACGTACTTGGGCGTTGAGTTGAGGTGTCCGGCCATCGGGTTGACGTCCGGCTGGCTCGGCCAGTAGCCGACCATCTTCTCATACGTCCGGCGTCCGAAGAGGTATGCCGTGGTGGACCGGAGCCCTTCCACCGCCGCGGTCGCCTGGGTCTCGTCGAAGTACGGCGCTGCCCAACCACCGTGCTCGAACCCGCCCGCACGGTCCTCGTCGGGAGAGGCCAAGCCCTGCATGACCCCGTCGAGCGTCACGAACTCGACCACCACCAACCTGCGCATGACCACACCCTCCGATGAGGGCGGGCGGCCCGTTGCCTGCCCGCTCCCCGTCTACACGAGCGGGGTGCGGCCGGATCGACAGCCGAAGCCGGATCGATGCCACGAACGTGCAACGGTGAGGTGGACCGCGGTCAGTCGTCCGAGCGGTCGGCCTCCCTGAGATCACGCACCCGGTCCACCTCTAGCAGTTTGCGCACGTCAGACTCGCGAAATCGGCGATGGCCGCCAGGAGTCCGGATGCTCTCGATCCTGCCCACCACTGCCCACCTCGTGACAGTCTTCGGGTCCACCCGCAGCAGAGCCGCGACCTCGAAGGGCTTCAGCAGGCGATGTTCGGCGTCCACACGGATCTCTTCACGATGACGGGGCCCCCGAGCGCATGAACGCGGAATTACGGGATCTGAGCACGGCACCTTCCGGCAGCGACAGTGGGGTCGACCTGCACTGCGGTAGGTCGCTGATCTCTCGACAGTCACGTTAACCCCGCTCGGAGGGGCCGAAGAAGCTTGCGCTACGACAAGGAACGTCTCTCTCGCGGCCGTTCTGTGCGAGAAACGCAACGTCTCGCGTCGCCCCGGCGTGCCGACGCGCCGGGTGTCGGTGATGACGGGGGCCTCATGGATCCTCGCCGCTGTCGACCACTAGGAAACGGCAGACCTGGAGGCCATCACATCCACAGTTTCGTCGAATCGTTTCGTTGGCGGAGCGTGAACGACGGGGCAATCCCAAATGTGGCTCGATAGCGTGCCGTGAAGCGGCTGTGGTTGACGAAACCCCACCTGGCGGCAATGCTCGCCACGCTCGTGGTGGAGGGATCGGCGGAGATCAGTTCGCGGTGGGCGTACTCCAGACGAACCTTCCTCAGGTACGTCATGGGAGTGGTGTCCAGGTGACGGCGGAAGGCCACCTGCAGGGCGCGGATGTTGATATGTGCGGCCGCCGCGATGTCGCTGGCGTTGATGTCGCGGTGAGCGTTGTCCTCGATGAACGACACGGCGCGTCGGAAAGAGTGGGAGTGTGCGTCACGCCGGTCCTCCGGCGTGGGGATCCGGCGGGCGTTGTTCGGGAACGCCATCAGACTCGCGACGACGAGGAGGCGGACCGCCGCTCCGGCGACCAACGGCTCCTGAGCGGACGGTGTGCCGAAGATGCCGTGGCGGACATAGCGGTAGGCAGCGTTCCAGGTGTCCGCATCCCGCTGGGTATGCGGCTTCACCGAGGTGAACCGGATTGGATCGGGGTTCCGACTGGAGGCCTGGTCGGCCATCAGGGCGAACAGCCCTTTTGGGATGAGGGCGAAGTCCACGTCGACGTCGTCGAGGGTTGCGCTGTACGTCTCCGGCATCGTGGCATGGACCGCGTCGCCCTGGACACGCTGTGCTTCGCTCCGGCGGCTGCGGTAGGTGACAGTTCCCCCGGTGACCTGGCCGAATGGTAGAGCCGCAATGGGTGCCGCATCGATCTTGACGCGCATCGTGAATGCCATGCGGTGCAGCTCTATCGGTCCAAGAATCTCCTGGGTCAGGTACAGCCTGTGGTGCTGGCCGGTCTCGTACATTCGTACCGAGCCGTAGGGACTCTTCAACCTCTCGGAAATCTCATCGAGGTTGGTTGAGTCGAAGGAATGGGTCATGGTAGGCCTCTCCGGCCGCGAGTCTGACGCCGGTCGAGACTGCTCTGGGCCCGCCAACCATATTTTCCGGGTTGCGGCTGGGTCGCCTGAAAATTCCAGGTGAACTCAACATACAACAGGTGAGACGCGTTTAGTCAACACCGGGTGCGAAGCTGCAACGTGAATAAGTGTCACCTGTGAATCGCCGATGAACGGCCGAGCATTCCGCCACGCCGTAACGCTGCGAGGCGTTGCGTTTTGCGTACGGGCCCGGTCATCGATTGACGCTTTCTGACCTAGGCCACCCCTCGCGGACGCGGGCACAATGGGGATCGCTTCGGGCATTCCCGACGGCGACGCCGCGAGGCGGTTGACGTCGGTCTGCTGCCGCAGCCGGTCCGCCGGGGAGTCAGAGCCAGACGACGATGCCGGTCAGGTCGTTGAGCACGGCGGCCACACCCGCCCGGATGGCGGCTGCACAGCGCTCGGCCGTGAACGAGCCCGCGTCGTACGTCGAGGACATGCCGAGCCCCTCACCGCGGAACGAGGCGCCCTCCCAGTCGACGGCGGTGACGTTGTGGGTGGGCTCGGCCAACTCGGCGCCCACGACCAGGAACCTCTCGTCCAGGTGGTTCGGGGTGACCAACGCCAGCGGGTCGATCAGGTCGTTGCCCGCGGTGACGATGAGGTCGGCGTTCATCCCGATCGCCTTGCTGATGCCCGCGACGGCCTCGTGCGGATCGTCGACGACGACCGTGCGCAGGTCGAGGTGCTCGTCGTCGGCCCAACTCCGTACCGCCGCCACGAGGGCCTTGGTGGGCGCGTCCGCACCGGCGGTCAGCAGCACCACCCGGTAGTCCTTCGACGGGTGCACGTCGGCCCACGATCCGGGCTTCGGCGTGATGGTCGCCTCCGGCGCGGGCGTCGCGGCGGTGTCGACGAATCCCGGGCCGAGCGTGCCGACCGGGCTCGGCGTGGGGTGGGGTTGGGACCAGTCGTCGCCGGAGCCGCAGCCAGCGAGGAGTACGGCGGTCGTGGCCAACAGGGCGACGGCCCGAAGCGGGGGGCGCAAGGTGATCGTCCTTCTCCGATGACTGAGGCAGGTGCGGGTACGACTCGTATTCCTATCCCAGATCCGGCGGCCCACGATCCGCGAGCGGCCGCTGCGGATATTTGTTCGCCATCGGTTCGTCGGCGGGCGGGTTCTTGTTAACCCGCGACGTGCAGCGTGCACTGGCCAACCGAGGGGAATCGCATGCTGGGGCATATCCGCCGTACCGTCGTCGTCGCCGTTGTCGTATTTGCGGCGACGGTGCTTCCGTTCTTCAGCGGCGGAGCGGCGTTCGCGCACGGCTTCTCGTCGACCGTGTACGCGAAAATCTCCGCCGGAGACGAGGGTCACATCCGCGCCGAATTGGGCCTCGAATACGACCTCCTCGTGGTGTCGGCCGCCGACTCCGGCGACGATGATCCACTCTTTCGGGTCGGAACCGCCGCCTTCGAGGCGGGTGACCCGGACGCGCAGGCCGCCGCGCTGAAGGCCCACGCTTCGACGGTCCTGCGCTACGTCGCCGACCGCCTCTCGGTGACCGCCCGTGGCGCGGCCTGTCGGCCCACCCAGGTGGGTGACGCCACGGTCAGCGTTCGTGACGGTGTGCCGTACGCGAACCTGCTCCTCGACTGGACCTGTCCCGAGCGGGTCGCCGAGCACGAGGTGCGCAGTGGTCTCTTCCCGGACGACGAGGCGTACGTCAAGGGCACCAAGACGATCGTCACCTACCAGATCGACGGCCGGTCGGGCAGCGCCGCGCTCGACGCCGCCAACCCGTCCTTCTCGACCGCCCAGACCGCGTACCAGCGGTTCGGCGAGTTCTTCCTGCTGGGGGCCGAGCATCTGCTGTCCGGCATCGATCACATCCTGTTCCTGTTGGCGCTGATCGCCGGATCGCGGCGTCTGCGGGAGATCGTGCTCGCGGCCACCAGCTTCACCCTGGCGCACTCGGTGACGTTCCTGCTCGCGGCCCTCGGCCTGGTCGACGTGCCGGCGAGGGTCGTGGAGCCGGTCATCGCGCTGTCGATCGCCGTCGTGGCCGGCTGGCACCTGTGGGGGATCTGGCGGCGTGGTGACCACGCGACGGATCTGGAGACGACGGGACGCGGTCACCTCGCCCTGGACCGCCGGGGGTGGATCCGCCTCGGTGTCGTCTTCTGCTTCGGCCTCGTGCACGGGCTCGGCTTCGCGGGCGCGCTCGGCATCGACGAGGCGTGGTCCTGGACGCTGCTGTGGTCGCTGCTGGTGTTCAACGTGGGTATCGAAGTCGTCCAGTTGGCGATTATCGCCGCCGTCTTCCCGCTGTTGTTCGTGCTGCGCCGCCGTGCGCCGAAAGCGGGTCTGTGGGCGACCGGTGTGGTTTCCGCAGCGGTGTCCATGATGGGCCTGATCTGGTTTGTTCAACGCGTCACCGGCTCGTGAGTACGGCTAACCAGTTCGTGAAGTGCAGCCGCTCGCAAGATCACGTTAATGATCGGTTCACCGGCCGACGAAAGCTTTGGATTCGCTTCCCCGCGCTCGCGGAGGAACAATCCATTTCTCTATTCGAAAAGGGAACAATGTCGATGACATTGAGCACCTCGACACGGGCCGCCGGGCTCGTGCGGCGGCGCGTTGTCGCCGGGGTCGTGGCCGGATTCCTGGGAGTGGGCGTGGCCCTCGGCAGCGGTGTGCTGACCGCCGCCAGCGCCGCCGACCCCACCACGGTGTCCGGCATCGTCCTCGGCGTCGGCGCCAACGAGACCCAGCGCATCGTGTCCTGGTACTCCTCGGCCGACACCGCCCAGAAGATCCAGCTCGCCCCGACCGCCGAGATCGTGAACGGCGAGTTCCCGGCCAGCGCGATCAGCTTCGACGCGGTCGGTGCCGCGAACACCTCCACGACCGGTTACAACCGTCACGCCACGATCAGCAACCTGCGGGAGAACACGGCGTACTCGTACCGGGTCGGCGCCGAGGGTAGCTGGTCGCCCACCTACGCCTTCAAGACGCGGGACTTCGAGGGCGACTTCGACTTTCTGTTCTTCGGGGACCCGCAGATCGGCGCCTCCGGCGACGTCGCGCGGGACCAGGCCGGTTGGGCCGAGACCCTGAAGGTCGCCACCGCGGCGAACCCGAACACCGAGCTGCTGGTCTCCGGCGGTGACCACGTCGAGTCCGCGAACGACGAGACCCAGTGGAGCGCGTACCTCTCCCCGGACCAGCTCCGGCAGTACCCGACGGCCGCCACCATCGGTAACCACGATGTCGGTGGCAAGTCCTGGGAGCAGCACCACTTCACCCCGAACACGGACCGCTCGGCCCAGTACTACAACGGGGACCAGTCGACCCGCTCCGGCGGTGACTTCTGGTACGTCTACAAGGACGTGCTGTTCATCGACCTGAACAGCAACAGCTACGTCAACCCGACCGACGGCTCCCTCGGCGGCGACGCGGCACACGTCGCGTACGTCTCGGACATCGTGAAGAAGCACGGCTCCGAGGCGAAGTGGAAGGTGCTGGTCTACCACCACTCCATCTACTCGGCGGCGAGCCACTCGACCGACGCGGACAACAAGAACCGCCGCAAGGACTTCACGACCGCCTTCTCCGATCTCGGCATCGACATGGTGCTGCAGGGTCACGACCACGTGTACACCCGCAGCTACTCGATCAAGAACGGTCAGAAGGAGAACCCGGCCGAGAAGCCGGGCGCGGCCGACGTGTTCCCCGGCCCGGGCGGCGTCCTCTACGTGACGGCGAACTCGTCCTCCGGCTCGAAGTACTACGACATCAAGAAGCCGGACGGCTCCGGAACGGGCGTCGAGGGACTCGGCCCGGACCCGCTGAACCCGAGCAACTACTGGTTCAACTCGGTGGAGAACCAGGAGCACGTCCGCAGCTATGTCAAGGTCGGGGTCAAGGCCGACAAGCTGGTGCTCCAGAACATCCGCAGCGGCACCTGCGCGGCCCCGAACGCGGCCGTCGAGAAGGGTCTGTCCTGCGCCAACACCGCCGAGGGGCAGCCGGTCGGCTCGATCGTCGACAGCACCACGATCCACCCGTACCACGGTGACGGTCAGGCCATCCAGGTCAACGTGCCCAACCCGGCCCCGGGTGAGTTCGGCTGGACCATCGACGGCTACAACGGCCTGGTCGACCTGGGCACCGCGCAGGAGCGCGACGGCACCTACTTCGAGGCGACCGGCAAGATCAACCCGATCCTCGTGTCGGACAGCCGTCGTTCGCTCGCCCCCTGGTCGATCTCGGCCAGCGTCGGCGACTTCTCCGACGCCGACAAGACGTTCTCCGGCTCGTACCTGGGCTGGACCCCGTACGTCCTCGACGCCGGCGCGGGCGCGGCGGCCGGCGCTCCGGTCCTGTCGTCCCTCGACGACCAGGGCAAGGGCCTCTCGGTCTCCAGCGGTCTGGGCGCGGCCGTGCAGGGTCACCCGCGCGGCGGGGCCAAGCTCGGCGCCGACCTGGACCTGAAGATCCCGGACAGCATCGCGAAGGGCAGCTACCGCACCACCCTCACGATCACTGCCCTGAGCAGCTGATCGACCCTGTTCCACCGGGCGGGGTAGGCACCTTTCGGGGCCTACCCCGCCGCCGGTTCACCCGCCACCAAGATCACTTCGAGGACCTGAGATGCGACCGTCCGTAACGCGCTGGAAGACCCTCCTTCGTACGACCGTGCTGTCCCTGCTCGCCGCCGTCGCGGCGGCCGGCGTGGCCGTCGGCCCCGCCCTGGCGGCCGACGGCAACGTCGCCTGGACGGTCCGGACGGCCTCCAACAGCTACGGCGAAGCCCGGTCCAGCTACAGCTACAACGTCAATCCCGGCGGAACCGTCGAGGACGCCATGGTGGTGGCCAACCGCGGCCCGGCGCCCCTGACCCTCGCCGTGTACGCCGCCGACGGCTTCACCACCGACGCGGGGCAGCTCGACCTGCTGACCAGGGACAAGAAGTCCGTGGCGGTCGGCGCCTGGGTCAAGCCGAGCGCCGGCAGCGTCGTGATCCAACCGGGGAAGACCGCCCAGGTGCCCTTCACGATCGCCGTTCCGACCAACGCCACGCCCGGCGACCACGTCGGCGGCATCCTGACCGCGCTGACGCAGACCGACCAGGCCGAGGGCATCAACGTGGACCGTCGCCTCGGCATCCGGATCACGTTGCGGGTGGGCGGCGAGCTGAAGCCGACCCTCGCGGTCGAGAACCTCCACGTCGGGTACGACGGATCGGCCAACCCGATCGGCAAGGGCGACGCGACCGTCTCCTACACGATCCACAACACCGGTAACGCCGCCCTCTCCGCCAAGCAGTCGGTGTCGGTGTCGGGGCCGTTCGGCGTCCTGCGCGCGCGGGCCGGTGACATCGCCGCGCCGCCGCAGTTGCTCCCGGGCGAGAGTTGGGACGTGACGGTGCCGGTGCACGGTGTCGCGCCCGCCGTCCGGCTCGCGGCGACCGCCACCGTCACCCCGCTGCTCACCGACGCGTCGGGCTCCACCACCCCGCTCACGCCCATCGAGTCGACGGCACGCGGCTGGGCCCTGCCGTGGACGCTGGTGTTGGCGCTCGTCGTGCTGATCGCCGCCGTCGTCGGCGCGTACCTGTACCGCCGCCGCGCCCGGTCGCGGCGCAAGGTCCGCGAGGACGCCCGGGTGCGCGACGCCGTCGAGCAGGCACTCCGCGGCCCGCGGCCACGGACCTCCTGACCAGTCGGCCCGGGCGGCCGTGCGGCGCGGCAGGCCCGGGGCCGGCGGCGGCCGTCCGCCCGGTCGCCCTTGTGGGTGAACGGCACTCGGCACCGGCTCGGATTCGTCCGCGAGGCGGCATGCTGCGACGGTGACGCCGGCCCGGAGAGGAAGCCCCCATGGTTGACGCGGACGTGCCAGAGCTGATGCAGGCCGCGGCCCTCGACGAGTTCGGCGGGCCGGAGGTGATCACCCTGCGCAAGCTCCCCGTGCCCGAGGTCGCCGCCGACGAGGTGCTGATCAGGGTCCTGAGCGCCGGCGTCGGGGTGTGGGACGCGTACGAGCGGCAGGGCCTGTTGGTGCCGGAGGGCTCGTCCCTTCCGATCGTCCCGGGCTCGGACGGCGCGGGGACCATCATCGCGGCCGGCGACCGGGTGACCGGCCTCTCGGTCGGCGACCAGGTCTACGTCTCCGCCACCACCCGGCCCAAGGGCGGCTTCTACGCCGAGTACGCGGTGGTCAAGGCCGAGTACGTCGCGAAGTTGCCCGACGGACTACCCGCCGAACATGCCGGTGCCATGCCCACCGACGCGCTGACCGCGCTGGCCGGGTTGGACACCCTCACCCTGCCGGCCGGCGCCTGGCTCCTGATCTTCGGCGCGAGCGGCGGTCAGGGCCACCTGGCCGTGCAGTTGGCCAAGCGGCAGGGCCTCAACGTGATCGCGGTGGCCTCCGGCGCGGACGGCGTGGCGCTGGTGACCCGGCTCGGCGCCGACGTGTCCCTGGACGGCCACGGCGACCTCGCCGAGATGCTCACGACCATCCGGGACACGGCACCGGAGGGAGTGGCCGGCATCCTGGCGATGGCCGGCGGCGAGACGCTGGACCGGTTGACCGAGACGCTGTCCGACGGCGGAGTCGTGGCGTACGCCCACGGGGTGCGGCCGGAGCCGAGCGAGCGCCCCGGGATGACGGTTCGCGCGTACGACGGCGTGTCCAACCCTGGGCAGTTGCGGCGTCTCAACGAACTCGTCGAGGCCGGTCCGTTCGTGGTGCACGTGGCCGAGAAGTTCCCGCTGGGCAAGGTGCGGGAGGCGCACCAGCGCCTGACGACGTCGTACTCCGGCAAGCTCCTGCTGACGATCGCCTGAGGGTCAGGCGGTGCGCTGCTGCGGCACGCGTACCGACGCCATGCCGGCCGCCGTCGCGGCCTGGATGCCCAGGTCGGTGTCCTCGAAGACCAGGCAGGACTCCGGGGGTACGCCGAGCTGCCGGGCCGCGAGCAGGAACGCCTCCGGGTCGGGCTTGGCCCGCGTGTAGTCCTCGGCGCACACCAGCACGTCGAACCGGTCCAGCAGGTCCAGCGCCTCCAGGGAGGCGGTGACCGCGGCCCGGGTGCTGCCGGAGACGACGGCGAACGGCACCCGCCGGTGCGCCTCGTGGATGTGCGCCACCACCTCGGGTACGGCGGCGACCTGCGGCAACAGCTCCTGGTAGATGCGCTCGCGGTTCTCCACGACGGTCGCCACCGGCATCGTGAGACCGTGGCGCTCGTTCAACGCGACGATGATGTCGGCGGTCGGCCGGCCACCCCAGGCGTAGAAGAGGTCCTCCGGGAACTCGCAGCCCCACTCGTCGAGGGCTCGCTGCCAGGCCACGTAGTGCAGGGGCATCGAGTCGACGATGGTGCCGTCGCAGTCGAACAGGTACGCGGCGAACTCACCGGGCGGCAGAGGCAGAGTCACCGGGGAAGGGTAACCGTCAGGGACGCGTCGCCCGAGCCGGGTCGACCGGTTCGTCTCGCCGGTCGAACCGCCGTTCGTACCAGGTCACCGCGATCAGCAGGACGGTCAGCACGGCGAGCGCCGCCAACGGCGCGAGGGTACGACCGGCCGGCAGCAGGGCCAGCGGCAGCAGCGCCGCGACGACCTGCGCCGGATGGACGGCACGTACGGTCAGTCGACGAAGCACCAGCCTGCTGAGCAGGTAGACGGTCACACCTCCGTAGAGGGCGCCCGTGGCTTCCCAGCCCAGTGGCCCCGTTTCGGAGGGGTCCGCGGAGAGCCGGCCGATCACCTGCTCGATGCCGAGCGCGAAGTAGATGGCGCCGACGATCAGCGGGGTGTGCCCGATGCCGTACGCGTCGCCGGCCACGTCGGCCCGTCGGTCGGCTGGTACGTCGCGGACGGCCGCCCGCGCGGCGGGAGCCAGCCGATCGAAGTAGAGCCACCACAGGCAGACCGTGCTGACGAGGCCGAGCAGCGCGGCCGCCACCGCCGTACCGACCGGCGCCATCGTCCGTGGCCCCGCGCCGGCGGAGATCAGTGACTCGCCGAGGGCGATGATGAGCACCAACCCGTACCGCTCGGTGAAGTGGTCCACGCTGCGCAGCTGCCACGGGTGGAAGGTGGACGCGAGCCGCGCGCCACCGATGTCCACCAGCAGCGCGGCCGTCCAGAGCACCGTCTGGGCGGTCCCGCCGAGCAGCGCCCCGCCGACCAGCGGAAACCACGCCAGCACCACGGGCACGCGGAAGTAGCGCAGCGTCGGGCGCAGCGACGGGATCGGCACGCTCACCCGGGCGAGGATCACGAGCTGCACCGCCCGGACGACCACGTACGCGAGCGCGAGGGTCAGCGGCGCGTCGACGACCCCCGGACCCTGCCGCCACGCGTCCGGCAACACCAGGGCGGCCACGAAGATCGCCGCCATCGCGACCAGGGTCGCTCCGCGGACCAGGCCGACGTCCGCGCGGACGAGGTTGCCCACCCAGGTGTACGGCCCCCACGAGTAGAGCAGCAGCAGGAGCAGGAGCAGTCCCTGGGCCAGGGTGAGCAGCGCGGTCGGCGGCTGCGCCATGAACGCGATGACCCGGGTGAGCGCGAAGACGAAGACCAGGTCGAAGAAGATCTCGAACATCGTCGTCCGGTGCGTGGCACCCACCACGACCGGACGAATTCCCCTCATCCTGGCATTCTGCGCCCTCGGTGGACCGTCTCGGGTCTCCCCGTCACAACGGGAAGACCCGAGACGTCCGCATCAGGCCGGCGCGTCCGTGCGGCGCCGGCTCCGCTCGGCCCGCCGGCGCACCTGTTGGTACGTCCCGGTCAGCCCCATCGCCCGGCGTGCCTCCGTCAGGGTCTGGCGTACCTCCTGCCGGGTGCGCTCGGTGCCCTCGACGATCAGCCGGTCGACGAGCCCCCGGTCGGCCTCGATCGTCGCCCGGCGCTCCCGGATCGGGGCCAGGAACGTCTCCAGCGCCTCGACCAGCCGCTCCTTGACCTCCACGTCACCGACCTGCCCGGCCCGGTAACGCCGGGCCAGGTCGTCCACCTCCGCACGGTCCGGGTTGAACGCCTCGTGGTACGCGAAGACCGGGTTGCCCTCCACCGTTCCCGGCACGTCGGTCCGTACCCGGTTCGGGTCGGTGTACATCCCGCGCACCTTGCGGCGCACCGTGGCCGTGTCGTCGGACAGCGCGATGGTGTTACCCCGGCTCTTGCTCATCTTGGCGACGCCGTCGGTGCCCACCAGGCTGGGATTGTCGGCCGGGATCAGCTCGGGCACCGGGAAGACCGGCCCGTACAGGTGGTTGAACCGTCTGGCGATCTCCCGGGTCACCTCCACATGCGCGGCGTTGTCCCGACCGACCGGCACCACCTCGCCCTTGACGCAGAGGATGTCCGCGGCCTGGAGCACCGGGTAACCCAGCAAGCCGTACGGCATCTCCTCCTTGCCGGCGTCGCGGGCCATGTCCTTGAGCGAAGGCACCCGTTCCAGTCGGGGCACGGTCACCAGGTTCTGCAGGAGGGTGTTCAGGTCGCCGACCTCGGGAATCGCCGACTGGAGGTAGAACGTGGCCCGCGCCGGGTCGACGCCGGCGGCGAGGATGTCGGTCACCATCTCGCGGGCGTTGCCGGAGACCTGGTCGATGTCCTCCCGGCGGTTGCGGGTGGTGAGCATGTGCAGGTCCGCGATGATGAAGAAGCTCTCGTACCGCTGGTGCAGCCGCACCCGGTTGGCGATGCTGCCGACGTAGTGGCCAAGGTGCAGGCGGCCGGTGGGCCGGTCGCCGGTGAGCATGCGTGCGACGGACATGGTGATGTGCCTTTCGTGCGGGTAGGTGGATCACGCGTCGGGCGCGCGCCGAGCGGGCGAACTAGCCCCCTCGGTCGGCGGAGAACAGGGCTCAGCGAGCCGTCCGCCATCGCGCGCCGGCGCGGTACCGCAGACCACCGGCACGAAGCAGGTCCAGAAGTTGCTCACGGCCGTCGCCGGAGCTGGTCAGGGACGCGGACACGACACTGCGCGGGAGACCGTCGACCACATCGACCGCCTCCGGTACGCAACTGCCCGCCCGGACCACCAGCTCAGATTACCCGCGGCGCTGCTGCGGGGGTGGCACGTGACGGTCCGCGTAGTACGTCCCGACGCGGTCCCGGTACCCCGGATCGAACGACGCAGGGTCGAACGGCGGCGCGTCCTTGATCTCCTGCCGGGTCCGGTCGACGTGCACGACCCGGTCCAGGTGGTCGACCCGCTCCACCGTGCCCGCCGGCACCAGCACCTTCTGGCCGAGGATCCACGGTCCGGTGTCCACCACCAGGTGTCCGGCATCAGCCTCGTCGCTCGCCGCGTCGATGGTGCCGATACGTCCGTCGCGGGCCTGCACGTGGTAGCCGACCAGATCGATCGGGGTACCCGGCCCGGGTGCGTCCGGACCGTCGTGCCCGCCGTCCGGGTCCTTTGACGGGCCGGCCGAGGGCGTGGTCTGTGTGTATCCGCCGGCCAGCGCGGACGGATCGCGCCAGGCCCAGGGGTTGAAGATCGGGGGTTGCACGGGTCACCTCCCTGTCCTCCCACTCAGTGCCCGGCCTGCGGATGCGGGAAACGAGGGGCGGCTTTCCGGCCGAACGGCGGTCAGTGTCGAAATCGGCGGTGCGTAGCTCCGCTGACATACTCGGCAGTCATGGTTCTGTCGCGCGGGTGGTCTGCCTTCCTGGTCGGGGTCGGGGTCTGGACCTGGGTGATCTGGCCGAGGTTCGCGGTCGCGATCTGGCAGGACCCGCGGTCGTGGGCGTCCGCCACGGTGGGCGAGGGCGCGCCGACCAGTTTTCTGTGGGTGCACGCGCTTCTGATCGCCGCGTCGCTGGCCATCGGTACGACGGTCGGGGTGCTCGGGATCCGCGGCTGGCTGGTCGCTCGCCGAGGCGGAACTTCTTGAGCTGCGCAAACGCGTATCGGGCGCGAGTGTGACGCGCGACGCCACCCCCCGATTTGACGATGAAACCCACGGACGCGTAACTTTCTCTCTGCCAGCGCGGAACGGGGCAAACGGGGCGAAAGTCCTGAAGCCACTAACCGGGTGGGCAGCCGGGTCAGACAGGGGTTCGCTCCTGGAGGCGCGGTTCGGGCGGTGCTCACCTGATCTGCCGGGAGGCGGATTTGGTGCGGCGGAATCGACCGGGTAAGGTTTACGACCGGCAGGGCACCGGGCGCGACTGTGGGAGACCACAGCGGCCGGTCTGCCAAATCCGACGACCTGACGCAGCGGTTCGCTGCTGCGTGAGTGCGCCGGGACCAACCCGCACGAAGCATGACAGACCGGGACACACCGGTTTGACACGGCCGAGACGGTGAGGTAACGTAGTAAAAGTGCCCGGCGCGAGAGCGGCGGGGACGCAGAACGAAAAGCCCCGGGATGGGGGCCCACTGGTTGGGCCTGCTGATCGGTGTGTGGTTGTTCTTTGAGAACTCAACAGGGTGCTTGTAAAGCCAGTGCCAATTATGATTTATACCCCGGGACTGGCAGCCTGCTTTTGGTGGGTTGTTGGTTGGGATTCCTTTGGCAACATTTGTTTGTTGTCAGGGTTTGCTGTTCAACTAATTTTTTGTTG
>NZ_JBITDT010000034.1:0-13155 GCF_044454415.1 Micromonospora sp. NPDC051543
CAGACCTACACCACCCTCACCCGAACAGCTTGATCACCAACCCATGACACATCTATCGGGACTTCCCCTTGACACATGTCTCGGGACACCACAGTCAGCTCCGAACGGAAACTGTCCAAGATCTGCAGGCCATCACCGATGCGATGGCGCTGTTCGTCGTGATCAGCAGAGTCAGGACCTCAAAGCCGCCCCGGCGCCGCCCGACAGCGCCGGGGAGCGTCAGCGCGGCGGATTGTCCCGGCGGGAGGGGAACGGGGTGCCGGGCGTCCCGAGGGTGGAGCGGGCGCGCAGCCCGACCGGATCCGGGGCGGTCTCCGGCGTGACCTGGGCGGGCGCCGGGGTCCGGCGCGCGTCCAGGTACGCGGCGGCGGCCAGGTCGTCGTCGGTGGGGGCGGCGAGCAGGGCGTAGAGCAGCCCGACCACGCCGAAGATCACCGCCACGACGATCGGCACCAGCAGGGCACTCACCCCGGCACCGGTCACTCCGCCCGAGCGTTCGTGCAGGTGCACCGAGAGGGCGCTCATGCCGGTGAAGTGCATGCCGTTCACCGCGACGCCCATGACCAGCGCGGAGGCGAAGATCGCCAGGCCGCGCTTGACGGTCATCGCCAGCCACAGGGCCACGGTCGCGGCGACGATGGCGATGACCACGGAGAGGATGACCCGGATGGGGTCGTAGCCGAGGCTGCCGTTGAGGCGCATCGCCGCCATGCCGGTGTAGTGCATGGCGGCGACCCCGGCGCCGGTGAAGACGCCGCCGGCGATGAGGCGTACCGGGTTCAGCCGGCCGGTGCCGACGATCGCCAGGCCGATGCCGACGGCGACCACCGCGATGGCGGTGCTGGCGGCGGTCAGTGGCACGTCGTACCGGATGCGGGTGCCGTCGACGGCGAAGCCGAGCATGGCCATGAAGTGCATCGCCCAGATGGCGGTGCCGCCGAGGGCCCAGGCGGCCAACAGGCCCCACCAGGCGCGCTGGCGGGCGTTACGGGCCGTGCGGATACGGCCGGCGCAGACGAGCCCCAGGACGGATCCGAGCACCGACAGCGCGTAGCTCAGCGCGGGCGTGATCCACCCGTACTCAAAGTGATTGATGTCCGCCACGGCCATGTCTCTCCCCACTCGTTACCGGCGCGTACGCACAGCGCCCGGGCAATGATCAGGGGTGCTCCGAGCAGGCGCAATAGCACCCTCGGGCTATTCGCGGGGTGCCGTCACGGTGACCGTCCGATGCGTCGATTCACCGGCACGGTTGACCGAAAGTGATCATCAGGCCGAGGTGTGGTACGCCAGCACTCCCCGGTTGATGGCCGCTATCGCCTGCCGGGCTGTGGAACGTAGCTCCGGCGACGCGCCGCCGGAGTCGGAAAGTTGACCAAGAAGGTCGACCACCTGCCGCGCCCACCGGACGAAGTCGCCGGCCGGCATCTCGCCGTCGATCTCGTGCCCGCTGCCGAGCACCTTCGCCAGGGCCTCGCCCCGGGCCCACCGGTAGACCGGCCAGGCGAAGCCCAGATCCGGCTCGCGGGTCGCGGTCAGCCCACGGGCGGCCTCGTCGGCTTCGATCTCGCCCCACAGCTTCAGCGTCTCGTCCACGGCGTCGGAGACCGGGCCGCGCGGCAGGGACGCCCGCTCGTCGACGTCGCGGCGCGCCTCGAAGACCACCACGGACACCGCGGCGGCCAGCTCGGCCGGGGAGAGCCCGTCCCACACGCGTCGACGCAGGCACTCGGCGACGAGCAGATCCGCCTCGGTCCAGATCCGGCCGAGCATCCGACCGGCGTCGGTGACCGCGCCGTCGCGGCCGAGGTAACCACGTTCGGTCAGCAGCGCGACGATCCGGTCGAACGTCCGGGCGAGGGACCCGGTACGCCCGGACACCCGCTCGCGCAGCTCGTCGGTGTCCCGTTCGAGACGGCGTCGGCGCTCCGCCCAGCGGGCGTGCTCCTCCCGCTCCGGGCAGGCGTGACAGGGGTGGTTACGCAGCTCGGTACGGAGCTGGCTGAGCCGGTGGTCCTCGCCCGGCGTCTGCCGGGACCGGCCACCACGGCGGCCACCGTGCCGGTCCAAACCGGTGCCGCTGACCTCGGCGGCAAGGTCCCGCCGGGCCGCCGGCGAACGGTGGTTGAAGTGCTTGGGCACCCGGATGCGGGCCAGCACCTCGGCCGGCGTGGTGAAGTCGCCCGGGCTGACCCGCCCCGCCCAGCGGTCCTGGGTGAGCACCAGCGGACGGGGTTCGCCGAATCCACCGGTCGCCGGGTCCAGCACGACGGCCAGGCCGGCCCGCCGGCCCGACGGCACGCGGATCACGTCGCCGATGCGCAGCCGCTCCAGCGACGCCACGGCCGCGGCCTTGCGCTGGGTCTGCCCCTGCCGGGCGATGGCCTTCTCCCGGTCGGCGATCGCCACCCGCAGCGCGAAGTACTCGTCGAAGTCGCCGTGGTGGCAGGCGGCCTCCGCGCCGTACGCCTCGATGGTCTCGGTGTTGCGCTGCACCTGCCGCGCCAGGCCGACCACCGACCGGTCGGCCTGGAACTGGGCGAACGAGGACTCCAGCAGCGCCCGCGCGGGCTCCGCGCCGACCGAGCCGACCAGGTTCACCGCCATGTTGTACGACGGCCGGAAGCTGGACCGCAGCGGATAGGTGCGGGTGGAGGCGAGCCCGGCCACGTGGCGCGGGTCGGTCTCCGGGGACCACACCACCACGGCGTGCCCCTCGACGTCGATGCCGCGTCGGCCGGCGCGGCCGGTGAGCTGGGTGTACTCCCCCGGGGTCAGGTCGACGTGCGCCTCGCCGTTGTACTTTACGAGGCGTTCCAGGACCACACAGCGGGCCGGCATGTTGATGCCCAGCGCGAGGGTCTCGGTGGCGAAGACCGCCTTGACCAGGCCCCGGACGAACAGCTCCTCGACGACCTCCTTGAACACCGGCAGCATGCCGGCGTGGTGGGCGGCGAGGCCGCGCTCCAGGCCGTCCAGCCACTCCCAGTAGCCCAGCACCGTCAGGTCCTCGCCGGGGATGGCGGTGACCCGGGACTCGACCACCCGGCGGATCTCGGCGCGCTCGTCGGGCGAGGTGAGCCGCAGCCCGGCGGCCAGGCACTGCTGCACGGCGGCGGCGCAGCCCGCGCGGCTGAAGATGAACAGGATGGCCGGCAGCAGACCCTCCCGGTCCAGCCGGTCCACGATGTCCGGGCGGATCGGGCCGCGCCAGCGGGGCCCTCGGCGTCCGGAGCCCGGGCCGGCGCTGCGCCCCTCGCCCAGCTCCAGGCGACGCATCGTGTCGCGGGTGTAGCGCAGCAGCTCCGGGTGCACGTCGTGCTTGCGGGCGGCGTCGGCGTCGTGGAACAGGTCGAACATCCGCTTGCCGACCAGCATGTGCTGCCACAGCGGCACCGGCCGGTGCTCGCTGACCACCACGGCGGTCTCGCCGCGCACGGTGACCAGCCAGTCGGCGAACTCCTCGGCGTTCGACACGGTCGCCGACAACGAGACCAGGGTGACCGACTCCGGCAGGTGGATGATCACCTCTTCCCACACGCCGCCGCGGAACCGGTCGGCGAGGTAGTGCACCTCGTCCATCACCACGTAGGCGAGCCCCTGCAACGTGCTGGAGCCCGCGTAGAGCATGTTGCGCAGCACCTCGGTGGTCATCACCACCACGGGCGCGTCGCCGTTGATCGCGTTGTCGCCGGTCAACAGACCGACCTGCTCGGCGCCGTACCGGGCGACGAGGTCGTGGTACTTCTGGTTGGACAGCGCCTTGATCGGCGTCGTGTAGAAGCACTTGCGCCGGGTCGCCGGCGCCGTCGCGCCGCCGGCCGCCGGCGGGTCGTCGGGCCGCCCCCGCAGAGCCAGGTGTACGGCGAACTCGCCGACCACGGTCTTGCCGGCGCCGGTCGGGGCGCACACCAGCACACCGCTGCCCCGCTCCAACGACTGACACGCCTCGCGCTGGAAGTCGTCGAGGTCGAACCCCAGGTCCAGGGCGAACTCGTCCAGCGCCGGAAACTCGGAGGCCTGCGCGGCCCGGCGGCGCGCCGCGGCGTACCGCTCGGCGGGGCTCGACATGGCACCAAGATTAGTGCGTGCCGGCACAGTGCACCCCACAAGGCCGTCCGGCAGGGCTGTCGGCGAGGGTCGGTAGGGTGCACGGCGTGCCGGACCATGCCGAACCGCCCCAGACCACTCCGCCGGGCAGCGCCGCCGACTCCACCGCCCGCCGGACGTCCCGACGGCCCGTGAAGTCGGTGCTCTTCGACTTCCACGGCACCCTGGCCCAGGTGGAGGAGCCTCGGCAGTGGGTGCTGGAGGCCGCGGCGGCGTGCGGGGTCACCCTGGACCGGGTCCGCGCCACCTCGCTGGCCGACCGCCTGCTGACCGCCGGCCGCGCGGGTGGCCCGCTACCGGCCCGGGTTCCGCCCCGGCTGGCCGAGCTGTGGGCCGACCGGGACCTCTACCCGCACGCCCACCGGGGCGCGTACACGGGGCTGGCCGAGACCGTGGACGCCGGCATCGAGGGCTTGGCCGACGCGCTCTACGAGCGGCTGCTCCTCGCCGAGGGCTGGGTGCCCTACCCGGACACGGCCCCCACGCTGGCCGCGCTGCGCGACGCCGGCGTACGCATCGCGGTGGTCAGCAACATCGGCTTCGACCTGCGCCCGCACTTCGAGGCCTGGGGGTTGACCGACCTCGTCGACGCGTTCGTGCTGTCGTACGAGGTGGGGCGCTGCAAGCCCGACCCGGCGATCTTCTGGCGTGCCTGCGGCATGCTGGGCGTCGACCCGGAGCAGACGCTGATGGTCGGCGACAGCCCGGCCGACGCGGGCGCGGTGGCCGCCGGCTGCGCGGTGCTGGTGCTGCCGGCCGCCGAGCCGGGCCGGGAGAACGGGCTGGGCGCGGTCCTGGACCTGGCCCTGCCCTCCTGATCCCCGGGCTGATCCGCGTCGAGGCCGCCCGCGCGTCCCGCGCGCACACCGCCTAGCGTCAGGGGCGTGACGGACACCCTCCTGCCTGCGTCGACACCGACCGACGCGCCCCCGCAGCGGCACGGTGGTGTCCTCGCCGTGGGGCTGGTGCTCGGCGGGGCGCTCTCGGTCCAGTTCGGCTCCGCCGTCGCCGCGCTGCTCTTTCCGCGTACCGGCGTGGCCGGGGCGGTCACCCTGCGGCTGACGATCTCGGCGGCGTTGCTGCTCGTCGTGTGCCGGCCGCGACTGCGCGGGCACGACCGCTCGGCCTGGCTCGCCGTCGGCGCGTTCGGGCTGGCCCTGGCCGGCATGAACTCGCTGTTCTACCAGGCCATCGAACGCATCCCGCTCGGACCGACGGTGACGCTTGAGGTGCTCGGTCCGCTGGCGCTGTCCGTGTTCACCGCCCGCCGGCTGGCGAGCTGGTGCTGGGCGGGGCTTGCGCTGGCCGGAGTGGCGCTGCTGGGGCAGGGCGGCTTCGACCGGCTCAACCCGGCCGGGGTGGCGTTCGCGTTCGGCGCGGGCACGATGTGGGCCGCGTACATCGTGCTCAGCGCCCGCGTCGGTGGCCGGTTCCCCGGCGCGGACGGGCTCGCCCTCGCGCTCACCCTGGCCGCGCTGGTCACCCTGCCGCTGGGCATCGCCGACGGCGGCGCCGTCCTGCTCGACCCGCAGGTGCTCGCGTTCGGAGCGGCCCTCGCGGTGCTCGCCTCCGGCCTGCCGTACACCCTGGAACTGCTGGCGCTGCGCCGGATGCCCACGTCGACGTTCGCGGTGCTGATGAGTCTCGGCCCGGCCGTCGCCACCCTCGCCGGCTGGCTGGTGCTGCGCCAGGCGCTGACCGTGTCGGAGTGTGTCGCCATCGTGCTGGTCATCGCCGCCAGCATCGGAGCCGTCCGGGTCAGCGCAGCAGTCGCAGGGCCCCGGGCACCGCGGTGATCGACACCGGGAGGCTGAGCGAGCGTTCCCCGTCGGCGTACGTGACGATCCCGTCGGCCGCCAACTCCACCGTACGGGCCCGGTAGCTGCTCACCACCGGGTGCTCGACGTGGGTGCCCTGGTAGATGTGCGGCTTCACCCGGATCATCGTGCGCCGGTCGGCCCGGCCGGCCACCACCACGTCCAACAGCCCGTCGGTCGGGTCGGCGTCGGGGCAGATCCGCATCCCACCGCCGTACGACGGGCAGTTGCCCACCGCCACCAGCACCGAGTCCATCTCGTGGAGCACCCCGTCGAGGCGCATCGTGTAGCGCCGCGGCTTCAGGCGGGCCATCTCGACGAGGATCGCCAGGTCGTACCGGCGGGGGCCGCGCGGCCACCGCATCCGGTTGGCCCGCTCGTTGACGATCGCGTCGAAGCCCGCCGCGAGGACGGCCCCGTACCAGCGCTCCGCGCCGTCGACGCCCGTCATCCGGGCCAGGTCGACGGGACTGCTCCGGCCGGCGCGCAGCGCCTCGACGATCACCTCCACGGCGGCGACGGGATCGGCGGGAAAGCCGGTGTCGATCGCGAAGTCGTTGCCGGTGCCGGCGGGCACCGGTCCGAACGGGATGTCGGTGCCGGCCACGGCTTGCAGCGCCCGGTGCACGGTGCCGTCCCCGCCGATCGCGACCAGCGCGCCCGCGCCCTCGGCGACCGCCGTCCGACAGGCCACCTCCGCCTCATCGGGGGTGGCGGCCGACAGCACCGTCACCGGCCGGCCGGCGGCGGACAGCCCGTCCAGCAGCCGGGGCAGCAGGGCCCGCCGCCGTCCCCGGCCGGCCGTCGGGTTGGCGAGCACGGCCACCGGGCCAGCGGCCGACGCGGCGTCCCCCGCCGGTCCGGGCCGAAACTCTTTCACGGTCACGGCCAGCACCGTACTCGTCGTACATCTGATGTTCATCGTGCGGAGGTAGCGCTCCCAGCCCACCGGGCGGCTCGATTCGTCGACGGCGGACGCAGCGACGCCGCCCCCAGGTGGCGGGGACGGCGTCGGCTGACTCTGGCGGCGCGGGGCCGTCAGGTCATGTCGTCGTAACGGCGTTCGATCGGCGCCGGCTTCGCGATCGGCTCCGGAGCGCCGATCGGCGCGGTCGCGTCGACCCGCTGCCCGGCCACGACCGGGTCCGGGTCGAACTCCAGCGGCGAGACCTCGTCGTCGTCGAGACCGGCGTAGACCTCCTTGCCGCGACCCCGCCGCCGGTCGTTGATGAACGCGATGCCCACCGCGCCGAAGTAGAGCGCGGAGAGGCAGACCGCCAGGGCGGTCATCCCGAACGGGTCGGGGGTGGGGGTGACCACGGCGGAGAACGCGAAGAACACGAAGATCGCCACCCGCCACCAGCTCAGCAGCCGCTTCGCGCTGGCCAGACCGACGAAGTTGAGCATCAGCACGACCAGCGGGAACTCGAACGCCACCCCGAACAGCAGGATCAGGTTGGTGACGAAGGAGATGTACCGGGTGACTTCCAGCGTGGTCGAGATGTCGTCGCCGGACACGTTCATCAGGAACTCGAGGCCCTTGGCGGTGACGAAGAAGGCCAACACCGCGCCGGCGGCGAACAGCGGCGCCGCCAGGGCCGTGAACGCGTACGCGTAGCGCCGCTCGTGCCGGTGCAGCCCGGGCGCGATGAACGCCCAGAGCTGGTAGAGCCAGATCGGCGCCGCGATGATCAGGCCCACCCACAGGCCGATCTTCAGATTCAGCAGGAAGACGTCCGCCGGACCGAGCTGGACGAACAGGCACTTCTGGGTCTCCGGGTCGACCGACCCGGGCAGATCGCAGTACGGCTTCGACAGCAGCACCCGGACCGGCTCCGCCAGCCAGATACCGAAGCCGAAGCCGATCATGATCGCCAGCGAGGCGCGGAAGAGACGGTTACGCAGCTCACGGACGTGCTCGATGAGCGTCATCGAGCCGTCGGCGGCCCGCTCGAACGTGCTCGGGCCGCGCTTACGCAGGGCGAAGGCCACGGTGCGAAGGCCCTTCGGTCAGTTGTCGCGGACGCGGTGCACCGGGTCGACGACCGGCTGCTGCGCCGGCGGCTGCTGGTACGGCGGCTGCTGCGGCTGCCCGGCGTACGGCGCCTGCTGCCCCGCGTGCGGCGGCAGCGGCTGGTAGCCGGCCTGCGCGTCGGCCTTCTCGGCGAGGTCGCGGTCGTCGTCCTGCAGGCTCTTGGTCTCGGCCTTGATGATCCGCAGCGAGCGACCCAGCGAGCGGGCCGCGTCGGGAAGCCGCTTCGCACCGAAGAGCAGGATCAGCACAACCACGAGAACGGCGATGTGCCACGGCTTGAGGGCACCCATGAGAAGCTCCAGTCGCTCTGTGTCCGGGGGGTGGTACGCAGCCCATCGTACGTGCGGATCGGTCCGATGCCACCCGCCGGGTGGTGGTGGTCCGGCCCGGCCGGTGAAGTCTTGACCAACGCGCGATGATCCGTCAACCACATGGGCCGACGGCGCGGTCAGCCCCGCTTGGCCTTGATCAGCTCAAGGCGCTGCTGCGCGGTGTCGAGCTGGCGTTGGACGCCCTCGGCGCGCTGCTGCAACGCCTCCGCGGTCTCCCGCAGCGCCTCCGCCTCCCCGGCCCGGCGCTGCAACGCCTCGGCGGCACGGCGCAGCTTGGGCAGCCGGGCCAGCACCGGGCGCACGGCCAACGCGAGCGCCACGAGCGGGAGCAGCACCAGCGCGAGCACGATCCAGATCAGCACGCCGGCCAGCCTACTGGGTGCGGCCCGCCACCGCCGGATCGCCCGACGGCGCGCCGGGGGCCGGGGCCGCGCGGTCGTCGTCGGGCAGCCGCGTCACCGGCGCGGGCACCGCGTAGGCGTCGAGCGCGGCGGACGCGGTCGCCCGGACCTGCTCGGCCAGCTCGACGGGAGCGACCACGGTGACGTCCGGGCCGAGGCCGAGCACGAACCGTCGTGCCCACCCCAGGTCGGTCACGCGCAGCGAGACGAGCCACTGGTCACCGTCGCCGGCCTCGACCCGCTCGCACGGGTAGTACTCGGTGATCCACCGTTCGCCGCGCCCGATCCGCAGGGTGATCAGCGGCAGGTCGGGCGACGGCCGGAAGACCCCCTCGGTGCGGTCGTGCGGGACGGCCTGCGGCGGCACGGCGGCCGGCTCGTCCAGCTCGGTGATCGCGTCGATCCGGTCGGCGCGGAACAGCCGCACCGCCTCCGCGCGCCGGCACCACGCCTCCACGTACGCCCGGCCGCCGACCATCAGCATCCGCAGCGGGTCGACGACCCGCTCGGTGGTCTCGTCCCGGGCCGCCGTGTAGTAGGTGATCCGCAGCGCCCGGCCGCCCTCCACGGCGGCGCGCAGCGCCTCGACCCGCCGGGTGTCGCCCGGCAGCCGGACCGCTACCGGCGCGCCCACCAGGTCACCGGCGGCGTCCTCGATCTTGGCGAGGGCCCGTTCGATGGCGTCCCGGTTGGCGACGCCGGGAGTCTCGGCGAGCATCCGCAGCGCCACCACGAGCGCGAGGGCCTCGTCGGGGGTGAGTCGCAGCGGCCGGTCGATGCCGGCGTCGTACGTGATGGTCACCCGGTCGCCGTCGAACGCCATGTCGATCAGATCGCCGGGGCCGTACCCGGGCAGCCCGCACACCCACAGCAGCTCCAGGTCCTCGCGGAGCTGCCGTTCGGTGACACCCAGGTCACCGGCCGCCTCGGCGACCTCGATGCCCGGTCGGGCCAGCAGATAGGGCACCAGGTTGAGCAGGCGCGCCAGCCGATCCGCTGAGGTCTTGGAACCGCCACGGGCGGCCGGGCGGGTCACCGGGCACCCCCGGAGACCGCCAGCTCGTCGTGGCGGACCGCGATCTCCTTGAGCCGCTGGATGACCGCCTCGCGGACCTCCGGTGGGTCGAGCACGCGTACGTCCGGCCCGTACCCGACCAGGTGGCCGGCCAGACCGTCCGGGTCGGCGTACGGCAGGACCAGGTGGTCGCCGTCCGGCCCGGCGGTCACCTCGACCGCCCAGCGACGCAGGCCGGCGGCCCGGCCGGGCGCGGCCAGCACGGTCGCCCGGCCGGTCCGCTCCACCGGCCCGGACCAGCGGGCCACGTGACTGATCAGGTCTTCTCCCAGCGGCGGCTCGTAGGCGCCGGACGCGCCGGTCACCCGGACCGAGCCGACCACCCGGGAGAGCCGGAAGCAGCGGGTGGCGTCCCGGTCCAGGTCGTGGCCGACCACGTACCACCGGCCCCGCCAGCAGACCACGCCCCACGGTTGGAGCCGGCGGCGGCTGGGGGCGTCCCGGTCGGGTACCCGGTAGTCGAAGCCCACCTCCCGGCGGTCCCGGGCGGCGGCGGTCAGCGGCGCGAACGCGGGGTCGACGGTGACCATCGGCTCCAGGCCGAGGGTGGCCTGCGGGTCGACGTCCACCCCGGCGGCGCGCAGCTTGGCCAGCCCGGAGGACGCGGCGGCGGCCAGCCCGGCGTGCTGCCACAGGCGGGCGGCGATGCCGACGGCGGCGGCCTCGTCCGGTTCGAGGGGGATGTCGGGCAGCGCGTATTCGCGGTGGGCGATGCGGTAGCCGGGCTCGGCGTCGAAGACGCTGGCCGTGCCGGTCTCCAGTGGGACGCCCAACTCGCGCAGCTCGGCCTTGTCCCGCTCGAACTTGCGCTGGAACGCCTCGTGGTCGCGCGCGTCGTCGGGATCGTGCTCGTAGCCGGGCACGGTCGCGGCGATCTGCGCGGCGGTCAGGAACCGTCGCGTGGACAGCAGGCAGATCACCAGGTTGACCAGGCGTTCGGTGCGGGTCCGCGACACGCGGTAGACGCTAGCAGCCGACGCGCCCGCATCGTGCACCCACGCGGGGCGTGCCGCACACTTGTTCGGATCGGGTCCTCCCCCGGCGCGCCGCCGCTCACCGCCATAGGGTTGCCCTCATGTCGCAAGCCGGGATGAAGACCGAGAGCGAGAGCGTCGGCACCGTGGTCGTCGCGGGCGTCGCCAACCTCGCCATCGCGGTCGCCAAGCTGGTCGCCGGGCTGATCTCGGGGTCGGCCGCGATGCTGTCCGAGGCGGCGCACTCGGTCGCCGACACCACCACCGAGGTGCTGCTGTTCCAGGCGCTGCGCAGGGGGGCCCGGCCGGCCGACAAACGGCACCCCTTCGGGTACGGCAAGGAGAGCTACGTCTGGGCGTTCTTCGCCGCGATGTTCACCTTCGTGGCCGGCGCCGGTTTCGCCGTCACCCACGGCGTCACCACGATCCTCGTGCACGAGCACAGCGGCGACTACCTCGTCTCGTACATCGTGCTGGCGGTCTCGTTCGTCATCGAGTCGATCTCGCTGGCGCGGGCCGTCCGGCAGGTCCGGCGCGAGTCCGAGCGCTGGCAGACCACCCCGCGACGGTTCCTGCGGCTCACCGCCGACACCACCGTCAAGGCCGTCTTCCTGGAGGACAGCGCGGCCCTGATCGGCCTGGTGCTCGCGGGCCTCGGCGTCGGCCTGTCGCACGCCACCGGCGACGAGGTGTGGGACGGCGTCGCGTCGATCCTCATCGGCCTGCTGCTGCTGACCGTCGCCGGGATCCTCGCCGGCAACAACCTGTCACTGCTGGTCGGCCGGGCCGTCCCGGAGCGGCTGCGCCGGGAGATCGAGCAGGAGCTGGCCGAACTGCCCGAGGTGGAACGCATCGACACCCTGCTGACCATGCAGCTCGGCCCGGACGACATCCTCGTCGCCGCGAAGGTCGACTTCCGCGACGACGCCACCGGCGCGCAGATCGAGGCCACCGCCGACGAGGCCGAGCGGCGGCTCACCGAGCGGTACCCGGAGATCCGGTTCGTCTTCCTCGACCCGACCCGCTCACAGCCCGGGGCCACCGGAAACGCCCGGCACACCCAGGCCGTCGACCCCGGCGACTCGCCGGCCTGATCGCACCCGGTCGCGCTCCGCCGCGCCCGCGCGGCTAGCGTGCCCGTCATGGTGCGATGGCGTACGGGGACGGTGGCGGCGCTGCGACGGCAGTGGACCGGGGCGGTGGAACTCGACGTCGACCTGCCCGACGGCACGCGCATGCGGGCGCTGGCCTATCCCGAGCTGGTCGGCACGCCCGAGCCCGGCGACCGGGTGGTGCTCAACGCCGGCGCGCTGCTGATGGGGCTGGGCACCGGCGGGTACGCCCTCGTGGTGGCGGTGCCGGACCGGCTGCCCCCGGACCCGCCGGACGCCGGCGACACCCGCGACGCCGGGCATCTCGTCAAGGCCCGCTACACGCCGTTGCAGCCGATCCTGCTCGGCGTCGACGAGGAGGCGTCCCCGCACCGGGCCGTGCTGGCCGACGCCGACGACCTGGGCGGAATGCCCGTGGTCACCGCCGACCTGCACTCGGCGTTGCCGGCGATCCTGGCCGGCATCCGGGCCGACGCTCCGGGGGCGCGGGTCGCGTACCTGCTCACCGACGGTGGGGCGCTGCCGGCCTGGTTCTCCCGCACCCTGGCCGGGCTGCGCGACGAGTTGGCCGGAACGATCACCGTCGGGCAGGCGTTCGGCGGCGACCTGGAGGCCACCACCCTGCACGGCGGTCTGCTCGCCGCCCGCCACGTGCTGCGCGCCGACGTGGCGATCGTGGCGCAGGGCCCCGGCAACCTGGGCACCGGCACCCGGTGGGGATTCTCCGGCGTCGCCGTCGGTGAGGCGGTCAACGCGATCGCCACGCTCGGCGGGCGGCCGGTCGGCTCGCTGCGCATCTCCGAGGCCGACCCCCGCCCCCGGCACAACGGCGTGTCGCACCACAGCCTCACCGCGTACGGCCGGGTGGCGCTCGCCCCGGCGGAGCTGGTGGTGCCCGACGACCTGGACCCGGCCCTGGCGGCCGAGGTCGACGCGGCCCTGGCGCCGCTGGCGGCCCGCCACCGGATCGTGAAGGTGTCCACCGCCGGCCTCGACGCCGCGCTGCGCGCCAGCCCCGTCCCCCTGTCCACCATGGGCCGCCCCCTGGACGCCGACCACGCCTACTTCCTGGCAGCAGCAGCAGCCGGCCGCCAAGCCACCACCCACCTCCCCTAACCCCCCACCCCACCCCCACCCGGCCCCGCTCCGGCCCCGCTCCGGCCCCGCTCCGCCCGGTGATCAAGAAGTTTGCGTCAGGATCCGGCGGCGGGTTCGACCGGTCCGTGCAAGTGATCGTTGATCACGGTACGGACCGGTCGAAGGAGTTTGGGTGGCGCGAGCGCATGTGTTGACTGCGGG
>NZ_JBITDT010000035.1:0-8316 GCF_044454415.1 Micromonospora sp. NPDC051543
GGGGGGGGGCGCGCCGGGGGCGGGGGGGGGGGGGGGGGGGTTTTGGGGTTTTTTGGGGGGGGGGGGGGGGGGGGGGGGGTCGGGGGGGGGGGGGGGGGGGGGGGGGGGGGGGGGGGGGGGGCCCCCCCCCCCCCCCCCCGCGCGCCTTCAGCGATAGTCGAATGTCGACTCGTTGTCGCTGTCGTCGTTGTCCAGCCAGGGGTCCCAGTCCGGGTCCGCTGGCCAGATCCGCAACGACGCCTGTCCCGACGGGAGGCTGGCCCCGCTGGCCACCCCCAGTTCCAGGGTCCGCCGCACCTCGCTGTGCCCCCGTACGGCGCTCAGGCGGCAGGACACCCGCACGGTGCTCCCCGTCTCGATGTCGCAGCCCGTCCAGCCGTCCCCGACGGGTCGCAGGGCCTTCGGCAGCTCCATGGTCAGGACCGCCTCGGGTGCCGTCCGATCCGCTTCGTTGCGGATCCGTACGGTGATCTCACCTGACCGGGAACCGTCCGCCGCGGCGGTCAACACCAGGTCGGTGGCGGTGACGGACAGGTCCGTCGAGCGCGGGTTGGGACCGAACGAGGTCGGGCCGGACACCTGCTCGAACGCGTCACCGGTCCAGCGGTACCCGCGCCACTGCCGTTGGGAGTTCTTCTCCGGCCAGCCGCCGCCGGGCGCGACGTCGAGCACCTCGACCCGGACCTCGCCGTCGTCGCGTACGTCCAGGGCGGTCACCCAACCGGGAGTGGGGGAGGCGGTGCCGGTCACCCGGCCGAGGGTGACGACCCGGCCCGCCGCGTCCCGGTCGAACGCGACCACCTGGAACGGCCCACGGGTGCCGAACACGCAGCGGACCAGGGCGACCGTCTCGGTCGCGCCATCACCGTCCAGGTCGCCGTGGTCGAGTGTCACCAGCTCGTTGACGTCGTCCCGGGCTGGTTCGGCGCCCAGTCGCACCCGGCCGCTCGGGCAGTCCGCCACTGTTGTCCAGGCGGGCAGCGACACGGTCGCGGCGAGCAGTTGGCCTCGGCTGATCCGGCCGTCCGGGGCCGCACGGGTCGGGCTGGCCGCGCTGCTCGAGGCCGTGGTCGACGGGGTGGCCGTCGCACTGGCCGTCGCGGTCGCCGACGGGCTGGCGGACGGCGCGGACGTGGGATCCACCGGCCCCGGCTCGCGATCGGGGCCGTTCATCGTCGCGTACCCGAGGGCGGCCCCGCCGAACAGCGCGAGCACCGTCGCGGTGGTGGTGGCGAACCGGCGACGACCGCGGCCTCGCGCCGTCCGCCGCACGGCGGCCGGCCCGGGCACCTCGACCTCCTCCAGCACGGTACGGCGGTAGTGGGCGAACTCTTCGGCGAGGTCGAGGATCTCCTGATCAGACATCTCGCACCTCCTCGGTGGTGTCGCGCAGGTGCGTCGCGAGGGCCGCCCGTCCCCGGTGCAGCCAGGACTTGACGGTCCCCTCGGCGACCCGTTCCTGGGCGGCGATCTCGGCGACCGTCAGGTCGGCGAGGTAGTGCAGTACGACGGCCCGGCGCTGCTTCGGCGGCAACTTGGCCAACGCGGTGTCGAGGGCGACCCGGTCCGGGCTCGGCTCGGCGACGTGTGTCTCCCGTTGCCGCAGCAGCCAGGCCTGTGCGGTCCGCAGCCGCCGCCAGCGGTTGTGGCCGAGGTTCCAGGCGACCCGGCGTACCCAGGCCAGCGGGTCGTCGTACCGGGCGAGCCGACCCCAGTTCGCGTACGCCCGGCAGAACGCCTCCTGAACCAGGTCCTGCGCCTGCCCACGATCACCCGTGTACGCGGTGAGCTGCGCCACCAGCGATCGGAAGTGGGCGTGGTAGAAGTCGTCGAAGACCAGTTCGGCGGTCGCGGCGAGAGGGCTTCCCGGTGGGTCGGGTGGCGGCCCGCCCACCCGTACTTCTCCTGTCACAAGCACTCGTCCTCCCCGTGGTGACCGCCGGCGGCGTGTTCGCCAGCACCGGTCACACACTCGGCTGTGCCCGCCGGTTGCGGTCGGGACCGGTGGGGTTGCCTGTCCGGTCCGTGACAGCCGGCTGTGATTCACTGTGAGGTGAGGAGAGGGGACGTCCGTGCAGCTACCGGCAGTGCTCGGTGAGCCGATCCGGTTCGTGCTGAACTGGGGGCGCCGCTACTCGCTCTGGGTGTTCAACTTCGGCCTGGCCTGCTGCGCGATCGAGTTCATCGCCACCAGCATGGGCCGGCACGACTTCATCCGGCTCGGCGTGATCCCGTTCGCCCACGGCCCCCGACAGGCCGACCTCATGGTTGTCTCCGGCACGGTGACCGACAAGATGGCCCCGGCCATCAAGCGGCTGTACGACCAGATGCCCGAGCCGAAGTACGTCATCTCGTTCGGCGCGTGCTCCAACTGCGGCGGCCCCTACTGGGACTCGTACTCGGTGACCAAGGGCGTCGACCAGCTCATCCCGGTCGACGTCTACGTGCCCGGCTGCCCGCCCCGCCCGGAGGCGTTGCTGCACGGCATCCTGCGTCTTCAGGAGAAGATCGCCGCCGAGCAGTCCGGCATCGGCGGAGTGCCGCAGCGGGACCTGCTCGCCGCGCCCGCCGAGGCCAGCGCCCCGCGCTCGGTCGACTCCCTCACCGCCCCACCCGTACGTCCACCCAGCGCGGGCTGACGAACGGTGGGGCCGCCGCCCGGACGAGTCCGAGCGACGGCTCTGCCGTGTGGCGATCAGCTGGTGGCCGCGATGGCCAGCGTGGTCTGGGCGGTGTTGTCGCTGGGGTCGGCGTCCGGGCCTGACGGGAACCAGTTGGTCGTCAACGCCAGGGTGATGACGTCTTGAGCATCCGCCGGATCGGTCGGCGGGGTGATGATCAACCCGAAGCTACGCACCTCGCCGGGCATCATCCGTTGCCCCGGTACCGAGGCGTGGTCCGAGAGGGCCGGCCCCGTCGACGGAAGGGTGTATTCGATGCGCGACCCGGCGGGCAGCGGGCTGGCCGTGACGGTGAGGCCGACGTGCGGTGCGTCCCCCTTGTACCGCACGGTCACCGGTAGGTAGAGGTAGCCGCTGCCCTCCGGGTCGAGGGTCACCGGGCCCACCGAGTCGATGGCGGCGTCCGGCTGGGCGTCCTGGACGTACGGCCGGGGGCGGACCAGCGACCCGGTCGTGGATCGGAACAGCGCAGTGAGTGACCTCTCCGCAATCAGGCCACCGTTGATCGAGGAGACCGCGAGCCGGCCTCCGGTCATGCTCATCGGGTACGCCTGCGGGGTGGCCAGCACGTGGAAGTCCAGCGTGACCGTGCGGCTCTCGCCCGGGGCGAGGTAGGCCCAGTTGTTCGAGAGGGAGCAGTCGAAGACCCGCCGGTTCTCCTCCATCGCCCCGAACCAGTCGCAGCGGCTGTCCGTGTCCTGGAACGCGCCCGGGACCGGCTCGCGCAGCGTCAGGTAGAAGTAGTCGGTCTCGCTGCCGGTGTTGGTCACGGTCACCGGGAGGCTGTCCAGATAGCCCCGCTCGGTCGGCTCCAGGATCAGTCTGCCCACCGACACGGTGCCTCCGGCGGCGTCCGCCGGTGCGGCGGCGGCCGGTCCGGCCCCACCGATCGTGGCGGTGAGGCCGAGCAGTGCGGCGGTGAGCAGGGTCCCCGTTTTTTTGAACACGTGTATCTGGTCCTCCGTGGTCGACGCCCGGCGGGGGACCTGCTGCCGCCCATGGCAGCAGCGATCGGCCGACGTGACCGTGGTGTCCGGGCCCCCGCGCGTGACGCAGACAGCATGATCGATGGATTCCCGATCTGCCACCCCGTTCTGCCGGCCCGTGCTGGACCCGGCCGGCTAGCCTGCGGACTATGAGCAGCTCAGGGGACCAGCGCTCGGACCACATCATCGATGTGCTCAGCGCGGAGTTCGGCGCGTCGATGGCGGTCGACCCGGCGGCCTTTCGTCGCAAGTTCCGCAAGATGGCCGCGTCGCCGTTCGCCTTCTACCGGGGCAGCGCCGCGCTGTTCTACGCCGACCAGCGGGGTGACTTCGCCGACGACCGGTTCCTCGACGAGCGGACCGGCCGGGTGTGGATCCACGGCGACCTGCACGCGGAGAACTTCGGCACGTACATGAACGCGTCCGGGCAACTGGTGTTCAACGTCAACGACTTCGACGAGGCGTACGTCGGGCCGTTCACCTGGGACCTGCGGCGGTTCGTGGCCAGCGTGGCGCTGCTCGGCTACAGCAAGGCACTCTCCGACACGGTGATCGACGAGTTGGTGACCGGCTTCGCCCGCGCCTACCTGACCGAGTTGCGGGCGATCGCCGCCGGCGGGGACGACGCCATCGGCTCGATCACCCTGGACAACGCCGACGGGGTGCTGCGTCGGGTGCTCCAGCAGGCCCGCCTCAACACGAGGGTCGAACTGCTCGCCGCGCAGACCACCGTCGACAACTACGAGCGGCGGTTCTCCGTCGCCGACGGCATCTTCGAGGTCGACGCCACGACCCGGGACCGGGTGCTCGCCGCCTTCGAGGAGTACCTGGAGACCCTGCCCGCCGCCACCGCCCGGCTGCGTCCGGGGGCCGCCCGGATCAAGGACGTGGTGCTGCGCAAGGGCGTGGGCATCGGCTCGGCGGGGCTGCCGTCGTACAACCTGCTGCTGGAGGGGCACACGCAGGCGCTGGAGAACGACGTGCTGATCTACATGAAGCAGGCGCAGGTCCCGGCGGTGGCCCGCTACAGCACCGACGAGTCGGTGGCCGGCTACTTCCGGCACCAGGGTCACCGGACCGCCGAGTCGCAGCGCGCGTTGCAGGCGCACGCCGACCCGTGGCTGGGTTACACCGAGCTGGACGGGGCGGGTCAACTGGTCGCCGAGGTCTCCCCGTACGCCGGCGATCTGGACTGGGCCGATGTGAACGAGCCGGACGAGCTGACCGGGGTGCTGGCCGACCTCGGCCGGGCGGTGGCCCGGATGCACTCGGTCGCCGACGACGAGTCGAGCCACGACCTCGTGGACTACTCCACCGAGGAGGCGATCGTCGCTGCCGTGGACGCCGACGAGTCGGGGTTCGTCACCCATCTGGTGGAGTTCGCGCACGCGTACGGGGTGCGCGCCCGGCAGGACCACCAGCTCTTCGTGGACCTGTTCCGCAACGGCCGGCTACCGGGGATCTGACCGGTTCACGAGGCGAATTCCAGGACGACCTTGATGTCGTCCGGCCCGGCCGTGTACGCGTCGGCGTACCTGTTCACCGGCACCCGCCGGGTGATCAGCGAGGAGAGCCAGACCTGGTCGGCGCGCGAGAGGGCCTGGGCTGCCATGTTCCAGTGCCGCCGGTTGGCGTTCACCGAGCCGAACACCACGTTGTTCTCCAGCACCAGCGCCCGGTTGAGCGCCCCGGCGTCGAAGTCGATGCTCCGGCCGCCGCTGGACACCCCGGCCAGGCAGACGATCCCGTTCGGCGCGGCCTTGCACATGACGTCCAGGACCACCGTGGGCGCGCCGGTGCACTCGATCACCACGTCCGGCTCGAAGGGCAGGTCGTTGACCGGCACCGCGTGGTAGGTGGCGCCCAGCCCGGCGACCAGCTCCGGCTTCGGCCCGTCGGTGGCCCGGTCCAGCACGTGGACGGTGAGCCCGCGCTGGGCGCCGAGCAGCGCCGCCAGCAGCCCGATCGGCCCGGCACCGGTCACCAGGACGGTCTGCGGCTGCCACTCGGCCCGGTGCCCGATCCGTTCGATGTGGTCCCACGCCTTCGCCACCACGCTGGTCGGCTCCAACAGCACGCCGACCTGGGCCAGCGCCGGGTCGAGCTTGACCGCGAACTCCGGCTCGATCCGCCAACGGTCCCGGGCGAAACCGGGCAGCGCCTTGATGCCGTGCTCGGTGTACTGACCGTTGCGGCACATGTCCCACTCGCCGACCGCGCAGTTGGGGCAGGGCACCGGGTCGGGATGCCGGACGATGCCGGCCACCAGGTCGCCGGGTTGCAGGGTGCCGGTCGGGTCGTCGAGCACCCGTCCCAGCGACTCGTGCCCGATGACGAGCCGATCGGCACCCGGCGGCGCCTCGCCGTAGTCGCCCGCGATGATCTCGTGGTCGGTGCCGCAGATGCCCACTGCCAGGGCCTCGACCAGGACAGCGCCCTCCTCGGACGCCGGCTCCGGCTGATCCTCGACGAGGCTCAGCGAGTTGGCTTGCCCGGGTTTCACCGTCACAGCGCGCACGCCCTCATCTTTCCCCGTGGGCGGGACCACCGCCCGGTAAAGCCGGAAGGTCACCGGAGGCCACCGCGCCTTGCCGGATCGCCGCCCGGACCTCGCCTCGGCTCGACCGCCCTCCGGAAACAGACCCTAGGATCAGCGGCATGACGTCAGAAGAGGTCGGCGCTCGGCTGGTCGCGTTGCTCGCGCCGGTCGAGGTGACCGCGTCGGTCTCCGGCGGGCAACGGTTCGCCCGGGCCACCGTCGACGTACCGCTGGCGAGCTGGTCGGCCGCCGTCCGCGCCGCCCGCGACGACACCGAGCTGGCCTGCGACTTCTTCGACTGGCTGTCGGCCGTCGACGAGTTGGCCGAGGGCTTCGACGTGGTCGCGCACCTCTGGTCGACGCGGCTGCGGCACGGCGTGCTGCTGCGCACCCGGGTGCCCCGCGACGCGCCCTCGGTGGCCTCGGTGGTGGGCATCTACCCCGGCGCCGCCTGGCACGAGCGGGAGACCCACGAGATGTTCGGCATCGACTTCGCCGGGCACGGCGAGCTGCGACCGCTGCTGTTGCCGCCGGAGTTCGAGGGCAATCCGCTGCGCAAGGAGTTCGTACTCGCATCGAGGGTGGCGAAGCCCTGGCCCGGCGCCAAGGAACCGGGTGAGTCGGAGGCCGGCGGTGGCCGCCGGCCGATCCGCCCGCCGGGCGTGCCCGCTCCGGGCGAGTGGGGGACGACGCCCACCCCGGCCGGCGCGGGTGGCGTAGGGGAGGGGCCGCGCGGCGGCACCCCGGCCCGACCAGCCGGTGACCGTCCGGCGCGGCCCGCTCCGGGGGCCCGTCCGGCGCGTACTCCCCGGGTTGCCGGCGTCGCCGACGGCCCGGCGGGGTCCGCGCGGCCCGAGCCGGTCGCGGACCCGGCGGCGCGCGACGACAGCGACGACGACGGGGGTACGCGCTGATGCCGCTCTGGGTGGAGCTGGTGCTCCGGATCGGCGGCGTGGTGGTCGCGTTCCTCACCCTGCCGTTGCTGGTCGGTCAGGCCGAGCACAAGGTGATGGCGCACATGCAGGGCCGGCTCGGCCCGATGTACGCGGGCGGTTTCCACGGCTGGGCGCAGCTCGTGGCGGACGGTGTGAAGTTCGTGCAGAAGGAGGACATCACCCCGCGCGAGGCGGACCGGGCGGTGTTCCGGCTGGCCCCCGCTGTGGCGCTGGTGCCCTACCTGCTGGTGCTGCTGGTCATTCCGCTCGGCCCGAACGACCTGGTCGGGCAACCGTTGGACATCGGCCTGTTCTTCGTGCTGGCCGTCGTCGGCATCGGTGTGGTGGCGGTGCTCATGTCGGCGTGGGCGTCGGCCAACAAGTACAGCCTGCTCGGCGGGCTGCGCGGGGCCGCCCAGCTCCTCGGCTACGAGCTGCCGCTGGTGCTGGCCGCCGCGTCGGTGGCGATGGCGGCGGGCACGCTCAGCCTGTCCGGCATCGTCGAGGCGTGGCAGCCCTGGTGGCTGCTCTGGCAGGCGCCCGCGATGATCATCTTCTTCGTCGCCGGGCTGGCCGAGATCCGCCGGCCACCGTTCGACATGCCGGTGGCCGACTCGGAGCTGGTGTTCGGTTACATGACCGAGTACACGGGCCTGCGGTTCGCGTTCTTCCTGCTCGCCGAGTACGTCGGCATCGTGGTGATCGCCGCGCTGACCACGGTGCTGTTCCTGGGCGGTTGGCAGGGACCGTTCGCCGATGACCAGCTCGGCTGGCTCTGGACCCTGCTCAAGATCGCCGCCGTGGCCTTCGTAATCATCTGGCTTCGGGTCTCCTATCCCCGCCTGCGCGAGGACCAACTCCAGCGCCTCTGCTGGCTGGTCCTGGTCCCCGCCTCCCTGGCCCAACTGGTCCTGACCGCAGCAGTCCGACTAGCCCTCTAACCCACCCTCGCGCCCGCGCCCGCGCGCCCGCGCCCGCGCGCCCGCGCGCCCGCCCCAGCCCGTCGATCATGGAGTTGTGGTGGGCGACAAAACGCCCGTCAACCCCCAGAACCGGCACCACGACTCCATGATCGACGAGGTCGGGCGGTGGTCACCCGCCGATGGTTGGCTTTTTTTTGGGGGGGGAAGGGGGGGGGGGACTATTATTAGGAGTTGATTGTTATATTAAGCGGG
>NZ_JBITDT010000036.1:0-1504 GCF_044454415.1 Micromonospora sp. NPDC051543
CAACGCCGTTCAGTTAGGCGTTTCGGTGGGCTGTCAAGCGTGTCGTGGAGACGAAGCAGCGGAGCTCCGGTATAGAGGGTGGTCACTCTAAGACGCCCTTGAACCTGGAGCTCCGCTGGCTGATCAGATTGCCATAACTCGGACGGTGAGGGTAGCCGCGGGGGTGTTCGCGCCGGGTCATCTGGGCGAGCTGACTCGGCTGGTGCCGTTCGAGATGGTCGATGATGTCCTGGCCGTGACCAGGCGAACGCAGTCACGGGTTCGGCTGTTGCCGGCCCGGGTCGTGATGTATCTGCTGCTCGCGGGATGCCTGTTCGCCGAACTCGGATACCGGCAGGTGTGGTCCAAGCTGACCAGCGGGTTGTCCGGCCTGCCGCTCGTGGCGCCCACCGGCAGCGCCCTGCGCCAAGCCCGGCAACGTCTCGGTCCGCAACCGGTGCAGGCCCTGTTCGATCTGTTGCGCGGGCCGGCCGTCACCAGCGCCGCTCAGGTGCGCTGGCGGGGTTTGCTACTGACCGTGGTCGACGGGACTCTCCTGACGGTCGCGGACTCGGCCGCCAACAGGGGCCGCTTTACCAAACAACGCTGCAACCACGGCGGTTCCGGCTATCCGCAACTACGGCTCAGCGCCCTGCTGTCCTGCGGCACCCGCTCAGTGATCGACGCCGTGTTCGACCCGGTCAGCGTCGGGGAACTCGACCAGGCCCGCCACCTCTGCCGCAGTCTGCGCCCCGGGATGCTGCTGCTGGCCGACCGAAACTACGCCGGCGCAGACCTGATCATCACCTTGGCCGCCACCGGCGCGCACCTGCTGATCCGCTGCAAGACCGGCCGCAAACTACCGACCCTGCGCCGCCACCGCGACGGATCCTTCTCCTCCATCATCGGCGGGCTGCCGATCCGGGTCATCGACGCGCAGATCAGCATCACCACCACCGCGGGCACCCACACCAGCGGCTACCGGCTCATCACCACACTGCTCAACCCGCACGCCCATCCCAGCGCCGAACTGATCCGGCTCTACCACCAGCGCTGGGAAATCGAGACCGCCTACCTCGAACTCAAATCCTCGATCCTGGGCGGACGAGTCCTACGCGCCCGCACCCCCGACGGCATCCAGCAAGAAATCTACGCCCTGCTCAGCGTCTATCAACTACTACGAACCGCGATGGTCGACGCCACCGACAGCCAACCCGGCACAGACCCCGACCGCGCCAGCTTCACCACCGCCCTGAACACCGCCCGCGACCAGATCGTGCACGCCGCCGGCGTCATCGCCGACACCGCCATCGACCTGGTCGGCGTCATCGGCGCCAACGTCCTGGCCCACCTACTACCCGAACGCCGCCTACGCACCAAAACCCGCATGATCAAACGCTCAAACAGCAAATACCAAGCCCGCGGCCCCACCATCGACCGACGCAGCTACCAAGCCACCACCAACATCAACATCATCAGCCCCGACCCTTGACGACCACACCAAACGCCTAACTGAACGGCGTTG
>NZ_JBITDT010000037.1:0-1143 GCF_044454415.1 Micromonospora sp. NPDC051543
GGCGGGTTCAGGGTGTCGGTGCAAGCAGTAGCCGATCAAGGGCTTCTGCGGGAGTGTCCCATCCCAGGGTCTGGCGGGGGCGGCCGTTGAGTTGGATTGCGACGGTGTCGAGGTCGCTCTGGCTGATGGTGCGGAAGTCGGTCTTGCCTTTGGGGAAGTATTGACGGAGCAGGCCGTTGGTGTTCTCGTTGCTGCCCCGTTGCCACGGGCTGTGCGGATCGCACAGGTAGACGGCGCAGCCGGTGGCCAGCGTGAAGGTGGTGTGCTCGGCCAGTTCGGCGCCCTGGTCCCAGGTCAGCGAGCGGGCCAGGTGTCGGGGCAGCTGGGCGAGCTGGGCGCGGACCACGGCCAGTACTTCAGGGCTGGTCCGGTCCACGGGCAGGGCGCCGAGCAGCGCGTAACGGGTCGTGCGTTCGACCAGAGTGACGATCGCTGAGGTGCCGTTACGGCCGATCAGCAGGTCGCCCTCCCAATGGCCCGGCACCGCCCGGTCCTGCACCTCGGCAGGCCGGGCACTGATGTGAACGTCCTCGGTGACCCACGGCCGCCCCCGGATCGCCCGGCGGGCGGCCTGCGCCGCGCGCGACTGTGAACGACGTTGCTGCCGTCGGCTGCGCAACGCGTCATCGACCAGTTCCCGCAGGCTGCCCCGCGCCCGCAGGTAGATCGACTGATAGATCGTCTCGTGGGACACCCTCATCTCCGGCTGATCCGGGAACTCACGCCGCAACCGCGCGACGATCTGCCGCGGCGACCACCGCTCACCCAGCCATTGCACCACCGTCGAGCGCAACGGCCCAGGCTGACTCAACACCCGCGGCTTCGGCCGGCGCCGCCGCGCATCGGCCTTACGCTGCGCCCAGTCAGCCTGATACCCCCACCGATACAAGCCACCACGCACCGGACCGAGCGGGTTCTTCACCCCATGCCGCGACGAGTTCCCCCGCTGCACCTCCCGCCACACCGACGACAGTCCCACCCCGATCGCCGCTGCGATCTGCGTCAACGTCGACCCCTGACCCCACAGATGCTCGATCACCTGCCGATGACCCGCAGTCAACACATGCGCTCGCGCCACCCAAACTCCTTCGACCGGTCCGTACCGTGATCAACGATCACTTGCACGGACCGGTCGAACCCGCC
>NZ_JBITDT010000038.1:0-1090 GCF_044454415.1 Micromonospora sp. NPDC051543
CTTGGGCTCAACCGGTGGTTGCAACACCCCCTGTTGGTGGTTGTCGTTGGGGTGGTTATGGCGTCGAGGTTGAGTGCGTTGGAGCGGGAGCAGATCGGGTTGGGTCGGGCAGCGGGTGAGTCGTTGCGGTCGATCGGGCGCAGGTTGGGGCGGTCGGTGTCGACGATTTCGCGGGAGGTGGGTTGGTTCGAGCGTTATGGGCAGCGGTATCAGCCGTCGAAGGCGCAGTGGGCGTCGTTTCTGCGACATAGCCGCCCTGGTCGGGCGCCGCGGTTAGCCAGTGACGGGCCGTTGCGGGAGGTGGTGCTGGATATGCTGCGGCGACGTCGTTCGCCGCAGCAGATCAGTGCTCGGCTGCGGGTGCAGTTCCCGGACACGCCGGAGATGTGGGTGTCGCACGAGACGATTTACCAGGCGATCTATCTGCAGGCGCGGGGTAATCTGCGCGCGGAGTTGACGCGGCAGGTGGCGTTGCGCTCGGGTCGGGCCGCTCGCCGTGCCCGGGCGGCCAGCGCTGGGGCGGTGCGTTCGGCCCGACCGTGGGTTGATCTGCGTATCGCGGACCGGCCGGCGCAGGTCGCTGACCGGGCGGTGCCCGGGCACTGGGAGGGTGACCTGCTCGAAGGGGTACGTCGCGGTGGACGTGGTGGTTCCGCGATCGCCACTCTGGTGGAACGCGCTACCCGGTTCGTGATCCTGGTAGCGCTGCCCGAGGGCAAGGTGTCCGAACACGTCGTGTCCCAGCTCGCCGCCGCGATGACCTGGCTCCCGCAACGGTTACGGGCCTCGCTGACCTGGGACCAGGGCGTCGAGATGGCCCGGCACCGTGACTTCACCATCGCCACCGACTGCCCGGTCTACTTCTGCGACCCGCACAGCCCCTGGCAACGCGGCAGCAACGAGAACACCAACGGACTGCTACGCCAGTACTTCCCCAAAGGCCAATTCGACTTCACCACCATCGATCAAGCCGGACTCGACCACGTCGCCGACGAACTCAACGACCGCCCCCGCATGACCCTGAGCTGGGCCACCCCCGGCGAAAAAATGGCCCAACTCCTGAATGTTGCAACCACCGGTTGAGCCCGCC
>NZ_JBITDT010000039.1:0-1067 GCF_044454415.1 Micromonospora sp. NPDC051543
GGCGGTCCCAGGTAGCCGCTACGTGGTGGCCGGGTTGGGGGGGGGCGCCCCGCCCCCCCCCCCCCCCCCACGGCCCCACCACCGCTTCCGCCCGCACCGGCCCGGACGGGCCGACATTCCATAGACAGGACAGCAGCATGCGCATCGGCACATGGCGTACCCGTGCGGTCGCCCTGGTCGCCCTCCCGCTGGTCGCCCTCGCCCTGAATCCGGTACCAGCGCACGCCGCACCAAATGGCTACTCCGTCACCGGCATCGACGTCTCGCACTACCAGGGCACGATCAACTGGGAGTCGGTCGCCGACTCCGGCATCGACTTCGCCTACGCGAAGGCGACCGAGGGCACCGACTACACCGACCCGACGTACCTCACCAACCGCGGTGGCGCCCGCGCCAACAGCATCTACTTCGGCGCGTACCACTTCGGTCGGCCCGACCAGGGCGACCCGCGCGGCCAGGCGGCCCGCCTGGTCGAGGTCAGCAGGTACAGCGCCGACGGCACCACCCTGCCGCCGATGCTGGACATCGAATGGTCGTCCAGCCAACCGACCTGTTTCGGGCTGTCGACCGGCGCGATGGTCTCCTGGATCAGCCAGTTCCTGGACGAGGTCAAGGTCCGCACCGGCCAGCAGGCGATGATCTACACCAACCCGAACTGGTGGAATCCCTGCACCGGCAACACCACCGCCTTCGGCAGCTACCCGCTGTTCCACTCCCGGTACGCCGACACGCCCGGCAGCCTGCCGTCGGGGTGGTCGCGCTTCACGCTGTGGCAGTACACCTCCAGCGGCAGCGTGCCGGGTGTGCCCGGCGGCGTCGATCGGGACGTGTTCAACGGCACGCTCGCTCAGCTACGGGCGCTCGCCGGTGGCGGGGTCGGGCGGAAGGCGCCGGCGCTCGGGCACGACGACGGCGACGGCACGATGACCATCCACCGCTGGCGCTCGACCGGCTCCACCTTCTCACGCACCGCCGACTACAAGGGTGAGAGTTCCTTCGACCTCGCCAACGTCGGCGATCGGATGGCCTCGGGTGACGTCGACGGTGACGGCACCGACGACGTCGTG